>NZ_JAKGBD010000001.1:0-684470 GCF_021532535.1 Pseudoalteromonas sp. DL2-H2.2 | reverse complement strand
GATAAGGGCTTTGTTGTAATCACGCCAGTTAGTGATACGCTTTTCTTTCAAAATTCAGCCTCGGTGTTTGCTTTTGAGATCTGATCACACAAGGCAAGATTAGTTCAATGATTTAGGAAACAACGCCCTACCGACTTGTTAATCATGATTAGTTCTATGTCATCCCGGGAGTTTTACCTGCTTGTGGAAGGCAGAAAAGATATTGAAGTGTTCGAGCACAGTTCAAACAGCTCACAGGCCGCAAAGAATCCATATGAGGCAAGTGTGTTCGGGCTGGTTTTGATAATGAATTCAGCGCTGAGCTTGTTTGCAGTTGATGGTGGTTAACAAAACATGCTCTCACCCTGGGCGCTAAAACTCACCCAAAGCAGGTGCTCCGTTGCGCCCAGTCAGCAGTTGAGGAGAATTTCATTAAACACCCATATAATAAAAACGAATAATATATTCCCATGAGTTTATTTATAAACCCCATTAATATCTCACATGAGAGTAAATATTTGCCCTTTTTATAAACGACGCTCAAGCGCAGACAGCAGTAAACGGATCAAAAATTCGCTACAGACAATACCCGGGGGAACAAATGGCTTCACCGAATAAATATTAAAAGCAATCAATACAGAAGCATAGACTCTAGTGCCTAATGGAATTAACCCATTTTTATTGCTTTTTCTGTTCTGCGGATGCCACTTTTTGCACTGATTTTGTGACTAATACTTATTCATTATTAACAATTTTTATTCGTTATATTATAACAAAATAACCATAAAAACATCACTTTGAAACTTGTTTGACACATTTGTTAACTTTAATTATATTCACTTCCCTTCCAGCCAACCGAAGAATAAAAAATGAAGAAACTGACATTTTCACTTATTTTAATAGGTATATTTATATCATATTGGCTTTTTTCCGGATCTGACTCAGAAATTACGCAACCCCCATCAGTGCAAGAAGATGCACTAATAGTGAATAAAAGCGTAGAAAAAGCGGCACCTGTTGTTGCCTCCGGTTCACCCAAGCAACAAACAGTAATTACCTCAAACACAACAACAGAAATAACGCAGGACATGGAGCGATTGCCGCTGGATATTGGGGAAATCGCAGCAATCTCTGATGACGCGAGAGCTGTGTTAATAGAAGCGGGCGTGCTGGCAAGGGATATTAGTGAAGAGGCCTATGTTGAGTTTAACCTTGCTGCCATGCAGCAACTGGAAGTGGGCGATACCTTTGACCTGACTATCCCTCAGACCACCGAAATGCACCGCGCAGAGGTCACCCAGGTGGATGTCTTTCCCAATGGCGACAAAAGCGTTTTTGCGACAGTCACCGGCTCTAATAACCGCTTTCATAATTCAGTGATGACAGTCGGAAGTGACGCCATTTACGGACAATTCACTGTCCCCTCAGGCAATTATGTTTTTGAATCCCATGGCAAGCATGGCTGGATTGCTGCCAAACGCGACCTTTATAAGAATCATGTAGAACACACGCCTCAGGCGCGTGCACCTGCTGATGGGGAAAAAGATCTCTTTGCCCCACCCATCAACACTCAAACAACAAGTAAGAAGTAAGGAAAATCAATATGAAAAAAGCAATTTTAGCGACGGCGCTCACCTTAGCCTCTGGATTAGCTCAGGCAAACACCATAGATATTGCCATTTTGTACAGTGATGAAGCAGCAGCTAAAACATCCAATATCCAGACAAAAGTCAACCAGCTGATCTCGTTTTCTAATCAGGTGTACAGCCAAAACAACATCAACCTGAGACTGAACCTGGTCGCTTCTGACTCTATTGGCAGTGCAAAGGTTACAGCTGATGAAGACTGGCTAAATGCACTGACAAACAGCACATCTATCGCGCAATATCGTGATGCAAATAGTGCCGACATGGTGGCATTACTGGGTGTCGGCTCAGCAACGGGCAGTAACCTGATCAGCTGTGGTATTGCCTGGGTTGGCCAGGGCAGCAACGGTAATCTGTATCCGTCTCAGGTCGACAAAATGTACTCTATTACCGCAGTAGATTGCGGCGCAACCACCTTTGTACATGAGCTAGGCCACAACCAGGGCTTAACACACGCGCGCAGACAAGGGGACACCTCTGGTGGCGTATACACCGATGGCATGGGACATGGTGTTTATAATGTATTCACCAGTATCATGGCCTACCCACATGTCTTTGGTAGCGCAACACAATACGACTACTTCTCAAACCCGAACTGGACAGCAAACGGCTATCCTTTCGGTGTTGAAGGCGAGTCATATGCCTGGAAAACAGTGAATGCAACCAAAGACGACATTGCAAACATGAAATAACAAACTGCCTGAGCAATTGTCAGGTGAATGAAATGAGAGCGCTCGACGAGCGCTCTTTTTGTTTAGTCCGGTAAAACGAAGCATTGGGGCTAAGAGTGCGGCACATGCACAGTAAAAAACTGGCGGAGGGAAAGTTTGTAATATGTACTAACTCAAATCTGAGCTTACAGTGTCGATGAATAGAGTTGGACTTCATCTGACAAACCGCTCCGAGCGAAAGTCGGATGATCGTTCTAGCTCGTTTATGGACATAAATGAGTTAGGACGAATGCGTCCTTTTGAGTAGCTTGTTAGTTGTTTGGCTCACAGAAAATGCAATAACAAACGTCCAATAGAGTTAACTAAATCTCGACTATAGATAGCTAGCCATTTATTAGCATCATGATCAAAGTGTGAATCACTAAAGCTATTTCTAGAGTTTGCAATTGCACTGGTCAGTGTAGAAATACTTGTCACCATTTGAACTGGATAACTGCCTACTGCTGAGAGCTTTGAATCAATGTCTGTTCGAACCAACTTGGACAACGGTATTAAGTCAGTGACATTGCTGCTAGCTGGAACATGTTTCTGAACATAGGATTTATACAATCCCTCCAGACACGTATATGCCAAAGTCATTGCATTGTTGTAGTTTGCCGTATCTATTGCATTGTCAATTTTAGACAGTGTCGAATTGAGCTTATCAGAACTCCACTGATGGTTTGGAATAGTAGCCTTGGGAACAGGGTTACCGTTACCAAACATATATGCTCGAAGATCTTGAGCTTCAGTTGGACAATGTGGCTCGACAATGTCTATAAAGGCACGAAAAACTTCAAATCGTGTTGATTCATCGAGATTTTGGAGAATGTCCCAGTAAAAGTCTCGACGAGTTGTACTCTGTTTCAGCCTGTTTCTTTCTTCAATGTAAAGTGAATAACCTGGCAAGCCACGGTCAAACTGTTGAACGACCTTAATGAAGGCTGAGCCGCTATGGTAAGCAGGTGAGCCTGTTTTATCCAACATACTAAACAAATGACTATAAGCAGATATCCACTGCATTCAATACTTCCTCTTAAAACAACTAACACCCGCAGCACGGGCAAATTGGAGCGAAGCGGAAATTTGTCCCAGTGACTGCGTTTGTTATGTGTTTACTCATAATTTTGCCACTTCGCTTTGACATCTCTATATTGCTCAGGAAGATTTTCTTTTGCCTCAGCTACAGAACCATAACCTGAATCTTGCTCGGCTTCCCAAACAGAATCACAACTGAAGCGATAAATAATATCTGATTCATCGTACTGGCAGATTGCTAAGCCAAATATTTCTGAAGCGGTTTCCCCTGACTCGTAACGAAGCACACCAAATGGCCTCTCACCAGACCAAGCCCACTCAACAACCTTAGCTCCATCGATTTCTTTTGGCGGTTTACTCATGCTTCACCTGACACATAACAACTTATTCTGCCCCACTATGGTAGTTTATAACACACCGAAGCGGCGCATATTACATACCTTCAGAATTCCACCAATAATTGCTAATATAAACAGGCAGATAACACAGCAGCAAATTCCAGCTTCTCACATTGCCCCAAAACGGCGAGTAATAATGTTATAGGACAAAATCAGGCACTTTGTAAAAAGGCTTACATAGTTTTGTTCGCTACCGACTCCCTTTCTTCGCTCTATGCCACTACATAGGGCATTTGCTTTAACTCATCTTGGGGCAGAAACGAGTTACGACTGATTCATAATGACCATAAACTGTCGTGCAATCCTGAGAGTATCTTCGACCTGAGCTTTAGCTTTGTTATTACACGGTATTTCTTGAGAGCGCTCATGCATTTTAACATCGACAAATGTGTTGGCCCCACTCCCCATATTGTTCATTGGGTGTACAAGGATAAGCTGTCCAGCTTTCTTAGACGCCGCTTTCAGCTCATTGCGTACATTTGGCTTTAAGTATTTACATTTTTCATCCAGATGGATACTAAGACGGTTATGTTGTTGCATTTCCACAATTTTATCAAAGAAAGTCCGCTCCATATCTGCAGAGTCTGCAAAACTTGCAGCAGATGTTAAGGCAGCAGCTGCCAGTAGTAACTTTTTCATTAAGGTCCTTTTTTCCTTGCAGTTATTGATAGTGTTTTAAAATGATTTTTGCGACATCAATTTTACTTTGCACGTATGTCTCGACACCTTCGTCGCAATGATATAACTCAGCACGTTCTTTCATCGTCGCAGAGAGAAACGGGTTGCCCAACGACTTAACCTTATTAAGTGGATGAAGCGTAATCTCATCCCCCAAAGCTTTAATGGCCTGATCTAGCAGCGTACGATCCGAGGAGCTTAAGAACTTACACTTATCATCGAGATGTGCAGCCAGGAAGCTATGTTGTTGGATTTCGACATACTTGTCTAAGACTTCGGCTTCGTTCTCTTGGGACTGTGTCCCCAGACTTATTAGCAGTAAGGGGACAGCCAGGTACTTCATTTGTGGATCCCTAAAATTTCAATTTATTACAATGCCAGATTGGCGAACTAATGCTAATTTAATAGACGCGAGTATGCGAGCGTCCTAATTAACACGTTTGTTGTTTGTTTACTTCTAAGCTGTCAGTTCCCTCTCCCAGACACATAGAAAGCCATCAGTATTGGATGTTGGATGCCGTGTTTAAGGAAGATGCTTGCCAGATCAGCGGGCCGATTTCAGCAAAAATATGATGCTTTATTCGTAACCTGGTAAACAGCACACAGGCCGAAGAGGCTCGATGCGTGGCAAGTTTGTTCGGGCCAGCTTGGACTATGAATTCAGGGCGGAGCTTATCTTCGATGGTCGTTAACGAAGAATGCTCTCACCCTGATAGCCGAAGCTATTTACTCTAATTGATAATCAGGTCTGTAAAATACGAAAGATTTTACATAGTCTAGAGTATTTATTTGTTTAGTTTCCATTTTTATTGAAACTTTCTTCGTACCAGATGGAAGGGCTATTTTGGTACTCAAAGGTTCCCACAACGAAGTAGTTCGAGCTTCTCCCACGTACTCAGGGTTTATATCCTTAATACAGTTTCTGTACGTATCAGAATCAACCTCTGGCCCACATCTACTCAGCCTTTCATTATTAATACGCTTAGTCTCTTCATCCTCAAGAGTTTTAACCAAGTTTTTTATATTTCTACAGGCTTGCTGTTGTAAGATTTCCTGGTCTAATTCTAAATAGCTGGGTGAACCAATCAGGTTATTTGAATCATCCTTAAAAGTAAATGTAACAACTGGCTTTGCCGAGCAGCTCGAAATAGCAGTGGCTGACCCCTTTTGTAGGACAGAGTGCAAGCGGCTTCTTACAAGTGTGTTAAATGATAAATATCTTGCATTGGCCACACCTTCCGTCACATCAATCGTAATACTTTGGTTTACATTTACATCATTCAAAGGAGTGGCTGGTTTTATTTTATTATCAGCACTATAACTATGAAAACCTCTAGTAGTGCCTATAAACGAATACATAGCACGTACATCGCTGATTGACTCAACCAAATCATACGTATGAATGTAGCCTTTTCCACCTTCTTGATGATATGAGATGGCATCACAGCTATCAGATTTTCCAATTGCGTACTGAACGTAACAGAAGAATAGTCCGCCATTATCATCATAAAGAAAGGATTTACTTCCATTACTGTACTGTGGAGGAAAGTCAGTAGCTATGTAGTCTGCGTAGTAACTTATGTCACCATAATAGCCGCCTTTATAACTATCATCTTTGAATCGAGCATTAAAGGCAGGGTGGATGTAGTTAGAAAAACTATGGCTTTGTTCCGGAATACGAGTTTGATAGCCAAAATAGTCCCTTGATGATGCCCTTCCATTTGCAAAATTTCTTGTATATTCAAAAACCAAAGAATATTTTGAATCATTCTTCACACGCTCAAATACACCTTTCCCATACCAATGCAGTAATTCCCTTTCAAATGAAGATATCCCCAGGTAGCGATTTGTGTGACTAGTAAATCTTTCCAGGGTTGCATTTGGCTGAAGCCAAACTTTATCAAAGTTCTTATTTATTTCAACGTCGTATATTTGTGTGTATTTTATTAGACATTTTTCTAGATCATTGTTTCTATCACTACAGCTTTGCTCAAATGTTTGGGCAAGATCAGGCCCCTTTCTGTAGCCAGATGCAACAAGCTCTAGATCTGGGCTGAAGGACTTTATATGTGATTTCAAATGGCTTATAAGCCCCAGGGTTTTCCTATCAGATGATTCAGAGCCATGTATAAAACCAGCAAGCTTTACTTTTGAGTTAGGATACTGTGAGCGCCATAACGCATACTGCTCAATAACCTCGTCTATATATACAGTAAATCTTTTCTTAAATTCCTCTTCTATGAAAGGGTATGGATTTTCAATACCCTTCTCTATTTCATCTGCAGTGAGAACTTTGTAGTAGGGCTCAGGAAGCATAACATAAAACCCTCTCGACTTTGAACTGGCAACGCCCGTCAAGGGATCTTGGCGATCGGCCGATTCATGCATTGCAGCAAGTAGAGACTTTTCATTTTTAAAAAGGTATTTATTGTTTGGTTTATTCGCTTTGCTTTTAACTCTGAATATAGTATCAAGATACCCTCTAAGATAACTATTATTATGACCTGGGTTAAACTTATTTAAAACATTATCAGTAGACAATACATTGGTAAAGCGAGTAGCATCTGCGAAATGTGGAGATTTCTTTAATATATTATCCCAGAACGCAAAACCATCAAACAAAGGTTTTGAAACGTTCATCTTAGGCTCTGATTCTGGCTTGGAGCTTAAGCTAGAAGGAAGCTGATAAGTATGAAAATACGCATCAAAAAATAATGTAGGGTCTATATCATATAAGTGCGTTGCATCATCTATACTATTCGCTTGGGGAATGGTTTTCCATAGTTTATTAAATACCGTTGACTGATATTTATTAGCCTCCATAGCCGCACCTACGATATGGAGAGGACTGCCATTATAGTATTCGATTTCGTCCCAGTTTACGAGCGTAATGTTTTTTTTGCTACTGAGCACAGCTGACTGGCCCGCACTATTTGATGCAGATAGACTGACTTTCACTTCATCATTAGTTCTATAGTTAGACATGTAATGTGAAAATCGGAACTTTACCAAGGTACCATCCCTAGTTGCAGGGAAGATTCGCTGGCTACCGGATTTTTCGACGATAACTTGATATTGACTCGCATTTTTAACAGCTGAAACATCCCAAGCTAGTAGTTCATTCTTGTTGTAATACGGGTCCAGGATGGCATTGCCATTATTCTCATGGATGAAGTTTGCTGAACCACTCACAGGTGACGGAGAAGAAACTTGAATTGTTATATTGCTCTCTGTACACGGTAACTCAGGATTACAGGCGCCAACTTTATATATGTGTGTACCCGGGGACCCTGTGCTAGGCTTATAATATAAATTCTTTCCAGAGTATAGAACCCGACCGTTTGAAGAAACCCTATAGTAGCCATTGTGGATCATGCCACCTGGGGGGTTCCAAGTTATATTTACACCTTCGCCCAATTTAACATGGGTTCTATCTGCGGTTAAGTTTCTAACAAATCCAGGGGATGAATAGATATAAACACTGGTTGATGCTGGTGAGCTACATTTGTTTTGCGAATTACAAGCCTGAATGGAGAATGACTGCCTACCATAGTTTGCAAAGTTCAGCTCTTTACTCTGACCTCTAAAATATGCACCATTCAGTTTATAATAACTTACATACTGCCCCCCAGACTGCGGGCTCCATTTAAGCACAAAGTTTTTATTTACTGGTTGATAATACTCATGGGATTCGATAATAGGTGCACTTGGAACTGGTAGCTCCCTGATCTGGACGCATTGTTCATTATTTATATTAAATAATCCGAACTCGCCCTCATTCGAGTTCCACCCCCGAACAATAAAACACCAACGACCTGTCTGATTAAGCGAAATTGATGTACCTGACCCTCTTTGATCCTGAAAGGTGTAATCGCCCCCGTTTAACCGATAGCCTACTTTCACGAAAGAAAAGTCGGCGAACGAAAAGCCCGGCAAGGGGGACCAAGAAATATTTACAGGATTATTTAAATATCCAGAACTTGGTACTGAAATAGAATGAGTTACTTTACCAACTACGGTATTCGCTGAAGCAGGAAGTGACAATGATGAAACGAACAAAATTTTCGACATCGTCAACCAGCTTTTATTTGATATTTTAAATTTCACAATTTTCCCTTTTTCATTTAAAAACAAATCAATTGTACCTATTTATTTTAAATTTTGACAGTCACTTTCTACCTATATTTAACTAGACGATTTACGACCAAACCTGACTCACTCGCTATAAACAGAGTTCACTATTATTACTTCCCCCCCGATAGCGGTATGCGGATATGCTATTTTACCCCCTAAAAAAGCACTGAGGAAAGAGACATGCAAAAACTTGTCTGCCACCCCATAAAATGACGGGCAGCGCAGTGTGTCTTCGGATTTAGTATTTATTCTGAGACGAAAGCTCGGGTATGGGAATTTTTGCAGCTCCATATCGATATGAACTACCCCATAACGCTCCATACAGCACAGGCACCTCTTTGGCCTTGACCTTAGTAGTCATTTTCACTCGCAGCCACATAACACTTGATGCCAACCATGACCGCGCTTGCAATAGAAATCATAAACACAATGACTTTGAGATAAGGTTCATCATACTCCCGATTGCTAAGCACTAAATAGCTTACTAAGTTGAACACTAAAAAGGTGGTCGCACTGCCAACAAAAAACGATTTCTTAGATGTGAACTTATTCAGCGAACATACCACTTGCTTTATTTAGTATGTAAGAAGTAGTGAAGCGGCGACATTATCGCCATTATTACGCACTGATAAAACCATAATCTGAGTAACACCCTGATATTTATGACTCAAATCAATATGGTGACCACACAAGGAGCTGCCAGCTGTGGTTTACTCAATTTATTTCATCAAAAACGAACCGAATAACAAGTAACCCCCGTGCTGGACAGACAAAGCCTGTCTATTTGGCATAAGTGTCGGGCCCCTGTTTTACTTTACCGCCAGCCTAACTAACGCAGCTCCAGTGTCACAATATCCTTGTCTGCTTCAAGATCTGAATAAACAACTCCAGCTTCATTAAAGTCCGACACTGTGCCATCAGGGGCAGGAAGAGTGCGTATCAACTGCGAGGTTTTACCCTCTGCTGATATTTGCCTTAGATGATACACAGACGCACTCTGCTCTATGAGCAGCCACAGCGCATTTTTATGCCATTTGTGCGCGACGATCCGTTGATGCTCTGGTGCAGCAAAAATGGTTTGTCCATTTCCTCTTTGTACCTCGCGTTTAGTCACCACAAAGTGCCCGGCGTTGGTCACCACGAGCCTCCCTTGTTTCAGTGTGCGCTTATGTATGGGGTCGTGACCCTCTGCGTACTCAAACCACAGTGATTCATCCGCGCTCTTGCGTTCAAATAAAATACGCGACCCTTGGTCCAGCCACTGAGTCGGAGTGCCAACAATCTGAGTTTCATTAACTGCTTGGTGATTATTTTGCTGCCACTCAACCGTGGTCAATAACCCGTTTCGTGCAAACGCGAGCTTAGTTTCATTTTCATTCCATACTGGCTGGGATAAAGCAAGGTGTTGCTGTTGATTTGCATAGACCAACCATTCACGCCCGTCAGTCAGCACTTTAACAAATATTTGCGCATACCCATTGCGGTTTGAGACAAATGTTACATATTTGCCTGACGGCGAAAGACTGACTAACCACGTATGACGATTCGAATTGCTAAGGTGCTGCGCTTCGTCCTGCTCATACCAATGGATATAGGCGTTACCTTGCAGTTTTGTCTGTGTAAAAGTGAGTAATTTACCATTGGGTGAAACACTTGGAAAATGCAGAAAATCGTAATTTTCAAACGCAATATCTTTAAGCTGATTGCTTTCATCCAGAAATTGCAGATGTTTGCCATCACTCAATAAGTAGCCATTTAGCGCTTCAACATAGTTAATGAAGTACCAATTTGGCCCAAGATCTGCAATCACCTCACTTTTTCCATCGGTCAGGCTGAGCCTTTTAATGATTGAGTGCCGCTGCCGGTCAAAACCCAGCACAGTGAGTGAGTTTTTATCCGCTGATAGTGCAATACGATAAGGGTTAAACTGCTCTGTGGGGCTGAGCAGAACCTCGGTTTTCCCAGTGCTCAAATCACCACGATACATTCGGTTGACTGCTTCATGCTTTGCCAGGAAGTATACATTCTGGCCCAATGTCACGAACGTGCTGATGCCAATTTTCCCGGCCAGGTCAAAATGAACCTGACGAGACTCCACCTGAAAATGACGGTCAAACAACACACTCTCAAACTGCAAGTGGTCAGGTTGCGCAACGGCATACACCAGACGATATCCAGCTGATGCGGGGTTGGCTTCAGCCCACGAAAAATAACGGATATCTGCATTGTGCTCCCATATCTTTTGGCTATAAGAACGATCAGCGGCAGTGAGCCAAACCTCAGTGGCATTTGAGTCGTCAGCTTTCGTTTTTAAATACACGATTGCTTTGCTGTCTGGCGTAAAGCGGCTGTAATACTCATTTTGCGGGCTTGCAGTTAAAGGTTGAATATTTTCAACTTCAGGTGAATTCGATGCCGTACTTTTAAGCATGACTGAAAACAACCAAATACATATCAGTGCAACCGGACTCACGGTGAGCACCATTGTTTTTAGATGTCCTTTTTCGCGTCTGGGTTGCTGCAAAGTTGAAGAGAGTGTCTGTTGCTCTGATGATAATGAGTCTCGCTCGGCAACACGACGTACATTAGCATACAATGCATACCCTCTTTTCGGGTGAGTCTTTAGTACTGTTTTATCATGGTCATTCAGTGCAATTCTGATTTGACTAATGGCCCTTCGGATCGAAACCGGGCTATAGATAGAGCGAGGCCATACATGCGAAAAAATTGTCTGTGGGCTTAACACCGCGTTTGCATTGTTCGCCAACATGACGAGTACATCCATTACTTTTGGTTCAAGACGCGACACCAACTGACCCTGGAACAGCTCTCCGGTGTAAGGTGACACTCGTGTTTCATTGAGCCAAAACTGCGCTTTATCAGACTCATCGAGAGTGTCATTCAGCTCTGATTGGCTTGGGCCGTTCAAGTTCAAAATACTGTATTCCTTACTTATTTTTTCTTAATCAAATCCGTACGAAACCTTAATGCTTTGTGCATCGCCAAAAGTACAATGCACAGGCACATTGCTCGTGAAACGCTAAATTAGCACGATTTATCTATCGATTCTAACGACAAAACAAAGGCAGGTAATAATGAACAGTGAGCGATTAGTGCATTCATCCAGGTTTGCTTTAATGGGTTTTCTCACCTTTTTAATGCTAACGAGTGCAAATTTATTGGCAAATGAAGAACAGAGTTTTGACAAACCTGCACACTTGCAAGCATTGATTGAAATGTTGCAAAGCCCTAAACCAAAGGCCATAGAAGACTATGTCGATTTGTATTTTCATTCAGACGCACTGAATAGATGGGGAGGAGAAGGAAGACAAAGGTACATTGGCTGGCTTAAGTCTGTTAAACACCGTCATCAGTCAATGCAAGTTCATAAAACTCTGCCGCAAGACCCAGAGCGTTCAACAGTAAGGGTCAACATGCTCTCAAAAAGTACAGAGCTGATTTACACAGTCACCGCAAACCTCTCGACTGAGAAACCGCATAAAGTAACCGGGCTTTACCTAACCCCGCAACAGCCAACCAGTTTGAGCAATAACCAGCGCTTAACCAAAGCTGAGTTAACAGAAAAACTGAGTGGATATATCGATAAAGTTGCAAACAACGGAGCTTTCTCGGGTACTGTCCTATTGGCCGACAGTGAGGGCGTGTTATATCATAGTGCCAAAGGGCTCGCTGAGCGACGCTTTAGCGTGCCTAATAATCTCCAAACTAAGTTTAACCTGGGGAGTATTAGCAAAATGTTCACCGGAGTCAGTGTGTTGCAGCTCGTTGAAGCGGGAAAGCTATCATTGCAGGATCCGGTTGTGAAATACCTTAACAGGGATTACTTTGGCAAAGGCGCATTTGAAAAGGTCACCATTGCACATCTGCTCAGCCATACTTCAGGGCTGGGTTATCCGAGCTATCCGAAAACCCACCCTAATGATTTACGCAATCTGAGCGATCATTTACCTTTTTTAAAGTACCTGCCGCTTACAGCCGAACCCGGCACACGCTTCAGGTACAGTAATGAGGGGATGATTTTATTAGGATTGGTCATAGAGTCCATAACTCAGGAGTCTTACGATACTTATGTAAAAGAGCACATATTCGACAAAGCTGGGATGCCAAACACGGGTAACTATGATGTTGATGGCGTAACGCCAAATATGGCAATGGGATATTTCTACTCCGACAAATTAAACTCCATGCAATCTAACTGGTTTATTCATGCAATTAAAGGGAACTCAGCAGGCGGTAGCTATTCCACCGTTAAAGACCTTTATGCTTTCTCCAAGGCATTGACCAGCCACAAGTTACTGTCGAGTCATTATAGCGAATTGGCTTACAGCGCAAAGCCTGAATTCAATTCAGCTCGCTATGGTTACGGATTTGGTATCTGGGAGGGTAAAAACGGCAAAGTCATAGGACACAGCGGCGCATTCATTGGGGTCAGTGCAGAATTTAGGGTTTTTCTGGAAAAAGACTTAGTGCTGATTATTCTCGCTAACCAGGATGACGCCACGACGCCTGTAATGACTGTTGCCAATTATCTAATTGAGCATTTATAGTGCCAAGCTAACTTGATGCGAAGCTGTGCTTAGACGAAAGCTTTGAAAACTCGGGTATGGGGAATGTTTGCGGCCCCATACCGATATGCACTACCCCATAACGCTCCATACAGCACAGGCACCTCTTTGGCCTTGGACCTTAGTAGTCATTTTCACTCGCAGCCACATAACACTTGATGCCAACCATGACCGCGCTTGCAATAGAAATCAAAAACACAATGACTTCGAGATAAGGTTCATCATACTCTCGATTGCTAAGCACTGTATAGCTTACTAGGTTGAACACTAAAAAGGTGGTCGCACTGCCAACAAAAAACGATTTTCTAGATGTGAACTTTTTTAGCACACATACCACTTCCGTTATTTTGTACGTCAGAAGTAGCGAAGCGACGATCATTATTTCCATTATTACTCACTTATAAAGCTGTAATCTGAGTCCCCCCAGATATATAATTCAAATCAAGTTGATGGCCAGACAAGGAACTGCTTAAACTGTCTGGCCCGATTTACTTTGTAAAAAGACTAACCGAATAACAACACCACAGTTCCCAAAAGAAATATATGGGTGTTTCAGTAATCCTTGCGCGCATTGGTAGTGCTGGATCTCTGCTTGTTTTAGCTTATTTTGCTAATCTTCACTCAATGGTTTCATTTAAAATCGCTTTCAGTCGTTTACAACCTCCCTTTAACATGCCTTAAAAACGCAAAACCCAAGACTTAAAAATTGCAAAATTCTCAATAAAAACAACGCATTGACACAAACATTGAAATCTAATAGCATCACGATCGGTAATAGAAAATACCATAAATAGACATTCAATAAGGAGTTGTTTAAATGAATAAAATGTCTGCTTCTGCTCTACTTTTATCTACCCTGTTAATGAGTGGCCAATCATTCGCTACCGATTATAATATCACCAAAGAAAGACAACCTAGTAGAATGCTGGTATTAAGCTCTGCTGGTGGACTTTCCAGTGAGTTATTTTCAGTATTGAACATGGATTTAAGAGATATTCCATATAGAGACAAAACAGGGACAATCACAGGTATCAGCTACGTCTCTGCAAATTTCTCTGAGTCGACCACCGAAACGGCTGAGTTGTGCTACTATCGAGCGTATACCAATAACCCTATTAAGTGTGTTGAAATACAGCCAAATTCTTCAGGTCATGTGACCGCATTTAATGGCTTTGAATTCAAAGCGGGTATTACAGCATCAATCGTGCATCGTGTAGATGCAACAGGTAGTTTCCATTACCTTGAGCCGAACAGAAAAGAAAGTGTGACATTCCACTATTCGGCCAACTAAGTCAAATTTAGCCCCTTATTTAATAAGGGGTTATCTCATTTTTGGGACAGTAAATATGGATATATCAGACACCCGATGGCACGCAAAAACGCAAGCCTCACCTGCTAACTCACATCGCTCGAATACGACTACCAGCCAGAGCAGCGCACACAGTACACAGGTGTCTGTTTCTTCACTGGCAGTGAGACTTAAAGAAGCACAACAAGCCATTGACGCCGCCCGTTTGACTCAACAGCCCTTTCCCCAGGATAAAAGTGCGGCAACGTGGCAAGCTCAGAACGAACAAGCAGCGATTGACTCGGCTAAGTTCGAGTTTGAGCAACTGTCCAAATCTCAGCTGGAGACCATCGCTATGGACCCCAGTCATACCTTTTCAGAGGCGGAAAAGGTTGCCGCTTATGAACAATGGCATGCGCTTGATCAACGCGCGCTGTCCGAGTTGAAGCGACATTCACTCAAAGATGATAATGCCGCGGCATCATTTGCCACTGCGTTAGACACACATTATCAGGCGTTTTCAGATCTCGCTAAAGCGATGCTCCCCGATAATTACATGTCGCAAGCACAGTCACACTTTGAGTCTGCGATACAAGATATCAACCTATCAGCGCAAGCAAAGGGCGGTGAATCTGAGCAGTACTATGCGCTTATGGTGGCAGACTTGTTTGGCGGCAATGAACCTAAAGTACAAAACGGCGCACAAGGTATGTCTTTAAACAACTTAGAGCGCAGCAATTATGAATTTTTGACCCAGCAAGATAGAGATGTGCTGGCTGACATGTATCAATATGCGGATCAAAATGACATAGACTTTACCTACATTAAAAAGCTCGCCAGTGATCTTGGCAACTACAGACGACATGACGACGGCAAGTTACTGGGTAATTTCAATGAAGGGCATTTTAATGCCGACGGCCAAAAGCTGACAGTCGGATTTACACAAAAAGATCAAGCTTCAATAGATCGCCTGACGAACAGTGGTGCCTTGTCTGACAGTGCCCTGGACAAAGGCTTTGTGTCTTTTATCACGCAGCCCGGTCTAGGCGCGCTCTCTCACCGGGGTAGCTACCAATTTCTGGCACACATGGCAGAAGTAACGGCGGGTATGCCTACCAGTGACTCGCCCGAGCAGTTTAAAACTTTCACTGAAGCAAATAGCACCAGCGAGCGCTATGTTATCTCCCACTCTGAAGAACGCATCTCACTCCCCGAGCCGGATGTCTCATGCAAAAACGGTGTCTGTGAGGTCACTGAAAAAGGCCGTAAAAATGGTGTAACGTTAGTGCAAGACAGTCCCGGCTTTGCGCCACCGGCTGAGCTGGACCTCGCTCAATTTGATGCCTTATATCAGCTGAGAAATGACCCAGACACTCAGAAGTCAGCCTGGTTTGAATGGTTTTTTGACAAGTAATTTAGTGACTTTTGGCGGGCGTTTTTTGGCGAATAAGCCCAAAGGTGGGCTAAATCGCTATAAGTGAAGCTGATATCACTGAGTGCCTGCATGTTTCGCCTGCGTATTTCGGACGTACCAGGTGCTAAGTCTAGTTGCTAAGGCTGTGACTGAAATGACTGCCTTTCTTTAAGGTATAGATACAATGGCAGCCCAAACGATACGCCGACTAACAAAGTTCCCAACACAGCAAAATACCGGTGCTTCACTTTGTGTCTCTCGCCATCCACTAAGATAAAACCTAATAAAGCAATCGCCGCAACCAAAACATCAAGCCAAGCAAATACACTAATTGGGTTTGCCGCCGCTTCACCAAAAAAAAGACCAATATCCAGGCCATTGGTTGCTACCCAAGGAACAAACGCACCATAAGGTAGCAAAATTCCTAGCACGGCCAGAACCAGATAAAACCTTACCATTTAGTCACCCTTGACTGGCGCCAAATAGCAGGCTGAAGTTAGCGACGAAGAAGCGCAAGCCTGCTGTTTTGCGTCATTTAGTTAAAGCGCTTTTTAGATTGCAAATCACTCAATGGTTGTATTATTTAAGGAGTAGTTCCAGACTTTGTAAAAATAAAAAGCATAACCTAACCCAAGAGTAATTATAGATATGATAATCCATAAGATTACATGACCTATATTTCCAAAGATATCAGTATGGCATACCATTGGTCTTGGATTTCCGTTGTCATCAATGACTTTTGAACGATTAATTATAAATTTAGAGAATGAGTACGGGAAAAAGAAAGCACCAATACCAAATGTTATTAATATTAAAATAAACCAAAGTATTAAATGACCTAGAATATCTAATGTCCCTACATCTGCCTGAATTCTCATTTTTACTCCTTTTTCGATTTTTGCCAAGCACTTCAGTATTTATGCTTGAGTATTACACATAATCTCTTGTTGATCTGGGCCTTTGCCTGTACGCCATATCCGGCTGGTGTGATTTATACTAAGGGGATTGGTTTTTGATGAGTAACTTTTGTTTTGAATTGTTTGTGACTTAATCCGTTACAACGTGACTCTTTCCCTGCCTGAACAACGTTATTTATGCGTATCATTAGACCCAATTTTTTCCTATTTAGCAAGTGGTTGTGATTTCGGAACAGTATGGATATCTCTCCCTTGCACATTGCATTGACAAGATGGCCGCACCGCTATATCCATTTGCCAGACAACCATAGTGGCGTAGTCTTATAAACCCGCTTATGACTGCACTTCCCGGATAACGAAGTGGTTTGTGTGAATTGGTGGAGTTGTTCATCAGATTTGCTCGAAACAAGGCACTTCTGTGTGGTGTTTAAGTAGATCCCGGATCGCAAGCGTCCGGGATGACCGGGCTGTTTGGAAGTGACCGGGTTGTTTGGACGTGACGGGGTTGTTTGTGATTTGGTGGAGTTGTTCGTCAGATTTGCTCGTAGCAAAGCTCTTCTGGGTGGTGTTCAAGTAGATCCCGGCTCGCAAGCGTCCGGGATGACCGGGTTGTTTGGACGTGACGGGGTTGTTTGTGAATTGGTGGAGTTGTTCATCAGATTTGCTCGAATCAAGGTACTTCTGTGTGGTGTTTAAGTAGATCCCGGCTCGCAAGCGTCCGGGATGACTGGTTGTTTGGAAGTGACCGGGTTGTTTGTGAATTGGTGGAGTTGTTCGTCGAATTTGCTCGAAACAAAGCACTTCTGTGTGGTGTTTAAGTAGATCCCGGCTCGCAAGCCTCCGGGATGACGATAGAGACTATCAGCCTTACATGTCGAACCACTCCAATTTTGTGAGTAAATAATGACTCAGCGATTAGTTAACCTGGCTATCCCCGTCAGGAAACTTCAAACAAAACACACTACCCGCTTCTGAGATCGAAACACTCAGTTCAATATCCAGCTTTTCACACAAGCGCTTAACCATAGACAACCCCATGCCCATGCCTTTGCTGTCCGGCCCTTTTGCCCCCGGCTCAAACAAGGTCTTTAGCTGCTGTGGCGCGATCCCCTGCCCCGTATCCGCAACCATAATGGTTTGTGTGCTGGCGCTGATGGTCACCACCCCACTGTGGATATGGGTAAATGCGTTACCTACCAGGTTATTTAGCAGTAATTGCAGGGCACTCGGTGCAATGGGCAGCGTGACGGAGGTTGCGACTTCCACCTCCACATCAATGTCTTTATCGGCGATTTTTTCAGCCTGATTTAAGATCACCTGCTCCACCACCGGCAGCACGCGGGTCTGTGCTGTGGTTAAGGTTTCTTCTCTGGCCAGTGCCAGCAGCACCTCAAGGCTTTGCGTGATTTGATGTTGGGCATCTGCTATCCGGCCCACCAGCTCGGCTTGTTTGTCATCCAGCTGTGTTTGTTTAAGTAAGGTGAGCGAGCTTTGTGTTATCGCAACGGGCGTTCTTAATTCATGAGAAACGTCGCGGGTAAATGCCTGCTCTCGATTGATAAAACGTCGTATTCTTGCCAGTGCCTGCTCCAGCGTTTTAGCAAATGCACCAATTTCATCATTAACAAATTGCCCCGAAAAATTCTGAGGTAACCGCTCAACCGGGGCATCTTCTACTATTTTAACTAAAGTATCCAAAGGCTTAACCAGGCGTTTTGCCATCATCAAAGAGACAAAAGCCAGCACCAGCGCCACAACCAGCACACCACCAAACAAGATCAGTATAAATGTCAGCATACCGCCTTTGATCTTGCGCACCACCAGCTGCTCGCTCACCTCGGCCACTAAGTAACCGTTTGGTAGTTTCTTAAGGTGATAATGGGCCTCACCTTCACCGCTAAATTCAATACGGTTTGGCTCTTGCGCAAGCTTGTCCTGTACGGCTTTTGGTAGGTCCGTTCGCTTGGGGTAAAACTGAATGAACGCCAGCCTGGGTTTGGCTTGCTCACCTGCTGCAAGTTGCGTGGCAATGGTTTGGGCTTCATCGTTCAGCAAAGCGATAAAAAAGCGGTCTTCAATGCTATAAGCAAACAAAAAGCTCGCTGCACCAAACAAGGCACTAATGAACAGCGCAATCCCCACAAAAAAGGCCAGGATCCGATTGCGTAACTGAGTGGCTTTCACAGGTCGCTTATCCTTCTATATCAAGCGCAAAACCAATGCCGTGAATGGTTTTGATGATCGGACTGACAAACGGCTTATCAATGGCCTTACGAAGTTGATAGATGTGAGAGCGCAGTGCATCTGAATCGGTCGGTTCATCGCCCCAAATACGGTCGCACAATTCACTGCGACTGAGTGCCCTTGGGTGGTGCTCCATCAGTAAGCGCAGAATTTTAAACGGAATTGGTTGTAACGTAATGGGGGTTTCGGCACGTTCAACTTGCTGAGTCTGACTATTAAGCGACAGAGCCTGTTCACCTTCTCCCAAGCGTAGTGTGTGCTCACTGTTAAGTAAGTGCCTTCTGGCCAGGGCATTACAGCGCACCCACAGCTCTTCAAGTGCAAATGGCTTAGTCAGATAATCGTCCGCGCCAAGAGAAAAACCGCTGAGCTTGTCGTCCAGTGTATCGCGGGCTGTCAGCATAATGATGGGAATATGGCGATTGGCCTCTGTACGTAATTGCCGACAGACAGCCAATCCATCCATTTTGGGTAGCATCACATCTAGGACCACACAATCGTAAAATTGTTCCAGCGCCAGTTTCGCTCCCAGCTCTCCGGTGTGTGCAAAGTCCACCACAGCACCTTGTGACTCAAAATATTCGCCGATGTTGCGGCTCAGATCCTGATTATCTTCAATGAGCAGTACTTTTATTTGTGCCATCCCGGCCACCATACTAATAAACAAGTGACTATAGACTAGTGCAAGGTTCGTGAAAACAATGTGAAATACACTTCAGTGGGTGTGCAACCAGCGGCGAACATAATCTAACGATAAATACGCGTGTTTTAATTGCAGCCAGGAGTCACGTGATTGCTGCCAGTGCCATTGCTCATCGGCTATTTTCCTAAGGGCACTGCTATCCTGTGCGCGACTATAAAACAGCAGATCTTCGGCGGCGGTTAACTTTGGCAGTGTGTCGGCCTGGGTCGTCATGGTATGTTCGATTTGCGTACGCAGATTAAGAATTAGGGCAATGATTTTGCTTGTTGGTGGTTGGCTGTCCAGTAACGTCAGCAGCGATTGCTCCTTGCTTAAGGCAGGCACCGCATTGAGCTCAGTAAACACGCTACTGAGTGTCTCGGTCAGCACCTGTCTTTGGCCCTGAGGCAGCGTACAAAACCAGCTGGTCAGTTGTTGAAGTGGCGGCGCCATCATATCTCCTGGTTAGTCCTTTTATTCGGCGCCCAGTCTATCATGCCCTGCTTATTTCGTAAAAATCGTGATTGTTATGTGGGTAAAAAACCTCGCCTTGCTCATCCATTTTGCTTTACAACCAACCAAGCGAATATTAGCTTTTGTAAACATAAAAGCGGTGCGGACTCAAAATAATATGCGGATTGTGACGTAGGCAGGCAAATTATAAAAATTGGCCCACCAGCACGGGTATAAAACTAGATTTGGTGCTGAGAAGCACTAAACCAGGACAAAATACGAAGAGATCATATCAATTTGCTTAATTAAGTGTTCTATTTTGAGGCGAGAAAATAGGGTCGATAACTAGGCAAAAATTTGGACATTTAGACGCTCTAAATGAGAAATTTTTAACGCCGTTAGCGTCATATTTGCTCCTTCAAATTGAACAAGTATTAAGTGAAATTGATATTAAGCACGACTGGCTGAGCGACGCCTGCCCAGCGGGCTTTTGGTTAAAAAGCCAGGTTTTTGATTGATCACTGTCCTTTGCATGGTACAGCCTGATGAAACCACTTAGCTATCCAACGGAACGGGTTTGGTCTGGGATCCAGTTCAACCATCAGGTTAAAACTGTAGCCCTTGCGGTAATGCGTTCTGATCACGTCAACCCCAAGTTTGTGTTTGGAAACACAGCGCCTTAACTCGGACACAGCCCGATTTATAGCATTGTTGTCGACATACTCTTGTTGCCAGATCTCCCGGCACAATTCATCCCGGCCAATCACCCTATCTCTATGACAGATAAAATATTCTAATAAGTCATAAATAAGAGGCTCAAGGCGCACGCTTTCACCACAATATGTTAACAACCTTTTCCTTTTGTGAAGCTCATAGGGCCCAAATACTGCACGGCTAAAGTCAGTATCATATTTATCATTTAACTTCATAATGATAGACACACTTCCTTTGACGTTTTGAGTTATCAAGCACATTTAGTGTAGCGTCTGACTGGGGTTTTTGAAATCCGATTTGCGATGAAAGCACATGACTTTTGTTAATAGAAAAATTATTGAGTTGTCCGTGCTTGAGTGCAAGGAATTATTCACATTGAACAAGTAGAACACAAATATAAAACAAAAATGATACATCTGAGGGTATCAGATTGCTCTGGGCAAATTATTCCCCACCGTTTATACCGTTATTGGTTACAATGGACATAAAACAACCGCTCATTCAGCTATTAGTAAATTTCATAATTATTGCGGTTGGAGCAAACCTCACCCCAGTTACCGCAATATACTTCACTGAATAACGCGTTACAGCGTGGCAAGCATGGCCTTAATTTTGGCATTGTCGGGGTAGGCCTTTTGGGCGCGTAATAGGCTGGATTTTGCCTCAGCCTGATTATTTTGCCGAACATGGGCCTTAGCAATCGTCAGCTCAATCATAGGATGGTTAAACTGCGACTGTACAAAGGTCATCAGCTCTATGGCATGGTGCAGCTGCAATTGAGTGGTAGCAAACTTGGCTTGATACACTCCCAGCATGGCCAGCATCTGGACATCATAAGTATCTGGCGACTTATTGAATTGTGCCACAGCGGCCGCTTTGTCTCTAAATAGCAGCTCGGCCAGTTTTACGCTTTGATCGTCCTTATAAACGGGCTCACTGACCTCCTCTATACCCAAGGCACGCACCATGGCAACCGCCGTATCTGCGGTTGAAAAGGGGTTTTGTCCGGTGATCAGGCGACCGTCAATGGTGACCTGGTTGAGCATTAAGCCATCTTGCTCAAATAAACCGCCACGCTCCTTGAGCTTATCCTCCAGTAAAAACTCAAACTGTGGACGCCATTTTTTACCAAACGCGGTTTCTTCGAGGTTGGTAAAGCCATTTACTCTTCGACCATCGACCAGATAGTCGCCGTTGCTCAGTTTCACGTCAACCAGTGCCGCCGGGCCATGACACACAGCGCCAACCACGCCCTGTTGCTCATAAATTTCCCGGATCAGGCGCTGCAACTCGTTATCCTGGTGCAAGTCAAACATGGGGCCTTTGCCCCCCACAATGAATACCCCGTCGAATGATTGCCCATTAAGACTGGCAAGCTTAACGGTATCAGACAGCGCGCTCATCGCCTGCTGGTCGTTTAGAAACGCCTGGTTGTAGGACTTATCCTTGTTGTACTCATCAGCCAGTGGCTGGCCACCCGCCGGCGAGGCCAGCGTGACCTGAATGCCATTGTTACTGAATACCTGGTAGGCTTTACTCAGCTCATCAAATTCAAAACCAGGCTGGGTGGTTTTGCCATCAACCTGCTTACCATAACTACTTAACACCATGAGTACATGTGGCTCGTCTGCGGCAATGGCCGAATTAATAGCACCTGCGCTTACCAGCGACCATAAAGATGCAACTATCAGTGGTCTTTTCATCATTGAGTCTCCTTTGTTTGGACAGACTCAGCGTATCCCTGCTACTGTGAAGCCACCGTGAAATTAGTCACTCATCAACATTGATGCACCATCAAATCGACAACGCACTTTGGCAGCAGTATCAGCAAGTTTGGTTTCGGCCTTACGGGGCACTGCCAGCAACACCCCGCGGCGCAATCATCAGCTTGTGGAACCCCAACGGCGTAAAACAAACGCTGGCCAAAAACCGCCGTTTCCAGCACCTGCTGTACCAGGCAATCAAGCGCAGGGGCTATCAGATGCATGCCATCTGGGGGGCAAGTAGCGACCTGGATTATCGTGAATTCAGTGTCCTGATACTCTGTTCCGAGCGCACCGCCGCGCGCCTGGCTTCTTTGTGCACCCAGAAGGCCTACTATTTTGTGGATGGTGGGCAAGTCTGGCTGTGTAATACGTATAACCCTCAACAGCGTGTGCAACTTGGCACATCCTTCAGAGCCCGTCTGACCTATAATGAACTCCCTAACCACAATCACGCGATTGTGAGTCGCAGAGCCTCTCTCCGCTAGGCCAGGCTCTGAGTGTGCTCCTGAGCAAACTCGCTGCACCAGATCTGCAACTCTTCCAGTGACATAGGCTTGGCATACACATAACCCTGTACCAAGTCGCATTCCATGGCTTTTAAGCCTTCGAGCTGAGCCACATGTTCAACCCCTTCGGCGATAACCGACAGCCCCAAGCTGGCGGCCATGGATAATATCGCGCGCACCAGGTTTTGTGAGTCCGGGGCGTGTGCAAACTCGTGAATAAAGCTCTTATCAATTTTAATGGTGTTGATGGGGAAGCGGCGCAAATAGCTTAACGAAGAGTACCCGGTGCCAAAATCGTCTATCGACAGGTGAGCGCCTGTCGCCCTGAGCCCCTCAAGCCAGGCCAGGATCGCCTGGTCGTCATCCAGTAAAATACTCTCGGTGATCTCAAGTGCCAGATTGGCGGGCTTGAATCCGGTCTGACGCAGGATATGACGCAAAGTTGTGGCATTAAACCCAAGCCGATACTGCTGGCTGGAAATATTAGCCGACAAACAACAATCCAGGCCCAGTTTAGTGTTTAACGCAGCAATGTCTGAGGTTGAGCGCATCAGCATCCACTCGCCCAGCTCAGAGATCAAACCGCTTTCTTCGGCAACCGGAATAAACTCATCAGGGGCAATAAACTGGCCATGATGCGGCCAGCGAGTGAGGGCCTCAAAGCCATACAACTGGCCTGTTTTAAGCTCAATAATGGGCTGATAGAATACTGCCAGCTCGTTGTTTGCAATGGCTTTGCGCAGCAATTGCTCCAGCTCAACGCGACGATTAACCTGCTGCTGCATGGATGGCGCAAAATAGTGATACTGATTACGACCACTTTCTTTGGCCTTGTACATAGCAAGGTCGGCCCGGCGCAGGATCTCCTGCTGCTCGTTGGCATCGTCAGGCATGATAGCAATACCAATGCTGGCCCCACTGATCACCTCAAAGCCATTAATGGTAAATGGCTGAGCCAATGATGTGAGGATCTTTTCTGCCACTTTTGCGGCGTCTTCCACGTCACTTATCTGGCTCAGCAACAACACAAATTCATCCCCTCCAAATCGGGCCAGGGTGTCTGTGCGTCGTACCACATGGTTAAGTCGGTTGGCGACTTCCAGCAGCAAGTTATCGCCGGCGTCATGCCCCATCGTATCGTTAATCCGTTTAAACCTGTCCAGGTCGATGAACAGCAAAGCACTCAGGTGCGGCTGGCGTTCAATTTGTTTCAGGTCCTGGCAGATCCTGTCCAGCAACAGGCGTCGGTTTGGCAGCCCGGTTAATGCATCATACATGGCCTGATAAGCAATTTTGGCCTCCTGCTCTTTGCGTTCCGTCATATCGGAAAGCACCGCAATATATTGTTGTACCTGCCCCTGTTCATCCTCAACCGCACTGATGGCCAGCCACTCAGGATAAATGGTGCCATCTTTACGCCGGTTCCAGATCTCGGCGGCCCACTCGCCTTTGGTTTCAAGCGTATGCCACATGTGTTCATAAAAACGTTTATCATGACGCCCCGAGCTGAGCAGGTTCGGTTTTTGGCCTAACACTTCCTGCTCCGGGTAGCCGGTAATGCGGGTAAAGGCCGGGTTTACCGCCGTTATTTCAAGGTTGGCGTTGGTGGTCATGATCCCTTCCTGGGTCGCCTGATATACCGCCGCTGCGGTCTTCAGCTCAGCTTCAACCTCTTTAAACTCAGTAACATCCACGCTGATGTAAACATATCCGCCGTCTTCGGTGCGGGCATGACGGATCTGTATCCAGCGCCCGTGCGCCGTTTTTTGCAATCGTTGTGGCGTATCACTTTGCTCATGCACAAACTCAGACTGACGCAGTTGCCACTCATTCAGCGTTTGCGGAAACTGAGTACGACACGCCACACCATAGTGGCGCAGCCAGCACTGGTTGGTCAGCATCAGGGTGCCTTCACTATCGTATAGTGCAAACCCTTCCTGCAACCGCTCAATGGCGTCATGCAGCAACTGGCTGGCCTGCAGTGCATGGTTTTTTGCCTTGTTTAAACGCTGCAAAATAAACAACAGCATCAGCAGTAAAACCACGGCCAGGCCAAATAACTGCTCGCTCAGCGTCCGGGTTTGGCGCAACTGGGCACCGTGCAAGTCCATTTGTGCCCGATACAGCCGGGCAAAGGCTTCTTTGCTGTTAATGGCCAGGTATTCCTGACGGGTTGCGTGCACCTGACGATAGTAATCAACTGCAACCTGAATATGATTGACGAAGCGGCGGCTAAGCAGTGCGTGCTCAGGTTCGGTTACCGTCGCCTGTGCCAAAGTGCGGATCCGGGTATCCAGCAGCAGCTCATCCAGTGACTGTCCAGAGGTGACCAGGCTTGCCAGTATGGTGCTGCCAAGCAGTGCCTGAGGATGATTAGATGCAACCATTTCATCGAGCACCACTGGCAAGTAGGTCAGGCCATTTCGCATCCCTACCGCCTGGGTTTTTAATTGCTCCATAAGCACCATTTTATGCCTGAGCAACCTCAGATATGCCAGATACTCAATGCCTGCCTGGCGCGTTTGCTGCCTCTGTACCAGCTGCTGCAGTGTCCTGTCTAGCTGCTGTAGTTCGTCAAAATGGCGCAAACTGCCCACACTGAGCTCAAGCGCAAACTTATCTAATTTGGCATCAATGGATTTGGCATCAAACAAATGCGACACCTGCTCGTGCTGACGCTCGCCGGTAGCAATATGCGCACGGAAGAAGTACACCATTAGTGCCGTCAGCACCACGACTAGCAAGCACTGTCCTATGACCGGCAAGTTGATCTTTACGTTACGCTTCATGGCGTCATTTCCTGATGATGCCCAACCAGGCTTTCGAGAAAGGCCGCAATGGCTGCAAGCTCTGCCTTACTGAGCGAGCGACCAAGCTGATAGCGGGCCATAGTATCAATGGCGCCTTCGAGGCTTTGCTCACTGCCATCATGAAAAAAATAGTCCTGCCTGGCAGCCATTCGTAAACCCGGCACCTTAAAAGTGAACTTATCGGCCTCACGCTTTGTGACGTTGTACCTGCCATAATCTGCCGGCTCGATTGGGGTGCCGCGATCGCCAAAATAGTCACCAAACGTGCCCATTTTGGCAAACATATTGCCGCCCACATTTTTACCCTGATGGCAATTGATGCAACCATAATATTTGAACAAACGATAGCCTTCCTGAGCCTGCTCAGACAAAGGCCCTTTACCTTGCAACCACAAATCAAACGGCGCATTCAGGGTGATCAGACTGCGCTCATAATGGGCAATGGCGTCGCTGATGGCATCACTCGAAAAGCCGCCCTTGTAAACCTGCTCAAACGCGCTGACAAATGACTTATCCTCGTTGAGTGCGGCTATCAGCTCAGGCCAGGTCGTTGCAAATTCCTTGGGGTTTTCTACGGGCAGCGTGACCTGCGCTTTTAAATCTATCGCCTTGCCATCCCAGGCCTGACGAATATTGAATACTGAGTTGTACACTGTGGGTGCCCTTACATCCCCAAGCCGTCCGGCTACGCCCTTTGAGCGCGGCACCCTATCGGCACCATGGGTTGCCAGCTGATGACAGGATGCGCAGCTCACATCACCAGAGCGCGACAGTCGGGTGTCAAAAAACAGCTGCCGCCCCAGAGCCACTTTACGCTCATCCGTTGCGACACTATGTAAAGGTAAAATGGGTTCGGCTGCCACACACACTGAACTGCTTAGTAATGCCCAAATCAGAAATCTCAGTATCACGCTTTAGTACCACTCACAGGGGCTAAACACCTTACTAATGTAGCAATTGCCAATGTCGGCTGATTTGATTTGGAATAAAGAAACCGCTATCTCAAACGCGCCATGGTCAGCTTAGGCCAGTTAATCGCGCCTTATTTAACTGTGCCGACAATAAATTTTGATAACGAGAGGTGCAACTTAAAATTTTGTCTAAACTTGTGAGATAAGAAGCTTTTTTACTTTAGTTTATGCAATTAAAAACGCGCCTGATGGTGATCCTGGGTTTAACTGCGCTGGCCCCAATGCTGGTGATTTTTTTGCTGGCAATGCTGCACAGCACCGAGCAGGCAAAACGCCTGAGTATCTCGGCTGCCCAGGCCAAAGTGTATAACGCCGCGGCCATCTTTGACCGTTACTTTGCCAAGCGCAAAAGCGAAGTGGCCACGTTGGCACGTCAGCCCACCTTAAAAACCATGAACTTTGAGCAAATCGCGCCCATTTTACACAGCGAAAAAGCCGCTCATCAGCAAACCTACGAAAAGTTTATACTTGGCCGGCCCGACGGCAGCTTTCATAACACCGAAGGCGGCAACCCTTTTCAAAACATGCTCAGAACGTTTGACGACAAAGCCCCCGACTCGCGTAAAAGAACCATAACCCGGCGCGATTACTGGCAACAGACTATTGGCCGCAATGTCAATCAAAAAGCCGAAGTATATGTATCTGAACCTATGATCTCCTACACCACGGGCGTCAAACAAATTGTGGTGGCTGCTACCATACTGGCAAACGATGGCAAGGTGGCCGGTTTACTGGGTGGCAGTATTCCCTGGCGCGAAATTGACCGGCTGGTGCAGGCGGTGTCTAAACAGGTTGTACATCAATTTTACGACAATGCCCGGTTTATGCTGGTTTCCCAGGAAGGCATTTACATGTACCACTGGCAGCCAGACAAAATCATTCAGCTCAAACGCGAGCAAGGGCAGTTTGTGGTTAATGACATTGGTGAGAAAATCGCCATTCGTTTAAAGGTCACTGAAGAGTCTGATCCACAACTACAAGAAATCGGCCTGAAAATGATCGCCGGCTTTAACGGCTACGCCAAGTTAGCGCAAACCCCCACCCGTCCTAAGTCATACATTTTTTATGCCCCGGTAAAATCCGCCGGCTACAGCATTGCCTTAACTTTGCCTGAGCATGTGGTGTTTGCCCCTGTGTACGCGTTACGTCAGCAGCTGCTTATCATTCTTGGGTTTGCCGTGGCAATTTCATTGCTGGTTGCCTGGCGTTTTTCCAACAGTATTTATCAGCCCATTGCAAAGCTTACCAAGGCCGCGCAGGCACTGACCCAGGGCAACTTTAATGTGTCTTTATCTACCCGGGGTAAAGACGAGCTGGCCAATCTCGGCCGTGCCTTTGCCCAAATGCGCGATAAAGTGTTCCAGCGCGAATCCGAACTTGAACAACGGGTCGATGAACGCACTGAAGCTTTGGAGCTGGCAAAACTGGCCGCGGAAGAAGCCGCCAATGCCAAAAGCCGTTTTCTGGCCAATATGAGTCATGAAATACGCACCCCAATGAATGGTATTTTGGGCACTTTGCAGTTGCTGAACCAACAAAACAACTTCAACGAAGAGCAGGCTACGCTTATCCGGGTTGCCAATGAATCAGGACAGAGCCTGCTGACCCTTATCAACGACATTCTCGACATTTCTAAGTTAGATCAGGGCGAAGTGTCGCTGTATTTTGAACCCTTTGATTTACACGCTGTACTGCACCACCTGGAACAGCTGTTTAGCGAAAAGGTCATCGAAAAGCGCCTGCGTTTTCAATTGGCGATCGGCGACACTGTGCCCAAAGAGGTGGTGAGCGATAAACACCGTCTGCAACAGGTACTACTGAACCTGCTCAATAATGCCATCAAGTTCACCCACGAAGGCTTTATCCGGCTGGAAGTCGAAAATATTGGCAATATGGAGCAGGTAATGCTGAAATTTACTGTTGCTGATAGCGGTATTGGCATTGCAAAAGATAAGCTCCCGCATATCTTTAACCCCTTTTATCAGGAAGACGAAAGTACTACCCGACGTTACGGCGGATCCGGACTGGGTTTGTGTATTTGTCAGCAGATCATTGAACTGTGCGGCGGCCACCTCAACTGCCAGTCACAGCAAGGAAAAGGCACACAATTTGACTTTAACTGGCCTGTTGCGCCATGTTGCCTGAT
The DNA here is from genome assembly GCF_021532535.1 of Pseudoalteromonas sp. DL2-H2.2. Lineage (NCBI taxonomy): Bacteria > Pseudomonadati > Pseudomonadota > Gammaproteobacteria > Alteromonadales > Pseudoalteromonadaceae > Pseudoalteromonas > Pseudoalteromonas sp. DL2-H2.2. The sequence goes on along the minus strand of NZ_JAKGBD010000001.1, from coordinate 655,390 downwards.
CTATTCCGAAGACAGCGACCAGATAACACTGGGCGCGCTTCATGGCCATGTTTTGCTCGCAGAGGACAATGCGGTCAACCAGATTGTCACCAAAGCCATTTTGGAAAAACTGGGCCTGAGTGTCACCATAGTCACCGATGGCCAGCAGGCGCTACAACAGCTGGAAAAAGAACATTATGATCTGGTTCTGATGGACATGCACATGCCCAATATGGATGGCATAGAGGCGACCAAAGCGATCCGTAAAATGCCACAACACCTGCAGCTGACCATTATTGCACTGACCGCCAACGTGTTGATCAAAGACATTGAATCCTGCTTTGCCGCCGGTATGGACGACTACATCAGTAAGCCCATTGCGCTGGAGCAACTCAAAACCGTGCTCGATAAATGGCTAGCGGTAAAAAATGGCTAACCAGATAGTTTCCTGCTCAGGATCGGTCCAGCTGACTTTATGCTTACAGTGCGCGGGAATGTTGAGGTGATCTCCGGCGCTCAGGCGCTCAACCCGGCCATCTTCAAAGGTTAGCTCGCCTGCACCTTGCAGTACCAAAACCCACTCATGCTCATCCTGATCGTACCAACCCTGAGGTGGCGAGGTATGTCCTTTGGATACAATGCGCTCTATTTTGAGCTGCTCATGAGACAGTAATGTCTGGAAGACTTCGTCGCTGAGGTCTGCGGGAATATCAGAAAACAGGTTATTCATTGCTCACCGTAAATAAAATAAAAACGTATCGTAACTTAGGCGAACTAAAAAGAGAATGAATTTAAAGGGAAGAGAGATTTGGTGGAGCTAGGCGGGATCGAACCGCCGACCTCTTGCATGCCATGCAAGCGCTCTCCCAGCTGAGCTATAGCCCCAAATCGACGACAAAGATACTAGAAGATTTTTCTGCCTTTGAAAACCCCCAAATGTAACTTTTTTAAAGTAATTAGGCTGTTAGACTAATTTTCAACCAAACAGGGCGATGGTTACTATCGCCCTGCCCGTTGTGCTGCTGCAAATACGCCCAAAGGCTGCTTAGTGCAGAAGTTGTAATGCGGCTTCAAGCTGTTGTTTAAGCTCGGTATTTGTCAGCTCGCCTGCTTCTGAGTCGAAGTTATCGAAAAAGCTTGGCACCGACAGACTGGCTTTAACGTCTGCGGCAAAGAAAGGAGCCGACCCCACTGCTGATGCCAGCACGCTCTGCGCACCACCCGGACCCGGCGATGTTGCCATCATCAGCATAGGTGTATTCTGGTAAACCTGTTTATCTATGCGTGACGTCCAGTCAAACAGATTCTTGTAAGCGGCGGAATAACTGCCATTGTGCTCAGCGAAAGACACAATGATTGCATCGGCGGCACCAATTTTGGCAAAAAAGCGCTGGGCCTGATCCGGAATGCCGCTCTGGGTCTCGCGCTCAATGCTGTAAATCGGCATTTCGTAGTCATTCAGGTCAAGTACTTCAACGTCGGCATTAGGGATCAGTGAAGCTGCATAACTGGCTAACTGCTGGTTGATTGACTGGCGACTGTTACTGGCTGCAAATACTAAAACTTTCATGGTGTTACCCTCTCAAAATAAGTCTGAATTTAGATTCACCTGATGCCACACTTCACGCAGTGTTTGCCTCAAGCTGATGACAACCAGTGTATATTAGGTTTTAATAATGATTAATAGGGCAAAAGTAAAGTTACTATTTCCATATGAATAACAATCTTTTTGAAGGCATAGAGATCTTCACTGAAGTGGTCGAGAGCCAGAGCTTTATTGCCGCAGCCCAGAAGCTGGGTCACTCGCCTTCTCATATCAGCAAAGTGATTGCCCGGCTTGAGGAGCGGCTGGGTGTCCGGCTGTTAAACCGCACCACCCGCACCCTGGCTTTAACGCCCGAGGGGGAATCGTATTACCAAAACTGTACCCGGCTTATCCAGGATGCGCAGGCAGCCGCTCAGCAGCTGAATGTGGCCGATGATATCCCGCGCGGCACGCTGAAAATCACCTGTCCGGTGGCATTCAGTACGGATTACTTGCAACCCGTTTTGGCCGAGTATCTGAATCGTTATCCTAATGTCTCGCTTGAATGGGATCTTGAAGACAAAGCCGTTGATGTGATTGGCGATGGCTATGATCTGGCGGTACGGGCAACGCCTCAGCTGGAGGAGTCTAGCCTGATCTGTAAACGGGTCTATCGATGCAAGACCTATATTGTTGCCAGCCCGGATTATCTCAGCCGGTTTGGGCAGCCACATCATCCGAAGGAGTTACAAAAACACCACAGCATTTGTTATAGCAACCTCAAAACTCCAGACCGCTGGGAGTTTAAAGATAAACAGGGTAGCGCATTTCATGTGGACGTAAGGCAAAGGATCTTATGTAACAACGGTCATATGCAAACCGCCATGGCACGCGACGGAATAGGCATTGCGCGTCTGCCCGCCTTTTATGTCGACAGCTTAATCGCACAGCAGCAGCTCGTCACTCTGTTTCCCGACTACCCGCAGCCCGATGTGAATGTGTATGTGGTGTACCCCAGCCGCCGTCACCTTTCACCCAAAGTACGGCACTTTATCGACCTGCTGTCAGCGCATTTTGAGCAAGCGAGTGACAACTAGTAATAGTGCGAATACAATCGCTTACAGGGCAACGGCTGTTGCCCAGTCACAGGCTTTGACGGCGTTGTACCAGCTACGCTCGAATGGCCTGACGACCACCGGCTTAGGTAGCTGAACGTCTACGCCCAGGGGCGTTGCCAGGTGCTGAAATACCAGGCGGCGCACATTGTCATCCTGAAGTTGTGTGTAGGCCAGTTTCAGAGCACTTTTACTTTGCTGACTCACCGGGTGCCCTTCCAGCTGCATAAAACGGGCATTGACCCATAACAACATGGCCTGCTTGGTCTCATTGGGAAATGACTCAGTTAGCCTGGCGGTCGGTCCGTATAAGCGCTGATAGTTCAGCAGCTGCTTTTGAATAATAAAAGCAAACAGTAAATTCACGCCAGCGGAGATCTGCCCGGAGCGTTTGTCTATTTCCTGATAGTTCGCCAGCGCTTTACGAAACTGCGCTTCTGCCTCGGCCACTTTACCAAGCTCCAGTTCAATGATCCCCAAATTATTAGCAATAATGCCATTTTTAGAGGTGATCCCCGCCTTATCGGCGATGTTAATGGCTCTGTCATACAAACTTCTGGCTTGTTCATAATCACCGAGTTGGCGCGAAACCAGCGCCAGGCTGTTGGTCAGGGTCAATCTTTGCTGATCAGACTGCGCATACTTATAAGCACACTCCAGGCTGAGTCTGGCATCATTCAGGTAATCGTGGCGGCGTAACCAAATCCCCAGCGCACTCATGGCGGTGGGAATTTTTTCGATAAAATAGGGATGAGTATGGTGCGAAAATATCGCTTCCAGTGAGTGCTCCATTGTTTCCATTTGGTGGGTTGGCACGGCGGCACGCAAGCGAATAAAATGCCAGCGCAGGAATAAGGGTGTTTGCAGTCTGTCTAGTTGTTCAACCTGCTCCAGTAGTCTTAGCGTGGTTGCAGGATCTACCGTTAAGTAATCTTCGGCTTCCTGCAGGGTGTCGACCACCGCGCCTGGCGTTTGCGCCCAAGCGCTCACAGGTATCAGCAACATCCACAGCCCAACAATCGCTCGTAACATCACCCAACTCGCTTTTACCTACCTCCTGAAACTATAGAATGCACGCTGCAAATGTTCAAAGTGGCTCACTGATGCTCGAAATAAATGCGGTAGGTGCTCGACCAGATAGGATAATCTACTTCCATCAGATAGCAGCGGTAGTTAGCCGGGTCCAGCTCGGCGTAACGAAACAAGTAATCGAGCTTTTGCTGCTGTAATTCACCCCATTGCAATGCCTGGGCACCGGCTTTTAAGTCAATCAAGCGTAATTCAGGAAACTCCGGCAAACGCTCGGTCCACATGTCCTCTACGCTAAGCTTGCCTTCCTCGACTTTCTGATTGCCGTGGTAACAGCCAACATTAACACAACTGTGGCGGTCCAGCTGCTGCTCTATCAATACCAGCAGGCGTAATTTCTTGGCCGGATTTTTGATTGAAATACTGGTGGAGCTGCACTTGCTGGCGTGGCTGAGTGGGTCTACCAGCTCATCCGGGTTATTAAAAATAAAGGTCGCGTCAAAGTGCTCCTTGCCCGCTATGGGATCAAACACCAGCCCGCTGTTACCGGGGGAATAACTGGCAAACGCCTGATACAATCCGGGGGTTGATAGCTCCTCGGCAATACCAATGCTAAAGCGCTGTGCCTCAACCCGACTGTTGGCGTTAATGTGCAAAGGTGCAATGAAATCATCATTATGGGGGTGAGTATAAAACTGTACGAAAGGTGCGGCACCGGTTTCACGCTTGATCTGCGACTTGCTGATCATCGCCACTTCCTGCAAAAACCCCTCCCGACCTCTTTCGCGGGTTAACACATAAGCACAGAAGATCTCATCCATGCTCGTGCCAAGCAAGGACTTTGCCGCGTAATACAGCTGTGCCCGTTTGTCCTGGCCCGACAGGTTCACATCCTGAGTAGTCACCTTATCCTCTTCTCGAGACGTCAGCAGCCGTTTTAGCTGCGCATGGCTTCTGGCGTACTGAGGCATGGTAGATTCGAAACGCTCACTCACCTGACACCACTGCGCGACCAGGTCGTGCGGCACATGCCCTCTCAGTTGCTCACCCAGTGCATTGAGTGCCTGTTGCCCGGGTAAATGATAAAGCACCTGCTCGCCAGATTTGGCTTTGTATGCATTAAATAAACGCTGACTGGTTGAGCGATGGCAACCAATATGGCGGGCAAACCCGCCTATGGTCTGTGCCTGGGCAGGCATTGCCCGCATAATCGCCGAGAGCACTTTTTTGACCCGCTCACCCAGTCTGCGTAGTTCGCTGTGTGCCTGTTGACTCAGTCCCATGATCTTCTGTTTACCGTTCAATTTCTGATAGATTACCCGGGACTGAGCAAAAAAGCGACTAGTTACAAGCGCCTACAGACTTCCACGGACCCCAAGGACCAGATTGAGCCGGGTCTTCACCCTGCACCCACCACTGGGCTTCATAAACCTGGCCACCTTTAGCAACCAAATCACCCGTGTTGTACACTGTGCTTGCACTCCAGTTAGGGATACCCTGACAGTTGTCGTCACCGCCCACAGTCACTGTTTTAGATACTGTGCTGCTTTGTCCCTGATCGTCTGTTACCGACAGGCGAATAGTGTAGCTGCCTGCTGTACGGTAGGTATGCGTCACAGAGGGTGCTGAGGCACTCTGACCATCACCAAACTGCCACTGGCTGGATACAATCTGACCATTGTCTGTGCTGGTGTTGTTCAGGGTAACGGTCAAGCCTGACTGCGCCACAGTGAAATTCGCAACGGGGGCTGGGTCGCCTGAACCATCGCAGTTATCAAGCTTTTTCCAGACACTGGGATAGACATCCGGCTGTGCACCTGAAGACCACCAGATGGCTTCATAGATACTGCCCTGATAAGACACTTTATCGCCCAATGCGTACGTCGCTGTGCTGTTCCAGGCTTCTACATCGCACACTGGCGGCTCACCAATTGAGACCACTTTCGACACGCTTGCCGTTTGTTGTGCGGTATCAGTTACTGTGAGCGTCACGTTGTAGCTGCCGTTCGCTGCATAGGTATGACGAGGGTTTGCAGCACTAGAGCGATTACCGTCACCAAAGTTCCAGTCATACGCGGTAATGCCATTGTCATCCGTCGCCCGATTGGCAAAGCTTACGGTTAAACCCGATACTGATGAGCTGAAATCCGCAACTGGTTTTTCATCTGTCGGGTTATCCGGATCACCCGGTTTCAGGCCAGTTTTACGCTCGATCCAGTCCAGATAGCTAGTCGTGCGGGTAAATGCCGTCGCACCGGAACAGGCAATCCCCCAGCTCACAGTACCGATACTGTAGAAATCGTTACCAACACGCACCGCATAAGGTCCACCGCTGTCGCCGTTACAGGCTGAACGACCACCTTCGCCACCGCCACAGATCACAGAGCCCGGGATATTGAAATTCAGCTGGCTGCTACAACTGGCATTAGAGATCACCGGTAACTGGGCTTCGCGCAGCACATCACTCGGGCGGCCACGGTTAGAGGTGAGGCCCCAGCCAGACACAGTTGGATAGTCGCCAATGCCCGCGTATTGATCCGCAATCGACTGAGTTGGGAGTTTTGCCGGGGTATACTTGCTCGCAGCCGGCGTTGCCAGACGCAGCACGGCGATATCATAGCCCGAGCGGATCCCGTTCGCACCACGCCAATTCTCGTGCATGATAATCTGAGATACTCGCAACGTATCACCGTCGCCACGGCTAATAGAGTGAGCGCCGACGCGCACCGTCAGGCTGGCCGTTGAGGCATTATCAAGACAGTGAGCAGCCGTCAGTACCCAGTTTTCACTCAATAAAGTACCGCCACAACCCTGACGCCCATTCATTAGCAAGGCGACCTGGTATGGTCTTGAATAAGCTGGAGTTTCAATCCCACCCACAACACTTGGAGTGATATCGATTGAGCCCGGCTGCACTGTATTCGCAGAGACGGCAGTTGCTGACAGTGACAGGACAGCCGCAGCCAAAAGTGTAATTTTCATGTTGTATCCTTGTATGGTTATTGCTCAAAAAGCAATCTAGAAATAATCTGAGATACACACAAAGATCAATGGGTGTGATGAAAAAAACAACTGGCACGACCAGTGGAAAATTTAGTCTGAACGCCATCATTAGCTGGTATTTTAAACACTTAACCGTAACAATTTTTTTACAGTAATTGATGAAATTTATTTCACAAAAATTTCTAAAAAAGAGCCAACACTAGATTGGAACGGTTTAAATAACAAAGACTTAAATCAATCAAATCGAGATAAAAGACATAATACTGACATAAACAAATCACTAAACCAGCACCAAAATCTTGCTAAGAGGGCGCCAGTTTTGCCAGATGTTTTTAAGGTGAGGAGTTGGTTTGGCGTGCGCTTGGCTAACCACAATGTAAAGTGAGCAGCTCTCTCAGATACCCATACTTACCTTTTATCGTCCAGGTTGGCAGATCTTTGGATAACAAGCAGGTAAAGCTCAAAAGGGCAGCATTTCAATGCCATATTTAAGGTAAATCCGGGTGATTTCACCTTGCTCCAGCATATGCTTGAGCGCCAGGTCAATTTCCTGCTTAAGCTGAGTATTGCTGGGCTGAATACGCATAGACACCGGCAACTTGCTGATCTCGTATACTTCCTTAAAGCCGCGGTAAGCAGGGTTTGTCGCAATATAGTATGCAGCGGTGACATCACCAATCATGATGTAATCCAGACGGGTGTGTGCCAATTGCACCAGTAGCTCCCGCTCCGAAATGTTATCGTAGACGGCTATTTTCCCGGTGCCAAAGTGGCGCTCAAACGGCCCATAACGGTAGCCACGTACACGCCCCATCACTTTGCCATAAAAGGCTTCGGGTTGCTGATAGGCCCGCGCGTCTTTGCGACCCAGCACAACCTCGCGAGAAAAGGCATAATCAATGCTGTAAATACCCGGCACTCTGGAGCTTTGCCGCCAGCTGGGATTCACGCCCGGTTCAATATCAATCTCACCAGATTCAAACGATTTGTGGCCACGAGCAACAGATAGAGGTACAAACTCAAATTCATGTCCCGTCAATTCACCAAGGCGAATAAAAATGTCCTTAAAAATGCCAGCCTGCTCTGAGCCCTTCAGATAATTATAAGGCGGGTTTGCACCGTGATATACCAGCACGGAATAACGCGCGGCCTCAGCGCCTGCAGTCAGAAAAGCGCACAACAACAGAATATATCGTCTCAGACTACGCATTGCCGCTAATCCAGTTTAATGCCTGTTTAATTTGCCTGGTATCTTGACTCATGGTTTGCACTTTGCCGCGGGACAGATCTTAAGCTTAGTTAAGCAACGCGCTTAGGCAAAGGATTATAAATAAATTGTTACCCGAACATCGGATATTCAAGTTATCCGAATAAGAAAAAAGAACCAGTTAATGAAAATATTCATATCAAAGTCTGGCGTTAAAAGCAAGCACTCACTTACAATCTATAAAAGTCAATAAACCATGTTAAATTGAATGAATTTTGCACTAAAATAAATTTAAATAAATAAAACTTTCTTTATTTCGTCTATTTATCGAAACATAAGTTTCATGATAATGTACCACCATGAGTTCAATGGCACGGCATCAAACACTGTGCCATTGTCGTCTGCTGTGGCTGAAGGCGAAGGGTTTCCCTTGATTTTTTGCGCCCGGTCACAGCGTTTTATAGCAAAAAGGAAGTTTAATTATGAAAAATGCGTTACTTGTTTCTTTACTCTCACTCGCCAGCACGTCAGTACTTGCTAATGTCACGCCAGCGACGGCCTCTGCCGAACAAATACCTGAGCGCCCTGGGTACAGCAGCGTTAATGAAGTCATTGAATATGGCCGTCAATATCAGGAGATCAAAGGTCAATTGCTGGAAGCTGGATATCAGTTCCAGTCATGCAACCAGCATGTGATCAACTACTTTGTACAACCCGCGTCGCCTGTGTACCTGTACGCACAGGCGGAATGCACGTATTCACGTTCAGTGGGGGGCGATTACTCACTGGAAACCGATTATGCCCTGGTCAAAATCGACATTGATTATCACCAGTTCAATCAGTTATTTCATGAAGGGGCAGTCAACGTTAAATATGTGACCGTGTATTAATGTAAACCAAATCAACAGCGTTACGCTTTCAGTCGGCATGCTCGCAAGGACAGCGAGGGTGCGATACTGACCTCTGGCCGCCGACGTGCGGCCTTTTTTGTTTGCAAACCAACTAACTAATCCAGTTGATAAACAACGCTCGCCAATAGAAGTACGTAGAAGAGATATCATGAATGCTGAGAAAGTCGCTAAGCAGACGCTTAAGCCGACTTTTAATATGAGGGGAGTTACTGCGCAGGCCGACCCACGCAGTAAACTTTTATACCAATCGCTCCAGTGCACGGCTCAGGTACTGGCCCGACTGCACATCGGTTTTTACTCTCTGAACATTCTGCTTCATCTGATCGATTTGCTCAGGCGTGAGCTCTGCCAGACGGGTTTTAATATCACGCAATGAGCTGACCTTAAAACCAATCCCCTGCTCTTCAACAAAATCGGCCATTGCCGCTTTGTCCCAGATGATGATCGGCATGTCGCACAACAAATACAAAGACAGTTTATGGGGGTTGTTGTACTTAAGATACTGACCGGTTACACCATCACAGGTATCCAGAGTGTTGCCATACCAGACCAGACCAAAGTCACCGTCAATGTGGTCGATCACTTGATCCGACGGGAAACAGCCTTTGTAGTCCAGCATGGTATTGTTGATGTTTTTAACTTTCTTCTCATCATAACCAACACCATACAGGTCAAACTTAAAGTTGCCGCGCTCCAGTGCATCCAGCTCATATACAAATGGACCCATGTTACCGGCAAACACAATACGGATTTGATCGTAATCAGTCGGTGTGCGCTTGGCATTGGGGTTATCTGTGTGCAGGTAATCGAACACTTCAATATTAGTGATTTCAGCCTGAATGTTTTGCTCTTCAAACCAGGCACGCATCTTGTCATTGTGCACAATCAGCTGATCCGATTTATTGAGCATGGTGACCTCTTTTTCCGAATGGCCGTATTTGCCTTTCAGACTGCGCACATCGTGCACCAAAGTCAGTACTTTGCTGTTTCTAAGCTTTGCGCCCCATAGGCAGTAGCCATAAAACTTATTAAACGGATACTGCAAACACACGGTGCTGCCCGATTTCAACCTCAGCAGTGCCCAGCTCACACCCAATGCACTGATCAACGTACCCAAAATTGAGTTTGCTATCCAGGTTTGCTTAAAGCCAATGTTTTTCCAACCGTTGTTTTGCAAAATGGTCTCGCAGTCCATCTTTGCCTTACCGGCTGCATCAAACTTAGAGCGGTAGTTTCTTGCGATATAAACTTTACGACTCATGATGTTATGCCAATTCCTTGCTGGTTAATGCCAGTGCCGCTTCAATGGTGTCATCCATATCATAATATTTATAGTCGGCAAGACGACCGCCAAAAATGAACTTATCGGCATACGGGGCTGTTTTTGCCAGCTCCTGATAACGCGCTAATAACGCATTATTGGTTTCGTCGTTAATGGGGTAATACGGCTCGTTGTCTTTACTGAACTCATGGGGATATTCTTTGGTTACCACGGTTTTTTCCTGGGTACCAAATTCAAAATGCTTATGCTCCAGAATACGCGTATAAGGCACATCGCGCTCGGTGTAGTTCACCACTGCATTGCCCTGGTAATTCTCTTCATCCAGCACTTGCGTTTCAAAATGCAGGCTACGATATTCAAGCTTGCCAAACTGACAGTCAAAGAACTCATCAATTTTACCGGTATAAAGTACTTTGTCGGCAAGCTTGTTGAGGTTCTCAGCGTCTTCAAAGTAGTTCACGCCGGTTCTGACTTCGACGCCTTCAAACAGGGCATCTGTCAGGGCATTGTAACCACCAATTGGGATCCCCTGATAACGGTCGTTAAAGTAGTTGTTATCAAAGGTGAACCTGAACGGCAGTCGCTTGATGATAAATGCCGGGATCTCAGTGGCCGGACGACCCCATTGCTTTTCGGTATAGCCCTTGATGAGCTTTTCGTACAGGTCGCGACCACCCAGATACAATGCCTGCTCTTCGAGGTTTTGCGGTGTTAAGTCAGCATACGGCGCGCGGGCTTCAGCGATTTTCTCTTTTGCCTCTTTTGGCGTAGTTACGCCCCACAGCTGATAAAAGGTATTCATGTTAAAAGGCAGGTTATAAAGCTTGTCTTCGTGTCTGGCAACTGGCGAGTTGACATAGTGATTGAATGACACGTAACGATTTACGTAATCCCACACCTGCTGGTTGCTGGTATGAAAAATATGCGCACCGTACTTATGTACGTTGATCCCTTCTACCTGTTCACAGTAGATATTACCACCGGTGTGGTCGCGCTTATCTATCACCAGGACTTTCTTGCCCTGATCGGTTGCTTCTCTGGCAAATACAGCACCAAACAGGCCTGCACCCACAATCAGATAATCGTATTGAGCTTCATTCATTAAATTTTGCCTTTTTGAATCGTTCATGGCTCTATCGTAAGGGCAAAACTATATCAGAAAAAGTGAAGAAATGATTATTCATCGCCGAGGAAAAGACAAAATAGTCCCTAAATTAGCTGGAATTTTTCCACCGCCAAAACAACTTCGAATTAGCAAGACAAAACACGTAAAATTTTGTTATTGAATTGATGAATAAACAGACGAAACCAGGCCAAAAACGGGCCGCCTCAATACAGAGCACCCCCGTGTAAAAGGTTATAAAAATGCAGGGCTCGCTTAGTTTAACGTTTGTAGGTGCTGTTTTTGACGCCCCGCTATTAGACTGTCTAAACCCGCAGCCATCAGGATACCCAAGGTATAACACACCAGATCACTGCCTTTAAAGCCAAAGCCCAGCACCAGCGCCCCCAATCGGGTATGTCGGATATCATTGAGCCACTGAGCCTGATACAACTGCGAAAATTCAATCGCAAAAGCAAACCCTAAGGCCAGCAACGCTATACCTGCGGTGCGCATTCCACGTCGCACACAGCAAAACAACCAAAAGACCATCATCGCCCATAAAGTGTCACCGGCATACAGCGCGAGTATTCCAGGTAATTCAATTAATGAAGACTGGCTGAGCAAGCCCAAAAACATGGTGATGATAACCAGGCCTGAATATAAAAAAATACTACGCCTGGGAGTCGACATAAAACTTACTTTTAACTTATCCATTGTGATTGGTATCGAGAAGATTAACCTTTATTCATCAAAAACGAGCACAGTATCATAGCTGGCTGAGCGAACATGGCATTACATCATTTTGACCGGTTTTTGTCTTGGTTTACCCGCGTCTCGATATTCGTTTTACCCAATAATCGCAGTACTGACTTATTCCCTTCCATTCTAACTTTGAGAGGTCTTTAATATGGGTAATTCACATAGCAGTACAGCAAAGAAAGAAATCATACTTTACAGAGGCACAAACTGCACGGCCGAGTTTGATGCCATTACAGCACAACAAACCGCAGGCGGCTGGCCAGCCGGTGCAAGCAGCAACTCATTGCCTACCAAGGAGCAAGTAGAGCATCAAAAAGGCACATCGGGTGAATGCGCGCCCATTCCCAAAGACAAAGCCATCGATGTTACCAAGTTTACCCCCTGGGTTGAATATACTCGAGACCTTGCCATTGCGCGACAGTTTAACCGAGGCGGCGTGGTGCAAATATCGGTTGCTGAGGCATCTGTCTATATCGTTGAGGGCGACAAGCTGGAAAGTGGCGTATTCTTACACCGCAGCACCCCTGTCGACATAAAGGGCGCTGAGGCCCCCAAGTGATTTGAGCAGGTTGATACAAAGATTTATGCCTGCTGCACAACAGGAATGACACAATTCCATCCAATTACAATACTTAACAATCAGAATTAGACTAAAGTCTAGGCCTGGCGTGCGGTTTTTCCATTATGTTGGATAGGGTCCGGTGACGTTTTGAGCGCACTCATTGAGCTTGGCGCGTCACAGGACCCAACACATGTAAAGGAGACCGAATATGAATAACAAGCACTTAATTGCCATTGCACTGACCGCCGGATTGGGATTCAGCCAGGCCTATGCGGCAAGCTGCCAGGGCGTTAACACCTACCCGGACTGGACACAAACAGACTGGCAGGGCAATCCCAGCCATGCCAATACCAATGACAAAATGCAGCATCAGGGCAAGCTTTATCGCGCCAACTGGTGGACCCGCTCGGAGCCTGGCAGCAGCTCAGCCTGGCAATACCTTGGCCGCTGCGACACTGGTAACCAGCCTACTCCGGTTGAACGCTATGGCAAACTCAGCGTCTGCGGCACCGGGCTGTGCAGTGAACAGCAAGAAAAAATCCAGCTGCGCGGCATGAGCAGCCATGGCCTGCAATGGTATGGACTAAACAAATGTTTAACCGATGCCTCGCTGGATGTACTGGCCCAGGATTGGCAGGCAGATATTGTTCGTCTTAGCATGTACGTGCAAGAAGGTGGCTTTGAGACCGATCCGGCAGGCTTTACCCAACAGATGAACACCCTGATCGACATGGCCAGCCAGCGTGGTTTATACGTATTGGTAGACTGGCATCAGCTCAACCCGGGCGACCCGAACTTTAACCTGGATCTGGCTAAGCAGTTTTTTACCGACGTAGTCACGGCCAACAAGAACCGCAATAACGTGATTTATGACATTGCCAATGAACCCAATAACGTCAGCTGGACCGACGTACGCCGCTACAGCGAGGAAATTATCCCGGTGATCCGCGCCATTCAGCCCGACGCGTTAATTTTGATCGGCACCCATGGCTGGTCCACATTTGGCGCATCAAGTGGCGGCAGCGTCCAGGACGTATTAAACGATCCTGTCCCGTTCGACAACATCATGTACACCTTCCACTTTTATGCAGCATCACACACAGACTATCATCGCTCGGTACTCGATCAGGCCTCTGATGTACTGCCCGTATTTGTCAGTGAGTGGGGCACGCAAAACTACGACGGTGACGGTCCGAATGACCCACTCAGCTCACAAAAATACATTGACCTGATGAAACGCAAAAAGATCAGCTGGACCAACTGGAATTATTCCGACGATTTTCGCAGCGGAGCAGTCTGGCAAGATGGCACCTGTGATACTCAGAATTTTGTCGACGGTCAGCTTAAAGAATCCGGTCGCTGGGTCAAAGACTGGATCAGCGAAGGCAGATAGTCGCATAGTGCTGCCTGTAAGTTAACAGGCAGCGTTTTATCAAGATCCAACTATCAGTTCAAAGGGCGCGCAGGCCGTGCCCTGATGATATTTCAGCCGCCATTGTTCACCAGTTAATACCCAGACTGAACAACGCTCAGCAAAATTACACGCTTCACCCTCTTCGTCGACCAATGCGGACTGATAACGCAATAAACATACGCCCGGTGCCAAAGTGTTACAGCAGTAACTTTGTGAATGCACACGCTGTTGAGCACGGTCTTCCTCTCCCATCATGGCAACGATGGAATCCAGTGTGTAACGCCTGCTACATGCCGACCTCCGAGAATTCGACATGTAGCAGGCGTTCAATGGCAGCGCGATAGTGTCGCGTATGATGTTGATGCAGCTCGATTTCTTGTGCAATCAATATGTCCATAATGTCCTCCTTGGGCATAATTGTGTAGCGTATTAGTGTGCGCTCATTGCATATTAGAGTGCGCCATCAAAGACCTGCTCGCCAGTTTAGAGCTTATTCCTCAAAAACATGAATATAACCGTCCAAGTCCGGCACGATCACTTTGCCGTAGCCAACCGCTGGTGCACCATAGACGCCACCGTGTACAAAGCCATCAATGGCTTTGGGTTGATACTGCCACTGCTGCTGACCAGTCTGACCATCTACAGCAAAAAAGCCTCGCTGCGTTTCAAACCAGCCAGGTTCATCATGGCCCGTTGCGCCAATGTACACAGTACCATTTTTAACAACTGGCTGACCCCAGCTCCAGCCGCCAGTTTCGAATTGCCAGGTAAGCGCACCGCTGCGGGCATGAAATTTATTGAGTAAATTGGAATCTGAACTGCCGATGTAAAAATGCTCACCATCTGCGGCCGCCGTTGCCGACGATTCCACCCAGGAGCCGCCGGCATAAGCCTGCTTCCAGAGTAGCGCACCACTTTGCGGATCAAGGCCATACAAGTGGGTGTCACGAGAGCCAATCACCAGCACATCATCCACTATCAATGGGCTGGAGGTCAGCGCGCCCTGTGTCTCGTATTGCCACACTAAGGCGCCGGTGTGTTTGTTGAGTGCATAGACAGAGCCGTCCCAGCTGCTGATAAAGACAAGCCCCTGATGGTGCGCGGGTGTGGCGCGAATTTTACCCTCGGTTTTAAAGCGCCACAGCACCTCACCGGAGGTTCTGGCAAGGGCATAAAGATGACCGTCGCCGCTGCCAATAAAGACTTTATTACCCTGGACCAGAGCACTGGATTTAGTGTAATCAAACTCCCACGGCGCGTGATTGGCGGGCAGAATGCGTTGTACATCGGCATCGTTTAAGCTGGTGCGCCATAGCAACTTGCCCTGCCAGCGGTTTAGCGCATACAGATAGCCATCATCGCTGCTAAAAAAGATCTGATGCTGTTTTATCGTCGGTCTGGAGCGCACCAGGCCAGCGGTTTTGAACGACCAGGCCAGCCTGGGCTGTTCAACATTCAGTGCGTACAGGTGGCCATCGTCACTGCCAAAATACGCGGTGTGGTCGCGCAATGTAATGCCTCCCCAGTTTTCTCCTTTAACCTGATAACTAAACAGATAATCGCCGCTGGCAGCCAATGCCGTCTGAGCGACATCATGGCTAAGCCCGGCAACCAGCAAACTGGCCAGTCCAAGTTGTTGCAGTGTGTTTATTGCGTTCATGGTGTTCTCCTTCTGTGATTTGCCATCACCCTGGCGCACAACACCTAAAAAAGTCCTGAAATCACTCTGAAACCTTCTTAAAGATCCTTAAAGTACTTATTTAACTACTTATTTTTAATAATTGACGACATGCTAAAGAGGTTTAAATAGAATGGAGCGCACACAACTAATGCAATTTGTAAGGTTGAAACCTCAGCAAACCTGCCAGGTTGTGCCTGCTGAGGTAAATATCGATGTTTAGTGGTTTATCTCATCCAGAGCAGCGCCCATCGACTACCATCTGGACCACCGCGATGGAAGCAACGTGCCGAACCGAGCGCGCCTGAGGCGTAGTTACCGCGGGCTACCCAACAGTCTATCGTGCCATGAATATCAGTTTGCCAACCCACAACCGTTTTCGTGGTTGCACTGGTTAGCTTGTCAAGCCCCATACATCCTTCGACTACCTCATCGGAGACGTAGCTACGTCTGCAAGCCGGCACATCACTATAAGTTGGCATATAGCTCGCTCTGTCTTCATAGCCCCATGAATAGCGGATATTTTCAAGCTCCAAAGTTGTCATGCTTGTACCATAAGCGCTTTTACCTTCGGCACAGCCAGCACTGCTACAGGCAACTTGTTCTCTTACATCAAAAAATGGACTCAGATCGCCCTGGAACAACCAAGTAGACTGTGGATCTACCGCTTCGGTGCCCGGCCCGGGAGAGTATTCAGAAATATGTGCTTTGCCTCCCGGCGTGTTTTTGGCATAGGCACCCAGTAAGGTCCAACCACCCCCATCGGTCGTCATATCACAATAAACAGAAATCGTTTCGCCACCGCTGAGTATGTCATAAACACCATCGCCATTGCTGACTCCGGCTTTGAGGATTTCATTACAGGACGCATACAAACCCGGTGTGCTCGATTTAAGCTGCCAATCGCCTTTTTCGCCTGTATTCGAGAACCATACTCCCGCGTATTGTTTGTCACTGACTAAAGCCCCGGTGAAGTAGCGGATCTCACTCGTTACTTTATCTGTAGCTGTCCAGTGGATCAGCTTTTCCTGAGTCGAAACGTTGCCGGATACAACATACGAAGATTTTTCAGCTATGAAGTGACTCAGCTTACCCGCAAAAACATAGTCTTCAGTTTCGAGCTCAATGAGCTGGCCATCTAGCACACGGTCAAATTCAAGTTTCGAATTATCACCAATTATGCTACCCGCTTGAGCTGTGAAAACCGATGCAAGTGCCGCAGTGGCAACTAGCTTGGTACTTAGTATTTCCATATTTTATTCCTTTTTTATTTTATATTACAAAGCATTATGCTTGAAATAATCATACCCAGCTTATTCGGCTTAAACAATCAACTTGCTTCAGCATGCTCAATTAACAGTGTCACCAAAGCTGCTTTATGTCGGTAAAATAAATTAATATGAATTTATTTATACCGCTTCACATTCTTTGCGCATTTTCTTTCTAGCTTTAAAACAAGCAAGGCGAACAGACGCTTTGATTACATTTTGGCACCGTTTCACGACACATCAGACCAGAAGACTGAGTTCTGAAGGCAGTCACTGAACGGGCACCGCCACAGAAGGAATATTGAAATGAATGACTTAACAACCAAACAACGGGCCCTGAGCGCGTTTAAATCTCGTGTTATTTCGCAACTGGGCTGCGATGAGCTGGTTCACGAGCAGCTACAAATTGCCACCGACAGCGTACTGAACCCCGACACGCTGAAATACCACATTGGGGGCTTGTTTCACCTGCAAGGTGACTTTTGCCCACAAGACCTGATCAAGCAGATCACCTTAGTGTTTAACCACCTGTGCGGTGAAAGCGAGCTGGACTTGGATATGACCCAGGCGCTTGCGGATAAGGCACAGGCCCGGACATTTGCCGAGCAGTTTAAACAGCGCCCGTTTGACTTAGAGCACGGTGCCCTGGTGCGCATTGCACTGAGGCCTGCCTTACAGGGCGGTTACTTTGTGGTACTCATTGCGCATCATATTTTGCTCGACGGACTCAGCCTGTACCGGCTGTTTTGTAAGGCACTGGCCATGTTGCCTTTGTCGGTCAAAGAGATAACCACCGAGCTGGCACAAATGCGCTATCACAATACGCACAAACACACAGCCCGACACCTGGCATTTTGGCAAACATACCTGCAAGACTTACCCGACTTTATGTTTGACTATATCCCGCCCGCTCAAGCCGGCACGCAAACCCTCAGCGCCCACTTTTCGGTGCCCAGCACACAGATACAGGCACTGCACAGTTTATGTCAGCAGCACAATGTGGGTTTTCATGTTTACATTGCTCACCTGCTGGGTGAGTTTTACCAGCATCATTTTAACCAATCCGTAGTGGTGGGATATGCGCTGAACAATCAGCGCCGCAATCAGCACAACTATGGTATGTCATCCAAAGTGCTGCCACAGATAGTGAAACCTGCCGGGCAAACCTTTATCGAGTCTATCAAGACGCTGCAGTGGGACTTCAATCAACTGTTCCGTAAAAGTCAGGTGCCCATTGGTGAGATAAATCAATGCGCGGCGGTGTCGGCCAGCGCCCGCACCCTGGTATATGATGTGATGATCAACTACCTCAACCCTGGCGCTTTGATGGATATTGACGGCGTCGACCTTGCCAGTGAAATGCTGGTGCAGTCGGATCACAGTCACCCGATTTCTGTGAACCTGGTGCACAATGAACATAGCAACATGGAAGTCATGCTCAGTGCCAACCCAACCTTTATTGCCCCAACGCATTTACAACAACTTGCCACATTGCTGGAAAACGCATTGCATCTGGGCGCGCAGCAGACCTTGCAGTTTAACGCAACTGAAAACCGCGCAGTTGAAGGCTCAGTTGAAGAGACATCCACCGCACCACAGTGGCAGTTTATGCGAGGCAAGTCGCACCCGTTAACCCCTGCGGATCTGCCTGCACAGGTGATTGAGGCCCTGAGCAAACAGGCACCGGCAAGTATCGCAATCTGCGATCATCAGGGTCAGACGTTCAGCTACCAATGGCTGCAAGAGCGTCAGCAGCGCATTGCGCACTGGTTACTGGAAAACACCTTAGCGCAACACAATGTGGCGGTGCTGATGGAACACACCGCAGATATGGTGGCAACTATGCTGGCGTGTTTACACACAGGCCGGGTGATCGTGCCCGTCAATGCCGATGCCGACGTCAGTTACGCACAAGACATTCTGACCCGCGCTCAGGCAGCTTGCGTGATGGTGGACGACCCACGCTGGGCCAGTGCCCTCAGCCAGTTTAACGTTACTAGTATTGAATCTGTCTTTGATGCGCCAGTCAACGCGTCAAAGCAGGCGCATAGCCAGGGGGTATGCCTCGATTCACTGGCCTACCTGGTCTTCAGCTCCGGCACAACAGGCGTGCCCAAAGGCATTATGCTGGCACAACGCACCCTGGCGAATCTGTGTTTGCACCATCGTCTGGACCCTAATTTATCTGCACCGGCTCAGGTACTGAACACTACGGCGCTTGGGTTTGATGTGGCTATCCAGACCTTACTCACCACACTATGTTGTGGGGGTACTTTGCACCTCACCACGTCAAATGTGCGTAAAGAAGCGGCCAATATTCTCGACAATGTTGCCAGCAATCACATTTCCAGGCTAATAGTCACCCCAAGCTTGCTGCATATTCTGGCGGCGCAGGCCAGCTTTAGTACCCACACATTTGACACACTGGAGCAAATCATAGTATCCGGCGAGCAAATGGTGATGAGTGAGCAGGTGCGTACCTTTTTAAACCGCTCAGGTGCCACCTTAATCAATCAGTACGGGCCTGCCGAAACACACGTGGTCACCCAGCACAGCCTTCATGATTTGGCCGCGCTGGCCAATGGCGATGCCGTGCCCATTGGCCGACCTATTTGCAATGTCAGGTTGGCGATACAACAAAATGCGGAGCTGAATAGTGACAGCCAGGGAGTCTTGTACATCGGCGGGCCCAGTGTAGCACTGGAGTATATCCAGGCGCCGCAACTCAGCGCCGAGCGTTTTGTTCACTTGCCAGTACCCGCCAACTCAGCCCTGTTTTTCAACAGCCGCGACCGGGTTATCACCTTACCCGGAGGCAGACTGTTGTTCAGTGGCCGCGAGGATGATTCGGTTAAAGTGCGCGGCCGGTTTGTGAACCTGAAAACCGTTGAGAAACTGTTGATGGCCATCGACGATGTGGCAGAGGCCTGTGCAACAACCTATCGCAGCCATGGCGTGATGCGCTTACTGGCGTTTGTCACCTTATCTGGCCAGCGCAACGACGCAGTCGCCCTGAATATTCGACAAACCCTGCTCGATAACGCACCAAACTGGCTGGTTCCGGATACCCTGGTACCCCTTGAGTGCTTTCCAAGAACCGCCAACGGCAAAGTCGACACCAAAGCGCTGCTGGCCGAGTTTGAGCACATGCAGCAAACTTGCGCCCCAGCGCAGGCAGAGCATGCAAATCCTGTAAGCGAAATTGAGCAACAGGTGCTGTCGGTATTGGCGCAAAAATGCGGAGTTCATCCGCACACTCTGGATGAAGACTTGCGCACCTGTGGCATGGACTCACTAAGTATCATTATTTATATGACTCACTTGTCTGAAACCTTTGGCCTGCAACTGAATACCGACGACTTTATTGCCCACCCCAGCGTCGCGGCCATTTCTGCTCATATTAAAACGGCTCAGGCCAGCGCACCGGCCACCGCTATAGCGGGTCAGAAAGTCAAAAAGCTCGGTAAAAAGCATGCGCCTGCCACATTCACACAAAGTAATATTTTTCGTCAGTGGCAGCAGGGTAATTTGTACAATATGTTTCAGTGCTTTGCAGTACATGGCTCGGTGTGCCCCGAGCGAATGCGTCAGGCCTTCGCCCGGCTGGTGTCCAATACAGGCCTGTTTAACAGCCGCTTTGAAATGCGCGACGACACACTGTGGTGTTGCAGCAATGACGCCGACGTGATTAACCCATTTGAACATCTTGATTTCAGTCATCTGGCGCACGAAGCCACACATGAAGCGCTGGAGCTGCAGTGTAGTCAACAAAAAAGCCATCGCTTTGCACTTGAACAGGGCGAGCTTATTCATGCGCAACTACTTACCTTAGGGAACAAACAACAGTATCTGCTGTTGAACATTCATCACATCATTACCGATGCGGTTTCCAACATTAATATCATCGGCGAGCTAAAGCGTTATTATGATCAGCAAGCTGACAACCAACCCGATACCGAGACGGTGGACTTTTTTGACTATGCCTGGGAAGAGCAACGCTTCTTCTCCTGCGCTGAAGGTCAGCAAATTGTCAGCGACTATCAGGCCGAGTTTAAACACCACTCCCCTTACCCTAAGTTTAAACACCTCAACGGTGCACTCTGGACACCCTCGCTATATCACACTCAAAACTGCACATTGCCTGGCTTTTTTGCACACTCCGCCAGCCAAAACGGCGTCAGCCAGATCCAGTCACTGATAGGCGCTTTGTGTGAGGTTTTCTCGCCGCACCTGATGACGCCTGAGATCCTGATGGCAGTCACCTTTACCGGCCGTACTTCTCGCGAAACCCGCGACATGATAGGACCACTGTATAAAGTCGCGCCGCTGCTGGTTAAGCCCGACGACGCCCTCGATTTCAGTGCCTCGGTCGCCTCAGGAGTGGCCAAAATCTACAATGAGTGCGTGCCCGAGTTCACCCAGGTTATTGCCGACCCCGCACTGAGTGAGTATCTGCCTTACTTCAAGCTCAATTACATCACCAACAGTAATCAGCTACTGGCGCTCGACTTTGATGGTTTTGAGTTGCAACCCGAAGACCACGGCGATCAGGAAGATGTGATAAAAAATATGGGGGTCTCACGCCGGGTGCCGCTAAATATTGTGGCGGTGCAATCCGGTGAGGACCTGGTGATGCACTGGCATTACGTGGCAGGCGCATTGTCTGATGCGATGATAACCAATATGTGCTCGGGATTTGTCAGACTACTGAGTGATGCCGAGGCGTCTGCCCCACTACAACGCTGCGCCAAGTAACGACTAGGCGCTTAGCACCACGAAAAAAGCGCGGCCTTATACAGCAGGCCGCGCTGCTCATTCACACCTCGACACTGCACGGGGCGCGCCTTTTAACTGTAGCTGGGCAATTTTATAAAACGCCAGGGCGACAAAAGAGGTGAGGGTTGTCAGTACAAACAAGATCACACCGGTTGATAAATCCAGCACCAGGCCGCCTAAAATGGGCGCAAACGCATAGCCCAGAGAACATAATCCCGCAGCGCCAAAATAGCTGGCCTTCAGGTTGTCGGGTGCCAGCCGGTCGATATACACATTGATATTGCTGAACATAATCGCTTCGCTCAGGCTCAGTACAATCATGGCTACTATCCAGCCCCAGGTATTGTGAACATCGTTCAGCGCCATCATCACTTGCGACACCGCCAGAATGGCGCCGCCCAGATACAGCCTGTGCTCAATAGACCAGTTGCGCATCAAATGCAGCAGCGGAAACTGGCAGACAATAATTACCGTGGAATTAGTAATGATCACCGCTGAAATCAACCACGCAAGCTCAGGGACGTCAGCGCGGGTAAGGTACTGCACCAGACTGGTGTCGCACTGGGCATAAACAAAGTACACCAGTGTCGTTGCCACCAGCACCACCAGAAAAGTCCGGTCTTTATTGAGGATCTTCAGCCACTGTGAAAATTTTGGCGCCGACTGTGTAGCAGGTGTTGCGCCGTCACGTCTGGGCCTGAAGTAGAGCAGGGCCACCAGCAAGCCAAGGTAAGACACCGCGGTGTAAATAAAGCTAAACTGCTCACCATTGAGCCCGGCCCATAAACCATAAAGTGGCCCCAGAGCCGCCCCCACATTGACCAGAAAGTACAACAGGTGCAGCGCCAGTTCGCGGTCTTTGGGGTTGGCCAGCTCTTCGGTGAGTAAAGCTTTGCTGGGCGCTTCCCACAGAGTACGTGGCATACAGGCCAAAAATACCGCAACCGCAAACAGCCATAACGCATTAGCCAGCGCCAGCATGGCAAAAGATATCACCCCCACCAGCACTGCGACATAGAGCATGCGGGTGCGACCAAACCTGTCTGCCAGATTGCCGGTATAAAACCCCAAAAACACCGCCAGCGTTGCCGAGCCGGTTAGCAACAGCCCGACCTCAGTGGCACTGAGCCCATAACTTTCGTACAACATCACCGCCAGAAAAGGCCAAACCATGTAGTAACTGGCGCGCACAAAAAAATTGCCGATCAACATCACCCAGACCAGCGGCGTAAAGCGCGAAAGCTGCACTGGTAAACTACTTATATCCATATTTATTCCTTTTATCATTGTTATTGTGGTGGCCAGACTAATTCCTCAAGTTAAGTTTAGGTCAAGCTTAACGCACGCTATTTGTTCATATTATTGCGCAAGATTGTGCAAATAATAAAAAAGGCTTGGCGCTTAAGGTGAAAAATGCGGCCATTGAAGCCGCACAGGTTGGGAGTCAATCGAGACAGGCTGTTACCTTCATAGGGATTAGCCTTAAAGAGCGTGTCCTTAAAGAACCGGCCCTTACAGAGAGTTGGTTACGCTCAGAGCTTTGGTCACAAATTCCGTATTGCTCAGGCCTTGTTGGCTGACAGCCAGGTCGGGCTGCACCGGGGTCATTTGCTGTTTGCCAGACGGGCGGTGCAGAATAAATCGCGGAGCAATGGTGCGTATGCCGGTATGCTTGAGGGTCAGAAACTGGATCCCACCGCTTTGCGAGCTGCGCCCGCCTGCTGGCGTGCCTACCAAAGTTGCAAAGCCATAGTCCTGAACGGTGTTGGCAAACAGCACCGAAGATGAATAAGTCAGCGGCCCTGTTAAACATGCCTGACTCCTTTGCTTTATGGTTATCGTTTTTGTACTTACTGACATTTGCACGTTACATGCCAGAAAATAAACCCATAAAAATCATAAGAATAATAGATTAAGTCTTACCTGACGGACGGACAGCGGACAGTCCGCGGACAGCCACAAGCCAGGACACTATTTGTCGGACAAATGTAACTGCCGCATCAGACTCTGATAGGGCGAATAGTCATGCAAAGGGGTAAAAACCGGGTCAACCGCGGCCCATAGCATAGCCTGCTGACGCGCCTCAAACGCCTGGTTCAGATAAGTGACAGCAAGCTCGCGCTCACCTGCCATCACGGCATAACGCGCCAGTGACATGGGCGGGGTGTAATGACCAATCTCTGCGCGCAATGGATCTTCGTGCAACAGCCAGCGGTAAACGCCGGGTAAGCCAGCGCGATTAAATGCCGACTCAGCCTGCGCGATTAATTGCGGGCTGTAACCGGCATCCCGCATCACCCATATCATCTCGGCAAAGGCCTTATCGTACTCACCCAGCTGCTCGTAGACCGTGCGCAAACAGGTATGATAAAAGCGGTTGCTGTCGCTGTAGGGCTGCAATTTAAGCAACGCATTCAACGCCGCTTCATGGCGCTGGCTCATGGTGTATACCCAGGCCACACTCTCGCTGGAATAGCCATTGGGCTCTAACAAACGGTACTGCTCAATGTGCTCAAGCGCCCCCTGAAAATCGCCCCGCGCCAGCAAATACTGACCATACCAGTGATGCCCTTGCGCGCTGGGCAACGCCGCTTTGAAATACTGCCCGGCAGAGTGAAGGTCGAAGTCGATGAGCATGATCAGCTGTGCCATCAGCAGATTTGCCTGTACATGCTCCGGGATTTTCGCCAAAACCGATGTCAGCAGCGCATGGGCACGGTTGCGATTACGTACGTTACGCTGTGGATCGGCGAGTAGCTGGCGCAAATAGGCATCCGCCAGCCATACTTGTGGTTCTGCCAAATCTGAGCGGGTTAACGTCAGCGGTTGTAACAGGGCAATACTTTGCGCAATGGCGGTGGGGTCGTTATTGAGCAGGTAGCGGGCTTTTTTGAAGTTTTCGGCCTGTTCGGGCGACAGTGGCTCGGGTGCTGAGGAGGCACTAAACTGGCTACCCAGTAACACCACGCCAAGTAAGCACAGCGCCGCCGAGAGTATCTGATAACGCGGCAGCAGTGGCTTATCCTCACCGATTTGCGGACCCACCCAGCGATAACCCACACCCGACACCGTTTTAATGTACCTGGGTTGCTTAACGCTGTCGCCCAACAACTTGCGCAAGCCATTCACCGTGACATAAATGGCGTCTTCACTGACCACGCGGCCCGGCCATAAAGCATTGAAGATCTGCTCTTTTGTCACATCCTGGCTGGCATGTGTCATGAGCAAAGTCAGCAGTGCATACTGCTTGTCATCCAGCGAGATCACCCGCTGACTGCTATGCAAC
Organism: Pseudoalteromonas sp. DL2-H2.2; assembly: GCF_021532535.1. Lineage (NCBI taxonomy): Bacteria > Pseudomonadati > Pseudomonadota > Gammaproteobacteria > Alteromonadales > Pseudoalteromonadaceae > Pseudoalteromonas > Pseudoalteromonas sp. DL2-H2.2. Next base: position 630,491 of record NZ_JAKGBD010000001.1, on the reverse strand, counting down.
TGCTGATGCTGATGATTAAGCACCCAATCTGGTTTGGGAATGATATTGACCGTGGCCATCCCGGCAGCCTCTGATAGAACCCTTTCTGACTACCGATGATAAGGTAAATTTTTTGTAAAGTCTCGTACCGATTTATCGTTCGACTAATCGCTGTTGCGCTCAGCGGGTATATCACTCAGATATTCAACGAATTCCACCTCAAATCCGGCCGGATCGATAAAGTAAACATTTTTACGATGCGGATGCTGTGCCCCGTCTTTATCCACCGGATACCCGGCCTGGTTGAGCCGCGCTATAACTGCATCCACCGAGTGCACCACATAAGCAAAGTGCGCCAGCCCCACCGAGTGACCCGTGAGCTCACGGTTGCTGCCCTCACCATGATCGCTAAAGGCAATATAGTGGTAGTCATCGCCAAAATGCAGCCAGTTTCTGGCTTTGCCGTGCCAGCTGCCGCTGCCCTCGCTGCGTACATGCCAGTGTGGAAAAGCTGCCCGGTAAAAATTGAGTGCCTGTTCGATGTCGTCAACGACTAAATTTACATGTTCCAGATACATAACACGGCTCCTTATTTATTCTGCATTGTGGTGTTGAAAGTACGCAGCAACTGCGCGGTAAAAGACGCTTTGGTGAGCATAAACGTTTGCATAATCTGACTCCTTTTTTAATGTGCAGCCAAGATAAAACCTTAAGTTAAGTTGAGGTAAAGCGTTTTTTTAAAGTTTTTTGCAGATCGGATTGCCATGATTTTCTGCCGGCACATATTACTCAAGGTGCAGCCTTGCTCAGCGCAAAGAAAACTGCGCTGCCAAACAGCGAAAATAAACAGGCCAAGTTGCAGAAAGTGATTTTGTGCGGGCTATTACTGAGTGCACACTATGACGGGGGCTTGCAGGCAGGCTAGCCAATATGGCCAGCTTTTTGGGGCTTGCTAAAACTCGTTAAAACAACAACCCCAGACCCTTACCAGCGGCTGTTGCTTCAGGTTGATGCTTTGAATGAATAGGCTACCAGATCTTTACGCGCTCGGCGGCCGGTAAAGCTTATCGCCCTCTTTCACAACAAACGCCTCGTAGAAAGGCGTAAAATTAGACAGCGGGCCATTGGCACGGAACGCCGCTTCGTGCTTTTTAGTCCGCCAGTTTTGCGCAAGGCCAATAAAAAAAGCGTTGCTCGGGCGCCCGTGAAGGGCGAAGCAAGACCGAAACACCGTCTCGCAGATTGCTGAGGTGAGGTCATGGGCCCACATGAATGTGGGGAAGTAGAACAGTGCAGGAGCAATTATCGAAATGACCGAAGGAGCGATGCTTCATGGATGAAATGCCCGGTATCATTTCAGCTGATGTATTTCAATCCACGCGCCCGCACAGTCCCTCCAAATAAGGAGCCAGCTTGCCTTTTTGGTTTCTTTTTGCAATTATGAGTACAAGGTTATCGACGCTTGTCGGTATCGCTTGACCTGTTAAGGAGGTAATTATGAGTACAGTGCAAATACTTGGTTTAATTGGTATTGTTATTGGAATGGTGATAGTGTCTAACGCCTTATACACACTCAAAAAAGACCTGTCTGAGTGATCCTTATATGAATACTAGGCTGTGCCGCGATGCACAGCCTGATGCTTTGTCTAATCTGAACACGGTTCTTCTTCCCTGCTTTTTAAGTGCCCTGGCCGTGACATCTTAATCTGTTACGACCCCTGCTTTGCACTATAAACCTACTCACCAAAGACGTCTCTGACTGCCTACGAATTTTGCTCGATGATACAGGTGTGACGTGTGCACAAAGTCTCTCCCTTTGTCAGATACCTAACCCGAACTCTCATGGTTTAACCCACAAACATCACTTGTTTATCCGTATCAAATGCGCGGTAACACAAAGCGACAATCATATTTCAATCCATGCGCCCGTGCAGGGCGAAGCAAGACCGAAGGAGCGATGCTTCATGGATGAGTTGCAGCTCTTTTTAACCTTTTCCAGCGGTTTAGCCCCGTACACATTGGCGCAATCAATGACGAAGTGGATTATCACGGTTTAGCCCCGCGCCTGCGGGGAACACTCCGATATCGTTAACGGCTTCTATAGCGGTCTCGGTTCAGCCCCGCGCCTGCGGGGAACACATTTGGTCGCATAGCGCGTCTAGTAACTCAACCGGTTCAGCCCCGCGCCTGCGGGGAACACCTGCTAGGCTCGCTCAAGTCTGGCCAGCAAACCGGTTCAGCCCCGCGCCTGCGGGGAACACCTTGACCCAACATCAGCAACTAGCACCACCTGCGGTTCAGCCCCGCGCCTGCGGGGAACACTTGCACTATAACGGACTCATTAGCTAAACATTCGGTTCAGCCCCGCGCCTGCGGGGAACACCATTTTTGCCCATGCATCAGGTGAGCAACTCTCGGTTCAGCCCCGCGCCTGCGGGGAACACTTCAAAACCCCAGGCTTTGACGAGCTCGATTGCGGTTCAGCCCCGCGCCTGCGGGGAACACGAGCGCCATTTCGTCTGGCGCAGATCTCACAGAGGTTCAGCCCCGCGCCTGCGGGGAACACTTCATTTCCGAACTTTTGAAGCTCGTTTTTGGCGGTTCAGCCCCGCGCCTGCGGGGAACACAAAATGACATTTACGTCATGGCTAAAGAGGTTCGGTTCAGCCCCGCGCCTGCGGGGAACACGATCAAGGTAAAATTGCAATAGGCAAAGATTACGGTTCAGCCCCGCGCCTGCGGGGAACACGTACAATTTGATGACCTGAGCGATTTAATGGGGCGGTTCAGCCCCGCGCCTGCGGGGAACACGTACAATTTGATGACCTGAGCGATTTAATGGGGCGGTTCAGCCCCGCGCCTGCGGGGAACACGCCGTCTTCAATTTCAAATGCAACATCACCACCGGTTCAGCCCCGCGCCTGCGGGGAACACATGACACCATCAAGGTAGGCTGCCCCGCCTGACGGTTCAGCCCCGCGCCTGCGGGGAACACCTACACCGTCCGAGAAGCGGTGAACGCGAATACGGTTCAGCCCCGCGCCTGCGGGGAACACTGAGCACAACCCGTACTTGCTACTGCACACATCGGTTCAGCCCCGCGCCTGCGGGGAACACAAGATATCGACAAAGCTAACTTTTACGGTGAGCGGTTCAGCCCCGCGCCTGCGGGGAACACGGAGGATAGCAATTGAATAAAATCATCGACTGGCGGTTCAGCCCCGCGCCTGCGGGGAACACGCCAACACGGTTTAACACTAAGCACTGGCCGACCGGTTCAGCCCCGCGCCTGCGGGGAACACAGGATGCATCGGATTTTCCCTCGCCCTCGTCACGGTTCAGCCCCGCGCCTGCGGGGAACACGACCGAAGTAAAAACATCCAGTTCCTCGAATACGGTTCAGCCCCGCGCCTGCGGGGAACACGGTGGTTTTCGCCTGCTCCTGCTGGACCGCCCCCGGTTCAGCCCCGCGCCTGCGGGGAACACTCAACTTGATTTGCAGTGTAGCAACGCGGGATCGGTTCAGCCCCGCGCCTGCGGGGAACACCGTCATGCCGGTGTGCAATTACAAACCGGCTACGGTTCAGCCCCGCGCCTGCGGGGAACACCCAGCAAGGCCAAATCGAGTGTGAATAATCTCCGGTTCAGCCCCGCGCCTGCGGGGAACACGGTTGCAGTCCATGGGTATTGTGGGCGTGTTGAGCGGTTCAGCCCCGCGCCTGCGGGGAACACCGGATGCGTCAAGTGATTTATTTAGTACCTCACGGTTCAGCCCCGCGCCTGCGGGGAACACTTTTCGCATTGCTTGCACTTCTTGCGTTTTGGCGGTTCAGCCCCGCGCCTGCGGGGAACACACTCATTGTGAAGCTAGAGCATCAAATCTAGGCGGTTCAGCCCCGCGCCTGCGGGGAACACCAGAGAGCAGCTTTCCAGAAGATACAGTCATTGCGGTTCAGCCCCGCGCCTGCGGGGAACACTATAAAATCAGCTCGTTGTGTTTAGAAGCTGGCGGTTCAGCCCCGCGCCTGCGGGGAACACGCGAGCCACGCGGGCCACATCTCCGATCGCCTCGGTTCAGCCCCGCGCCTGCGGGGAACACCGGCTTATTGCGTTGTGCGGTAAGTGCGCAGCACGGTTCAGCCCCGCGCCTGCGGGGAACACTTTGTAACTGAGTAACGTCAACACCAACTAACCGGTTCAGCCCCGCGCCTGCGGGGAACACGATTAACTCATACGTTGATATGTCTGTTAATTGCGGTTCAGCCCCGCGCCTGCGGGGAACACGTTATTGCTGATCTTGTTTGGAAATTCAGAGGCGGTTCAGCCCCGCGCCTGCGGGGAACACGCACGGAACGCCTGCTCGTTTTGTGTGGTCATCGGTTCAGCCCCGCGCCTGCGGGGAACACATAAAGTGGCGTTCTGGTGGCCGTTAAACGATCGGTTCAGCCCCGCGCCTGCGGGGAACACATACAGAATCTGTCCATTTTTCCCAGCTGCCACGGTTCAGCCCCGCGCCTGCGGGGAACACGCTGAGAAACGGCAACATAGGGTGTGCACTGCCGGTTCAGCCCCGCGCCTGCGGGGAACACAAATGGTTTTCACGGACTAGCTCAACATTAGACTGGTTCAGCCCCGCGCCTGCGGGGAACACTACTGACAATCAGGCTGCCCGTCAGCGGGGCACGGTTCAGCCCCGCGCCTGCGGGGAACACACCAAACCATGGTTCAGCTGGACGCCATCCGGCGGTTCAGCCCCGCGCCTGCGGGGAACACTCTCCCATACACACAAATTTGTCAATCAGGTACGGTTCAGCCCCGCGCCTGCGGGGAACACCAATGACGCAGAAGCAGTGGAAAGGCTTTTGCCGGTTCAGCCCCGCGCCTGCGGGGAACACGTCACCATTGATAATTGCATTTGGTGCGCGATACGGTTCAGCCCCGCGCCTGCGGGGAACACTTAAAACGCGTTACGTAGTGTCAGACCAGGAGTACGGTTCAGCCCCGCGCCTGCGGGGAACACTTTGCGCTCAGGACGTACTTTTGCATAGCATTCGGTTCAGCCCCGCGCCTGCGGGGAACACTTGTTGATGTCCTGCTTTTGCAACCTTCAAAACGGTTCAGCCCCGCGCCTGCGGGGAACACTATCTTACCGCCCTAGCATCGCAACCTATTAACGGTTCAGCCCCGCGCCTGCGGGGAACACACAGATCGGGCTGAAATAGTAATTGAGTCATCCGGTTCAGCCCCGCGCCTGCGGGGAACACTTATAACAAACACCCCACAGCCCCGTTAGGGGCGGTTCAGCCCCGCGCCTGCGGGGAACACGGTTTGCTCTTTCAAGGGCGGCCTGGCGAATTTCGGTTCAGCCCCGCGCCTGCGGGGAACACACCTGGCGAAGCATCGAAAGAGGTGTTTTTAGCGGTTCAGCCCCGCGCCTGCGGGGAACACGGCCACATAATTAAAATTTAGTTTGGCAACAACGGTTCAGCCCCGCGCCTGCGGGGAACACGCCACCGCCGCCAATCAGGCCGCTGCCGGACAGGCGGTTCAGCCCCGCGCCTGCGGGGAACACTCTAAAATTATATACTTGTTTTTTATAAAGAAAAAACACCTTTCAAAATCTACCGAAAATATTGGGTACAAACATATCTATTTTTTGAGCCTTTAAATCTCAATATCCGACTTGTTAAAGAGCAATAAATCACAGATAGAATGGCAGAAATAATTCGCTAATCTCCTCCCTGATTGTCATCGGGTCTTGGGGTGTACTTCACCAGTCTCAGTCCCTGAAAATCCACCGGCATTCGAGCATTTTCACCATAGGTAATAAAATCAAAACCCGACTCGGTGTTGGTTGCCCAGGCCATAACCGCATTGCCGTCTTCCGCCAGTTCACTGACCTGAAACCAGATCATTTCGCGAATGCGTTTACTTACGTCACCCACGTACACACCGGCGCGGATCTCCAACAGCCATACTGCCAGACGACCTCTCAACCTTGACGGTACAGCCTCAGTGACAACCATACACATACTCATAACGGACCTCCGCTGCGATGGCCCTCATCGCCAATGGATTCAGGTTCCGGGATGGCGGGCGGCTGTGCATCGGCATAAGGCTCGGGCGGTGCTACTTCACCCGCGGCCAAAACTTCTTCAATCAGCGGAATTAGACGTGGTAATACCTTGTCTTTGCGGAACGCTTCGCGACAGGCAATACGCACTTCACGATCGGGAGATTGAGGCCGCCGTTTGGCAATTTTAAACGCCACAGGCACCACGGTATCGAACTTTATAATGTCTGCAATATCATACACAAACGACAACGGCTTGCCTGTATGCAAAAAGCCAATGGCAGGCGCATAGCCAGCGGCCAAAACAGCGGCTTCGGTAACGCCATACAAACAAGACGTGGCGGCGCTGATACACTGATTGATCACATCGCCTTTCGCCCAGTCTTTAGGGTCGTAGCGTCGGCCCTGCCAGCTGACCTGATACTGCTTGGCAAGCAGTTCATAGGTTTTGCGTACACGCGTGCCTTCAATACCCCGCAACTGATCAACCGAACGCCGTTCCGGTGCTGGTTCGCCAAAGCGTAGCTCAAACATTTTGCGCACGACCTTGAGCCGCAGGTTCTCATCAAGTGCCAGCTTGGCCTGATACAGCAGCTTATCGGAGCGTGCACCACCGGGCTGCCCTGCCGAATAAAGCCTGACGCCCGCTTCGCCCACCCAGATAAGCAAAGTACCTGTGGTTGCAGCCAACTTGACCGCCGCATGGCTCACCCGCGTACCCGGCTCCAGCATAATACACACCACAGAGCCAACCGGAATAAGCATCCGCTCGCCGTTTACTTCATCAATCACAGCAAACGCGCCATCGCGTACATCAATACGCCCCATACCAATAAAAATCATGGAATTACGATCTTTGATTGGAATAGGTTTTAAAGGAAGAAATGCCATTCCCTGCACTCCTAAATTAAATAAAAATTAGCTAAGAAAAAAGGCGAGTCGCCCCGCCTTACAAATTTGGTTACAAAGGTTTAATCAACATCAGCCCGCAGCCAAAAGCTTTGGAACGACCGATGCCGTTGAATAATGCCTCAGTGAACTTTTCGGGATCTGTCACTTCAAGCTGACCGGCTATATCGACAGTAGAAAAGCGGATCTGGTTTTTCCCTTTTGCAACCTGGTGCTGCTGATAAGCATAGATATCGCAATCAGCTAACTCAGCTCTGGCACCCAGACTCAACAACCGCTCACTCCACCACTGGCGCAACACTAAATCAGTTTTAAACCTTAACCACATTTCCAGCAACTCGCTGCGCGCTATTTGCTCGGTAAGTTGCAATTCTGCTTTCCAATTAGCAACAACACCATCATCAGCAAAATCCAACAATTGGCTTTTAAGCCGAGATTTTTTGCTCTCTTGAGGAGCAACCCCTAACTTTGTAAGCTCGCTTAGCAATAAACTTTGCTGTGTGTTCATCACCACATCATGGCGACGGTTGTTTTTACACACCGTCGGATTAAGCGTAATTTGATAGCCGAGCTTTTGCCCTTGACGTAATACAGGGTTGAATCGCTTGGTTTGGATAGCAAATATATCATTATAGTTTTTCGGCTCCTGTGCCGAGAGCACCATGAACTGATCGAGCGCATCATTGACGGTACAATATAAAAAACCGCGTTTTTGCACACCGGCAAACAGCTTCCAGAGTAACTGGTGGCTGGCGTAGCAACCATTCACAGCGAGTTTTTGACGCTCCTCTCTGGCCATGGCACTGTCTAATAACTTTATCTGACTTAAAAACACTGGCTCCTCCTTACCTTTGATATTCAACCACCAGCTGATGCTCGGTGCGCAAGTCAAACAGCCATTCTTTTCTGTCTATCGGATTATCCCGTACAGTCTGAGTATGAACTCGCTCTGTCTGCTCGGCGATGAGATCTGCTCTGTCGCCCTGCCAGTAGTAACTCACAGTCTTATCCGGTTTTAGCCAAATTGAATCGGCCTGCTCAGTGCCTAATATTGGTGGGAACTCATGATCTAATGCCGCTTTTAACGATACATTCTCAACCAAGGTCGGGCACAACGGTGCTGACAATGGACAAGATTTACGTCCCAAGTACAACATATATTTAGGCCGTAACAATGCAGCGCGGATCGCCTCTAGCGAGTACGTTGAAGAACTCGATTCAAGTGCAACAACCCATAGTCCGCTTTCCCGGTAATCGCGGTTTGACAGTACGGTGTTTATCTTTTTCGACTTAACCAGTTCGTCACGACGAGTGTATAGACGTACTTTTTTATCTTCACTCGGTACTTGTGCTGTATGAAAGTCCCTGAGCAAGCTACCCGCATTGTACTGTTTAACATGGCAGCTAAGCGCTTCGTTTAACGCGTTTAAGTTGGCCTTATCTTCACGCTTGATCCCAAGCGCAGCAGCAACCAAACCAAGCAACGCACCTCGTGTTGGGCGAATATGGGTGGGTCGGTCGCCGCCCACTGCCGCGTCTCCCCAACTGGCTAAAGGCCCGTATAGTCTGATCACCAAATAATTACTGGTTTTCATAGAGACCCCGTTAATCAGCAGCAAAAGCCTGCAAAGACTTAAAATTGCCTTCACCGGTTAATACATTGATAGACTGACGACTATCTGCACAAGGCTCATAAACAGAGTCAAAGTTCTCGATTTGGCTTTCTAGACGCTGAACTGCGATTTGCGTCACGTTCTCACTCTCGTCAAGGGCCTTTACAGGGCTTACAAAAGCACTTGCCAGTGAGCGAGGCTGCTGCTCCCCTTTTTCTACCAGAATGTACGAGGCATAAGCATGAGAAGCAAAACTATTTTGTTTGCCTTTTGGCGAGATTTTCGCGATGCACTCTAGCAAAGAAGCGATGGTTTTGTTGGCAAGCACTAAATCACCAGAAAGGTTGTCTACCAGCTGCTCTTTATCAATGCAGATATAGTTGTACAACACCGCAGAAGCAAAACCGCTGTCACCAATATGCGCAGCACCTTGATCTCCTTTTCCTGCGTTGAGGTCGTCCACCGCAGTAAAGTAGTCACTTTCTACGGTGACATTTTCAACACTGATAGCATGCGCAACCTGACACGCCGCTTCAACGTTAAACTCTGGGCTCGATGCCAACATGCGGCCGAATAAGGCAATATCTGCGGCCTGATTTTCTGCTTTAAGTAGTTGCAACTCGTCTTTTTGCGGTCCGCGATTTTCTGCTGCTAGCTGGTCTGCCAATGCAAATACCGCTGCTTTTTCACTGGGGCTAATATGCGCTAACTGCTCAATCTCCAGCGCGTCTTTTTTGCCTTTGCCAAAAACTCCCGCTATCTCAATTGCCCAAGCTTTAGCATCTTTCTCTTTTACTTCTTTTTCGGTTAGGTAGTTAAAAACCTCTACGCCCAACTTTTTAGTTCGGGTACCAATGTGATCAGCTAAGCTCGTTTGAAATACGTCACTCACTCGCCAATTGCGCTTTGAACTTTGCGAACTGACTCTCAGGCGTTCGAAGCCACCAAACTTGGCCGTTTTCGGTCTGCCGGTTTCTTCCCTGTTCAGGTTTGCAGGGGCGTATGAAGTAAGAGTGTGGATCTGAATAAATTTGCTCATGGTATTTTCCTTATTTATGCCTTGTTCGCTACATCTTTGTAATAGTCCATCGCCCAGCGTACGGCGATCCTCTTGTCTGCCCGTCTGGGCGCCTGATAATTATGTTCTTCAAACCAGCAGGCGATGTCGTCTGCCAGACTTAGAATGTTTGTTTTATTGTTCAACTGAGCCAGCAGACGGCACAATTGCGTGACAAATTCCTGCTCATTTTTCGCAGCCTGAAGGTTCTGAAATCGCAATTCACTAACAACCTGCTTGTCTGCGCCCTCTTCTACATGCCCTAGATCTCTGGCAAAGGAGCCGTGCTCATGATGGCTCCGCACCATACTGAGACTTTTGGCTATCACAGCAAAGCAAGGCATCAACCAGTCCTTTTTATGATTGTGTATCTCGGCGGGTAGTGCCTGCCATAGTGCCGAAAAGCCCTGAGTGAGATAAACGTCGTCCAATCTGGAAGCACGCTTAAGCTGGGCACGAAATACTGTTGGCGCAGGCCTGATGCTTAACTCAGCCTGAGTTGCCTCGTCATCCGACATAGCAAGCCACCAGCGAAACACTGTTTGAAATGCATCCCAGCTAACTGTTTTGAATAGCTGACTTTTCGGTTTGTAATTAAGCGTCATTGGCTTGTGCCTCCTTGTTTTGTGTCTTTAGGTTGTAACGCCGTTTAAAGTCTTTACTTATTTTCTTTCCATGTAACCAGGCAGTCAGCTTCTGTCTTGCAGCCACTTTTCTGGCAATCGCTTTGTTATCCATGGAAGTACTTAAAACCACCTCGTCAAAGATATCTAACGCGGTATTGAGGGCCCGATAGAACCAGCGTTTTGCATCTTCACTTTGCAGCTCCCCTTCAGCGCAAATGGCCTGGGCTGCAATAAAAAAGTCGCGTTCGCTGCGCTGCCAGTAACTTAACGTATGCTGGGCCAGATCTGCCTTGACATCTTTGGGCCTGTCGAACAGCGCTTCTTTAATCAAGGTACGCATCATGCTGCTAAATTCCATGGCAATCTGAATGGCCTGATTAAGGTCATGGATCACGCCTGCGCGTTTAGTCTCATCCAGTAAAAACACCGGGAACTGACTGTCATACCAACCTCTGGCTTTCATATTGTCCATATCAAAGCCAAATGCCCAAAGCCTGGGTTGCTGGTCAACATAGTCCATTTTGATATCGTAAAACTCGTCTATCACTTTGGCTGGATGGTTGCCTTCGCTCTCATTGGCGAAACACAAGGCGTGCCATTGCTTATACTGGATGCCACCAGGCTGCCCTTTACTGGAGAGGTTATCCTCATGTGGTTTTTTAGGGTTACTACGATAATGCGTGAGTGGGTGCCACCAACTCCCTGCATAGTTGTTGCCATAGTTCGTAGTGGCAAAAGATTTAACCAACACCTCACATTGATGGCCAGTCAGTGAGCAACTGCCCGCCGACTCCTCTGGCTGTAACCGTATGCGCCTCGGCATTGCCCAAAAATGCGTGAGAAAGTGCGCGTCTTTAAAAAGCGCTTCTGTGCCTTTTCCTTCACTGTTTTTTGTATGTTCAAGCCAAGGAAATATCTGTCCACTGTGTAATTGACCATTACTCACTTGCGGCTCAATACAGACATTCAACCACAGTTTGTGCCACAGGCTGGCCGACTCTTCATTGGGTAATATCAAGGTTGTCAGTGGTCCACCTCCTCGAAGCCCTGTCCTATAACCCTTTCCACCAGAAGGTGCATTAATTTGTAAAGTAAATAATGCAAGCGCCGCCATTTCAGGGCTCATCGCTTCAACCTGACCACGTTTTATAAAATGATCTACATTATTTTTAAGCGTGTTGTCACCCGGCGTTTCAATCAACAAGGTGTTGACGTTCTGCGTGCCTGCGTTTTGAAGTGGATCTAAGTCCTGCATAAACAGCGGGCCATCTCCAAACAGATTAAATGCATGTGCCGCTTTACTAAACGACTCTGACAGCGCCAGCTCTGCAGGAGGTGATTCATACCAGTTATACCAATCTTCTCCCTCCTCGGGAGAGCAACAAGTTTGCAATAAGCCAATGGCAAACTGATACGCTGCTCCGTAAAAATCGGCGCGTGGCAAAGCAAAGTCAACCACATCGGGGTTTGCTATAGCCGACAAAGGCAATTGCCTGATAGAGTTATCCCTGAACCGATAATATAGCCAAGGGTCCTGTACTAAATTATTCATACCATTTTCCCTGATTGAAATGGGGGCAAGCCCCTAAAATAGGTTATTCACCAACCTCTGTTAGCCCTTTAAATGCATCATATAAAAACTGTTCATCACTTCCTTGCAACCAGCATTGCTTGTATTTGAGTGCAGGATGGCGCTCCTGCAGCCTCTCCAGTTGCTCACTGTATTCATTTGGAATTGGAGCCAGCTTTTCAGCTATACTTTTTTGATCTACACGTATTTCACTATGCTGTAGCAGGTGTTTTTCGGCGCGGCCTTCAGCATAAAAGGTCATACTCCCGGATTGTTCTAGTTTTAGCACCACCACCTGAATACTAACTCTGTCGCTGTACCGCGTGCTGATCTCAAGCTCTTCCCCCATCCACACATTACCCGCCTGCCGGCAATACCCTTTTTGCCAATCCAGCTTCTGAAGCGTTGCCTGATTTTCCATCGCTTGTGTTTGCGCCTGGTACTCACTGTGATAACAATCCAGATTGGCTGGCCGAGTGCCCAGCGCAGCCTGACTGTAAACGCTTTCGATCAAATGGCGTGCACAATCCGGTAAAAACAAACCACCTTTCTCTCTTAGCACTTTTTGCGTTAGCCAAATAATGGCTGGGCTACGATAGACAGCGGCCGTACCGGGGTGAGTTTTGTGTAGCCAGTCTTTTTCAGGCTCGCTCTGCCACTCAGGGCAAAACACTTTTAATACAGCAGGTGGACGCTTGTCTTCTGAGAGCTCGGAGTTGTGATTGCCGTGCTCATCACGAATATGGCGTTTTAGCCGACCTGCACGCTGAATTAAGTCATCAATAGGGCAAATATCACTGAGCATAAAATCGCAATCTGCATCGATTGATTCCTGAAACACCTGAGTTGAAATCAATATTTGCCCCTGCCTTTGCTGTGACGAGCTTTGCTTACCCAGTCTGCTAAGCACCTCTTTTTCCTTTTGTTTTCTATCGTATAAAGCAAAGCGACTATGGAACAAAGTGATATGTGTTTGCGGGTAGCGCTCGGAGAGTAAAGTATATGCTTGCTGCGCATCCGCCACCGTATTACGCACCCAAACAACAGCCTCTCCGCGTGATGCTCTCATCAGTACCTCTTCAATACAGGCCTGCTCACAATGTATAAATTCAACCCGCACAGATTTGTGATTTCTCGGTAAACTCTCCACTGGTTGCTCATTTAACTTGCCTTGCTCATTGACCCAGGTTGCGAGCGGAAAGCTTGTGTTTTGAGTGTACTCGGGAGATTCAAGGCCAAGCTCTTCTTGCCAGATCTGGCAAAGCCTGTTGCGCCTTTCCAGCGGCAAAGTCGCGGTAAGCAGGAGCACGCTGCCGCCAAACCGTAAATGAATACGTAAAAGATCTTCCAGCAAAGTGAACATATATTGATCTGCGGCATGTACCTCATCAAGAACCAGAATCTTACGAAACAAACCATGAAAACGTAGCGTGCTGTGTTTGGAGGCTAAAACCGACAGCAAAGGCTGATCAACTGTACCAACGCCAGCATGGGCAAGCAGCGCCTTCTTTTTGGAATCTGCGTACCAGATATGGCAAGCCTGACTTGCTGTTTCATCGGCTTTACCATATTCAAGATCGGGTAGTTGCTCTGTAATCAGTGATTCCTGATAAGCATCCTCCATCATACTCGCGCCGTGTGCTAATACCAGGCTGGCTTTTTTGCCATCAACGGACATCATTTGTCCGTAATGCTGTGCAATACGGTGGTACATGGCGCTGGAGGTCGCCATAGTCGGTAAACCAAAGTAGAAACCATCCGCAGCCTTCGCATGCATTAAACGATGTAACAAGATTAGCGCCGCCTCGGTTTTGCCCGCACCCGTTACATCTTCCAGAATAAACAATTGTGGTGCAGGTCCGACAGGTACTTGCTCAGCGAACGACTGCAATGGGGAAGGAGTACTGAAGCCAAAATGCTTAGCAGTTGACTCATAAGGGAAGACCTCTACCTGACTGGTCAACTGTCTGGTTGTAAGCGCTTTATGTGCCTGTTTTACAGCTTCTTGCCAATACCTTTGTATATCCATCGGTTCAGCATGATATGCGAAATACTGAGTATCCGAGCCTAACCAGTCAGCAAGAGTACACAAACCTGCGAGGTGCCAACTGGCATACCTTAGGTGATCGCGCCACACTCTATCTGAAAACTCTTCCGTTGGCAGATCATCAGCAAATAGCTTAAGGCAAAACGCTATGAACTCTCTACAAGCCTGGTAATTTTCATCGACACAATAGTCTTCGATTCTGCTACCAAATTTCTGGGCTCCAACCGGCTCACCGTGATGGCCAAAAACACAATTCAGCATGACTCGCACCGAATCTACCTTTTTAAAAGCCAGCGTTACTTCATCAGCTGCACCTTCAATTTGCTTGGCGCAGGTTTTCCAAAAATGGTGGCCTAACCCGTCATGTCGGGCGTCCTTTGCTGAGTAAGGTTCTCTTGATCTTTTTTGACTTAAATTACTATCACTAAATTCTGCTAAGTTTTGAAATGCTGAAGCAAATTTACCCAAGTCGTGAATCGCAACAAAGAATCCGACCAATGACCTGAGCTGTGGAATAGATAAACCCAGAAACTCGGCCAAATCTTGTGTAAATTGCTTATTCAATTCCAGATAAGTCAGTGCAACCGCAGCCACATCCAAACTATGAAATACAAGCAGGTGATAACGGTGAAAAGCTTCGCCCTGTCTGACAATTTGCCACCCTTTTTTGTTTGCAAGTACTTTTAGGTGATCGACAGATTTAACGCTAGGATAGCGTTCAACGATATCTTGTAATGACTCGCCATTCATCTCGCTCATGCAGTAATCAATTTCGAGTGGCTTTCTGGCTTTACCCCAGTATTTGAACATCAAACTGTTTAAGTCTGTCATATTGCTCTAGTCCTTGCTTTCAATGCACTCAGCTTACGACGCAAATAAAATACCGACAATCCTGCGATTGCAACCAGTAAAAAAATTACCCGGTCTGGTGCGTTTGCTCAGCTGTTCCATAACAAACCTCTGGCTCTCAGCTCCCGATAGCAAGCCGGTTCCATCACGATTTGTTGGGCTTCCGGGTGCGGGTGCTGAACATCTAGCCTCAAAATGCTGATCAGATAGTTGATCAGTGCAGCGTTGGTTTTGATTTGCTTTTGGTGGTTATGCATATCAAAGTCGTGGGCGATAACTTGCTGGGCGTACTCGCTGAGTCTTGGGTCGGGAATAATGGTTAGAGTGACTTCCTGCTGCCAGGCTTCGTCGTCTTTTTTGTACTTTTGTGCTTTGCTGATAAATTCTGGGGAGGCAGAGACGATACGCGATAATGAAAAGTCTCTGAACCCTTTGGCTTTTTCACAGTAGGCTCTCAGGTGATAGCGCAGCCCGGAGTTGATCAAGGTGTGAGGGCGGATCACGCGTTCGGTTTCGCCGCCTTCTTTTATAGACTGATAGCGAATATCCAGCACGCTCTGTCGCCGACAGGCATTCAGTATGGGCCGCAAAATGGTTGGGTTAAGTTTTCTGTGTGGTAATGCCAGCGCTGTGATGGTGGAGGTGCTCAGGTTATGGACATACTGATCGCCGGTCAGACTGGCGTATTCAGCAAAATCCTGAGAAATATAATTAGGTGTAAAGGGGCTTGTCAGTACATAGGCCTTCTCAGACTCATTGTAGCTTGCTGCAATCTGGTAACGCTCGATAAAGTCGGTGACATAACGCCGTGCACTGGGCCGTGAAAGCTTAAATTTATCCTGGAAAGTACCGGTTTGAATTTCTCCTTGCCAAAACAACACCGCTTCAATATACCGAAAATACTGCTCTTCCTTAGCCTGCATAAAACACTTTAGTAAACTTATCGTGAAATAAATGTATCAAAACCAACAGTACAAGTCATTGACCTGAGACAAACTGCCAGTCAATGCGCACTGGTATTTTTTTGATGGGAGATTAATAATCAGTTTTGGCGGCAGTGTACCCCGATAGGTAAGGGGCTGTGTTACAGTGATGTGAGTTCGATTCTCACCCTGCCGCCTATTTTCTGTCTTTTTTGAGTCAAAAAATAAAGTGCTGCTTTACATAGTCGTTCGTTTGGATAAAAATCGAACACGGCGGTAGTGTTTCCAATGGGTAACGGTTATATGTAGTTTGTATATGATGTGAGTTCGAGTCTCGCCCTGTCGCCACCTCTATACCCGCCTGCTGTATTTTTACTGAGCTGGCTCCGCTATTTTTCAGGTTGGCTACTCTGTTTTGGTTTTTGATAGTGCGCAGTGGTTATTGAACCATCGAGCCATTTAGAATGAAATGGGCTTGATGTGTCTTTTATTTTTCTCCGACAAGGTGTGTGGACACCCCCTCTTGCTTGGAGTTCTTGCTCCTGCTTTTTACGCTGTTGAGCGGGTAAAAATCGTGAGACTATTTTTTTAATCAAGTTCATACTGTTAGCTGCCTCTAATAATTTTCAGGTCAGATTTATTCTAATATATATGAGATAACATGGCCCCTGACTGCTCTGCTTAGCCTTTGTACAAAGCCAAAATATTGGCAGGCTCAACGTAACAATAAGAAAGTCATTTACTTAACAGCCGAACACCAAGCCAATAAGCAACTTTAAAATGCTGTTCAGACTTGGGCTAAATCAGACACTTTTTCTTGTAACTTTTCTGACTATAAAGTAATCATAGGCCGTGGCGGCAGTGTTTCCAACGGGTAACGGTTATATGCAACGCGTATATTATGTGAGTTCGAGTCTCGCCCTGCCGCCATTTTCAGTATGGCCCTCTGGCACCTTACACCTTAATAAATATCCCATTTACTTGTCCTGCGTGTGCAGGGGCGAAGGACGCTGCTTCATGGATGAATTGCGGCTCTTTTTTAACCTTTTCCATACGGTTCAGTCCCGCGCCTGCGGGGAACACTATGAATGCCGTGAGCTTAATGACCTGTAATAACGGTTCAGCCCCGCGCCTGCGGGGAACACGGTGATCCGTGGAATATACCTGTCAAAGAAGTGCGGTTCAGCCCCGCTCGTGCGGGGAACACAAGCGCCCACAACGCAGAACCCAGGGGTTCTCCGGTTCAGCCCCGCACCTGCGGGGAACGCGATTTCACCTGCCGCAATTGTTTCAGCTGTTTCGGTTCAGCCCCGCGCCTGCGGGGAACACAATGTGTCGATCACCTCTTTCGGACTTCCAAGCGGTTTAGCCCCGCGCCTGCGGGGAACACATGGCCGCTTTAAAAAACGCGTACTCAGTTTGCGGTTTAGCCCCGCGCCTGCGGGGAACACGTGACCTGTGCTGCAATTGGTTGTAAAACGACCGGTTTAGCCCCGCGCCTGCGGGGAACACCAAATCTCTCATGCGCACAAACATCTGTTTTACGGTTTAGCCCCGCGCCTGCGGGGAACACTGGGATCACGTGAGTATTAATCCCTGCGTTTTCGGTTTAGACCCGCGCCTGCGGGGAACACAATCGTAGAGGAAAACTGGATCAAGCATTCAGCGGTTTAGCCCCGCGCCTGCGGGGAACACTTTTCAGCTCATTGGTGTTTTATGAAAATATACGGTTTAGCCCCGCGCCTGCGGGGAACACTCGACTTTTCTCCATGTCGAGTCATCTATGTGCGGTTTAGCCCCGCGCCTGCGGGGAACACTTAGAAACTAAGCTCCGCTCAATAAATAAATTCGGTTTAGCCCTGCGCCTGCGGGGAACACTCTCCCGCCAACAGGGAATAGATGGAACGCAACGGTTTAGCCCCGCGCCTGCGGGGAACACCGGTGGTACTCGCGCGCAGAGATATCGCTTGTCCGGTTTAGCCCCGCGCCTGCGGGGAACACATAAACTGGCCCTACTGATAAAAAACATGTGTCGGTTTAGCCCCGCGCCTGCGGGGAACACAAAACCATTTGGAACAACTCGCCTCGCAAGGTCGGTTTAGCCCCGCGCCTGCGGGGAACACAGCCTGTTTGCCAGCTCGTCAGTATCGCAGGGCGGTTTAGCCCCGCGCCTGCGGGGAACACCGCCACTTGACCATCCAGGGTGGCATTCCACCCGGTTTAGCCCCGCGCCTGCGGGGAACACCTGAGCCTCCAAAGTCTCAATAACCTTTAGTGCGGTTTAGCCCCGCGCCTGCGGGGAACACTCACTATTTATTGGCAATGTGATCAGCTCAGCCGGTTTAGCCCCGCGCCTGCGGGGAACACGTCTACCCAAAATTATCATAACGCGAACACTAACGGTTTAGCCCCGCGCCTGCGGGGAACACAGCACATTTAAATAGCAGAAAGATAGTAATTACGGTTTAGCCCCGCGCCTGCGGGGAACACTTTCAAAAATTGGATGACGAGCGGCTCTACGTCGGTTTAGCCCCGCGCCTGCGGGGAACACGCCTCTTGACTCCTGCAGCGACGAGCGCGATCTGGTTTAGCCCCGCGCCTGCGGGGAACACTTGACAACCGATTAACGGAACCAACCAATCAGCGGTTTAGCCCCGCGCCTGCGGGGAACACGTGCACAAAAATGAGAGCATAGCTCGCCACAAGCGGTTTAGCCCCGCGCCTGCGGGGAACACGCTGGGTTTTGATTCGGCGGTAAACAACACACCGGTTTAGCCCCGCGCCTGCGGGGAACACCATTGTGGCACTATTCGCCTCAATGTGCTGTGCGGTTTAGCCCCGCGCCTGCGGGGAACACGAATACTCAGATTTTATCGTATCTACCCGTGACGGTTTAGCCCCGCGCCTGCGGGGAACACTTACTGATACGGGGGGTCCGTCAATGTAAATTCGGTTTAGCCCCGCGCCTGCGGGGAACACACCGACAACGGCTACGAGCTGGCACATATCGGCGGTTTAGCCCCGCGCCTGCGGGGAACACGAGAAGCATACCCGACATTGCCACTGTTCGTGACGGTTTAGCCCCGCGCCTGCGGGGAACACATTTTTTGCGATGTGAACACCGTCTTTGTGCACGGTTTAGCCCCGCGCCTGCGGGGAACACTTTAACGACGCAAAGGCGCAATATGAAAGTATCGGTTTAGCCCCGCGCCTGCGGGGAACACGCCCATAAGTACCTGATCAGCCTCGAAAACCCCGGTTTAGCCCCGCGCCTGCGGGGAACACAGTGGTGCGCTGCGGCACGTATTGTGGTGGGCGCGGTTTAGCCCCGCGCCTGCGGGGAACACCACTAAGATCGCGACTGCATTTTGGTGAAGGCCGGTTTAGCCCCGCGCCTGCGGGGAACACCTATGTCTCTTTTTAGATCGTTTTTTGTATATCGGTTTAGCCCCGCGCCTGCGGGGAACACATCAATTTGCGTTCGCAGCTCGTCAATATATGCGGTTTAGCCCCGCGCCTGCGGGGAACACAACACCTGGTGCTTTTTGTGGCGGTGTGTAATCGGTTTAGCCCCGCGCCTGCGGGGAACACCTAACGTTAACTTTGAAGGCAAAACCTACTCACGGTTTAGCCCCGCGCCTGCGGGGAACACCCCAGCCCCTCAATCTCATTCAACTAACGGAAGCGGTTTAGCCCCGCGCCTGCGGGGAACACGTAATGCCAGCTCGCCATGTAGGATTTGTCGAACGGTTTAGCCCCGCGCCTGCGGGGAACACAGCGCTTTCACAAATAGGTATAAAGCCGCAGACGGTTTAGCCCCGCGCCTGCGGGGAACACTTTCACCAACACGTGTGAATGTCAGCTCTATACGGTTTAGCCCCGCGCCTGCGGGGAACACTCTAAAATTATATACTTGTTTTAACTAAAGAAAAATCGCATGGAAAAAATTACCAAAAATATTGGGTACAAATTTCGCCCTGCGTTTTCCGATTTTTTGTTCGCTATCTAGTCAATTTGTTAAAGAGCATCTGTTTAATGTAGCAACACAACAGGCAGGAAAAAAGAGTTATAGCCAGGGTCATAAACAAACAGAACAAGATCATGCCTAGCAGTATCGCGGCTAAAAATGCCACCAGCGGCGAGGTGAGCAAGAGCACCCATTCGGCTTCTATAACGGCAAAGCACACCGTTGTAAAAAAGCCAAACAGATAGAGAAAGTGGCCATCAAGCCAGAATTCGCCCTTGTCGTACAAAGTTTGCAACCACATACAAACCCTGCATTCTTCCACCCTTTTTACGCCCCATTATTCCTGCTGGTGCCAAATACATACCCCAGCAATGCGGTCAGAGTTGGGAACAGCACGTTGAGTATGATCAGCTGGAGGGTGTCGAACCAGAAGGCGCGGAAGGTGGCGCGCTGGGTAGCGAGCAGTTCGAGTTTGGCCTGCATTTGTTCGGCGCTCAGTGTGTTGTTGGGGTTGGCGATGATGGCGTTAAAAAAGCGGATTTCGCCCCAGACAAAAATACTGAGAATGATCAGCAAAAAGCCGATTAGCACGGCAATGATCCCCCAGGTGAGGTTTACGCCGGCTTTTTCTTTACCTGTGAGTGGCTCCGGGTCGGAGACCGGGGCTTCCATGGGCGATGAGTCCTGGGCGGTGCTTAAGTCCAGGTTTTGCCATGTTGTTTGTGTGTGGTTTTGGTCGCTGTCCTGTGCGTTACCCGTCATCCTGTGTACCTAGTGTTGTGCGTTGGGTTTTGATTTGTTGATGTTGTTGAGTTCAGGCATAACCAGCCTATGTACGTCTTTACCTTGCTTATCTGCCGATAAAATGGCTCTGTCGTGCACCACTTCGTCTGAAGCCCAGTCTAGTAAGGTCAGTGCTACTTTGGTCAGATCACTGGATTTTTTTAACCCTAAGCGTTGCTGTAGCTGAGCCAGGTAGTCTGCGTCAACGGAAAAGCGTACTTCAGTTTTTTTGCTGTCTGCCATAATTACTCCAAAAAGTTTCCGGATTTTCTCCAATATTAGTGGAAGATGAGAGCGGGTGCAAATAAAACAACACCCTATACTGGGCGCGCAGTGCAACCAAAAAGGCCAGTCCGGAGACTGGCCTTTGGCGCTTAGAAGCTATATCTGAAATTCACATCCAGCGTTTTGTAATCATCAACATGCCGATACTCGGTATTGACAGAGAACATGGCGTTAAAGTGATAGCCTGCCCCTACAAAAAACAAAGGGTTGCTGTCGCTATCTTCACCACTGCTCTTTTCAAAGCCCAGTCCCGCTCTTAACTCAATGTCATTCATCACCCTGGTCTGGTATTGGCCGCGTAAACGATAGATATTTTCACCATCTGAGTCTGAACCTTGTTCACTGTGTAGTGTCTCGCCCAGTTGTGTGATCGCGTAATCTCCGCTGCCTTTCAACTCAACGCGACCAGCATGCAGGCTCACATCGAACAAAGCAGTGTCATCCAGCTCCCAAATATAACCCATCCCTACTGTAAACTGCACGATTTCAAGCCCCAGGTTTACACTGATATCTGCAACGTCAGATAAGCGGGTGGATGATGTTTGTTCATCATCAACATTGTAGTAGTTGCCTTCAACATAATAGTTGTCAAAGCGCTTGCTGAGCGACAAATTCACACCTGTCAACGTGTCCATATCAAATGGTTCAAGATCCATGTCTTCAGACACTTTAAAACGCTTATACCCAACTTCCACTTTATCAAAGTTGATACTGTGTGCCATAGCTGGTGCGCCAGCCAATACTGCGGCTAATCCAGCCACCCAAGATAACTGCTTCATATCTTTCCTTATTTACTCTTTATGATACGACTTAATTCAAAGCCCGCGCGAACGGGGAAAACTGCGCGCATTATAAATATCGAATTAAAAAAGTACAGGATACCTGCATTAAAATTTGTGGTAAGCAGTTGTTTGGGAAATAAAATACCCTATTTTGGGACTTAGATGGGCTTGCCATTACGCAAGCCCATATTCTGACATTACTCACACTGCGCCGCGGGGTAGGTGTCTACCTCATTGGTAATATGTGAATAGTAGCTATTGTTGGTGATGGCCGTGGTGCCGTAATGCCCGGCATCCGGGCCTATGGTAAAGCTGTTTTGTGCGCCCAGTCCGGCGCGAATAAAGGCTTCGGCGTCGGTTTTTGCATTACCATAGGCGCGCACAATATTCAGGCCCTGCGATTGCAGTTGCTGGATCTGTTCAATTTTGTATTCAGCGGTTCTGAACAGGCTAGTTTCATTGCTCAAAGAGGTACGCAGGAAGCCACGCGGCAGTCCCATCCAGTTTAACCAGTCGCGGGTGCCCTTGGCATACCAGTAAACACGCGCGGTCAGGTAAACGGGCTGATATCCCAGATCCAGGTATCGGCGTACCAGACTATATGCGCCCTCTTTTTCGTCGGCGCGATCAATCCCGGTGTAGTCGCCAATTTGCTCGGCGTCCGACTCAGTTAAAGTGCCATCAATATCAAACAGTACGGCTGGTGTATTTGGCTGTATGACAGTGACAAACCCTTCCGCCCCGGTGCCATCGGCTGGCACTGCGGCATAAATGCGGTACTGGCCCGCGTTCATAGCAGGTAGGGTGACACTGGCCTTGCCGTCGCTGTTGGTCACGGCATCGCCCAGGTAGCGCCAGTCGCTGTCTTGCTGTCCGCGCAGATAAAAACGGACCGTTTCAAATTCCAGGTCTTTGTGTGCAACCGCGCCGTAATCAAACTTTGCGGTTACTCTTACACTATTGCCCTCTGCTACTACTTCGTCATGTACCATATGAAAACTGGGCAACCAGGTAATCAAGCGATTAAGGCCATTGCGATACCCGGCACTGGGCACGTCAGGTTTGACATAGTTTTGCTCAATCCAGCTTGGATCTGGGCACTGTGGCAACGCATTCGCGCCAAAAGACCATGCAATGGCAGCAATTGCAACCGATTTAGCTGTGATATGAGCCAACCTTGATAACTTCATATATACTCCCGTCGTTGAATTCGAGGCAAGAATATATACTCTAGATTACATTCTTATTAACGCAAACTTTTCACATTAACATTTTAAATTAACAACAAGGTTACCCAAGCGCATTGCACCATCATAAACGGGTGTCAAAGGTGATGTTTGGTGATGATGCTCGCCCGCCGCTGGCCGGGGGAGATCCTGTGGGCTTATGGCTATACACAGGTGCATTTTTGAGCGGTGGTGTGTGGATATTTCGTTTTGCCGCGACCCAGGCATATTGTCCATATGATTCAAACACATAGTTACCACTTGGCAGCTGGATCTGGCCGTAAATTACGTCGTTAGTTAAAGTTAGGTGCACCTGATAGCGCTCGTCTGCATGCTTGCCCACTTGCCCGGTCAGCCGCTTTTCCTGCTCAGTCACCGTGATATCGACGATTTCAGAGCAAATTTTTTCCTGAGTCTGAGGAATTAAAAATTCAAAACTGTCGCCCAACGCCAAAGTACGAATGCTTTTTACATCCAGCTCCATATAGGCTTCGTTATACAACTCATAAGGCACAGTGGAACTCGATTTGAAAAATGCTCTGGCGTGCTGCGACTCTTTGTTGATGGTGTAGTAAGTACTTTGCAATTCATGCTGTGGCAGCCTGACGTCACTGTCTTTATAGCCAGATGCAGTAGGTTCCGGCTCATGTGTCATAGCCAGTTGCAGCTGTGCCACATTCAGTGGCGCACTATGCTGCCCGCCCGACGCGACCGGCGCTTCAGGATGGGCCTGCTCACTGTCATAAAACAGCAATGAAGCACACGACACCAACCCAATGGCGCCCATCAATATGTAAGTAGACACTTTCAACATATCAATAAATTAACAAATGAAGTACTAATGGGAACATTAATTGCTCCGCCGTTTTTTATCAAGTGAGATTAATGCGCTCATCGGCTATCAGCGCCACATGCATCTATAACCAATCTAATATCAATATGTTAAAAGAAAAACACTATTTACCTTTGTTTACATTAACAAAAGCGCCAAGCAGCTGAATTCTCTATGTACAGCGTGAATTTCACACAACCGCTGCGCATCTGGGTCTGTCAGTGCTATGATTGAAGATTAATAAAAGTCCAATAGAAGGCCTGTTTAAGGGCACCCAGGGACAGCAACTTGAATACACATAGGTCGATTTAATGCAGGTTCATGATCTTACACTGATGCTGTCGTTATGGATTGCGTCTCTTGCGGGTGCCACTGTACTGTTTGTGATCTCAAAAATGACACAAACGATTGAGGGCACACGCCTGTGGTCACTGGCCATGTTGCTGCTTTCCTTTGCCTACCTGGCGCAGCTAACCATGCAAAGCCTGGACGTTCAGTGGCGCGTTTTAACTTTTAATACTTTCCTGATACTGGGGCACTCAGCCTGGCTGATTGGCACCTGGCAGTTTGTTAAACGTACGCCCTCTAAACAAAAAATCGCCTGGTTAGTCTTACCCATTTTGCTTATCTCCTGGCTGACCGCCACCTTAGTCCCCGACAGGGAGCTGCGTATTACCCTGATTGGTGTGTGGCTTATTGCGGTGCGCTGTCATTACGCCTGGGTGCTGTACAGGCACGCACGGCAGGACAAAAATGAGTTTCTGGCTGCCAGGATCACCGTCGGCGTAGTGTTACTGGAAGTGTCTTTTTCCGTTCTCTATACCCTACAAGGTGCGCTGGGCAATTTACCGCAGATAGGCGAGGCCTTTAATTGGGTTGCAGGCTATACCTGGGTGGCAGCGTTATTGGGGATCCTGGCGGGTGCCCCCATTTTGTTGCTACTCAGTGCCGGACGCTTTGTTAAGGAGTTAGAGTTTGCCGCCAACCACGACCTGCTGACCGGGCTGCTTAATCGTCGCGGCCTGGCCCGACAACTAAACGAGCTGCTGCCCCTGAGCAAGCGCAAGTGCGATTCGCTCACCGTGATGATGATTGATCTCGACCACTTTAAACGCGTTAACGACTTGTACGGCCACCACAATGGCGACCGCGCGATTGTTTGCCTTGCCGAAGTGCTAAAAAACCACTTTCGCAGCGCCGATCTGCAGGCGCGCTGGGGTGGCGAAGAGTTTTGTCTGGTGCTGTTCGATATGCAGCCCGACATGGCGGTGGCAAGTGCAAACAAACTACAAGCCACCTTTGCAAAGCAAAGCCTGCAACTGGGGTTACAGGATACGCCGTTAACTATCAGTATTGGCATTGCCTGTACCCGGGAGATCAGCCAGCAGGGGTTCGAAAGCACCCAAAATCAGGCCGACAGCGCCTTGTACGATGCCAAACATGCCGGGCGCAACTGCGTTAAAATGGCCAGTATGGCACTCAGTCTGCTCGAAGAACGCCCCTAGCCTAATACAGTGTTAAACGCTTAGCTGATGCGCCAGACTCTGCAACATCGGCGTAGTTGGTCGGCCTATCAGGCGGCTCAGCGTGCCGCTGCTATCGTGCAGCCAGTTGGCATTGGCCTGTACTTCAGCATCGGCCAGCAACGCGGCAAATCCGGCCGGTAGGCCCAGTTGAGTCAGAAAATCCGCATACTGCTGTTCAGATACATACTGAGTAACGACGGTTTTGCCACTAAGCTCAGCGGCAAGCTCGGCCAGCCCCTGCAAAGTAAAGCCCTGATCGCCCGCCAGTTCATAAGTGTTACCCGCATGATCAGGCTCGGTAAGTACCACAGCTGCGGCCTCGGCATAATCTGCCCGCGCGGCACTGGCAATACGCCCTTCATGCATGGCTCCCACAATCGCTCCCGCTTCTATACTGCCGGCAATGCCTGCACTGTAATTTTCGTTATACCAGCCGTTGCGCAGCAACACATAAGGCAGGCCTGAGTCTTTGATCAACTGCTCGGTTACCCGGTGCTCTGCACTTAGTTGCATAGGCGATGTACCGGCATGCAAAATACTGGTGTAGGCCAGCAAGGTCACACCTGCCTGTTTCGCAGCCTGGATGACTGCGCTGTGCTGCCGTACCCGCTGGCCAATCATATTGCCCGATATAAGTAACAGCTTACTTACGCCTTCAAGTGCATGTGTTAGGGTTTGCGGCTGATCGTAATCTGCAGCTCTGAGCGTTACGCCAAGACGGCTTAAGGCTTCGGCCTGCTTAGGGTCACGTACCAGGGCTACTACCTGAGATGCCGGTACTCGCTTTAAAAGTGCCGCTGTAACCAAACGACCCAGCTGACCATTTGCGCCTGTTACTGCAATCATATTTTCTCTCCACTGTTTATGTTTTATGTTGACGGGCTTATTGTCTGGCAAAATGACTGTTATCATAAGATGGCCATTACAAAATGAAGTGTTCTGAAAATGATTACAATCAATCACAATTCGCTGAAGCTGCTGGCCATCTTTGCAACCGTGATCGACAGTGGCAGCTTTGCCGCCGCCGCACGGCGTTTACACTCCAGCCGATCACGAGTAAGTGAACAAGTGTCTCAGTTAGAATCGCAATTGAATGTACGCTTGTTGCAACGCAGTACACGTCAGTTAAAACTGACCCAGGAAGGAGAAAAAATTTTGCAACATGCCCGTCAGTTAGACGGCATATTACAAAATATAGAAGCGGAACTGACGGATACTGAGCCCAGTGGCCGAGTTACACTGACCATGAATCACGACATTGCGCATAAGTTTATTCTGCCCAAGCTCGACAAACTGGCACAGCGCTATCCGAAGATTAGCCTGGATTTGATTGTCGATGATAACCCGCTCGACCTGATTGAACAGCAAATTGACCTGGCTATTCGGATTGGCTTTATTCGTGATGAATCTTTGGTTGCACGCATTCTTCATCAGGAGCGCTTTGCCCTGTTTGCCAGCCCCACATTGCTTGCACAGTATGGCATGCCCAACACAGTGGCTGAGCTGGAGGCCATGCCCTGGCTGATGCTCAAACAAACCGCCGAGCAGGGCGCACAAATGCTGTTTGATAATGAGGAGCCGGTGGTGATCCAACCCCTCCAACATCAAAGTTGTAATTCACCTTACCTGTTGCAGCAAATGGTCGTGAGCGGGCTTGGCGTAGCAACCTTACTACCTTCTACCGTGCAACAGGAGATCAGCGATGGAAAGTTAGTCACACTCTGTGAATCGTTGCACAGCGAACCGCTGGTGTTTTCTCTGGTTTACCCGTCTCGTCGTCAGGTGCCACAACGGACCCGAGCCGTGATTGACTTTTTACTCTCGGAATCTTTGTTTGAAGTTTAAATTCTTTTTTATAGAACAAAAGACGCTATTTTTAGAAATTTTAAAATCTAAAAACGAATTTATACTGTTTCATATCGGCTGAGGGGAAAACAACGAAGTACGTTTCCCCGCAAGCCCTGGCTTAAATATTACGCACTTGAGGAAACGGTAATGACTAAATTAATTCAACTATTCGACCAAAACACAACGCTATCTCATATTGCTGCACTGCTTGCACGCATTGGCTTGTCGGCCATCTTTATTCTCGCAGCGATGAACAAGATCCAGTATTTTGAGGGCAACGCACAGTATATGGCATCAAGCGGCCTGCCTGGCGAGTTACTACCACTGGTCATTGCCTTTGAGTTAATCGGTGGTCTGATGATACTGGGCGGCCTGCTTACTCGCCTGACAGCCATTGCATTCGCTGGGTTTAGTCTGGTTAGTGCGCTGTTGTTCCACTTTGATCTGGCAGATCAAATGCAGTTTATTATGTTCTTTAAAAATGTTGCGATGGCGGGTGGTTTCCTGGCGCTGGCGGCCTATGGCGCGGGTAAATTCAGTATTGACGAAAAAATTCTGGCATCTCAGCCAATTGTAAAAGGCAAACTGGCTTAAAACATATAAAAGCGGCGGTATCAAGATGCGCGGTGGCTCAGCACACCGCGCGTTTTAGCATTTATTCTGCGGCCATCACGCGCTTACCATTGGCATCCACCACCAACAGATAAGACTGACCGACATCGCCGTTACACAAGTCAATGGCATTGCCAGCAACCTCAAGCCCGTCAGCACAGCTGCTCACTTCATAATAAGCCGTCACCTGGCCTTTTTCAGTGGTGGTGACTTTTTCACCCCCAACCATCACGTCATAGCTGCCATTGGCAAACAAACGCACGTTAAAAACATCCGCTTTATTTTCCTGTTTTTTGCCAACCACAGACAAACTGCGTTCACCGTCTGCTTCCCAGGCAATCACCCACAAACTGGCACCATCTTTCAGCGTGGTATTCATACGCTCTTGCTTTTCACCACTGTTGCTGTCTTTAACACCCAGGTTGATCATATTATTGATGGCTTTGTAGCTGTAGCTGTAGGTTTTGCCAACTTCCATTGCTGGCACATCTGCCGACACTACGCTGCCACTGTCGAACAAACCGCTGTAACCTGAACTGATAGACCTTTTTTTGGCGTGAAAATCGGCCATATAGTCCAGTGAGTTAACAAAAGACATTTTTGCATCATGGTTCAGCTGCTCTTTTAGCTCGTCGCTACCCTCACCACAACCAGTCAGGGCCGCTGATAAACCCAGCAAAACTACCAGCCCTAATCCTTTGTTGACGTTCTTCATAATCATCTCCGTAAATCCATACAATAAAAAGTCATTCTGTCAGGCACTGTGAGGCCTGAAGCAGGTCATTCGCATTGTCTGGCGCTAACCGAGGGCAGTACCAGACGGTGTTGTTAATTAGTGTCTACCCATATCTTTTACGTGCGCATGTTAACATGTTCATTACCTTCACCAAGGTTGGCAAGTGTGCACAATTGTTTAATTTTGTAAGCTAAATGACAGCACTGTCATATACTTCACACAACCTCTTTTAGAATCTAAAAAGAACTTTAAAATCATGGGTTAAAAAGCACCCGGAAGATAAAGCAACAATATGACAAAAAGGTGACAGTCGGCATTGGCTAAACACCCGAATCAGGATAGGGCTGGCAGGTTAATCGCAGCTTAAAACATAGAAAATTCACAATAATGTAAAAATTAAAAGCAACCCGGGGGAATTGGCAGTCGGGTTGCTTTTATGGGCTCAGATCTCTAGCACTTCTTCGTCTTCATCAATGTCACTGTCGTCAAAAGCAGACTGCAAAGCCATTTCGCTATGGATAAGCTCTGCCACCTGGCTCAGATACTGACATTCAAAGACCTCGGCCACACTCAGCTCAATCTGCCAGTGCGCCTTAATTTCGCTCATCAGTCGCATCATCAGCAACGAATGCCCGCCCAAATCGAAGAAGTTGGCCGACATACTGATGGTGTCGGGCTCAACCTCCAGCAGGCTTGCAACCACAGTAACCAGTTGCTGTTCAAGCGCTGTTTGCGGCGCGACATATTGCTCTGTCATGCCCGTAAGTTCCACTTCGGGCAAAGCTTTTCTGTCAATTTTGCCATTGGCAGTGAGCGGCCAGACGTCGATCAGCTGCCAGGCCGACGGCACCATATAAGGCGGCAAACTGGCAGCCAGGCTGGCCCTTAACTGCGTTGTTAACTCGCTTGCAGACAACCCTGATTGAGGCTCAACGTACGCCACAATCAGGCCGCGGGCTTTATCCACCGTAACCAGTGACTGTGCTACCCGCGCGTCCGCGTTGAGTGCGGTTTCAATCTCGCCCAGCTCGACCCGAAAACCCCGGATCTTAATTTGGTCGTCCATCCGCCCGATGTACTCCAACAAGCCATCCGGGCCAAAGCGCACCAGATCGCCGGTTCGATACAGCCGCGTTGCCTGCCCTGACTGAGTAATATACGGATTGGCAATAAAACGCTCGTTACTCAGCTGCGACTGGTTCAGGTACCCCAGCGCCAGGCCATCGCCGCCCACGCACAACTCCCCCGCCACACCACTTGGCAACAGTCGTCCCTGCGGACTAAGGATCAGGAGTTCATCGCCCTGAATACCCCGACCAATCGGCACACCGGCGCTAATGTCTTTGCCTGCCGGTACCGGATAGCAAGCAGTGAAGGTGGTATTTTCAGTCGGACCGTACCCGTTGACCACAGTCACCTCAGGCAGCGCTGCCTGCACCGCTGTAACAGCGTGCGGGTTAAGTACATCGCCCCCGGCCAGCACGGTTTGCAGTGCCAGTGCATCGCCGGTTAATGTGCCGCAGCGCTTGCTCCATTCGCTAAACAAGCCCGAGGTCAGCCACATTGCTGTTATCCCTTGCGTACGCAACACTTTGTTGATCCCGTCCAGAGACAGATAAGCCTCGGGGTACAACACACAGCGTCCGCCATTCAGCAGTGGGCCCCAAATTTCCAGGGTGGCTGCATCAAAGGCGATATTGGCGCTTTGCAGGAACACAGTCTGGTTGTTCAGAGTCATAAAGTTAGGGTCGTACACCAGACGATTGACTGCCCGATGCGGTGTCATCACCCCTTTGGGCGTGCCCGTAGAACCTGACGTGTAAATCACATAAGCAATCGACTGCGCCGTTAGCCCTTCAGCCCTTGGCAGATCTAAATCACTCAGTGAAGACCAAGGGGCATCAGGGATATCTACCGACACTTTCGCCACCGAGCTGAAGGCGAGCACTTCATGCTGCGCCTGCTCGGTCAGGATCACGGTTAGCTGGGTGTCTTCCAGCATATATGCCAGACGAGACTCAGGGTATGCCGGATCCAGTGGCACATATGCACCACCGGCTTTTAAAATGGCCAAAGTCGCAACCAGCAGCTCCAGCGAGCGGCCAATACACAAGCCCACTAAGGTGCCGGTGCCAACCTGATGCGTTTCTCGCAGATACTGCGCCAGTTGGTTTGCACGCGCATTCAGCTCACCATAACTGAGCGCCTGCGCATTAAGCTGCACCGCAATATTTTCAGGGGTTGCCGCTGCCTGCGACTCAAATAGTTCATGAATACAGGACATACGCGGGTAGCTGGCCTGCGCGCTTTGCCATGTATTTTGCAGCGCTACTTCAGCCGCTGGCAGCACCGCCAGAGTCGCCACTGGCTGGCTGCTGTTGGTGGTGAGTGCCGCGACCAGCGCATTGAGCGCTGTGTCCATCAAAGCGGCAATGCGGCTTGCCTCCACGCTTTGTTCAATCTGAAAATCCAGTGTAAAGGGGGCCTGCTCACCCAGGTCATTGACCGACAGGTCAAACGGATAATTAGTGCGTTCGCGGGTACTCAACAGCCTGGCAGTGCTTTCACCACCGGCCTCGGCGCTTGCATCGTGTGCGGTATGGCGATAGTTGAGAATGGCGCTGAACAAAGGCGTGTTGCCGCTCAGGCCGCTGTGGCTTTGCGCTTCGGCCAGCGACACCTGCTCGTAAGGCAGTAACGCTTGCAGTGCCTCGTTGACCTCGCCCAGCGCAGCCTCGGCACTTTGCTGACCCAGTGTCACGCGCAGTGGCAAGGTATTGATCAACATTCCCATCATGCGCTCTATGCCAGGCATTGCATTCATCCGCCCCGACATCACTGTACCAAAGACCACCTCATCGCGACCTGTGCAGGCGCTTAGCACCTGCGCCCAGGCCAGATGGAACAGCGCCGCCGGGCTGCATTGCAAACCTCTGGCCAGCGCGCGGATCTGCTGTGACAGCTCCATGCCCAGCTCGGTGCTGTATTCCGCTACCGCACTGCCATCTCCGGTCACCTGAGACAAACCAAATGGCAAGGTTGGGGTATCAATGTCGCCAAGCAGCTTGGTGAAAAACGCTGCTGTGTCCAGCTCAGCGCTTTGCGCCATTGAACGGGCGATAAAGTCACGATAAGGCAGCGGCGCAGGCAACTGGGCTTTATTCGGTGCACTCAGCTCAGAGAGCAAAATTTCCAGAGAAACATGATCGGTGATCAGATGATGGAATTTAAGTAACGCATAGACTTTGCCCTGTTCATCCTGCGGCGACACCATAAGCTGAATAAGCGGTGCCGACTCCAGCTCAAAGCCGTGGGCGGCGTTGGCCACATAGTCTTCAAACTGCGCTTTTATCTGTGCGTGTTTGAGTGGCAACTCAGACACCGGCAGCTGCGCGTCACGCAGCACCACCTGCACCGCCTGTGCACGGCCGCGCCAGAAAATCGCGGTGCGCAGCACATCATGGCGCTCAATCACAAAGTTCAGCTCATCGATGAGCTGTGCCAGCTGCGCGCTACCTGCCAGCTCAAACGCCATGGTGCTGACATAAGGGTCGTGCTGCTGATTCAGAGTATGAACAAACAACACCCCTTCCTGAAGCGGCGCCAGCGGATACATATCCTGCACGTTCGCAGCACCACCGGGCACCTTTGCAAGCATGGCATCGATCTCGTCCTGAGCCAGCTCAATCAGCGGCAACATTTCAGGGGTAATGGTGCTGGCCTTCTCTGGAATGCGGTTTGGCGGCACATTGAATGTAAACTCAACCTGAGGTTGTGCATCCAGATGCGCGGCCATCGCACTCAAACTGCCTGCCTTAAACAAGGCTTGCGCCTGGCACTGATAACCCAGCTGTTTAACCCGTGACAACAGCTGCATGACCAATAAAGAATGGCCGCCCAGCGCAAAAAAGTTAGCATCGCGGCTCACTTGCTCTACCGGCAGATTCAGGACATCAGCCCAGATTGCCGCAAGCGTGCGCTCGGTATCGCTCTGTGGTGGCACATAATCGTGGCTTAAATCGGCCTGATCGGGCGCGGGCAGCGCCTTGCGGTCAATTTTACCGTTGGGGGTTTGTGGCCATTCGTCAATCAGTACAAAGCTGGCCGGGATCATGTACTGCGCCAGTGACTGGCTCAGCTCAGTGACAATCGACTCAATCAATGTTTGATCCGACTGTTCAGTGAGCGGTTTAACATAGGCCACCAGACGCTGATTGCCCTGTGCATCACTCAGTGCCATAACCAGTGCCGAATCCACCTCATAATGCTCACCAATGTGGTATTCAATTTCGCCCAGCTCAATGCGCAGGCCGCGAATTTTTACCTGATGGTCCATCCGACCCATATATTCTATGCAGCCATCATCACGAAAACGCACCAGATCGCCGGTTTTATAGAGTCGTGAGCTTGGCAGTATCTCTTTAAACGGGTTGTCGATAAAGCGTTCGGCCGTCAGCTCAGGGCGGTTATGATAGCCGCGCGCCAGACCTTCACCGCCAATGTGCAGCTCACCACAGGCACCTTGTGGCAATAGATTCAGTGACTCGTCCAAAATCACCAGCTGAATATTCTGGATTGGTTTCCCGATCGGCACGCTGCTGCCGTGTGGCTGGCTGCAATCCCAGTAGCTGACATCTATGGCCGCTTCGGTCGGACCATATAAGTTGTGCAGTTGTGCCGAAGGTAAACTCGCTCTGAACTGTTCAACGTGGCTGATCTGTAGAGCTTCACCACTACAGAACACCTGATCAATGGACGTGCAACGAGCCAGGTCACCATGCTCCAGCATTACCCCCAGCATAGAGGGCACAAAGTGCAACTTGGTGATCCCCGCCGCCACGATCAACTCGCTGAGGTATTCCGGCTCTTTGTGGCCACCCGGTTTGGCAATCACCAGCTGCGCGCCTTTGAGCATAGGCCAGACGAATTCCCATACAGAGACATCGAAACTGTAAGGGGTCTTTTGCAAAATTATGTCGTCCGGGCCACAGCCGTATTCGTTATCCATCCAGTCGATGCGATTATGCAGCGCCTGATGCTCAACCAGCACGCCTTTAGGTAGCCCGGTGGAGCCAGACGTGTAAATGGTATAGGCAAGATTGCCAGCATTCAGACTAATGTCACTCACAGCAATATTGGTATCCGGATAAGCGCTAAAATCGAACTCATCCAGTCGTGTGACGCTTGCTTCGCCAAGACTCACTCGCTCAGCAACCACAGCTGTGCTCAATACCACAGCCGCACTGGCATCTTCAACCAGATAGCTAAGGCGTGCTGGAGGCAACTCGGGGTCCAGCGGCACATAGGCACCACCGGCTTTGAGGATACCCCAAATGCCAATTACCATTTCCAGCGAGCGCTCAACACATAAGCCCACTAACGAATCCGGTCCGATATTGTGCTCGGCGCGCAGATAATGGGCCAATTGGTTGGCTCTGCGATTGAGCTCACCATAGCTCAGCGTCTGCTCACCAAAGCACAGTGCAACCTGCTCCGGGGCCGCAGCGGCCTGCTGTTCAAATAGTTCGTGAATACACAGCTCACGCGGATAATCCAGCGCTGTGTCATTCCAGTTGTGCAGTTGTTGCGTACGCTCGACTTCATCCAGCACACACAGACTCTGCACCGCAGTGCTACTCTGGCTGTCCAATAAATCCAGCACCTGAGTCAGGGTGACTTGCAGATATTGGGCAATGCGCGCCGCCGGAGCACGTTTATCCACCTGCAACTCAAAGCCAAAACCATCGCCGAAGTCATCTACCGACAGATTAAACGGGTAGTTAGTGCGCTCTTCACTGGCAATCACTTTAAATCCGGCATCCTGCTCCAGCTGCGACTCCGCTACCGCCGAGTGACGGTAGTTCAGCATCGCGCTGAACAGGGGCAACTGACCACTTACGCCGCTGCAACGCTGCGCCTCGGCCAGTGACACCTGCTCGTACGGCATCAAGGCACGCAGGTCGTCATTGATTTGAGCCAGCAGGCGCATTGCATCCTGCTCACTCAACGACACCCGCAGCGGCAGGGTGTTGATCATCATCCCCATCAGCTGGCTGCTCAGGCCATCATCGCTCATGCGACCTGATAGGACAGTGCCGAACACCACCTCTGACTGACCGCTACACACGCCCAGCACTTTGGCCCAGACCAGATGAAACAGGGCCGCCGGACTGCTGTGATACTGGCGGGTCAGGCGGCGAATACGCTGCGCCTGCACATCATCCAGGGTGACATGCACCGTCTCAATGCCCGAACCGTCATTCAGTACATCTGTCAGGCCATAAGGCAGGGTGGGTTCGCTGATATCCCCCAGCATTTTTGTGAAAAAGGCCTCGGTATCCAGACCCGCTGTGCGTGCCAGTGTGCGGCCAACAAATTCCCGATAGGGCACCGGCTCGCCCAGGCTGGCTTCATTGCCCTGCAGCAGCACCGTCAGCTCGTGCACCAGAATTTCCAGTGACACGTGATCTGAGATCAGGTGGTGCTCACACAGCAGCGCATAATACTTGCCCTGTGCGGCGTCTTTGCACACGCTCAGTTGCAATAGCGGCGCGTTTTCCAGCTCAATCCACAGCGGCTGCTCAGCCACATGCGCACTGAACGCGGCCCAGACATCGGCTTCCTTGCTTAAGTCCAGCTCAGTCACGGGTAGCGCTACCTCACGCTGTACCACCTGAAGCGCGGTGGTGCGGTTGCGCCATAGGATGGCGGTGCGCAGCACATCGTGGCGGGCAATCAGGGTATTCAGTGCCCATTTAAAGCGCTCAAGAGACTCGCGGCTGTCGAACTCAAAGGTGGTGCTGGTGACGTAAGGGTCCTGCCCTTCGCTCATGGTGTGCACAAACAGCACGCCTTCTTGCAGCGGTGCCAGCGGGTAGATGTCCTGAATGTTGGCCATACCACCGGGGATAGCGGCTGCAATATCCGTGAGTTGTTGCTCATCCAGCTCAGTGAGCGTCACCATCTGTGGGGTGATTTTGCTGCAATCCGCCGGAATTAAATTGGCGGGCACACAACTTGATTCCTCACTCCCAAGTGCCCGAACCTGGCGTGCCATGTCCTGTAGCGTGTGTGCCCTGAACAAGGCCTGCACGTCCGCCTGATACTGACGTGCGCGTAGCTGGCTGACCAGCTGCATAATCAGTAACGAGTGGCCCCCCAGCGCAAAGAAATTAGCATAGACACCCACCTTATCGACGTCCAGCGACAACAGCGATGCGACGATGTCGACCACCATTTTCTCGGCGTCGGTTTGCGGTGCCTGATAAGGCTGCTCGAGCGTTTTCGCCGGCAAGGCCAGCAGTGCGCGCTTGTCCAGCTTGCCATTGGCCGTCAGCGGCCACTGATTAACAAAGCTGTAAGCCGACGGCACCATGTAATCCGGCAGGTTGCCGCTCAAATGCTGTTGCAGCGCATCAATCAGGCTGCTGTCTTGCTCACTTTGAATGAAAGCGCGCAGTACCTTGCCGCCTCTGTTCGTACCATCAAGAGTACCGGCCTCGGCCAATACCACCGCAGACTCCACCTCTGCATGACTCATCAGCTGGGTTTCTATCTCACCCAGTTCGACCCGGAAACCTCGGATCTTGACCTGATCATCGCTGCGTCCGACAAACTCAATTTCACCGTCAGCGCCGATACGCACTAAGTCACCGGTTTTGTATAACCGCGCGCTCAGCGCCGGGTTCGCCGGATCAAAATACGGGTTATCAATAAAACGCTCGGCGGTGAGTTCGCTTTGATGCAGGTAGCCACTGGCCAGACACTGACCACTGACATACAGCTCACCCAATACGCCCGGCGGGCATAAGGTCAGCTGCTCGCTGAGTACCAAGGTCGCAGTATTAACGTTGGCGCGGCCAATGGGCACCGCGCGTGGCGCATCGTAACCACCGCTGATGGCATAGCCGGATGCCGTGACTGTGGTCTCAGTCGGACCATAGGTATTGAGCAGCACAAAGCCAGGTTTAAGAGAAGCCACCGACTGTTTATCCAGCGCTTCACCACCGACAATTACCAGTCGCAGTGCCAGAGATTCAAGCTCCGCTTCGCTCAGCGCCAGCATATGCCAGAACGCCGTGGGTAAGCTGGCCACGCTGATGGCATGACTGTCGCAAAAAGCGATAAAGGCCTCGCGGCTCAGCGACACATCGTCGTCGCGCAGCACCAAAGTGGCGCCCTGAGTCAGCGTCGCCAGCCACTCTTCGACAAAAATATCGAAGTTCATGGTAGAGAATTGCAACACATTGTCCGCTTCGGTGATTTCGTAGCGCTGCTCACAGTTAGCGGCAAAGTTGATCAGGTTATGGTGACTTATCATCACGCCCTTGGGGTTACCGGTCGAGCCTGAGGTGTACATCACATAGGCCAGGTTATCCGGAGTCAGCGCCACATCCGGGTTGCTGATTGGATAGTGTGCAAACTGGCTGGCGTTATCCAGCAGCACAGCCGTGACGTTAAAGTCGCTCAGGATCCCAGCAACTTTTTGCTGAGTCAGCACCACAGACAGGCCGGTGTCTTCGACCATATAGGACAGACGCTCCTGTGGATAATCCGGGTCCAGCGGCACATAGGCCCCGCCTGCTTTTAAGATGGCCAGCACGGCCACCATCAACTCCAGCGAGCGGCCCACACACAAGCCCACCAGCGTATCCGGGCCCACCTGATGCTCGGCCCGTAAATAATGGGCCAGCTGGTTGGCACGCTCGTTCAACTGCTGATAACTCAGTGTGCCCTCATGACTCTTGACGGCAATGCGCGCGTCGCTTTGTGCGGCGCGTGTTTCAATCAGCTGGTGCACCGGGGTAGATGGCAAAGGCACGCTCGGACCACACAGCTCTGCAAGATGTGCCTGTTGCTCCTGCTTATCCATCAGTGTCAACTGAGCAAGTACTGTGCTGGCAGCACTGTCACTAAACAGTTGCAGTGCGCGGATAAGGTGACGATTCAGGGTTTCAATATAATGGTCTTCAAACAACGCCAGATCATACGTCCAGCGCAGTGTGTAGCCCTCATCCTGTGGGGTAATATCGATATCTATGTCGTACTTCAGCGACACTATCTCGCGCTCATATTGCGCAAAGCGCAGTCCGTCCAGTCCAGCATTGGCCTGATCGCTGACACCAAACTCGCTGTCCATCGACAACATGATCTGAAACAGCGGATCGTGCGACAGGCTGCGCTCGACATTCAGGCGCTCGACCAGTTGCTCAAACGGTACATCCTGATTGGCCTGCGCATTGTGATGCACGTCGCGTACATGAGCAAAATAGTCACCCAGCGTAGCGTGCCTGGTCTGAGTTCTGAGCACCAGGTTATTGACAAAAAAGCCGATCAGCGGCTCCAGCTCACTTTGCAATCGGTTGGCAACCGGTGTGCCAATCAGAATATCCTGCTGATTACTGTGTTGTGCCAGCACCCAGCTCAGCGCACTGTGTACCAACATAAAGGGTGACATCTCATTACGCTGTGCCGCCGCCGTGAGCTGTTGGCTCAGACTGCTGTTAAGGCTAAAACTCTGGCACCCGGCAGCACTTTGCTTTTCTTCCGGGCGCGGTTGTTTCAGCGGCAGGCTATGGACCGAGGGCGCATCGGCTAATGTTTCCTGCCAGTATGATAACTGTGATTCCAGTACATTTTCCTGTAACCAGGTTTGCTGCCACAGCGCATAATCGGCGTACTGAATGGCCAGCTCAGGCAAAGGATTCGGCTCGCCTTGGGCAAACGCGCGATATAAAGTCAAAAACTCCTGACTGAGTAACTCTATCGACCAACCATCAGAGGCAATATGATGCATATTGAACAGCAACACCCCTTGTTGCTGCGCAGTATCAGGGTTTGCCAGCAGAATATAGCGTGAGCGCATCATCACATCCTGAGTCAAATCGAATGGCATGTTCAGCTCTTCATCAATCAGGGCTTCAAGCTGCGCCGAACGAGCACTTGCTTCCCGTGCGCTCAAGTTGGTCTGTGCAATGACAAAGTGCACCTCGTCGCGAATGTGCTGCAATGCCCCCTTTTCGCCGTCAACAATCACAGTGCGCAGCACTTCGTGACGATGGATAATGGCCTGACAGGCACGCTCAGCCACCGCCAGATCCAGCTCTCCGGTAACCGTCATCAGGGCTGGCATATTATATTGTGCCGAACCCTGTTGCAGCTGGTCGATAAACCATAACCGGCGCTGTGAAAACGACAGCGGTGCTAAGGTCTGATATTGCTCAGCGCGCGGCGTAACGGCCTCGCGCTTAGGTTGTGCTTCGCTGTCACTCAAATAAGCCAGCAATTGTGTTTTGTTATCTCTGATCAGCTGCGCTATCTCTGCGGTGACTGCGCCCTTTTCAGCTTCGACTACGAGCGACCCGTCAGAGACACTCACCAAAATCAACTTGTCCTGAAGCAGACTTACTAACTGTTGCGGTTTCATTAAAACACAATCCTTTCTACATTATCTGATTGTTCTAACTTAGCTTTTAGTGCTTTAGCGGCCAGCAGTTCGTCAATCTGCCCGGCTTGCTCAGCCACCGAGGTGTACTTAAATAACTGTTTGATGGTCAGCGTGCAGTCAAAGTGGCTTTCAATGTCTTTCATTAACTTGATCACCAGCAGCGACTGGCCGCCCACGGAGAAGAAGCTTGCCTGCGTACTGACTTGCCCTTCATCCAGACCCAGCACCTGAGACCAGATGGCCACCAGCGCCCGCTCTGTCTCGGTTTGTGGCGCACTATACTCGCCGCCCAACCCGGCATGCTCCGGGGCTGGCAGCGCTTTGCGGTCAATTTTGCCGTTCGGGGTTTGCGGCCATTCATCCAGCAATACAAAACTGGCAGGGATCATATACTCGACCAGTGACTCACCCAGTTGCGACCTGATGGAGTCGATCAATACCTGTTGAGACGCTTCATCGCCCAATGTATGTGGCTTCACATAGGCCACCAGATGTTGATTACCTTGGGCGTCATCGAGCGCCATCACCAGTGCTGAGTCCACTTCATCATGCTCGCCGATGTGATACTCAATTTCGCCCAGTTCGATACGCAACCCGCGAATTTTCACCTGATGGTCAATACGACCCATGTATTCAAT
The DNA here is from genome assembly GCF_021532535.1 of Pseudoalteromonas sp. DL2-H2.2. NCBI lineage: Bacteria > Pseudomonadati > Pseudomonadota > Gammaproteobacteria > Alteromonadales > Pseudoalteromonadaceae > Pseudoalteromonas > Pseudoalteromonas sp. DL2-H2.2. Next base: position 591,163 of record NZ_JAKGBD010000001.1, on the reverse strand, counting down.
GACGCCATCGCTGCGATAGCGGACCAGATCACCCGTTTTGTAGAGGCGCTCGCTGCTGCCCGCTTCGCTGTCATCATAAAATGGGTTAGCAATAAAGCGCTCTTCGGTCAGCTCTGCGCGATTGTGATAGCCGCGCGCCAGACCCTCTCCGCCTATGTGTAACTCGCCGCAGGCCCCCTGAGGTAAGAGGTTAAGCGCGTCATCCAGCACATAGAGCTGGATATTCTGAATTGGCTTACCAATGGGCACACTGCTGCCATAAGGCTGTGAACAATCCCAGTAACTCACGTCGATGGCCGCTTCGGTTGGACCATAAAGATTGTGTAACTGCGCGCAAGGCAACACGGCCCGGAACTGCTCAACATGGCTGATCTGCAACGCTTCGCCACTGCAGAATACTTGTTTAATTGAAGTACAGCGGCTGAGGTCGCCATGTTCCAGCATCACACCCAGCATAGAGGGCACAAAATGCAGCTTAGTAATGCCTGCTTCGACTACCAGGTCGCTCAGATAATCCGGATCTTTGTGACCGCCAGGTCTGGCAATTACCAACTCAGCGCCTTTGAGCATAGGCCAGATAAACTCCCACACCGACACATCAAAGCTGTATGGCGTTTTTTGCAATATCTTGTCGTGGGCTCCACAGCCATACTCTTTGTCCATCCAGTCGATGCGGTTATGCAGCGCCTGGTGCTCAAGTAATACGCCCTTTGGCATCCCCGTTGAGCCCGAGGTGTAAATGGTATAAGCCAGATTGCGGGCGCTTAGGCCAATGTCGCCCGGTGCAATATTGGCCTCGCTATGAGCGCTATAGTTAAAGCTATCCAGTTCAATGACCCGCGCCTTACCCAGCGCAACGCGCCCGGCAACCTCTTGGGTGCTGAGCACCACGCCAGCATTGGCATCTTCAACAATGTATGCCAGTCTGGCACTGGGCAGCTCAGGGTCCAGCGGTACATAAGCCCCACCGGCTTTAAGAATGCCCCAGATCCCGATAACCATTTCAAATGAGCGCTCAACACACAAGCCAACCAGTGAATCCGCACCCACGCCATGTTCGCTGCGCAGATAATGGGCCAGCTGATTGGCTTTGTTATTGAGCGTTTCATAGCTCATTGTTTGCGCACCAAAGCGCAGCGCCGTCGCCTGAGGTGCGCTGGCAACTTGCTGCTCAAACAACTCATGAACACACCTCTGGCGGGCGTAATCTCGCGCGGTGTCATTCCATTTGTGCAGCTGCTCGTAACGCTCCTGCTCCGACAGCAGTGGCAACGTATCGAGCGGATTGGCCAGCTGCGCCTGGGTGAGGCGTGCCAGATATCTGAGCACCCCCTGCAAATGTTGGTCGAGCGCGGCAATGTGCTGCTCACCAAATAAACCCGCGTCGTACAGCCAGTTAACGGTCAGCCCGGCGTCGTCCAGATCAATGTTTATTTCGATATCAAACTTAGTGGTACAAGCCTCTGGCAGCCTCGGGGTGAACTCCAGCCCAGCCAGTCCCTGCTCAGGTCTATCTGCCAAGGCAAATTCCGAATTGGTGGTCAGCATAACCTGGAACACCGGGCTGTAGGCAGTAGAGCGCGGAATTTGCAAGGCATCGACCAGCTGCTCAAACGGTACATCCTGATGCGACTGGGCACCAATGTGCGCCTCTTTAACATGCTCAAGGTAATCGCCCAAACTATGATGGCGGGTGCTGACTCTCAGCACCAGGGTATTGGCAAAATAGCCGATGAGGTCGGCCACTTCCGGCTGGGCACGATTCGCCACCGGCGTACCAATCACAATGTCGTGCTGATTACTGTGGCGCGACAGCACATAAGCCAGTGCGCTGTGTACCAGCATAAATGGCGTCACTCGGGCCGCTTCGGCAAAGCCTTTTAGCCCCTGACTCAGCGTACCCGGTAACAAGCTGGTGAAGCCTTTGGCACTGAATGCTTTTTCTTCCGGGCGCGGTTTATCCAGTTGCAGGCCATGTACGGCCGGTGCATCGCTCAGGGTGTCGCGCCAGTAATTGAGTTGCGTTTCCAGTGCTTTGGCGCCACCTTGCTGATTGTTCAGCCACTCACGCTGCCAGCATGCATAATCGGCATACTGGATGGCCAAAGGTGGCAGCGCTGCATCGGAGCCTGAAACAGCCGCTTCATAGAGCGCCATAAACTCATTGGACATAAGCTCCACCGACCAGCCATCCGAGGCGATGTGGTGCATATTGAACGCCAGCACACCACGCTGGGCTTCGCCCTGATCGGCATAATTGAGCAGAATATACTGAGCACGCAACATCAGGTCGCAATCCAGCTTAAATGGCGTCAGCGTATCCTCGCTAAGCAGCTGGTTCAGCCGAACCGTTTTGCCATGCACGCTCAGCTCGCTTAAGTCGTGCAGCGTCAGCGTCAGCTGCGCCTCTTTGCGGATCAGTTGAACCGGCTCGGCATCCTGCTCCAGATAAACCGTGCGCAAAGCTTCATGGCGCGCCACCAGGCTATTCAACGCAGCCTGGGCGGCATCCAAGTCTAATACGCCATCCACATCAAAGGCCACCGGCATGTTGTACTCAGCACTGCTGCCATTGAGCTTGTCGATAAACCACAAACGTTGCTGAGCAAACGACAGTGGCAGGTGTGCATTGTCTTCACGCGGCTGCGCCACAATGGGTGGCTGCACCACAACATCAGTTTGCTGTGCAACACGCTCAGCCTGCTGTGCAATGGTCGTTGCAGCAAAGATATCCTTAACACTCAGCTCGCATTCCAGCTGAGTTCGGATCCCGGCCAGCAGTTTCATCAGCAACAGAGAATGTCCGCCCAGCTCGAAGAAGTTGGCCTCTACGCTGACCTGACCATGCTCCAGTTTAAGCAAATCAGCCCAGATCCCAACCAGGGTGTATTCAGTGTCCTTGCGCGGCGCAACGTACGTTTGCTCACCCAGTCCGGCGTCCGGTGCTGGCAGCGCACGTCTGTCGACTTTACCATTGGCTGTCAGTGGCCACTGAGTCACGGTAACAATGGCGCCCGGTAACATATAGGCAGGTAATTGCTCACCAAGCGCTGCTTTTAATTGGCTCAGCCAAGTCTCATCGGTATTGGCTTCTGCGCCTTTTACATAGGCGACCAGTTGCAACGTGTCATCCGCCAGTGGCATAGCCTGCACCAAAGCAGAGTCAACCATGGCCAGCTCAGCAATGCGATTTTCCACTTCACCCAGCTCAATACGGTGACCGCGAATTTTAACCTGATCGTCCTGACGACCCAGATAATGTAGCTCGCCGTTTTCGTCATAACGGGCCAAATCGCCCGCACGATACAAACGCTCCCCAAGCCAGGGGTAACGATGGGTGTCGAATGGATTGTCAATAAATCGCTCAGCACTGAGTGCTTCGCGGTTAAGATAGCCGAGGGCGAGACCTGCACCACCGACATAGATTTCGCCCGCGCACCCATCAGGTACCAGCTTCAGTGCATCATCGAGCAGTACGATGTGCTGGTCGCGCAGCGGTCTGCCAATATTGATCGGCGCATTGGCTTCTAACCGTTTATAGGTCACATGCACTGTGGTTTCTGTGATCCCATACATGTTAATGAGCTCAGTTGGCTGCTGTGCAAAGTGCGTCCACCACTGGCTAACATGACTTGGCGTCAACCCTTCACCACCAAATACGATGCTGCGTAGCGAGGGCAGCGCCTCCCCTGCCGTCACCAGATAGTCGGTAAGTTGTTTAAAGGCGCTTGGCGTCTGGTTGAGAATAGTCAGTTTATGGCGCTGACACAAAGCCACAAACAACTGGCTGTCTTTGACTTCATCCAGGCTTGGCATCAGCAGCTTGCCACCAAACAGCAGGGCACCCCAGATCTCCCAGACACTGAAGTCGAAGGCAAAGGAGTGGAACACACACCAGCAATCGTCTTCATTAAAATTAAAATCGCTCTGAGTCACATCAAACAGGCGACCCACATTGCGGTGCGTTTGCAACACCCCTTTTGGTTTACCCGTGGAGCCCGAGGTATAAATCACATAGGCCAGATTGTCTGATGTATGCGTCGTTAACTGCACGTTATCCGTGCTGTAACCCGCTAATACCAGCTTATTCAGGTCGATAACAGGCGTGTCCTGAAGTACCAGCGCATCGGCCACCTGATCTTCGCCCAGCACCAGCGCCACGCCCGCATCCTGACAGATAAAATCGAGACGCTCCTGCGGATAATTTGGATCAAGCGGCACATACGCACCACCGGCTTTAAGAATAGCCAGTATGCCCACAATCATGTTGACCCCGCGACCCACGCAAAGACCTACCAGCGTATCCGGGCGGATATCGTGTGCTTCAATAAGATAGTGTGCAAGGACATTGGCCCGTGCGTTCAATTCGTGATAGGTCAGCGACTCTTGCTGATATACCAGTGCGGTGCGCTCGCCAAATTTGGCTGCCTGACGTTCAAACCGAGCCTGAATGCAGCTTGTTGTGTCTGTGTCGACGGCGTGTGCTACATTCGCGCGCAGCAGCGCATCTTGTTGCGCCTCGCTCAGCACACTGAGTTTTGCCACAGGAGTGTCAGACTCGTCATGCAACGCACACAGCAACTGTTCAATGGCGCACGTTACATACTCGCCTATTGCGTTGATGTCGACCGAGCGGTCAACTTGCAGATTGAACGAGAAATCCCTTCCCCAGTCATCCACACATAAATTAAACGGATAGTTAGTGCGCTCTTTAGCAGCGATGGCCTGTGCGCCCCCCTGCGCTGGCGCTTCTGCCAGACGGGAGTGACGATAATTGAAAATGGCACTGAATAAAGGCGTTTGTGTACCAACACCACTGCATGCTTGCGCTTCGGTTAGCGACGCCTGTTCATACGGCATCAAACCGAGCAGGGCCTGGTCGACCTGCTGCAATAAAGTATCCGCCGCTTCATCGGCCAGGTTAACACGCAAAGGCAGGGTGTTGATCATCATGCCCATCATCTGCTCTATACCCTGCTGGCCACTCATGCGGCCCGACAACACAGTACCAAATACCACATCCCGGCTCTGACTACAGGCCGACACCACCATGGCCCAGGCCAGATGGAAAAATGCCGCCGGACTCATACCCCGCTGCTGCATCTGGGTGCGGATCTGCGAAGATTGTTGCTGACTCAGCTCAACATGCAATTCGTTGCAGTGCAGCTCGTCGGCCTGGGTGCTGTCCAGCCCAAACGGGTAACACGGCGTCTCAATATCGCCCAGCTGATCGGTAAAGTATTTGCGGCTATCCAGGTGCGCCACATTGTGCAGCGTCTGGGCAATAAACTGTCGGTAAGGTAAGGCAGCAGGCAGCTGAGCGAAAGTTTGCTCATCCATGGCCAGCTCAGCCATGATCATTTCAACAGAGATATGGTCGAGCAGGATATGATGCTCCTTGAGCACCCCGCAGTATTTATTCGTTTTTGGATCATGGGCCAGTTCCAGCTGAACCAGCGGCGCAAGCTCCAGATCCATACGATGTACGCCCTCGGCCACATAGGCGTCGAGTTTTTCTCGGGCATCCGTGTGACCAGAAAACGACAACCAGGTTGGTAACAGCTCACAATGACCCAGCACCACCTGTAAAGGGGCTTGACACTCGCGCCAGGCCACCATAGTGCGCAGCACGTCGTAGCGTGCAATGATCTGATTAAAGCGCGCAACAAAACGGTCGATCTGAGCTTCGCTGTCAAATTCCAGCGTGATGGTGGTGACGTAAGGGTCGGATTTTTCCGTCGCACTGTGAACCAGGAATATGCTTTCCTGCAAAGGAGCCAGCGGATAAATATCCGCAATATTAGCGGCCCCACCCGGAACACGCTCACTCAGCGAATCCAGCTCACTCTGAGTCATCGAGGCCAGCGTCACCATATCCGGCGTGATCCGCGTACAGTGTGCCGGGATGCCATTTTGCGGCAATTCAGGTTCGCTGTGATGGCTGGCGTCTGTGATGGTTTTGGCCATCTCGCCCAGCACCCGGGCATTAAACAACGCCTGTACCGAGGTGCGCCAGTCTTGCTTTTTCAATCGGCTGACCAGCTCCATCACCATCAGAGAGTGACCGCCTAATTCGAAGAAGTTAGCCGCCATGCTGACGTCGACAAGTTCAAGGTTTAACAGCTCGGCACATAGTGCTGCCAGCGCCTGCTCCTGCTCAGTAACCGGGGCGAGGTATTCAACTTCATAGCCCAAGCTTTGCGGTACCGGCAGTGCTTTACGGTCAATTTTACCATTTGGCGTTTGCGGCCATTCGTTAAGTAGCACAAAATTCGATGGCACCATATACTCGGCCAGCGACTCACTTAACATGCTTTGCACCGAGACAATTAGCGCCTGCTGCGTCTCATCCGTCAACTCGCTGCAGGGCTTAACATAGGCCACCAGTCGCTGATTGCCTTTGTCATCACTCAGTGCCATCACCAGTGCAGAATCAACCTGTTGATGCTCGCCAATGTGATATTCAATTTCGCCCAGCTCAATACGCTGACCCCGGATCTTAACCTGATGATCCAGACGACCCATGTATTCGATGTTGCCGTCTTCACGAAAACGTACCAGATCGCCGGTTTTATACAGGCGTTTGCTAGGGCTTTGCGGATAAAATGGGTTATCGATAAAGCGCTCGGCCGTCAACTCAGGGCGATTGTGATAACCACGCGCAAGACCTTCACCGCCAATGTGCAACTCACCGCACGCACCCTGTGGCAACAAGTTAAGCGCATCGTCCAGTATGTATAACTGAATATTCTGGATGGGTTTGCCAATGGGGATGCTGCTGCCGTGGGGCATCGCGCAATCCCAGTAACTAACGTCGATGGCCGCCTCTGTCGGGCCATAGAGATTATGCAGCTGCGCGGTGGGTAACAGTGCCTTAAACTGCTCAACATGACTGATTTGCAGGGCTTCACCACTACAGAATACCTGTTCAATTGAGCTACATGCGGCCAGGTCGCCATGTTCCAGCATCACGCCCAGCATGGAAGGCACAAAGTGCAGTTTGGTCACACCGGTTGCGACTATTAGCTCATTGAGGTAAGCCGGATCTTTGTGTCCACCCGGTTTGGCAATCACCAGCTCGGCCCCTTTAAGCATGGGCCAGACAAATTCCCATACCGAGACATCAAAGCTGTAGGGGGTTTTTTGTAAGATTTTATCCTGCGGCTGACATCCGTACTCCTTGTCCATCCAGTCGATGCGGTTATACAGTGCCTGATGTTCCAGCAACACGCCTTTGGGTTGACCCGTCGAGCCCGAGGTATAAATAGTGTACGCCAGGTTCTGTGCCGTCAGGCCAATGTCGCTAACCGCAATATTCGAGTCCGGATAGGCGTCGAAGTCGAAGTTGTCCAGCGCAATGACCGCCGCATCGCCCAGCGATACCCGATCAATTACCTCTTGTGTGCTCAACACCACCTGGGCGCTGGCGTCCTCAACCAAATAGTTCAGCCGACCTGATGGCAGTTCCGGGTCCAGTGGCACATACGCGCCGCCAGCCTTGAGAATACCCCAGATCCCAATCACCATTTCAAATGACCGCTCTGTGCATAAGCCAACCAGAGCGTCCGGGCCAATCGCATACTCAGTGCGTAGATAATGGGCCAGCTGATTTGCCTTTGTGTTGAGCGTGTCATAACTCATGGTGCGCCCGTCAAAGCGCAGTGCGATGGCATCTGGCGTGGCTTTGGCTTGCTGCTCAAACAGTTCGTGCACACAGCGCTCGCGCGGGTAATCCAGCGCCGTAGTGTTCCAGTCAACCAGTTGCTGTTGACGCTCAGTCTCAGACAGCAGTATTAAAGTATCGGGCTTGGCCGATAAATCAGCTGGCTGCAACGCAGCCAGTTGTGACAGTACGGTATTTAAGTGATCAGCAATCGCAGTGACATGTTGTGCACGATACAAAGCGGTGTCGTAAGTGATCTCTATCGCCACGCCCTGCTCATTCAGTGCCACTTCAATTTCCAAATCAAACTTAGTGGTCACACTGCTGGCCGGACGCTGCGCGATTTGCAGACCATCCAGCGCCAGTTGTTGCTCCCTGACACCATAATCTGTATTCGTGGTTAGCATGATCTGAAACAGCGGCGCATGTGCGCCGCTGCGGGGAACATTGAGTTTTTCGACCAGCTGCTCGAAGGGCACATCCTGATTGGCCTGAGCGCCAAGGTGTACGGATTTTACATGCGCAAAGTAGTCTGTCAGGCTGGGCTGGTCAGTATTCAGTCGCAGCACCAGCGTATTGGCGAAATAGCCTATTAAGCCTTCTAACTCTGCGTGACCGCGGTTAGCGATGGGCGTACCAATCACAATATCATGGCTGTTGCTATGACGTGACAGCACATAAGCCAGTGCGCTGTGGATCAGCATAAAGGGGGTCAATTGCTGCTGGCGGGCTAAGTTTTGTAAAGCCTGCGCCTGACTCGCTGATAACTCGCTGCGTACCAGTGCACCATGCAGCTGCTTAGTCGCTGGACGCTCAAAGTCCGGGGTAATACCATGAACAGCTGGCGCATCCGCCAACGCCTGTTGCCAGTAGGTGAGCTGCTCGGCAAGCGCTTCTTTGGTCAGGTGCTCGCGCTGCCAGTGCGCGTAATCCGCATATTGCAGTGGCAATGGTGCCCAGCTGACAACCTGCCCGGTGACTCTGGCCTGATAGGCTTGCACAAACTCGCGGGTCAAAATTTCCATCGACCAGCCATCGGACACTATATGGTGCATATTCAGTAGTAATACGCCCTGTTGTGTGCCATCACTGTGTTTGTGCGTGCACAGATAGGTCACTCTGAACAGCACATCTTTGCTCAGATCAAATGGTGTCAGAGTATCGCGCTCAATGTGTGCGGCCACGTCTACAGCCAGGTCGTCGCTATCACACAAATCAATTTGGTGGATATTGAGCGCCACATCATCACGTGTCGTCTGCCTGGGTCCATCCTCAGAATCATAGTAACCGGAGCGCAAAATCGTATGGCGCAGCAAAATATCGTTGAATGCATCTTCTACGGCCGTCAAATCCACACGACCCTGCACATCCAGTGCAAGGGGGATATTGTACTCGGCCGATGGCCCTCGTAGCTGCTCTAAAAACCATAAGCGCTGCTGTGAGAAAGACAACACGCTTTGCGTTAACCCCAGAGCGGGGATCGCGCCTTCGGACTGGGTTAACGCATTTGGTTTTACTGCTTGCTGGCTCAACAGCTCAATAAGCTGAGTTTTGTTTTCCTTGAGTGCGCTTCTCAGCTCATCAGTCATACTGCCTTTTGCTGCTTTAAACTTGAGTTTGCCCTGCTCGACATACAGATGAACGCCCTGTGATATCGCTAACTCGAAAGCCTGATGTACATTCATTAAATCTCACCATCCTCAACTAAATCCTGATCGCAGATACTGTCTGCCGCCTGTGCATTGAGCTGTTGCATTCGCAGCAGGTCGATGTGCTGGGCCAGCTGGGCCAGTGACTGCGCCGTAAAAATGTCCTGCATGTCTATCTGTTGTAGCTGTAATTCCGGGTCCGATGTAATCGCTCTGACCAGCTTACTGACCAGCAGGGAGTGGCCACCTAAAGCAAAGAAGTTGGCCGAGGTGCTTATCTCACTTTCCTGCAAGTGCAGTAGTTGCGCCCAGATGGCAACCAGACGTTGTTCGCTGGGTGTTTCAGGCGCGATGTATTCCCCTTCAACGGCGGCTAAATCCGGCTCTGGCAGCGCCCGTTTGTCTATCTTGCCGTTACTGGTCAGTGGCCATTGAGATACCGGCACAAACATCCCCGGCACCATGTAGTCCGGTAGTTTATCGGCCAGCTCCGTCTTGATCCGCTGAACAGCCGCCTTGCCATCATTAATATTTTCATGGCCAGAGGCACTATTTTTGGCTTGTTTATTGTTCAACTGCACATACGCCACTAAGTGTTTGGCACCCGTTGCACTGCTCGCAACAGTCACCACGGCCGCATCGACATCAGGACACTCGCTCAGCAAGCCTTCAATTTCACTGATCTCAATCCTGAAGCCGCGGATCTTCACCTGCTGGTCGATCCGACCCAGGTATTCCAGCTCGCCATCGGGTAAATAACGAACCAGGTCCCCCGTTTTATACAAGGTTTCGGTTACACATTTATTGTGGCCATCGAAATAAGGATTGGGGATAAATCGCTCTGCGGTTTGCTCAGGTAGCTGGTGATAGCCGCGCGCCAAACCAACGCCGCTGATGTACAGCTCCCCCACCACGCCCGGCGATAACAGGGCCTGGTTGCTGTCGAGCACAAAAGCACTGGTGTTTTTCAGCGGCTTACCTATGGTGACTTTCTGTCCGGGGCGTAACTCGGCCCAGGTAGCGCAGATAGAGATCTCGGTCGGGCCATAGGCATTGACCATGCGATACGCACCGCCCCACTGTTCAACCACTTCCTGATCGCAGGCCTCACCGCCTACGGCGAGGGCTTTTAGTGCTAAGTCATCACGAAACTCCATCATGGCCAGGAAAGCCGGTGGCAATAACACATGAGAAATAGCTTCGCTGTGTAACAGCTGACCTATGCTCTCAGGAGACAGTCGCTGAACGCTGTCGGCAATCACCAAAGTGGCGCCGCTCAGCAGTGCCATCACATATTCCCAGGTCCCTGCATCAAAGCTCATAGAGGCAAAATGTAAGACCTTGCTTTGCTCATCGACTTTCAAGTGATAGCGGTGGTTAAATGCAATATTCACAATCCCTTTGTGCTCAAGCAGCACGCCCTTAGGCTTGCCGGTTGAGCCCGAGGTGTAAATGGCATAGGCCAGGTTTGACGACGTCAGCCCCGTTACCAACTCACTTGGGTTGTGGGTCGGGTAATCGATAAAGGTCTGTACCACTTGCTCATTACCCAGACCATCAATGCAGACGCTGTGATAATCGGTTAAGTCCAGCTGCTCAATAATAAAGTGGGTTGAAAGGATGATTTTAACGCCGGAGTTTTCCATCATGTAGGTCACACGCTGGCGCGGATAAGCCGGGTCTAACGGCACATAGGCTGCACCGGCTTTGAGGATGGCCAGAGTACCTATGATCATTTCCAGCGAACGCTCAACACATAAGCCGATAAAGGTATCCGGCGTCACCTGATATTCACGAGTCAGGAAGTGCGCCAGCTGATTGGCACGCTCATTCAGTTCGCGATAAGTCAGCTGTTTGTTGCCGAACTTAACGGCAAGCTGATCCGGGGTTTGCAGCGCCTGCTCTTCGAACACTTCATGAATGCATTTATCGACTGGATAATCCGCCGCATTGTTATTCAGGCCATCGATCAGATAGGATTCGAGTTTGTCACCCAAAATAGACAGACGATTTAAAGGTAAGGTACGTCGGGTCTGAGCGCTCATATCCGCCAACGCTATCAGGGCATTGTTGAAGTGCTCACTCAGCTGCTCAACAAATTCAGCGTCGAACAAGGCCACATCATAGTTCCAGGTGGTCTCAATCTGGTTGTCGCTGATATTCAGCGCAATTTCCAGATCGAATTTAATCGCCGGATGACTGCCTTGCAGCGGTGACAGGCTCACGTCTGGCAGTGCCATCAGGGCCGACTCGTCGTTGCCGTCGGTAAACTTGTCATTGGTGGTCAGCATGACTTGCACCAGCGGCGTGTATGATGAGGTGCGTGGCAAGTTCAGCGCATCAATGAGCTGCTCGAACGGTACGTCCTGATTCACCTGGGCGTTCATATGCACCTGACGAACATGGTCAAGATAGCTCTCCAGTGTGTTATGACGAGTATTCAGGCGCAAAGCCAGGGTATTGACGAAACACCCAATGAGCGGACTGAGGGCCTCATCGGCACGGTTTGCCACTGGCGTGCCAATGACAATATCGGACTGGTTGCTATGACGGCTAAGTACCACACCCAGCACGGCATGCATGAGCATAAACGGGCTCAGCTGGGCCTGTCTGGCCACCGCGCCTAACTGCTGTGCCACGTATGCAGGCAAAGTGGCCGTAACATGTGCCCCCAGGGTTTGTTTGACTTCCGGGCGATGATGCTGGGTTGGCAGGCTGTGTGTCAGCGGCGCATCTTCCAGTGCCTGTTGCCAGAATGTCAGCTGTTTCTCAAACTCACCGCCCTGCATTTTGTCTCTTTGCCAGACGGCAAAGTCGGCATATTGCAGTGCCAATTCAGGTAACGGATTAACCTGCTCTGCTGAATAGGCCCGATATAAAGTCACAAACTCATTGATCAGTACATCCATCGACCAGCCATCAGAAGCAATGTGGTGCAGTGTCAGCAACAACACGCCTCGCTGATCATGACCCGTGCCCTCAAGCTTGAGGTACTGTCCGCGGATTGACAACTGCTGAGTCAGATCAAACGGGCGTTGTGCTTCTTCAAGCAGGCACTGAGACAACTGCGCCTGCCGCTGTTCACCCTGACTGTCACTGAGATCGACAAAGCCGAGCGAAAAATCGTGCTCAGGCAAAATGTGCTGGCGCACTTCATCGTCCTGTTCGCGATAGACAGTGCGCAAAATCTGATGGCGTGCCACGATAGTACTGAGTACCTTTTCAACCAAAGTCAGCTCCAGCGCACCTTCCACATTCAGCGCGACGGGCATATTGTACTGACTCTGACCGGATTGCATTTGCTCCAGCAGCCAGAAGCGCTGTTGAGTGTAAGAGAGCACGCAGCCATCCGGATAGTGTCCGGGTTGCGGCCCCTGCGCGTTGCCAGACGTGCCTTCGGCATGCGACAGAAACGCAATGATCTCTGCCTTGTTTGCGATGATGTCCTGCTTGAGTGCGGCCGGAAATTCGGCCACCGTCAGATCAAAATGTAACGCGCCCTCTTTGGCATACAGGTAAACGCCCTGATCTGCTGCCGACTTAACTAGTTGTGCAATCATTATAGTGTTCCACTCATCATTACCGATTCATTGGCTTTTTTGTCTTCGAGATATTTTTGTGCCAGCTTGCTCTCAATTACCTGCGAAAGGACCGCTAATTCTGCAGCGTCGAAAATTTCCCGTAATGTCAGCTCGATTTCGAACTGGGTTTTAATTGCCCCCGCCAGCTTGATCAGATACAGCGAATGGCCGCCCAGCTCGAAGAAGTTGGCGCTGGTACTGATCTGCTCGCTGTTGAGGTCGAGTAGTTCCGCCCAAATTGCCACCAGGGCATGCTCTGTCTCACTCTGCGGTGCAATGTATTCCTGACCTGCCAACATACCTTGTGGTGTTGGCAGGGCTTTTTTATCTATTTTTCCGTTTGGCGTCAGCGGCCATTCGTCTATCAGCACAAACTGGCCCGGGATCATATGCGCCGGTAAGTCACCTTCCAGTGCATTTTTCACATCAACCAACCAGGCTTGTTGGCGTGTCTCATCGTTTGTCTCACACGTGAGACAAGGTTGCAGATACGCCACCAGATAGTGACTTCCATCACTGTGGTCGCGCGCCATAACCAAAGATGTCACAACATCCGGATGCGCATTGAGGCGATGTTCAATTTCACCCAGTTCAATCCTGAAACCGCGGATCTTGACCTGATCGTCTATCCGGCCAATAAACTCAAGACGACCATCTTCGCGATAGCGCACCAAATCGCCGGTGCGATATAAGCGTTTGCTGTTATTGACCCCCGCCGCTTCATAGTAAGGGTTATCAATAAACCGCTCCGCCGTTAGTTCAGGGCGGTTCAGATACCCTCGCGCAACACCGGCACCACCCAGATAGAGCTCACCAACACTGCCAGTCGGTAACAGCTCTTGCGCGCTGCCAAGTACATACGCCTGACTATTCGCAATCACCCGGCCAATGTCCGGCACCTGACTCAAGGCAGACGTAAAGCGCGCCGCCGTCGAATAAGTGGTGTCTTCGGACGGACCATAGAGGTTGCACACGACAACCCCCGGGCACGACTCTAAAATCTGATTCACCTGTTGCGCGGTCAGTGGCTCACCCGCGAGGTTAATCACTTTAACCCCTGACGGCACCGCCCCGACTTCCAGCAAGGCTTTCATCGCCGATGGCACGGTGTTGATCATGCTGATATCCAGCTGCTGCTCGGCCAGTGCCATGGCATTTTGCACAATCACACTTTGATAGCCAAAGCACAGCGGTAAGAACAACTCATAAATCGACAAGTCAAAGTTCAGTGACGTCGAGGCCAGCACTTTATCCAGCTCGACATCGCTGTAGGCTTGTTTCGCCCACTGCAACATAGACACGGTATTGCCATGCTCGATCATCACGCCCTTCGGCTTGCCGGTCGACCCTGACGTGTAAATCAGATAAGCCAGGCTCTGGGCACACACGCCGGTTTCTGCTCGGGTTAAATCGTGTGCAGGATAAGCCGAAATTATGTCGTGATTATGAGACTCTGGTGCGTCCAGTAAAACGACGTTAGCATATCCCAGCGATACCTTTTGCGCAACATTCTGTTGACTTAATACAACATTTAGACTGGCGTCTTCAATCAGATAGGCCAGACGCGATTGCGGGTAGTTAGGGTCCAGCGGCACATAAGCGCCACCGGCTTTGAGAATACCCCAAATGCCTATCACCATTTCCAGTGAACGCTCTACACATAAACCCACTAACGAATCCGGTCCGATATTGTGCTCGGCGCGCAGATAATGGGCCAGCTGGTTGGCTCTGGCGTTCAGCTCGCCATAGCTCAGGGTCTGCTCACCAAAGTGCAGCGCAATCTGCTCCGGGGTGGCCGCTGCCTGCTGCTCAAACAGCTCGTGAATACACAGCTCACGCGGATATTCCAGCGCTGTGTCGTTCCAGCTGTGCAGCTGCTGCTGGCGCTCGGTCTCATCCAGTACACACAGGCTCTGCACCGCAGTGCAGCTCTGGCTATCCGCTAAATCCACGTCAAGTAAGTCCAGCACCTGAGTCAGGGTCACTTGCAGATACTGGGCTATGCGTGCCGCCGGGGCGCGTTTGTCTACCTGAAGCTCAAAGCCAAAGCCATCGCCGAAGTCATCTACTGACAGATTAAACGGATAGTTGGTGCGCTCTTCACTGGCAATCACCTTGAATCCGGCCTCCTGTTCCAGCTGCGATTCCTCTGTTGCCGAGTGACGGTAGTTCAGCATCGCGCTGAACAGGGGCAGCTGACCACTCACACCGCTACAACGCTGCGCCTCGGCCAGGGAGACCTGCTCGTACGGCATCAAGGCACGCAGGTCGTCATTAATTTGTGCCAGCAGGCGCATCGCATCCTGCTCACTCAGCGACACCCGCAGTGGCAGGGTGTTGATCATCATCCCCATCAGCTGGCTGCTCAGGCCATCATCGCTCATACGACCGGATAAGACAGTACCGAACACCACCTCCGACTGGCCGCTACACACGCCCAGCACTTTGGCCCACACCAGGTGGAACAGCGCTGCCGGGCTGCTGTGATACTGGCGGGTTAAACGACGAATGCGCTGCGCCTGCGCGTCATCCAGCGTGACATGCACGGTTTCAATGCCCGAGCCGTCATTCAGTACATCCGTCAGACCATAAGGCAAAGTGGGTTCACTGACATCCCCCAGCATCTGCGAGAAGAAGGCTTCGGTATCCAGACTCGCGGTGCGCGCCAGGGTGCGACCGACAAATTCCCGGTACGGCACGGGCTCGCCCAGACTGGCTTGATTGCCATTCAGCAGCGCCGTTAATTCATGCACCAGAATCTCCAGCGACACGTGATCTGAGATCAGATGGTGTTCACACAACAGCGCATAATGCTTGCCCTGCGCGGCGTCTTCGCACACGCTCAGTTGCAACAGCGGCGCGTTTTCCAGCTCAATCCACAGCGGCTGCTCGGCCACATGGGCACTGAACGCGGCCCAGACATCGTTTGCCTCGCTGAAGTCCAGCTCAGCCACGGGCAGCTCCACCTCACGCTGTACCACCTGAAGTGCAGTGGTGCGGTTGCGCCACAGGATGGCGGTGCGCAGCACATCGTGGCGGGCAATCAGGGTATTGAGCGCCCACTTAAAGCGCTCAAGGGACTCCGTGCTGTCGAATTCAAAGGTGGTGCTGGTGACATACGGGTCCTGCCCTTCGCTCATGGTGTGCACAAACAGCACACCCTCTTGCAGCGGCGCCAGCGGGTAGATGTCCTGAATATTGGCCATGCCCCCGGGGATAGTCTGAGCAATATCCTTAAGCTGTTGCTCATCCAGCTCAGTGAGCGTCACCATCTCCGGGGTGATTTTGCTGCAATCCGCCGGAATTAAATTGGCGGGCACACGACTTGATTCCTCACTCCCAAGTGCCCGAACCTGGCGCGCCATGTCCTGTAGCGTATGTGCCCTGAACAAGGCCTGCACATCAGCCTGATACTGGCGTGCGCGCAGCTGACTGACCAGCTGCATAATCAGTAATGAGTGGCCGCCCAGCGCGAAGAAATTAGCGTGGACACCCACCTTATCGGCGTCCAGCGACAACAGGGAGGCAACGATGTCGACCACCATTTTCTCGGCGTCGGTTTGCGGTGCCTGATAAGGCTGCTCGAGCGTTTTCGCCGGCAAGGCCAGCAGTGCGCGCTTGTCCAGCTTGCCATTGGCGGTCAGCGGCCATTGGTCCACAAAGCTGTAGGCCGAGGGCACCATGTACTCCGGCAGGTTGCCACTCAGATACTGTTGCAGTGCATCAATCAGGCTGCTGTCTTGCTCACTTTGAATGAAAGCACGCAGTACCTTACCGCCTTGCGTACCAACCTCGGCTAATACCACCGCCGACTCCACCCGTTCATGACTCATCAGCTGGGTTTCTATCTCGCCCAGCTCAACCCGGAAACCACGGATCTTGACCTGATCGTCACTGCGTCCGACAAACTCAATCTCACCATCTGTACCCATGCGCACCAGGTCGCCGGTTTTGTACAAACGGGCGCTCAGCGCCGGATTGGCCGGGTCAAAATACGGGTTATCAATGAATCGCTCGGCGGTGAGCTCCGGTTGATGCAGATACCCACTGGCCAGACACTGACCACTGACATACAGCTCACCGACCACGCCCGGCGGGCATAAGGTCAGTTGCTCGCTGAGTACCAAAGTCGCGGTGTTGACGTTGGCGCGGCCGATGGGCACCGCGCGTGGCGCATCGTAGCCGCCACTGATGGCATAGCCGGAAGCCGTGACTGTGGTCTCGGTCGGGCCATAGGTATTAAGCAGCACAAAGCCCGGTTTAAGCGACGCCACCGACTGTTTATCCAGCGCTTCACCGCCGACAATCACCAGTCGCAGCGCCAGGGCTTCAAGCTCGGCCTCACTTAGCGCCAGCATATGCCAGAACGCCGTGGGCAGACTGGCCACGCTGATGGCATGGCTGTCACAAAAAGCAATAAAGGCCTCGCGGCTCAACGACACGTCTTCATCGCGCAGCACCAAAGTAGCGCCCTGAGTCAGCGTTGCCAGCCATTCTTCGACGAAAATATCGAAGTTCATAGTTGAGAATTGCAACACATTGTCGGCTTCGGTGATTTCGTAGCGCTGCTCACAGTTCGCGGCAAAGTTGATAAGATTATGATGACTTATCATCACGCCTTTGGGGTTACCGGTTGAGCCCGAGGTGTACATCACATAGGCCAGATCCTCCGGGGTCAGCGCCACATCCGGGTTGCTGATTGGATAGTTTGCAAACTGGCTGGCGTTATCCAGCAGCACTGGCGTGACGTTAAAGTCGCTCAGGATCCCGGCCACTTTTTGCTGAGTCAGTACTACAGACAGGCCGGTGTCTTCGACCATATACGCCAGACGCTCCTGCGGGTAATCCGGGTCCAGCGGCACATAGGCCCCACCGGCTTTGAGGATAGCCAGTACCGCCACCATCATCTCCAGCGAGCGGCCAACACACAAACCCACCAGAGTATCCGGACCCACCTGATGCTCGGCCCGTAAATAGTGTGCCAACTGGTTGGCGCGCTCGTTGAGCAAGTGATAAGTCAGGAAGTCATCGTCATAGCTGACGGCAACGCGGCCCATGGTTTTCGCGGCCTGCTGCTCAAACAGCTGATGTACCGAAGCTTGTGGTAAAGTCACAACCGGCCCTTGCTGAGCGCTCAGTAATGTCTGGCGCTGCCCGGCAGAATAGGCTGTCCACTGAGCCGGTGATTCCTCGGAATCGCGCATGGCATGGTGCAATAAGTTGTCGATGGCAGTATTCATCAAGTCTGCCACCAGCGCCAGCGGCACACGCGCATCCGCCTGGAAGTCGAGGGTAAACTCGTCACCAAAGTCATTGACCGACAGGTCCAGCGGATAGTTACTGCGCTCACGTACTGCGGTTATGTCGTACAGGCTGCTTTGTTGCTCATCAAGGTTTTCGGAGTGGCGAAAATTCAGCGTGGTGCTGAACAAAGGCGAACTGGCGTCAACCTGCGAATGACGCTGCGCCTCGGCCAGTGCTACCTGCTCGTAGGGGATCAATCCCTGCAGCTGCTCGTGGACCTGAGTCAGCAAGGTTTTGGCATCCACATCCGCAAGCGTTACGCGCACCGGTAAGGTATTGATCAGCATACCCAGCATACGCTCCACGCCCGCTTCACCGCTCATACGCCCTGACAATACAGTACCAAACACCACATCCTGCATATTACAGCAGTGGCTTAGCACCTGTGCCCAGGCGGCATGGAACAGCACTGCCGGGCCCATTTGTAATTGCCGTGACAACTGACGAATGCACTCACCCTGCTCAGGTGCCAGCGCATAGCTAAGCTCCTGCGAATTCGACCCATCGCCGAGCGTATCGGCCAGACCAAAAGGCAAAGTTGGCGTATCAACCTCCCCCAAACGCGCCGAGAAAAAGGCCGCGCTGTCGAGGGTTTTAGCAATGTGTTGTGACTTGGCAACGAACTCGCGATACGGCACTTGTGGTGGCAAGCTGGCCTGCTCACCCGCTACACACATGGCCAACTCTTCAAGGATCAGTTCAACGGAG
This sequence comes from Pseudoalteromonas sp. DL2-H2.2, assembly GCF_021532535.1. Taxonomy (NCBI): domain Bacteria; kingdom Pseudomonadati; phylum Pseudomonadota; class Gammaproteobacteria; order Alteromonadales; family Pseudoalteromonadaceae; genus Pseudoalteromonas; species Pseudoalteromonas sp. DL2-H2.2. Next base: position 572,258 of record NZ_JAKGBD010000001.1, on the reverse strand, counting down.
ACATGGTCGGTGATCAGATGGTGATGCTTAAACAAAGCATGCACTTTGCCACTGGCTTCATCCCGAACAACCTGCATGCGTACCAGCGGAGCCTGCTCCACATCGATTTTATGATTGCCGTGTGCAACAAAGTCATTAAATTTGGCCAGTACATCTTGCTCAGCACCAAAGTCCAGCCACTCAACCAGGCTGCCTACTTCGCGCTGTACCACCTGCACCGCCCGTTCACGGCCGCGCCACAGGATCACGCTGCGCAAGATATCATGGCGGGCAACCACCTGCTCCAGCGCCGTAACGAAGCGCTCAAACTTGTCCTCATCCGCAAAGGTCAGTGCTGCAGAAATTACGTAGGGGTCAAACTCTTGCTGCAAAGAATGGGCAAACAAAATGCCTTCCTGCAGTGGTGCCAGCGGATAGATATCCTGAATGTTCTGCACACCGCCAGGAGTCTGGGCACAGACTGAGTCAATCTCGCTTTGGCTCAGAGAGATCAAGGGCAGCATCTGTGGCGTGATAACCGTGGTATCAGCCGTTATCCCATTTGCGGGCACCTGCCAGCTACTTTCTTCTTCCAGCTTAGTCACAGTGGAGGCCATCTCGGCCAGCGTCTGGGCCTTAAAAATAACCGCCGCCTCTGCCGTAAACCCGGCCTGTTTAAGCCGGGCATGGATCTTCATCACCAGCAAGGAATGACCACCTAATTCAAAGAAGTTTGCTGTGCGGCTGATATTGCTCGCTTCAATACCGAGCAGCTGCGACCAAATGTCGCTGAGCAGAATTTCCGTGTCCGTTTCAGGCGCTTCGTAGTGGCCCTGCCCTGCGGCCATATCGGGTTCTGGCAGCGCGCGTTTATCAATTTTGCCATTGGCATTGAGTGGCCATTGTGTCATTGCTACAAACGCACCGGGGACCATGTAAGCCGGTAAACTATCGCCCAGCGCCTCACTTAACCAGTGACCCAATGTCTGGCCCTCAGGCACCTCAGTTGCAGGCTCCACATAGGCCACTATCATGGCATTATTACTGAGGTCTTTGCGGGCAACGACCAGCGCCTGCTCAACTTGTTCCAGCGCATTCAGCGTGTGCTCGATTTCACCCAGCTCTACCCGGAAACCACGGATCTTTATCTGGTCATCCACCCGCCCGACGTACACAATCTGGCCCTGCTCGTCGTAGCGTACCAGGTCGCCGGAGCGATATAAGCGCAGAGGCTGTCCCTCACGCCCGGCAAAGGGGTTATCAATAAAACGCTCAGCACTGAGCTCAGCCAGATTGAGATATCCGAGCGCCAGTCCGTCACCACCAAGGTAAAGCTCGCCCACGGCGCCCACCGGCAGCAGTTGTTGCTGCGCAGACAAGAGATAACAGCGATCACCACAAATCCCGCGGCCTATCGGCAGCACGCCTTGGGCGATATCGTCGCTGTTCACCGCATACCAGGTTGAGAAAGTCGTATTTTCTGTCGGCCCATAAACATGAACAAAGCGGCAAGTCGGGTTATTGGCCAGGGCTTTTTCCCAGCTGTTAAGGCGAGCGGCTTCACCACCAGACAGCACGCAACGTAATGAGTCCTGCGTAACGCCGGTGCGGCTCCATTCATCAAACAGCCCGGTGGTCAGGAACATATCGGTGATCTGTTGCTCATCGATCACCTCGTCCAGACGAGCCACAGTTAAAAACTCATCCGGGAACAGCACACAACGACCGCCATTGAGCAGCGGCCCCCAGATCTCTATGGTTGCAGCATCAAAGGCGATGTTGGCACATTGCAAAAACGCCGTGTCGCTTCCCAATTCAATAAAGTCCGGGTTATCCACCAAACGCACCACCGCACGATGGGGTGTCATAACGCCCTTGGGGTTACCGGTTGAGCCAGAGGTATAAATCACATAGGCCAGAGACTCGGGCGATTGGGTATTGGCATACTGCGGATTGTCCGTTGCATACTGCGCAAAGCGTGCGCTATGGGTGTCCACGGCCACTAATTCGGCATCGCTAAATGCCAGTCGCTCGCTAAGCGCCTGCTCTGTCAATATCACATGAGCGCCGCTGTCTGCCAGCATATACTCAAGCCGGGACTGCGGATAATTGGGCTCTAATGGCAGATAAGCACCACCGGCTTTCAGAATGGCCAAAGTCGCCACCACCATCTGAATGGAGCGGCCAATGCACAAACCCACTAAAGTGCCATCAGTCACGCTATGTTGCTCACGTAAGTAATGGGCCAGCTGGTTAGCCTGCGTATTAAGCTCGCCGTAGCTGAGTGTTTGTTCATTGAGTTGCAGCGCAATGGCGTCCGGCGTGTTTGCGGCCTGTGCTTCAAACACCTGTTGGATCTGTATGTCGTTGCGATACCAGGGTGCATCCGCCTGCCACTGCACCAGCTGTTGCTGCTGCGCCTGCTCAGGCAGCACGCTGTAAGCAACGGGTTGCTCCGGTGCGTCTGCTAATGCTGTCACCAGCTGCGTCAGCGCATTAGTCAAATAAGCGGCAACCTGCTGTGCATCGACCTGCTGATCGATTTGATATTCAAGCGAGAAACCTTGCCCGAGGTCATTTACTGACAAGCCAAACGGATAGTTAGTACGCTCTTTGGCACTCAGCAAAGTCCAGGCCGCATTGTCCTGCTGCACTGCAGGCGTGTCATCCTTTGTCGCAGAATGACGATAGTTCAGCATGGCGCTGAACAGGGTAGCACCGCTGGCAAGGCCACTGTATTTTTGTGCTTCTGCCAGCGACACCTGCTCGTAAGGCAACAAGGCTTTGAGGCTCTGATCGACCCGCTTAAGCTGAGTCAGCAGCGGGGCATCATCCAGTGAAACACGCAGCGGCAGGGTATTGATCATCATCCCCATCATGGTCTCAATGCCCGCCATGCCATTCATCCTGCCCGACATCACACTGCCAAACACCACCTCCTGGGTGCCACAGCAGGCCGCAATCACCTGCGCCCAGGCCAGATGGAACAAGGCAGCCGGGCTCAGTCTTTCGCGCCGGGCCAGGGTGCGGATTGCGTCACTCAGCTCAGCCGGTAATGTGTCATGGTGATCAAGGATAGTCTCACCACTGCCTGTCACCTCACTCAGGCCAAAAGGCAGCGTGGGGGTTTCTATATCGCCCAGTTGCGCCGAGAAGAAACCCGCAACATCCAGATTGCGGTTATGCTCCAGGGTATGGGCAATAAAGGCACGGTAAGGTAAAGGCGTAGGCAACTCGCTGTCGGGGTCATCACATAACTGTTGTAACTGAGAGACTAAGATATCCAGCGACACATGGTCGGTAGTCAGGTGGTGGAAGGTTAGAAGCGCATAGTGCTTGCCCTGCGCATCGACCTCGGTGATCGCCAGCTTGATAAGTGGCGCTGCTTCCAGGTCTAAGGTGTGCGGATGCGCCGCTACGTAGGCTTCAAACGCCGCTTTGGTCGGCTCATCGGTATCAAACACCAGATGCGATACGCTCAATTGTGCCTCGCGCAGGACCACCTGTACGGGGGTTTCGCGTTCGCGCCACATAACGGCGGTGCGCAGCACATCGTGGGTTGCAACCATCTGTTGCAGTGCCTGCTGAAAATTCGTCAGCTGCGTTGTCCCATTAAACTCAAACGCCGCCGTGGTGACATACGGATCAGCCCGGGTATTGAGGGTATGCACGAATAGCACCCCTTCCTGAAGGGGTGCCAGCGGATAAATATCGGCAATATTGCCATGCTCGCCCGGAATTTTTGCCGCTATTTGGTCAATTTCCTGCTGACTCAGTTCGACCAGGTTGAGCATCTCTGGCGTCACGCGTGCACAGTCTGCCGGGATAGCGTTAACAGGCACGGTATAGATTTGTGCTTGTTTGCCCTGCTTATCGAGCAGCTCAGCCATCTCCCGCAAAGAGGCCGTTGCAAATAAATCGTGTACCCGAGCCTGCCAGCCCAATGCCTGAAGCTGACTGGCCAGCTGCATCAGCAACAGTGAATGACCCCCAAGCTGGAAGAAGTTGGCCGTTGCACTCACCTCTTCCACTTTCAGTAGCTCGGACCACAACGCAGCCAATGTGATTTCGGTCTCTGTTTGGGGTGCCAGATATTCGCCCTGCAACGCAATGGTTGTGCAAGCCAGCAAAGCTTTTTTATCAATTTTACCGTTCGGGGTCAGCGGCCACTGGGTCAGTAATGTGAAATGACCGGGCACCATGTGTGCGGGCAGTGCCTGCTCCAGTTCGCGCTGTAAAGCAAAGACAAACTCAGCTTGTTCCGACTCAGCCACCGGGTGCTGCGGGATCACACAAGCCAGCAGCTGATTAGTGCCACCCTGGCGTTTTGCCAGCACCACGCAAGAGTGCACCGCCGACAGTGTGTTCAGGCCATGCTCAATTTCCCCCAGCTCAACCCGAAAACCCCGTACCTTGACCTGATCGTCGGCACGGCCAACAAACTCCAGTTCGCCATTGGGCAGGTAACGAACCAAATCGCCACTGCGATACAGGCGTGCCCCGGTCTGCGGATTTTGCAAATAGAAAGGGTTGGGGACGAACTTCTCTTCGCTTAATTCAGAGCGATTCAGATAGCCCTGTGCCAGCCCGGCACCACCTATGTATAACTCACCAATCGAGCCAACCGGCAGCATTTTCTGGTATTCATCCAGAATAAACAAAGACACATTATCGAGCGCCTTGCCGATGCGGATGGCACTGCCGGGCGTCAACTGACACACAGTCGCACAGACCGACGCTTCTGACGGTCCATAGGCATTGTAAAAGCCATAGCGCGCCGACCATAAGTCGACCAGCTCCTGCTCACAGGCCTCACCGGCCACAATCAGGCATTGCAGCGCATAATCGTCCCGATATGCCATGGTGGCCAGAAACGCCGGTGGCAAGGTCACATGGGTGATCTGCTGCTGGACAAATAAATCGGCCACTTTGGCCGGTTCAAGACGCGCCTCATCACTGCTGATCACTAAGGTGGCGCCGTTGAGCAGTGCCATGACCCAGTCCCAGGTGCCCGCATCAAAACTGATTGAGGCATAATGTAACACCCGGCTTTGCGCTGTGATGGCGAATCGGTCTTGCTGATTCTGTGCCAGATTGACGATACCTCTGTGAGTACACATCACCCCCTTAGGTTTACCCGTCGAGCCCGAGGTGTAGATCAGATAAGCCAGTTCGTCGCTGTGCTGACGTATCTCTTTGCTGAGGTTGTGCGCTCTGCACTGGGACCACTCGCAAGCCTGAGTGTCCAGCGAAATCACTTTGTCCGCGGCAAATGCCAGCGACTCACGGCAGCGCTCATTGGTGAGGATCACGCTCACCGCTGAATCTGCCATCATATAAGCAAGACGCTCTGCCGGGTAGTTAGGGTCCAGTGGTACGTACACGCCGCCCGCTTTCAAAGTAGCGAGTATCGCTATCATCATTTCAGCACAGCGGTTGATACACACGCCCACATAGCTGCCCGGTGTCACCCCCTGGCTTACCAGATAGTGGGCCAGCTGATTGGCCCGCTCATTCAATGTCCGATAGCTCAGTGAGGTTTCTCCAAACACCAGGGCACAGTGCTCTGGGAGCGCAGTCACTTGCTGCTCAAACACTTGCTGTATCGTTAACTGCGACGCATAGTCAACCTGATTGCCATTCCAGTCGAACAGCTGCTGCTCGATTTCCTGCTCCGTTGCCAGTGTGTAATCACCAATCAGCATGGTGGGGTTGGCCACCACATCGGCAATCATGGTGGTCAGGCGACTAACATGGGCGTCAATTTCGTCTTCATTAAAGTAGTTGCGGTCAAAGTTAAACTCAACATGGACGTTATTAATATTATCATGGCTGCGCACATAAATAGACAAAGGGTAGGAGCCAAAGCCACTGTTCAGAACCGCCTTGTGGCTTTTCACTTCGCCAAACTGGGTATCCGAAGGATGATCTTCTACAGACAACTGAATGTCGAACAGCTGGCCTTCGCCCTCATTCATCGGCCTGAGGTCGCGGATCATTTCATGCAGTGGATATTTTTGATATTTGTAGCTGCGCTTAAGCTCAGCGGCCACCACTTTGAAGGTATCGGCGAAGCTGTCGCTGCGCGAAAAGGCCACCCCAACGGGGATCACTGAGGCCATCATGCCGATGGTCTGACGTAATTTGGCCGAGCTGCGGTTGTGCACCGGCATACCAATATGCACCAGCTCGCGCTTATCGTTCATCTGCGAAAAATACACCGCTATCAGGGTGGTAAAAAAGTGGGTGGCCGAGCAGCCATAGCGCGCAGCAACCGCGCCAATTTGATTATACTGCTGCTGAGTAAACTCATATTCGCGACGGGCAAATGGCTTATCATCAAACTGATTGGTTTTCTTTAGCAGGAGCGGATCCGGTAAGGTTTTAAACTTTTGCTGCCAAAAAGCCCGGTCTTTTTCGAACCGGCTACTTTGACGGTAGGCCAGGTCTTTTTCAATAAACTCGCTGTACGACGGGCGTTCAGGAACGTCTCTAACAAAGCGCCCCTGTGCATCCATTGCCAGATACGTTTCGCTGAGATATTCAATAAACAAACTGCCCGCAATGCCATCCACTATCAAATGATGGAACACCATACACATGGCACTTTCCTGCTCAGAGATTTTTAGCCAGTGAATGCGCCATAAACAGGGGCCATAAATATCAAAGGGCGTAGACATCTGCTCCTGACAGTAGTCTGCCGCACGCTGATGCGCATCCGGATAGCCACTTAAATCGATGCACTTCCAGTCCAGTTCTAACTCATCATTGATGATTTGCCATGGCTGAGTGCCTTCGAGTACCAGATTGATGCGATAGGCATCGGTGTTTGCCACAACATGGTCCAGTGCATGTTTAAAGCGTACTGGGTCCAGCGCCCCTGTTAATACAAACCGACCCCCAACGTTATACAGCGGGGACTCACTTTTGAATACTTGTTCCATCCAAACGGGTTGCTGGGATGATGTCAGGGGATAACGTCTATTATTCATTATTGGTCTATCCATACTCACTGGTCCCGGTTTGCGGGAACCTTAATAATACTCTGGCCAAAAAAGGCAACGAAACGTGGCGGACCTGCGCCCGCCAATCTGGCGGCTAAGCCAGGGCAACAGGCTGATGTTTATCAACGGGCTGTGTCGCCGGGAATGACGCGGTGACGTCTTCCATCTGACCGGCCTCAAACTTGAGGATGCGGTCAGACAGCGAGAAGTAATGCTCATCGTGGCTGATCACAAATACCGTCTTACCCAGCGACTTCAGCTCGGGTAACAGCTCGCGATAAAAGAAGTTTCTGAAATACGGGTCCTGATCGGCAGCCCATTCATCAAAGATGTACAGCGGCGTGTCTTCCATATAAGACAGCAGTAAACCCAGACGCTTTTTCTGACCCTGAGACAGCTCAGTGGTGGACAAAATGCCCTTGTCTACCGTCACCTTTTGGTCCAGTTTGAGTTTGCTCAGGTACTGGCGAATTTTGTTGTCGTCTGCCAGCATGCCGTTGGCGTCGATCACTTGCTCAAACAGGTAAAAGTCAGAAAAGATGGTGCTAAAGTGGCAACGATACCAGTCCATCGCCTGTGCCGCATCGCGACCGTCAAGACGAATACGGCCCTGAGTTGGGGTATACAAACCACACAGCACTTTGGCGAAAGTGGATTTACCGCAGCCATTACCGCCGATCAGGAAAACGATTTCGCCGCGCTGAATTTGCGTACTAACAGGCCCGATAGAAAAGTGATAGTCGTCGCTGTCATCGCGGCGATATTCATACTCAATAGCCTCAATGTCGAGAGTTTGCCAGTTGTGCTCCGGATTCAGCGTGTTATCCAGCTGGTCGGTCAGGATCTCCTCAGACAGTTGCAGCTTTTCAATTTTCTGGCTCGATACTATGCCCTCCGCCACCACAGAATAGGTGTTGATCAGCACCGTCAGCGGACCTATCACATACACCAGCGTCAGTACAAAGCTCACCACCACGGCCGTGGCAATACCGCTCAAAAACAGCTGTGACATAAACACCACAGAGCCCAGCGCCAGAAACAGGATTAAGTTGGTCCAGTTACTCAGAATAATGAAAACAATGTGCGCTGAAATCGTCGACTTTTTGATGTCCTGAATGTTCGGCGTCACCACCTCTTTGTAGAAAAAGCGCTTGCGGTTGAAGTTAATGTTGAGCTCTTTACCACCGTCGATCAGTGCTCGAAAGTTTTTAAATAAGCTGTCATCGAGCTCCCTGACCGCCTGAAAACGCTGTATGCCCAGCCCCATCAGCAGCTGAGCAACCACCATGGCCAGCAGTAAAACGCCGCCGACAAACAAAAATAATTGCCAGGACTGATAGGCCATGTAGGCAAAACACAAAAGCACGGTTGCCAGGTTATACGCAACATGGGGCACCGCACTGAGGGTTGCGGTGAGCGATTCTATGTCTTTGGTCAGAGTTGCGAATATGCGATGGCCGCCAACGCGCTCAATCTGCTCATAGCTGGTAGAAAGCACCCGCTGCACCAGGTTTTCGCGAATACTCACCATGATTTGAACCGACAACTTGGTCAGTATGTATTGAGAAATCACACTGAAGGTTAAAAACCCCGTCAGCGCGGCGAAAAAGATGGCCAAGCCCCGGAGCACATCCGAGTCGGGGTTAGACACATTTTCTATCTCCGCATTGACCAGTGAGATGATACCAATGCCGGATAAGGCACTGACCACACTCAACAAAGTGGCAAGAATGAGGAGTTTCTTATGAGATAAAACGAGCCGGTATAACATAAAACAGCCTTGTAATGGTTACTTAAAACTAAAATGGGTATTACTCAGGCTGAGACACGATTGCCTCAGCCTGCCTGTTTGGGTCAAAGAACCCGCTTTTTGTGCTGTTCACTCATGCCAGTAGCGTCATGAGCTTGTCTGCCAGACCACTGACATAAGGGCTTTTCACCATAGTGACGTGTTTGCCCTGAGTGTTAATGGTCGTAATTTGGTTGCTGACATGCGCCTGCAACTGCGTCTGTTTTTGTTGCCAGTAATCCTCTCCCAGCTCAGAGGTAGTGATCATGCAGACCGCGCCCTGAAGACTGGCCTCGGGCTGATAGCGCCGCGACCAGTCAACCTGCTGGAAATACACATTGAACAAGCGCTGGGTCATGGCCAGACTGAGCCAGGACAACAACTGCTCCTCGCTGTCTTCGGGTTTCAGTTCTCTGGCGTAAGACAGCATGAGTTCGTGCTTTTCGGCTTCGCTTACCTCGAACTCGGTCTCATCATCGGTTGCCACTAAACACTCACACAGTAGCAACTGTGTTTGACACCCTAATGACTCCAGCTTTAGTGCCGTTGCAAATGCCACCGCGCCGCCTGAGCTGTGGCCCATCAGCACCACAGGCTCATTCTGCGCGCCACGGGCTGTGCGCTCGGTGATAATGGCGTCGGCGTAACAGGCAATCAGCGCATCCCAACTGTCGATTTGCGGGTCCTGCTCGCTCATGCCCACAGGCTCCAGAGTCATCAGTTGTACCTGAGGTAACGCCCGCGCCAGGTCCATGTATCCGCCGCTGGTCATGCCAGCCCCCGGTGCCAGATAAATCGTTGCGGCCGGGTCAAAGTCCAGTGATAACACAGGGCGAATGGCCTGCCACTCATGGTCGTTGTGATCTGTGATCAGCTGCGCCATGGCGCTGAGAATAGGTCGCTCAACCACCTTGTTGATGGCAATGCCGTGGGTTTTAAAGATTTGGTCGATGTTCTGCACCAACTTCATCACCAATAATGAGTGGCCACCCAGTGCAAAGAAGTTGGCATCGCGGCTTACTTGCCCGGCCGGCAGCTTAAGTACATCGGCCCACACCTGCGCCAGCATCACTTCCGCGTCGCCCTGTGGTGCTTGGTATGCGCCAGCCAGCCCAGATAATTCGGGCGCAGGCAATGCCTTGCGGTCAATTTTACCGTTGGGGGTTTGTGGCCACTGACCGACAAACACAAAGCTGTCGGGCACCATGTAGTCAGCCAATGCCTCGCTAAGCTGCGCTTTGATGGCGGCGGTGAGTGTCTGCTCATCGCACTCGTGCAGTGGCTTCACATAGGCCACCAGGCGCTGATTGCCATGCTCATCCGTTAAAGCCATCACCAGCGCCGAGTCTACCTCGCTGTGTTCACCGATATAAAACTCAATTTCGCCCAGTTCAATACGCAAACCCCGGATCTTTACCTGATGGTCCATCCGGCCCATGTATTCAATGTTGCCATCCTCACGATAGCGCACTAAGTCACCGGTTTTATAAAGACGCGGGCTGCTGTTTGCCGCGCTGGCATCGAAAAAGGGATTGGCAATAAAACGCGCTTCGGTCAGCTCCGGGCGGTTGAGGTAACCACGGGCCAGGCCTTCGCCACCAATGTGCAACTCACCACACGCGCCCTGAGGCAACAAATTAAGTGCTTCATCGAGGATCAGCAGCTGAATATTCTGAATAGGTTTACCAATGGGCACGCTGCTGCCATGGGGCTGCGCACAGTCCCAGTAACTCACGTCAATGGCCGCTTCCGTCGGCCCGTACAGGTTGTGCAGCTGCGCCGTTGGCAGGCAGGTCTTAAATTGTTCAACATGGCTTATCTGCAATGCCTCGCCGCTACAGAACACCTGCTGTATCGAGATGCAGCGGCTCAAGTCGCCATGCTCCAGCATTACCCCTAACATCGAAGGCACAAAGTGCAGCTTGGTCACGCCTGTGGCTGTGATCAGCTCGCTCAGATAGCTGGGGTCTTTGTGTCCACCCGGTTTGGCAATCACCAGCTCGGCACCTTTGAGCATAGGCCAGACAAACTCCCACACCGAGACATCAAAGCTGTATGGCGTCTTTTGCAAAATTTTGTCTTTGCTATCGCAGCCATATTCCTTGTCCATCCAGTCGATGCGGTTGTGCAGCGCCTGATGCTCCAGCAGCACGCCTTTGGGTTTGCCCGTGGAGCCGGAGGTATAGATCATATAGGCCAGATGGCGCGAGGTAAGACCGATGTCGCTCACCGGGATATTGCGCTCGTCATGGGCGTCATAATCAAAGTCATCCAGCGCCACGACGGTGGCCTCGCCCAGTTCAACGCGACTGGCCACCGCGCGGGTGCTAAGTACCACATCGGCACTGGCATTCTCAACCAGATAATTAAGTCGTGCTGCGGGCAGCTCAGGGTCCAGCGGGACATAGGCCCCACCGGCCTTAAGAATACCCCAGATGCCAATGACCATTTCCAGGGAGCGCTCCACGCACAAGCCAACCAGCGAATCCGGCCCAATGTGATGGGTGTCTCGCAAATAATGCGCCAGCTGATTGGCCTTGCTGTTCAGCGCGGCATAAGAGAGGGTCTGCGCCTCGAAGCGCAGTGCGATATTCCCAGGCGTCGCCGCAACCTGCTGTTCAAACAGCTGATGTACACACGCCTCGCGCGCATAGCTTTGCGCGGTATCATTCCACTGGCTCAGATAACGATGCTGCTCATCATCTGGCAACACTGGCAAGGTGGCAACCGGCTGTGGTGAGTCGCTCTCAAGCGCGTCCAGCAGCTGAGTCAGCGCCGCTATCAAATAACCGTTTATTCGCAGGCCCCCAACGCTGCTGTCGACTTGCAGCGTCAGGGAAAAATCACCGCCAAGGTCATCGACTGACATCACACACGGGTAGTTAGTGCGCTCTTTCACCCCTAACAGTTTCAGCTCGGCCTGTTCATCGGGTGCGCTGACATCGTGCGAATGACGATAGTTGAGCACCGCGCTGAACAGCGGCATATTGCCCGCCACGCCCGAGGCCTGCATGGCCTCAGAGAGCGGTGCCTGCTCATAGGGCAGCAGCGACTGAAGGGCGGCATGGGTATCGTGCAGGGCCGTGCGCGCAGAACGCTTGTCCAAAGTCACACGAATGGGCAAAGTATTGATCATCATGCCCAGCATCTGTGCCAGCTCGGGGCCACCTTGCATCCGTCCCGACAACACAGTGCCAAACACCACATCCTGCTGACCCGCGCAGGCTGCGACAACCTGCCCCCAGGCCAGGTGGAATAGCGCCGCCGGGCTCATCGCCTGGCTTTTTGCATAGTCTCTTACCCGGCTTGCAAGTTCGCCCGTAATACGCTGTTTAAATTCATCAATGTGGCCACCATCGCCGTTTACCTCACTGAGCCCAAATGGATACGCCGGCTGATCAAACTCTCCCAGTTGTGCTTTAAAGTACTGCTGAGCGTCGTGATTTTGTTGGTCGTGCAGCACCCGGGCAATAAAGTGACGATACGGGGTAACGACAGGCAAACTCGCTGCTCCCTCGCTTTCTATCTGCGCCAGCTCGGCCATCAGAATATCCAGCGACACATGGTCAATCAGCAGGTGATGCACTTTAAGCACCGCATAAATTTGCTGCGTCTGCTTATCCTCCATGGCCTGCAACTGCATCATTGGGGCCGATTCCAGCTCAAGGCGGTGCGCGCCATGTGCAACGTAGTTTTCGAATACCGTTTGTACATCCTGCCCCGCCTTCACCGGCAGCCATTGCGCGGTAATGTGCGCTGCCCGCAGGACCACCTGAAGGGGCTCTGTGCGACCGCGCCATAAAATCGCGGTGCGCAATACATCATGACGGGCAATCAGTGTATTGAGCTGAGCTTCCAACAGCGTGAGCAACTCCGGCTGCGAGAAGGAAAATGCCATGGTCGTAACATAAGGGTCGCGGCCATCGCTCAGGGTGTGCATGGCCAGGATCCCCTGCTGCAGCGGTGCCAGCGGATACATATCCTGGATATTCGCCGCCCCGCCCGGCAGCTGTGCCGTGATCTCATCTATCTCATTTTGGGTTAGCGTGATCAGGTTCAGCAGCGCCGGCGTTAATTCAGTGCAGCCCGGTTTAATTGGATTCTCGGGCACCACAACCCCCTGCCCGCTGTCTTCTGTCAGTAAGCTGGCCATTCCGGCCAGGCTGCTGCTGGTAAATAGCGCCTGACTGTCTACCTGATAACCGCGCGCTTTGAGTTTGGCTATTAGCTGGATCACCAGCAGCGAGTGGCCGCCCAGCGCAAAGAAGTTGGCCGAGGTACTGAGCTGCGCCGGGTCGCGCTCAAGCAGCTCAGCGCAAACTTCGACCACAGCCCGCTCAGGCGCAGTCACAGGTGCAATATACGTTTCCTGCGCCTCAATAAAATCAGGCTCTGGCAGCGCCCGACGGTCGATTTTACCATTGCTGGTCAAAGGCCACTGCGCCACCAGTACCAGGGCGTCCGGCACCATGTAGGCTGGCAGAATACGTGCCAGCGTCTGACTTAGCTGGGCGCTGTCGGTGCTGCCATGCTCGCGCGCCGTGGCCGTCAGCTCAACATAGGCCACCAGACGCTTGTGGGTGTCGCCTTTCACAACCACCAGCGCACTGGCGATGGCATCAAGCTGTGTAATTTGTTGTTCGATTTCGCCCAGCTCGACCCGAAAGCCGCGGATCTTGATTTGATTGTCGCTCCGGCCAATGTATTCCACCACACCATCGTCACGCATACGCACCAAATCGCCGGTGCGATATAGACGCTGATAGACTGTCGGCTGGGTTTCGTCATAAAACGGATTGGCGGTGAACTTTTCTGCGCTCAGCGCCGCTAAATTCAAATAGCCCAGCGCCAGTCCGGGACCACTGACACACAGCTCACCCACACAGCCATGTGGCACTAATTCATTGCCATTGAGCACCATTACGCTATCGCCCTGCAGCGCCATGCCAATTGGCACGGCACTGGCCGGGTCAAAGTCGGCAGGAAGCCGATAACAACAGGTGAAGGTGGTGTTTTCCGTCGGCCCGTAGCCATTGACCAGCTGCACGTCCGCCAGTGCCTGCTGTACCCGCGCCACCGCCTGCGGCTCCAGCACATCCCCCCCCGCCAGCACAGTGCGTAAAGTGCGCAGCTGCTCAGGCGCATCTGCACAGCTTTTGCTCCATTCGCTGAACAGCCCGGCAGTCAGCCACATGGCATTGACCTGCTCAGTGGCAATAACCTGATTTAAGGTATCCGGCGTGATATGTGTTTCAGGGTAGATCACACAGCGCCCGCCATTGAGCAGCGGGCCCCAAATTTCTAAGGTGGCCGCATCGAAGGCCACGTTCGCAGCTTGCAGGAAAACCGTATCCTCATCCAGGGTCATAAAATTCGGCGACATCACCAGCCGGCTGATAGCCCGGTGTGGCACTGCCACGCCTTTGGGCACGCCGGTCGACCCTGAGGTATAAATTACATATGCGGCACTGTGTGGCTCGCTTTGGCACTCGGTTACGGGGGCTGAGCCAAATCGCGCAAACGTCTCACACCCGGCGATGTTCAGCTTGGGCGTTAATACCAGTGCCTGTGCCTGATTGCCTTGCAATAACGCTTTGTGGGCTGCACAAGTGATCACCTGTTGCAGGTTGGCATCAATAATGATGTGGTCAATACGGGACTGCGGATAATCCGGGTTCAGCGGCACATAGGTTGCGCCGCTTTTTAATACCGCCAGCATGGCCACGACCATTTCTATGCCCCGCGGCAATAATAAGCCGATATGAGCCTGGCGGCCTTGTGCCAGCAGATAGCGCGCCAGCCGGTTAGAGGCACTGTCCAGCTCGCCATAGCTCAGCTGCTGCTCACCACACACCAGCGCAATCTGCTGCGCGGCACGCGCTGCGCTGAGGCCAAACAGCTCGGTCACCGTTAACTGAGCACCGTCGCTCAGCGCCGTGGGTGTCATCAGGGCTTGTTGCTTGGCCAGCTCATCCGGATGCAGTGCGGTTATCTCACTCAGCGGCAGCGCACCGGTACGGCTCGCGGCATCGGCCAGACGCTCGATAATGACCATCAGCTGCGCATTAAAGCGAGCGATCAACGACGCATTGAACAGCGCCTTATCGTATAGCCAGTTGATCTGCACACCCGACTCATCCAGGCTCAGGTTAAGCTCAATATCAAACTTACAAATGGGCTCATCGCTCATCAGCGGTGTCATGCACAGCTCAGGCAGGGCCACACCGGCGGGCTGCTCAGCGGTCACGCCATAGTCTGAGTTGGTGGTCAGTACAATCTGGAACACCGGCGTGTGCGCATTGTTGCGCTCAAGGTTCAGCGCCTCCACCAGCTGATCAAAAGGCACATCCTGATGAGACTGCGCCTGTTGATTCACGCTGCGAATATGGGCTAAAAATTCTGCCAGCGTTTCATGCTCTGTGTTTGCTCTGAGCACCAGGGAATTGACAAAAAAGCCGATTAAGTCTCTGAGCTGAGCATCGTTGCGATTGGCAATTGGCGTACCAATGACGATATCCGAACTGTCACTGAAGCGCGCTAAGGTCAGCGCCAGCGCGCCATGCATTAGCATAAAGGGGCTGAGCTGATGTTGCTCGCAAAGATTGCCAAGTGCGCTTGCGAGAGTCGCATCCAGCGCAGCATCGAGTTTAGCGCCCAGATAGCCCTTTTGCGCCGGTCTTGGGTAGCTCAGCGGCAGGCTATGCAGCGCCGGGATATCGGCAAGCGTCGCGCGCCAAAAATCCAACCCGCAGGCGAGCACCTCATCGCTCAGCCAGTCGCGCTGCCACTGCGCATAGTCTTTGTATTGCAGTGTTAATGGCGGGAGCGGCGCGCTTTTGCCCTGTGCCAGGCAGGCGTACAGGGCAAAAAACTCCTGGCTCAACACCGCCATCGACCAGCCGTCTGAGGCAATATGATGCATATTCAGCAGTAAATAACCCTGCGCCTGAGTAAGGTCTGCGGATAAACCCAGATCTACCCAGGTTGCCCGGATCATCAGGTCCTGACTTAAATCAAAAGGCGTTCTGGCATCTGTCTCTATCAAACTATCTAGCGCCTGCTTCGCCGCCTGCTCGTTATGCGCACTTAAATCGACACAGGTTAAGGTAAAGGTCACCTCATCGCGTACCACCTGAGTGGCCAGGCCCTGATGCGACTGATACACCGTACGCAGCACCTCATGGCGCGCCACAATTTGCGCCAGTGCCTGCTCGACCAGCACGGGCTCCAGCTGGCCTGCTACCCGATAGATCTGCGGCATGTTGTAATGTGCACTGGAGCCGTGCAATTCGTTAAGCATCCACAAGCGCTGCTGGGCAAAAGACAAGGGTGCCCGGTTGCCGGTGGTTTTAACCAACACAGGACGCTTGTTACTGCGAGCATAGAGCTGGTGTAAAAACGCCTTGAGTGCGTCTTTGTTTTCTGCCAGCTGGCGCTTTAGCTGGCTGTCCATCTGTTTGGGCAGCTTGAGGGTGATTTTCTCGTCCTGCGACTGAAAAATAACGCCCGCCTGTTGCAGTTGTTGAAAGAGCGACTCCACACTCATAGCTCAAAATCCTCAAATTCATCGTTGTCTTGTTGCTGTGGCTGGGCCTGGTGATGAATGGCCTGCACCGACTCTATAAACCCGGCTATCTGCTGAATGTTCTCGCAGCGATATAGATCGGCAATTTGCAGCTCAATCTCCAGCCGCTGGTTGAGCAGCTGAAGCAGCTTCATCACCAGTAAAGAGTGGCCACCCAGCTCGAAAAAGTTCACGCCCGTGCTTATTTGCTCCGGTGGCAGGTCCAGTAGCTCAGACCAGATGGCCACCAGCATATCCTCCAGCTCGCTGGCCGGGGCCACATACTCGGCCTGCATCAGGCTGAAATCCGGCTCCGGCAGTGCCTGTCTGTCGATTTTGCCGTTGCGGGTTAACGGCCATGCCTCTACCGGCACAAATGCTGCCGGAACCATGTAAGCGGGTAGCTGTGCGGCCAAAGCCGCCGCCAATGCCTGCATCTGGGCAGCCGGGTCTGGCAGCTCGCAGCCGGAGTTTAATTCAACATACGCAACCAGCTGTTTGTCGCCTTCACTGCGCGCCCTGATGGTCACCAGGGCCAGCGTGACATCATCCAGCGCTTCGAGCTGGCGTTCAATTTCACCCAGCTCAACCCTGAAACCCCGGATCTTGATTTGGTCATCGAGGCGGCCAACATAGCTGATCAGCCCATCTATCGTGCAGCGCACCAAATCGCCGGTGCGATACAGCTGCTCAGGTTGTCCGGCTTCGCTGGCATAAGGGTTGTGAATAAAGCGCTCTTTGCTCAGCGCGGGCTGGTTCAGATAGCCCAGTGCCAGGCCATCACCGCCCACGCACAGCTCGCCGACTACGCCCTGCGCAGCCCGGCGCCCCTGCGGCGTTAAAATTAGTAATGTATCGCCCTGAACACCTCGGCCGATTGGCACCCCGGCGCTGATGTCACTGCCGCGTGGCACCGGGTAACAACAGGTAAAGGTGGTGTTTTCCGTCGGCCCATAGCCGTTGATCACCGTGACCTCAGGCAGTGCCTGCTGCACCGCGCTAACAGCGTGCGGGTTCAGCACATCGCCCCCGGCCAGTACATGTTGTAGCGCAATCGGGTCAGTACTGAGTTCACCGCAGACCTTACTCCACTCAGTAAACAAGCCAGAGGTCAGCCACAGTGCCGTGACTCCTTGCGTGCTCAATACGGTATTGAGCCCGTCCAGGGTGATCTGGCTGTCGGGATACAAGACACAGCGCCCGCCATTAAGCAGCGGTCCCCAGATCTCCAGTGTCGCGGCATCAAAGGCGATATTGGCACTTTGCAAAAACACAGTCTCTGCGTTCAGCGTCATAAAATTCGGCGCATGAACCAGACGGTTGACCGCACGATGGGGCGTCATCACGCCCTTTGGCATGCCTGTGGAGCCGGAGGTATAAATCACATAAGCCAGCGACTGAGGCGTCAGCCCCGCGGCCCGTGGCAGACTCTCACCACTGAATGATGACCAGGCGCTGTGTGGGTCATCCAGCACCACCTGGGTAACCGGACTAAAGGCCAGCGCTTGCTGTTGTGCCTGCTCGGTCAGAACCACGCTCAGCTGGGTGTCTTCCAGCATATAAGCCAGTCGCGATTGCGGATAGTTCGGATCCAGTGGCACATAAGCACCACCCGCCTTAAGTATCGCCAGGCAGGCCACCAGCATGTCGAGCGAGCGGCCAATACACAATCCGACCAGGGTGCCAGCAGTGACCTGATGCGTCTCGCGCAGGTAGCACGCCAGCTGGTTTGCCTTGGCGTTCAGTGCCGCATAGCTGAGCGTTTCACTGCCCAGTTGCACGGCGATGCTGTCGGGCGTGGCTTTAGCATGCAGCTCAAACACATCATGAATACAGGCACTACGCGGATAATCGGCATCCTGACTTTGCCCGCGCTTAAGCATGGCCAGCTCAGACTCGCTTAGCACCCCAAGCGTGGCAACAGGCTGCTCGGTATGCTCAGCCAGTGCCGCAAGCAGCGCCGTCAGCGCGGTGTCCATCATAGCCGCAATGCGCGCAGCCGGAACACTGTGCTCAATTTGATAATCGAGACTGAAGTTATCGTGCTCACCGAGGTCGTTCACCGACAGATCAAATGGGTAATTGGTGCGCTCACGGGTGCTGAGCAGGGCAATGCCAGGGTCGGCTTGCTGCTGTGCGTCCTCAGGCGCCGAATGCGTGGCTGAATGACGGTAATTTAAAATCGCACTAAACAGCGGCGTATTGCCATCAATTCCGCTGTAACTTTGCGCTTCGGCCAGCGACACCTGCTCATAGGGTAGCAGCGCTTGCAACGCCTCGTTGACTTGTTGCAGTGCCACATGAGCTGATTGATGGCCCAGATTCACGCGGATCGGCAAGGTGTTGATCAGCATGCCCATCATCCGCTCTATGCCTGGCATGCCATTCATGCGGCCCGACATCACAGTGCCAAACACCACCTCGTCGCGGCCACAACAGGCACTTAAAACCTGAGCCCAGGCAAGATGGAACAAGGCCGCGGGGCTGCACTGATAGCGCTTGCAAAGGGTGCGGATCTGTTCAGACTGTGCGGTACTTAACGCCTGGGTGTACTCCACCACGGCGTTGCCATCACCGGCGACCTGCGCCAGTTCAAACGGCAAAGTGGGGGTGTCTATATCTCCCAGCAGTGCGGTGAAAAACTCGGCCGTGTCGAGCTGCGCACTTTGCGCCATTGAGCGGGCAATAAACTCCCGATACGGCAAAGGCGCTGGCAATGCCTTTATGTCTTCGGCTTCCAACTCGCTCATCAGGATCTCTAAAGATACATGATCGGTTACCAAATGATGGAACTTGAGCATGGCAAAGAGACGGCCCTGTTCGTCCTGCGAGCTGATGACTAACTGGATCAACGGCGCAGACTGCAGATCAAAACCATGTGGACCACTTGCCACAAATTCGCCGAACAGTGCTTTGAGGTTGTCCCCGCTCAGTGCCAGCTCAGTCACAGGTAATGTCGCTTCGCGCAGTACCACCTGCATCGCCTGCTCCCGGCCGCGCCAGAATATGGCGGTGCGCAGCACATCATGGCGCTGCACTAAAGCGTTCAGCTGGGTCACAAACCCGGCCAGCTTGTCTGGTGAGGCAAACTCAAAACTGGCCGTGGTCACATAAGGGTCGTGCTCCGGATTGAGAGTATGGACAAACAACACCCCTTCCTGAAGCGGCGCTAACGGGTAGATATCCTGAATATTGCGCATTCCTCCCGGCACAGCCGCGGCAATGGCCTCTATCTCGTCTTGTTCAAGGCTTGCCAGCGTCAGCATCTCAGGGGTGATGGCCTCACAGTACGCCGGAATGTTATTTTCGGGGACTGTGAATGCCTCGTCGGCATTGTCAATCACGGCGGCCATCGCGGCCAGATCTTTGGCCTGGAACAGCTGTTGCGCGCTGCTGCTAAGCTGGTGCTGCTGGAGTTTGGCGAGCAGCTGCATGATCAACAAAGAATGGCCACCCAGCTCAAAGAAGTTGGCGGTGGCACTGATCTTGTCCTGCTCCAGCCCCAGTAACTCGGCCCATAAGCCTGCCAACAGGCGAGCCCGCTCAGTCTCTGGCGCAACATATTGGGCACTGCTTTGTTGCAGTGCGTCGGGCGCAGGCAGAGCCTTTTTATCAATCTTGCCATTCGGGGTCAGCGGCCACTGTGGCATGACGACAAACAGGCCGGGCACCATATGGGCAGGCAGTTGTTGCCCCAGGCGCGTCTTAATCTCGGCTATCCAGTCTGCCTGCTGCGTCTCATTCTGAGCTGTCTCACACGTGAGACAAGGCTGCACATAGGCCACCAGCTGCTGTTGGCCATCGTTCAGTGTGCGCGCCAACACCTGCGACAGTGCAATGTCGTCAAGCTGATTGAGGCGATGTTCAATTTCGCCCAGCTCGATACGGAACCCCCGGATCTTGACCTGATCGTCGCTGCGACCAATAAACTCCAGTCGTCCATCCGCACGATAACGCACTAAGTCACCGGTGCGATACAAGCGCGGGCTGTTATCGTGCGCACTCGCCTGATAATAAGGATTGGCAATAAAGCGCTCTTCGGTCAGGTCGGGGCGATTCAGATAGCCGCGCGCGATGCCTGCGCCACCCAGGTACAACTCACCGACACACCCCACAGGCAGTCGCTCAAGTGCGTTGCCCAGCACATAAGCCTGGCTGTTGGCTATCACCTGGCCGATATCCGGCACGGACGCCAATTCACCGCGAAAGCGTGCACAGGTTGAATACGTGGTGTCTTCCGAGGGACCATAGAGGTTGCACACTTCAACCTGTGGCAAGGCAGCAAAGATCTGATTGACCTGCTGCGCCGTGAGTGGCTCACCGGCCAGATTCACCGTTGTCAGGCTCTGTGGCAGCGCGCCGACATCCAGCAAGGCTTTCATTGCAGAGGGAACGGTATTGATCAGGCTGATATCCAGCGCCTCATCCGCCAGCGCCAGTGCGTTTTTGACCACCACCACTTCAAAGCCAAAGCTCAGCGGCAGGAAGATTTCAAACACCGAGAGGTCAAAGTTCAGCGAGGTCGAAGCCAGTACCCGGCGCAGCGCCTCATCGTTAAAAGCGGCTCGGGCCCAGTACAGCATGGCCACGGTATTGCGGTGCTCAATCATCACCCCTTTGGGTTGACCGGTAGAGCCTGAGGTGTAGATCAGATAGGCCAGGTGCTGCTCCGTCACGCCGCTTTCTTTACGGCTGATATTCGCGGTGGAATAACGCGAGAAAGCACAGCCCTCGGCAATCAACTCATCCAGCATCACCGCCTGAGTACCCGGCAGCGCCACTGTGCTGGTCACACTTTGCTGGGTCAGCACCACACTCAGGCTGGCGTCTTCAATCAGATAGGCCAGGCGCTCTGGTGGGTATGCCGGGTCGAGCGGCACATAGGCACCGCCGGCTTTAAGAATCGCCAGCATCGCAACTATCATGTCTGTACCACGCTCCAGGCAGACACCCACCGGACAATCCGGGCCGATATGGTGTTCAAACCGCAAATAATGCGCCAGCTGGTTTGCCCGGGCGTTGAGCTCACCGTAGCTCAGGCTAGTCGCGCCGTGATGCACGGCACTGCGCTCAGGATGTTGCGCGGCCCGCTCTTCAAACAATTCATGGATACAAAGCGCTTGCGGATAAGCCAGGGCGTTATTATTAAACTGACTTAGCTGCTCAATCTCCGACTCAGTCAACATAGTAACAGCTGAAATATTGGCCGCCCTGTCGCTATCCAGTTCCGCCAGGAACATCAGCGTGTTGTCCAGATGCTGCGCCAGCGTTTCAATACGTTCGTGCGTGAACAGCGTCACGTCATAGGTCCATTCAATCACGCCGCCTGCATCACTCAGCGAGGCATTGATGTCGAGATCAAACTTGGTCGTTGCGCCACTGCCGCTCATGGGCGTGATGGACAGGCCCGCCAGCTCTGTGGTGTCGCCGTGGGGCTCGCTCACGCCATAGTCTGAGTTGGTGGTGAGCATGATCTGAAACAGCGGACTGTGCGCGGTGCTGCGGGGCACTTTCAACACCTCGACCAGTTTTTCGAACGGCAGATCCTGATGGGACTGGGCATCTAAGTGTACTTGTCTCAGCTGTGCCAGATAGTCGTTAAGAGGTTGCTCCCGCGTGTCGACTCTCAGGATCAGGGTGTTAACGAAAAAGCCAATCAAAGCTTCCAGCTCAACCTGACGGCGGTTGGCCACCGGCGTGCCAATCACAATATCATGATGATTGCTGTTGCGGGACAACACCAGCGCCAGTGCGCCATGGATCAGCATAAACGGAGTCAGGGCATAACGCCTGGCCAGGGCCGACAGCTTTTGACACAGCTCGGCACTGAGCGGCTGTGAGACCACCTCTCCCTGATATGCCTTGACCTCAGGCCTTGGAAAATCCAGTGGCAGGGCATGCACCCGGGGTAATTCGGCCAGTTGTTGTTGCCAGTAATTGAGCTGGGTGTCCAGCACGTCCCCTTGTAACCAGTCGCGCTGCCACTGGGCATAATCGGCATACTGAATTGCCAGCTCTGGCAGCGGGTTGGGCTGACCATAGCCATAGGCGTGGTAGAGCGCAAAAAACTCCCGGAGCAAAATATCCATGGACCAGCCGTCGGTGGCGATATGGTGCATATTGATAAACAGCACCCCGGCGTCTTCTGTGCTCAGGGCCAAAAAGCGCACGCGCAGCATAAAATCCTCAGCCAGATTGAAGGGCTGTGCGGCTGCATCATCAATAAACTGCGCAATCCCGGCGGCTTCACCCTGCTCGGCCAGGGTTTCTTGTATCAGACAAAAATCTTGCGGGTCGAGCAGTGACTGCTGCACGCCCTGCTCAGTCTGAGTAAAGACCGCTCTGAGTACGTCATGGCGTGTCACTATCTCGCGGAATACGCGCTCAATCAGCGCCACATCAATTTGGCCACTGAGCCTGAACACCATCGGCATATGGTATTCGCTGGAGCCGCCCTGAATTTGGTCCAGCGTATACAAGCGCTGCTGAGCAAACGATAAGGGGTAACTGCTGAGGTCGTCCCGATGAGTCAGCGGACTCACCATAGTGGCTTGCTGGTGCTGGGCCAGGGTCTCAACAATGGCGCTTTTATGTTGTTTGATCTGCTTTGCGATATCGGCCGTGATGGCCCCTTTTTTGGCTTTCGACTTTAATGCCCCATCTTGCAGAAATAGCCGGATCCCCGCCTGCTCGAGCTCAACGAGTAGCTGTTTGATGTTTTCCATAATGACTGACTAACTCATATCTGTGTTTACTGCAAAAGCGCTGTGCCTGCGACTGGGTGTTATCCGGGCCCCGAATAACGCCCATGCCAGGCTTTGCCTCTACGACTTAACACCAGCCTGCGTTGCCAGGCTGGCAGCTTGTTTACTTGTTTGTCTGTATGTGTGTTTATCAGGCCTGTGGCCTGACTCTGCTACCAGTCCATTTCCTCCAGCTCGGCATCATCCTCTGCCTGCAGGTCGCTCTGGCGACTGAGCAAATAATCTATGTGCAGTGCCTGCTCCTTAAGCTGTGGCTGTGCAAACAACTCTTTGACAGCAAACTCGACCGCGAAGCGATGGCGGATCTGGGTTTCCAGTCGGGTCACCAAAATGGAGTTGCCACCTTGCTCAAAAAAGCGTGCATGACTGCTTATTTCACTGCGCTCTATTCCCAGCAAGGCTGACCAGATTTCTGCCAGTGCCTGCTCGGTAGCCGTCTCGGGTGCCACAAAAGGGTGCTCACTGTCTGAACCGGCCACTTCTGGCAGCGCTTTTTTGTCTATTTTGCCGTTGGGCGTAAGTGGCCACTGGGGCACCACCACAAAGCGGCTCGGCACCATATATTCCGGCAGCTGCGTATACAGATGCTGCTCAACTTGCTGGATAATCGAGGTGTCGTCGTGCTGTTCGCTGCGCGGCTGAATATAAGCGATCAGCATATCCGTACCATTACTGGCTTGTTTGACCAGTACCACGGCCGAGTCGAGCTGCTCACAGCGGTTTAGCTGGGCTTCCACTTCGCTCAGCTCAATACGAAAGCCGCGAATTTTCACCTGCGCATCGAGACGACCGACAAACTCTATGCTGCCATCGGACAGCACCCGGGCCAGGTCGCCGGTTTTATACAATCGCGTACTGTCGCGGTGGGCCGGATAATAATAAAAGGGATTCTCAACAAACTTTTCCGCGCTCAGTTCAGGGCGCTGATGATAGCCGCGCGCCAGCCCGTCACCACCAATGTGTAGCTCACCTATCACCCCCGGCGGCACCAGCGCCATCTGGCTATCCAGTACGTAAAGGCTGACATTGTTCAGTGGTTTACCTATGGTGATAGGAGTGCCCGGATACAGGCGCTGATATGAAGCACACACAGAGGCCTCGGTCGGACCATAGGCATTAAAGAAGGGATAATGTGCCGACCATTGATTGACCAGCTCCGGCTCACAGGCTTCCCCTGCAACAATTAAGGCCTGCAGTGCCAGCGAGGTGTCGAGCGGCATCATGGCCAAAAAGGCCGGGGGTAAAGTCACATGGCTTATTTGCTGCTGAGCCAGCAGTGCGATCATGGCCTCGGGCGAGCGTCTTTGCTCGCTGTCGGCGATCACCAGCGTGGCGCCATTGAGCAGTGCCATGGCATATTCCCAGGTGCCAGCATCAAAGCTCATTGAGGCAAAGTGCAACACTTTACTGCGCGGCGAAATGGCAAAGGCACGACGCTGATTGTCGGCCAGGTTCACTATACCCTGATGTTCCAGCAACACGCCTTTTGGCTGACCCGTCGAGCCAGAAGTATAGATTTCGTAAGCCAGACTGGTGGGCAGCAGCCCCAGTGCCTTGCTGTCTAAATTCTCTTCACTGCAATAACTGAACTTTCCTAACCCGGTTTCCTCAAGCAGGTCATCCAGGGTGATCACGGCAAACTCAGCGAGGTTCACCGCAGCCAAAATCACCTGGCTGCTGATAATGGTCTGTATGTTGGCATCTTCCAGCATATAGCTCAGTCGCGCAGGTGGATAAGCCGGGTCCAGCGGCACATAAGCGCCACCGGCTTTCAGTACTGCCAGCGTCGCAACGATCATCTCCAGCGAGCGGTCCAGCGCAATGCCGATCAAAGTATCTGACGACACACAGCCCTGCTCACGCAGGTAGTGGGCCAGCTGATTGGCCTTGCCATTAAGCTGCGCATAACTCATTTGCTGGTCAGCAAAGATAAGCGCGGTATGGTCCGGATTGCGCTCAACCTGCTGCTCAAAGGCCTGATGAATACACAGCGTGCGATCATATTCATGGTAATTATCATTGAGGGCATTGACCAGGTACTGACTTTGCTCGCTCGCCAGCACGCTCAGTTGTCCCGGCGGAGTGTTGAGGCTATGAGTCATCTCAGTTTGTACCAGGCGCTCCAGCAACAGCATCAGGTGCCCACTCAGGTCGCTGATATGTGCCTCTGAAAACAAGGAGGTGTCGTAGATCCAGTTGACCTGCAATGCCGTTTCGCTTAGTGAAAACTCCACTTCCAGGTCGAATTTTGCCACACACCCGGCCTGCATCAGCGGTGTAAAAGTCAGCCCCTCAAGCGCAGTATGATCAGCCGTGGGCTGAGCTTGCGTGCTGTTAAATGAGGTCATGATCTGGCACAGCGGCGCATGGGCGTCCCCTCGGGAGATCTGCAAGGCATCCACCAGTTGTTCAAACGGCAGGTCCTGATGGCTTTGCGCCTCCAGGTGCACATCTGTGACATGTTGCAGGTAACTGTCCAGCGAGGGCTGATCCGTGTTCACCCGCAGCGCCAGAATATTCACAAAAAAGCCAATTAGTGGCTCCACTTCGGCCTGCAGGCGGTTGGCCACCGGCGTGCCAATCACCACATCCATACTGTTGCTGTAACGGCTGATGGTCAGCGCCAGCACCGCGTGCAACAACATAAACGGTGTCATCTGATAATGCGCAGCCATATCACGTAATTGCGTTGCCAACTGCGCGGAGGCCTTGCCCGACACCATAGCCCCCTCGTAACACTTTTCAGCCGGTCTTGGGTGGTCCAATGGAATTGCGTGTACGCCGGGTGCGTCGCTCAGCTGGGTCCGCCAGTGATCCAGTTGCTGCTGTAGCACATCACCCTGTAACCAGTTGCGCTGCCACTGAGCAAAATCGGCATACTGAATATCGAGTGGGGTAAGCGGATTGTCCTGGCCATCCCGCAAGGCGGTATATAAACGGAAGAATTCATTGCTGAATACGTTCAGTGACCAACCGTCTGAGGCAATATGATGCATATTAAGCAGCAACACGCCCCGCGCCGGGCTCAGGCTGATAAAGCTGGCACGCAGCATCAGGTCGGTGGCCAAATCAAACGGCGCCTGAGCATCTTCCACCAGCAAGTGTTCGAGCTGTTGCTGTGCCTGTGCGCCAGTCAGATGATCCAACTCTAGATGGCGAATAGTTAAAGGTTGTGGCGCCAGGATCACCTGAATCGGTCCATTTGGCCCTTGCTGATAAACAGTGCGCAGCACTTCGTGACGTGCCACAATCGCGCTCAGTGCCTGTTGTGCCACGCTTAAGTCAAACGGACCGTCGACCTCAAAGGCCAGTGGCATATTGTACTGGGCCGAGCTGCCCTGAAACTGGTCAATAAACCACAGTCGCTGTTGGGCATAAGATAACTCAAAGCTGTCGGTATCGCGCGGTAATGCCTCTATCACAGGTCGTGATGCTTGAGCGCTTTGCTCAATCAGCGCAGCCAAAGCAGACAGCGTACTTGCAGAGAAAACCTGCTTAACGGCAATGTCGACCTCAAACTCACTGCGGATCAACGACACCAGCCGTACCGAAAGCAAAGAATGGCCGCCAAGCGCAAAAAAGTCCGCATCCCGGGTTAACTGCTCGACGTCACACGCCAGCAATCCCGCCCAAATCTCGGCCAGCGCTTGCTCCGTCCCGGTACTGGGCGCTTCTCCCTGTGCTTGCTGTATGTGCACCGCAGGCAAGGCGCGCCGGTCAATTTTACCATTTGCGGTGAGTGGCCATTGCTCAACCACCACAATGGCGGCTGGTATCATATAAGCAGGCAAGACGGACCTGAGTGCGCTCAACAGCTTGGCGGTCAATTGTTGCTCTGCGTCGCTTGTCTCACGCGTGATACAAGGCCGTACATAGGCAATCAGCAGCTTGTTGTCGGCCTCGCCAATTGCCAGTACTAGTGCCGACTCAAGCTCATCAAAAGACTCCAGTACGGCGCTTACCTCACCCGGTTCAATGCGGAATCCGCGAATTTTTATTTGTTCATCGCAGCGTCCGAGATACTGTAAATTGCCCGAATTGGTCATGCGAACCAGATCGCCGGTTCGGTATAGTCGCGACGAAGTTGCCGGTAACGCCTGGACATGTGCCGCATCAATAAAGCGCTCATCCGTCAGCGCCGGGCGATTGTAATAGCCCAGGGCAACACCCGGCCCGGCAACATACAACTCGCCGACGCAGCCGGTGGGCACAGGCGCCAAATCGGCATCCAGAATCAAACACTGGGTATTGGCAATCGCCTTCCCTATACTGGCTTCGTCCTGCTCAAGCTGAGTAACATGGCAGGTTGTGGCAACATGGGTTTCGGTGGGGCCATAATGATTGTACAAGTCACACTGAGGATGGCGCGCCATAAACTGGCGAATGCTGGGAGTCAGCTTCAGCACATCACCGGCAACACATACCTGCCTGAGCTCTGTCATGTCGATGGCAGGGTTGCTGTCCGCTTGTTCAGCCATTAAATCAAAAACCGCAGGTGGCACAAACAAACGCGCTATCTTCTGCGCGGCCACCAGGCAGGCCAGGTCCTGTAACTGATCTTTTTCTTGCTGCGACATCAGCACCAGACACGCGCCTGTGCGCCAGCTGGTCGCCAACTCCTGCGCCGACACATCAAAGGTCAGCGGGGTAAACTGCAAGGTCCGGTAGGGCTGAGTTATGCCATCCACCTGCGCCTGATGGGCAGTCAAATTCACTAAGGTGCTGTGACGCTGGTGGACGCCTTTTGGCCGACCTGTGGAACCAGAAGTATAAAGAATATAAGCACTGTGGCAGCCGCCTACTTCAGGCAGAGCAGTCGTGTGTGCAGGTAGCTGCCATAAGTCCGCCTGGTCCAGTCGCACACAAGGTAGTCCGGCAAAGCTGTCTTGTGTGTGTGCTAAAACTAATGAGGGTGACAACTCGTCGATAATGTAATTGAGTCGCTCTTGCGGGGCATCGGGGTCAAGTGGTACATAGATTGCGCCCGCTTTGAGCAGGGCCGCTACGGCACATAGTGTGTCGATACTGCGCTGCGCCACAATGGCCACAGGCTGTCCTACCGTGACGCCATATTCCGCCACCAGACGCATCGCCAGCGCATCGGCACGGGCATTAAATTCGCCATAAGTCAGCTGCCTCTCCTGCGCCTGCACCGCAACGACATCCGGATTATGCCGGGCCTGATATTCCAGCAGCTGATGTACGGCTTGCCACTGGCAAGTGATCGGTGCGCCACTTGCCAATGTCAGGGCTTGCTGCTGCTCTTGTTCACTGACCATAGCAATAGCAGCCAGCTTAGTCGGGCCGTTTTCTGTGTGGGCCAGCGCGGCCATTGCGCTTAGCACGTTGCACAAATGCTGATTGAGCTGGCGAATATGTGATTGTTCAAACAGGGCAACATCATAGGTCCAGCCAACGGATACGCCTGTCTCATTCAGTGACATATGAATGTCTAAATCAAACTTGGTGGTCAGGCTGACATCCGACATCGCCTGCAATGACGCGCCGCCCAGCTGGACCTGCTCAGCATGCTGCGCGCCTGCACTAAACTGGTTATCGGTGGTCAGCAAAATCTGAAACAGCGGGCTGTAGGCGTTATTGCGCGGCACGTTTAATACTTCAACCAGCTGCTCAAATGGCACATCCTGATTGCTTTGCGCCGCCAGGTGCACGGCTCTGACATGTGCCAGATAATCGTGCAAAGTGTCAAAGTCCGTATTCACCCGCAGCACTAAAGTGTTGACGAAAAACCCGATCAGCGGCGCCAGCGCCGGATCCTGGCGATTGGCAACCGGACTGCCGATAACAATGTCCTTGCTGTTGCTGTGACGACTAAGCACCAGCGCCAGCGCGCCATGCAGCAGCATAAAAGGGGTCAGCTGGCAGGCTCTGGCAAGCGCTAGCAACTCGCTGGCGACCTGGCTGCTCAGTTGCGATGTGACAAGCTCACCCCGGTACTGTTTTTCGGCCGGTCGGCTGGCGTCCAGCGGTAGCTGGTGCAGCGCTGGCACCCCTTGCAGATGCTGCTGCCAATACGCCAGCTGTTTTTCCAGCTCGCCTTGTGCAAAGTGCTTTTGCTGCCAGTGTGCAAAATCACGATACTGAATAGCCAACGGCGTCAGTGGACAGGGCACACCTTGTTCAAGCGATTGGTAAATGGCAAAAAACTCTTTGCTCAGGACATCCATCGACCAGCCATCGGAAGCGATATGATGCATATTAAAGCTTAAAATCGCCTGACAGTGAGCAGAATCATCGTGTGATAATTGCAAATAGCTGGCCCGCACCATCAGATCCCGGCTGAGATCAAACGCACGATTGGCTTCGCGAACCAGATAAGCGTTGGCGGCTTGCTGCGGCGCATCCTGTTCACTCAAGTCCAGCACTGTGATGCTCAAATGAGTGTCTTCCAGCACACGCGTGCAGGGGGTGCCCGCTTGCTCATCAAAAACCGTTCTTAGCACCTCATGGCGCAGTACTATGGTATTCAGGGCTTGCTCAACTTTAGCCACATCCAGCTGCCCATGCACTGCAAATGCCATCGGCATATTGTATTCGCTGGAGCCACCATTCAGTTTGTCAATAAACCATAAACGCCGCTGCGAAAAAGACAATACCGGCGGCTCGCCTGATGGCGCTTTGGCAATCCTAACTGGCGACTCAGCAGCACCACCTTGACGCTGCTCAATTGCATGTATGATCTCTTGCTTATTGTTCTTCAGAAAATCTTTTTCACTTGCAGTCAAAGCCTTAAGCTTGCCTCTGACCAAAAGTTTACCCTGATCATCAACACTGAGTTTGATCCCTTTCTCGCCGAGCTGTAAAAAGAACTGTTTCATATTTTCGCTTTTGCAATCAAATTGATGATAAAGAAAAATACCGGGATCCCCCCCAGATAACGGGCAGTGATGTCGCCAGTACACAAGTCCAATCAGTCTTAATCCTTTTGCCATCTTGCATGACACGCCCAGCACAAAGCTCAATGGCGGTTATCTCAGTAAGTGCTCGCAATTGAGTGGCTTTGCTGTCGCGCACCTTTTGTTACACGATAACGCACATAATTAAGTGAATTGGCATAACAAAGCCCTGCGTATCAGTGCAGCCGGCTCTGTCGTTTTTATTTTGCTATTATTGTCCGTTAGCGGCGCTAAGATATGTATAAATTCATAGCCCGACTTATGCGTCGAGCTCACTTCCACTTAATGAACGCAGTGACGAATCAGGGCAAACGTATACACCACTACAGCCGTCTTTGTAACCAAAGTCATAGGCTAATTTGAAGATGTGATGGAGCAGCTGTACATCTACCGCACCTGAATTGGTGTTGTGACTATTCAGATTGATACTCAACTCTGTCAACGCGTCATTTTTCATCTTATCAGTCCATGTTAAATAATATTGCAAAGTGTTAAATTTTTACGAGAACGCATTATTATGTGATCTGCACTTTTTTTCTACACTTTTATTTATGAAAATTATAAAATTCATAAACCAGATTATTAAGGCTTTTATTTTTATTGGCTTGAGTGAAACTCACTCGGCGTTCACCCTGCCATTAAAGCTGGCCTTAGTTCGGCTATGAATAACCAACCATAAATTTACAACAACTAACAACCACGCCTGGCAAAGGCGCCTTAGCATGCAGACTACTTACCACAACTGATACAACACACCCTCAAGTCAGGCCCGCAAACTTCATTGGGGAAGTTATACCCCATTCATCGGGACAATAACATGACGGTTTAAGGAATTATATGTTGCAAAATGATCCAAAAGAGACACAAGGGGCCTAAACTCGGCCTGTGATAAACCGTGTTTATACTGCTTACCAGGCTGATAATTTTGCAGATTATATTTATACGACAATTGACATAATAAAGTCACAATAAACAGACTTATTATTGTCATAGTCTTAAATAACACGTATTTATTGGCACAATTGCAAAACTGGTATCATTGTGCGGATTAACCGTCTGTCGACGGTAATGACCCGCACAGGTTATCGGCCCCAGGCGTGCATTGTATCTAAGCAGTTCAGGTGACTGGTTTGCACCAGTCGCAAATGACGAAGAATAAAACCAGAGCTGCGCGGATTACGCCGCGCTATTGCGTGGCTTGTTCGAGATGAGCAAGCACTTGCTCCAGCGCCGCTGAAACCGCTTTTTTATCCTGCCAGTCGAGTGTTGACCAGTCGACACCCGATGCCAGTTGGGTAACGTCCTGCGTCAGTAGCTTTTGCAGTGCTGTGGGCGAGCTGAATGACGTGGTGATAAACGGCGTGTTGCTTTTTGCGGGTTGCTTTTTAATCCCTTTGAGCTGCTGCTCGATGAGATCTGAAATGGCGCGCTTATCCAGTGCGTTTAAGGTCGACTTGTCGTGCTCAGCTTTATACTGCGATTCTACCGACAAGATCAGCCGCTTCATTTTAACAAAAGAGTAATTACACCCACACTCATAAGCCGACATAACAACAGGATAGCGTGACAACACATTGTAGTTATCATATGCGCCCATCGAAATACCAAGTTTAGGCACAATCGTCCTGACTGTAAGACGAGACAACCCGGCTTGCAGGCGTGCCTTGTTAAGTTGCTCAATTTCCATCATGGCCTGAGTGAAGGCCTGTAACTTTCCATACTGAGGCAGATCCTCTCGGCTGGCATTTTCCTGAAATTGCTTCACCTTGGTCAATAAGGGCTTACTGTCATAGACCTTAAACTGAGCGGCAGCCCCATATCCTTTGGCATACACCAGGGCAAAGAAGCGCCGGTGGCCGGTCAGAATTTGAAAACGCCCTTCCTCAAGAGGATATACAGTGGGCACCTGGATCATCTCAGAGACCGAAATGTTATTACCCAGTTCAATGATTGACTCTATGGTCTGAGACGCACGCTTCCAGTCTTCTGTGCCGTGCTTCAGACAATTAATGATAATCGATTTGCCGATCAGCACATGGTCTTCTCCCTGGTACAGCTTGGTCAGCTGTGCTTTGCTCAGCTTGCGCGCCACAAATAAACGGGCGTCTTCATCGCTGACAAAAATCGAGGGTAAAAACCGGCCATTGGTAGGGTCTGGTACAACGGAGCTTAGAAAAATGCTTTTGTATTCAAAAGACTCATCATTGAGTTCGGTTTTATTGTTCAGGTTGCTCAGCAGCATTTGCTCTAACATAATGATCACTCTGTTGACTACTGACTCAGGCCGTCAGTAAGGCGCTCGCCAGCAGCTAAAAACAGGAGATCCTCTTCTGTGTCACTGGCGCATTGACTCTCGGCTTTAGTGTAACTGAAACGACGCGTTGCAACAATCTGCGCAGCTCAGCCTGCCAAACCGACTAAAGTAAATGCCACATTTTAAGTTCGGTCAAGGCAGGAGATTATTATTTTGTTCGTTACAGAGCGTCTATCAGATTATTGATGGCCTGCTGCTGTGACACCTGACCGGCCATATAGGGCTGCCAATATTGGTTTAATTTAGCAAGCGGATCCTGGCGGTTTTTATATAGGCCCTTCCAGTGCGCATAGGGCACAAAGGTATGTCCCTGATCGTCGAGCGTCTTTCGGGTTACCTCACCAACAATGTAAAACAGCATGGGGTGCCACAATGACTTAAATTCAGCCTGCTTGCCTTGCGCTTTCGCCCGGCTCTGCAGCGCCTGATACAAAGGAGAATCCGGGAAGCTGGTGTGTGCTACCTCATGAAACAACATTTCGAGTGCAAACCAGTCTTTAAAACCCGCCTGATAGCTATTGATAAAGGTGATCAAGTTCCTGCCAGAGGTAAAAGCACCGCCGTGTGTAAACGGCCGGGCAACGGTTAAAACACGGTGCTGCTGCGCCACAATCACACTGGTCCCAAATATATCGCTCAGACGCGAACAAACCTGTTCGCCGTACTTATCAAGCAGCGCGATGCTTTGCTGCGTCCAGGCCTGATTCTGAGCCTGATGTTGCGGCCATATCTCGTCCCGATAGCTGCTCATCACCGCAAAATAGCCGCGTGTCAGGTCATTGACTGGCAAGTCGGTCACCGCACTGTTGGCATCAAACAGATGCTCCGTCAGCTCACTTAGTTCCGAGTCACTGAACAGAGGGTGGAATCTGGGCTGGCTTGTATGTAACTGATATTGCGCAATGGCGGCATGCCACTTTTGCCTGTCCTGTGCGTTCAATCCGTCCGGAAATGCGCTGGGGTTGCGCGCCAGAAAGCTCAGATAGGCATGTAAGTTATTTTCGGCTTTATTATTAAACACCAGCGCCTGCTCATTGCACTGCCAGTGTGGCTCAGATGCCTTTGCAGCAACGGGAGCCTGCAAAACAACACTCACTATAGCAGCAAGTAATCCGATTTTATTCATTGTGCTTTCCTTAAATTGGGTCTTTCACTGTTGGTCGCACTCAGGCGTACCTTATTATTATACGCCGCCAGTATCTAACCCGTAAACTGAGCGGCTCCTGAACAGTTTAAATTCTATTAAATCGAACAAAACCTTCAATATTTGCAAATTTCATTCTCGCATTGCCATTGCTAAAGTGAACGCATCAGGCAAACACAGCGCATTGGATTAACTTTAACTGATAGCGCAGGCAACGAGGTTTTTATGCAAATTATTCGTATCAATAAAGCGCAGGCTACGCAGGATGGCGCAGGCGTGAACATCAGCCGTATAGCAGGCTTCGATGGCAAAAGTTTAGATCCCTTTTTGATGATCGATGAACTGAAATCAGACAACAGCAGCGACTATATGGCGGGCTTTCCGCCCCACCCGCATCGCGGTATTGAAACTTTTACCTACATTCGTAAGGGCGGCTTTGAGCATCAGGATCAGATGGGCAATAAAAAGGCCATTCGCGGCGGTGATGTGCAATGGATGAGCACCGGACGCGGCGTGATCCATTCGGAAATGCCACTCAGTGACGCCGAACAGGGCATGCATGGTTTTCAGATCTGGCTCAATATGCCGGCCAAAGACAAAATGCGAGCGCCCCGCTATCAGGACACAACCGAGCACAAGGCCCCCGTGATCACCACCGACTCCGGCGCAGAGCTTAAAGCGCTGGCAGGTAGCTGGCAACTGGACGGGCAAACTATCCAATCGCCACTGAATGACTTAGCCGGTCATGGCGCCATTGCCGATGTTACTTTGCCAGCGGAGCAGCAGATCACGCTGGATATGTCGGGCTACGGCAAAGTACTTATTTACATTCACAGCGGCACATTGGCAGACACACGTCTGAGCGCCACTTATCAGCTGGAGCTGGACCCGGCTCATCCGGTCACACTGCAAAGTGGTGCGCAGGGCGCTGGCTTACTGGTACTGGCGGGTCAGCCAATCGGAGAAAAAATAGCCCATATGGGTCCGTTTGTGATGAACACCCAGGAAGAGCTGCAGCAGGCCGTGCGTGACTATCATGCCGGTAAATTCGGTAGCATTTAAAACACAGCGCAGTAAAGATTTAAACAAGTTAAGAGGACAAGACAATGGGACGATTAATTGAAGGTAAGTGGCATGACGTCTGGTACGACACCAAAAGTAACCAGGGTAAGTTTAAACGCGAAGACGCGCAACTGCGCAACTGGGTAACGGCCGATGGCAGCGCCGGGCCTACCGGCAACAGTGGCTTTAAAGCGGAATCTGGCCGCTACCATTTGTACGTATCGCTGGCTTGTCCCTGGGCGCACCGTACGCTGATCTTCAGAAAATTAAAGCAGCTTGAGGCACACATTGATGTATCCGTGGTCAGCCCGGATATGCTCGAACATGGCTGGACCTTTGATAAAGCAACCGGCAGCAGCGGCGATGCCCTGTTTGAGCAAAGCTATATGCACCAGTTGTATACGCGTAACAAAGCTGATTATTCGGGCCGTGTCACTGTGCCTGTCTTGTGGGATAAACACACACAGCGGATTGTCAGTAATGAGTCGAGCGAGATCATTCGCATGTTTAATTCGGCATTTAATGAGCTGACCGGCAACACCGATGATTACTACCCTGAGGCACTGCGCCAGGACATCGACGACATCAATGAATTTGTTTACCACAAAATCAATAACGGGGTATACAAAGCCGGGTTTGCCACCGAGCAGGCGGCCTATGAAGAGGCAGTACAGGCACTGTTTGACGCACTCGAACAGTTGGAGCAGCGATTGAGCACGCAACGCTATCTGGTCGGCGATAAACTCACGGAGGCCGACTGGCGTTTATTTACTACGCTGATCCGCTTCGACAGCGTCTATCACGGTCACTTTAAGTGTAACCTGAAACAGATTGAAGACTATCCCAACCTGGCCGGTTATATCCGTGAGCTTTATCAGTGGCCGAATGTCGCCGAGACGGTGGATTTTTACCATATCAAGCGTCATTACTACTTTAGCCACACCATGATCAATCCAACGCAGGTGGTGCCGGTCGGCCCGGATATCGACTACACCCAGCCGCATAATCGTGGATAAGCCCCGTAAACAGCCACTGTAAACCCCGTTTACAGTGGCTTTGTATTACTCTTCATTACCCAACTTGCTTTTGCAGCGATCCCTGCTGTCTTTGTCATAAAAGAGTGTTTAAATAAATGGCACATCGCATCATTTGGTGATAAATTAATCGCTCGTGACTTTAAGGAGTGAAATCATGAAAGCAGATAAAGAAACCCGTAAAAAAGCCGCCAGCAAAATTGGCGTCAGTATGGTCACCGGAGTGGCCGTTGGCACCGCCATTGGCGTTTCTTCCGGTGATATCGGCAACGGGGTTGCGCTGGGTATCGCAATCGGTGTCGCCGTGGGTATGCTGTTGGATATTAATGGTTAGGGTGTGATCTAACAGTTATTCTGTGAGGCAACCGCCCCACAGTTTCAATCATCACTAAGCACATCTGCGGCTATCGCAAACACTTTTTCTAGGTTACTGCGCCCGCCCGGTTGCGATAATTTATAGTGCCTAGGACTGTCAATATGAAAGACTTGATGCTCTTCAAGCATTTTGATCCGTAACATTTCACGTTCTTTGGCACTCAGGTGGTTTTCATGCAGCTTGTCCAGTTCGCCGGTATCAAGCCAGATCCCGCCACAACCCGGGCACTCGTCAATTTCAACGACCCGTAACGGGCTAAAATAACGCCGCATCATAACGATTTGTGGACATTTAGGGCAATTGACTCGCGCGCTTTCATCACCCAGTGGGGCAGAAAACTGACGCAGGTGTTTTGCCAGCACTTCTGCACGCAGATCAGCCGGGTTGGTAAAGTTGCTCAGCACTTGGTTGTCGAAAAAGACACCTCCACTGCGCTCGGATATATACACCACAATGCCACCCACTTTGGCTGGCTTCAGCGGGTGTGAGGTTCTGGGACACTGCATGTTAAGACTCCAATCAACTACGCCTGCTAAAATGAGCAGTATACTTTTTGTGCCCTGAATTGGAAAGTACCCGGCTGAGGCCCCTATTTATCTGATAGCAGTCCTGCCTCTTGGGGTTTATCAAACAAATACCCCTGTGCGTAGTCCACTCCCAGCTGTTTGGCAATATCCAGCTGCTGCGGCGTTTCTATGCCTTCTGCCAGCACCTTGCCACCATACAAATGTACCGTATCAACCACTTGTCTGATCTCGTCGATGATCTCAGCGCCATAGTCCAGGCGGCTGATAATGGTAATGCACAGCTTCACGACATCGGGCTTAACGGTATTGATCAAGGTCAGTTCAAAGAAACCACAGCCAACATCATCGAGCCAGAAGGTATAACCCAGCTGACGCAGCTCAGCCATTTTTGCTTTGACGGGTGCCCAGTCATCTACCGGCAGGTGCTCAGTCAGTTCGATACACAGCAGATGTGCATATGGGTAATTTAGTAGTGTGTCTGATACCTCATTATCAAACAGCAAACCCGGAGAGAGGTTGATGGTTAACCTCTGTGCGCCTTGTTGCTCACAATGACGCGCATGGGTGGCCAGATGGGTGCTCAGCGCCAGCTTTTCCATCTCAAACTGCTGCCCCTGCGCCATAGCAGCGCCAAAGAGTTTATCCGCACGGTGCAAAGGCGACGCTTTTGGGCCGCGGATCAAGGCTTCGTAACCAAATATGCCCTCACTTTGCACCCGCTGAATGGACTGCCAGTAAGGCAGCAGGTTTTTGTTGGCAAATACCCGCAGCAGATCCTCTTTACTATCCGGGTAAAGTGCGTTTAGTGCACAGGCCGCATCTGAGCGAATACTCTGCTCCTGCGCGACTTGCTCAGTCACGGCGGCTGAGCTTACCTGAATTTCCGCCTCATGCACCAGCTGGCAATCTAACTCGCTCAGCAGCTGCTGTGCAACAGCCTGGCTTAACGCCTGCTGTGCCTGCGCCGGGGAGGAAAATTGCTCGGTTTCGAACCACAGCTCGCCGAGCTCAAAAATATCCTGCTGCAAGCCAAATTGCGCATTTTGCGACAGTAAAGCCACTAACGCATGCCATACTTTTTGCGCAGTAGACTGACCAATGCGCTCAATGATGCCGGGCCATCCCGACAAAGACACTAAGGTTAACGTATGCAAGCGACCTCCAGGTATTTGATGCTGCTGTCCGGTTGCAGTATAGCAGGGCAAATGAAAAGCAGCCCAGGCGCTGAGTTTTGCACGCTTTGTACACGCTTCGTTAAAGCCCATAAAACTCAACGCATTAAAAGCAGTGTTCTCAAAAACAGAACGCTTTATCCGGATCTTTGATGCATTCATTCTCGCATCAAGCTGCTACCATCGCTGGCAATAACAAGTTTTTATCTGGAGCAAACCTGTGAGTATGAAAAACACGGCACGAGACTACGGCACCATTGCGAAATGGCTACACTGGGGCACCGCCCTGCTGTTTCTGGCCGCCTATGTCAGCGTCTATTACCGTCAGTGGTTTACTGAAGCTAAAACCCCACAAAACTGGACCGCGTTGCAGCTGCACTTGTCTTTTGGCGTGTCGATTGCCGTGATTGTTGCACTGCGGCTCATCTGGCGCTGGCTGAATACCCAACCCACAGCAGAACCCGGCACCCGCATCGAACATCTGGCTGCGCATCTTGGGCACTACGCCTTGTATGCAGTGATGATCATTGCCCCGCTAACGGGCTATATTGGTACGGGCGTAGATACCGAGTTCTTCTTTTTATTCGATATTCCTAAATTTGAAAGTACCGCACTATTCACAGCACTTGTCGAGCAAGGCATGGGCCTGTCATTTGCCGAATTTGAAAAGCCCATCGACTTTATTCATAAGGAGATTCTGGGCGCCTGGCTTGTCTGGATATTGATCCTCGGCCATATCGCAGCCGCGCTGTATCATCATTTGGTCAAACGCGATCGGACATTACTGAAAATGACCCACGGTGGTGAGCGTTAACCACCAATGATACCCGCCCGTTTTATGCCCTTTTCTTTGCATTAAAAAAGCAGCCGAGGCTGCTTTTTTTGTTGCTACCGTCTAGCGCGTGCAGCCGCTATCAACGCCAAGTAGCTTCCAGACCCCCCAGGAGCCCGACTCACTTGGCACATCGCCACGCGTCCACCAGCGCGCTTCATACTTAAAGCCCTGATAGGTCACTTGATCTGGTTTGTCATAAACCTTGCTCGCATCCCAGTTGCCTGGGCAGCCAGTATCGCCACCTGAGGTGACGGTTGCAGTGGCTTTAGCGCTGTAGTTCACCTGACTTTCTTCCAGGGTAAAGTTCACAGCAACACCGGCTGAGCCGCTGCGGCTGGCACCAAATTCTACGCCCACCTGACAGCTCTGATTTGCAGCCAGTGTGCTCGCGCTACACGTATCGACCGGTTTAACTAGGCCTGACGTAACGCCGCTGGAGGCCAAATTCAAGGTCTTAAAGCTAAATGACGTGTTACCTGAATTAGTGATAGTGAAAGTATGTGCTTTGGTTTCACCAACCTTGAAACCCGTCAGCGTATCGTTTTCTTTAAACGACACAGAAACCGGCTCAGCACCGCCTTTTACGCTGTCTATCCAGCTGCGCAGTGCTGCCACATCTGAGTAAACGCCATATTTTGCAGGGCGCGCACAGCCAACCCCCCAGCTAACGATCCCCAGCTGCACAACCTGGCCGCCAGAGTTTGCGACGATAGGGCCACCACTGTCGCCGCTGCAAGAGTCTTTCTGACCCTCCGGGTAGCCTGCGCAAAACGCCACGCTGCCCACATTCTGATACGAGCCGCCGGATTGACGACACACCTGATCAGAAACCAGCGGCACGTCGACCTCATACAGATTAGTCGGGCGGCTGCCGCCTTCGCTCAAGCGGCCAAGACCTGCAACAGAAATTAAATCGCCAACCCGCACATACTGCTCAACATTGCCCTGTGCCAGCGCAACGCTTGCACCCTGAGTTGGGGTACGAACCAGCTTAAGCAGGGCAATATCATGGTTTAGCGTGCTGCTGCTATATTGTGGGTGCACGTATTTCTCAGCCACCGCAATGCGGTCGCCATCATTACCACCAAGCACAAAGCCCGCCACCTTAACATTGAGGCCACTTGCCGATCTGCCACTCACACAGTGCGCCGCAGTCAGTACATAACCGTCACCCACGTAGCTGCCACCACAAAATGCCGTGGTGCCATTGGCACTTAAGATTTGCGTATAAAACGGCCAATCGGTCGTATTTGCCGGGTTACCACCGACAATTTCAGGCTCATAGTAATCGCTACCCGCATCGGCAGGCTGCGCCATCGCCGCACTACTCGCGCCCAGCGCAAGCAAAACAGACAACGCTGTCATAGAAAGTGTTTTTTTAACCTTTAACATGTGTATACCTTTATTTTTCCTTTATTGGGAACTTGAAAATATAAACACTTAATTTACATTTGTAAATATAAAACAATCAAAAAGTGCTCATTTTTTATCACTTCCCGATGCCTGAAGCGCAAATCGGCGGGTAGATTTAATATCAAACATACAATGACAAAAGGTGTTCAATTGAGCCTAATTACCCAACCAAAATCAATTCCCATGTGGCTTACAGATAGAATCAAAAAGCCTACACTGCCGTCATACCGGCCTTGAGCCGGTATCTTTCTTACAGGCCAGAAGGTGTTCAGTTGAGCCTGATTACCCAAGCAAACTCTACTTCCGTGAGGGTTTTTACTCGGATCCTTAAACCAAGATTGCTATTAACAGTGTGTAGGGCATTCGATAGAGGCAAAAGTGACTTGAAGCAGAAGTGGGCTTGTAATACATCAGGGGGGATCTTTGCTGCTCCCCCTGAAACAGCCTTGCACAGGCTACTGCTAAGCGACTTAGTATTTCTTGCTGATACCGATCAAAGCGTTGTTTGACTCACCATCGTGGCAGCGCGTATCGCGGCCATCACGATTCTCAATAACCAGATTATACACTGTGCCAGAGTTCTGGCCTGCTTCAATGGCTTTCAGAACCGGCCCCAAAAGATAAGTGTGTGTATCATAAATAATGACAGGTTCCATTTGAGCGCCGAAACGCTCACTGTTGTATCTGACTTCAAAATTACCGTAGTGAGACGCGACCTTAGTCACTACACCTGAACAGGTAAAAATAGTTGCCTGTGCCTCAAATGCGCTGCCCGCCATACATACGCCGATAGCGGCGCGTAACAATTGTGTTCTCATTATTCTTCCTTAAGTTGATTAGTGCCAAAACTGGCAACACACAAACTAACCGCAAACAGAGAATAAAAAGATATCAAAAGGTTAATTTTTTATTTCATTTAAAATAATAACTAAACACCGACAGATCAGTCCAATTCAGCCTCAATGTTCATAATACGGAAAAACAGTCGTACCCGCGCGCTCTGCCCACCTGGGGTGTTATGGCGTTTAATGCTGCCGCCGAGTCTGAACATGATCTGCCGACGCTGCGACCTTACGCTTTGCTGTCGATTAAATGGCTGTCAGTTGCTTTCAATACGTGTAGCGCCTGTTGCTGCAACACTTCCAGATTAGACTGAGTCATATAAGTTTCGATGGCCTGTTTGGACTGATTGGCATACATCGCGGAATAACCGTAGGTTTTACTATCTTGCCTGGACAAGTTTTCAGACTGTTCGACGTACTCATTAGTGTATTGCTGCATATCTATCTCAGCATTGGGGTCCAGTTGCCCCGCTTCCATGCGCACAGCCAGAGACACTCTGAAATGGCTTAACCCTGCCACGGCAGCCTCATCCATACCACCCGTTTCGCCCGACAGGCGAGTGATATCCGAGATTAAACTGCTAAAAGCCTGAGGCGACACGTCGCGGATATCAAACGTATCCACAGCTAGTAAGGCTTTGAAGTCGCCTTGCTCAGGCTGAGCGGTTAGGGTAGCTGCATCCGGCTCTTTTACCGTTAACGCTTGGTTGTTGATACGGTCGTCGGCACTGATCTGTCGACTATTGTGCGCTTTATTTTGTACCTTATTTTGTGAAAAAGCGGGAGGCTGTCCTGAGCCGTTTTCCAGTTTCATCTATATTCCTTATAAATCTGTTAAGACTCTTTACATGTAAGCGCCAAGCAGGAAAGCTTTAGAGCAGGCTAAAATTGGCGATAGAGGTATGCAGCCTGCTGTTTTATGTACTTTGTTTAACGGCTCTTCAATGGGTGCGCTATTTACCAGCTTTTCCAGCCTCCAAAATTGGGAGCCCAGCTTCTGTTGGTATATAGATACGTTCTCCATTACCATCTTGGAGCCCTTTTATCCAAACGTAACGCAGGTAAGCTTCATTACCTTTGAGCGATTCGCCAATAATTTTGTTCGCTTCAGCAGCTGCTTTTGCACGTTCAATATCAGCTTGTCCTTCAGCTTTGGCTTGGACGATTTTGGCCTCACCTTCCGCCTGAGCCAAAGTCACTCGCGCTTTAGCTTGCATTAAAGCCGCTTGCTCTCTCGCTTTTGCTTCTTCAATTAATATTTGTTTACTCCACTCAGCTTCTTTCAGAGCGGCAATACCATTCATTTCTAATTTATAAACTTTGTACTTTGGCCATGCCCAGAGCGCAAGAACAATTAGAATGACAAAAAATAATACAGTGGCAACAAGGCCACCAAGAGCAATTGAATTTCTATTTGGATGCACGATTTCTCCTAGTAATTATATCGCTTGAGTATTTATGCGAACTCAGTACGCATAATCACATATTGAATACGGCCGCAACATGCACGCCGTATTCGGCTGGTGTGGTTTATGCTGTGGGGGTTGCGTTTGATGAGTGACTTTTGCCTTGATACGTTTATGACTCATACCGCTGCAACGTGACTCATTTCTTGCATGAACAACGTTATTTGTGCCTATTATTAGACCGATTTTTTTCCTATTTGGCAAGGTACAGTGATTTCGGCACAACATCCGTTACTCTCTACTGACTGTGTCATTGGCAGAGCCGCCATCACTGTTATATTCACTTTTATGAGAGAGCACCGGATCGCATTCTTATATTCACTGCCCTACCGGTTTACTTCTGTGTGGTGTTTAGGCAGATCCCGGCTCGCAAGCGTCCGGGATGACGGTGTTGTTTGTCTGTTTTACTGCTAGTGAAAAGCTGAGGCGTGAATTTAAGCTGGCTTTGTACGTGCCCCACAGAATCAGCTACTCAGAAATTTGCGAGAACGTACTGTTTTAAACAACCCCCTCCGAACATCAGTTTCGTGAGGGTGTTTTTCAAAAATTCTTCTGTTGGGAAAATTCGAAATTCAGCGCTACATATAGAAGACCGCTCAAGAGGATTCGGTACTTGGAAAGATAAAAAGAAAGATAAGAAAATGGAAACCTCAGATTTCTTGGGGCTGATTAATCTAGAAGGTAGTTTTTTATGCTCTACAATTGATGATGGTATTTATAAAAAAGTCGAAATTAGTGTGGGTGTTTTTAATATTTTAGGCCAAATAATGAACCACTTGTTGGCAAGCTTTCAATGGGAGGTAATCCTCGAATTAAGCCTCACTATTAAGCATATACACGGACCGAGGAGGAATTATGAATCATTCTTTTTTACTATTTATTGCTTTGATATTATCCGCAAATATTTACGCTGCGGATCTATCCTCTATCAAGAAGGAACTAGAAACATTAAAGGAGCTCTGTGATGCAAGCTTACTAGATGCGGAAGAATGCAAAAAGCAGAGGGCTAAGATACTGCTGACTCTAGACAAAAAAGAGGAAGAAATATGGTTTTGTAACTACGGCGGGGAAAATAAATTAGGAGAACCTATTCTAGCCAAAGATGGGGTTAGTTTCTCTGAGTCTTCCTCTGTGAATACTATAGTAAGAGAAATACTCGATGAAGCAGGACTTGTTGGGAACTTTATTGTAAGGGCAGCAAGCGTGCCAAATGCAGCCGCAAGTGTACGAATGGGTGATCGTTATATTGAGTACAATCCTTCATTTGTACAGAATCTCAAGATAGGTACGAAAACCAATTGGTCTGTATATAGCGTACTTGCTCATGAAATAGGTCATCACCTACAGGGCCACACACTAAAACCTGGAGGTAGCCGACCAGATATTGAGCTTCAAGCTGATGAATACTCTGGGTTTATACTTGCCAAAATGGGGGCGTCGATAAAGGATGCCCAAAAAGCAATGAAAACGTTTGGGTCAGATTCTGCTTCCGGTACTCATCCTGCCACACAGCAGAGACTTGTAGCAATCAAGAAAGGCTGGGATAAAGGAAAAGAACCTGATGACTCCAAACCAC
This sequence comes from Pseudoalteromonas sp. DL2-H2.2, assembly GCF_021532535.1. NCBI lineage: Bacteria > Pseudomonadati > Pseudomonadota > Gammaproteobacteria > Alteromonadales > Pseudoalteromonadaceae > Pseudoalteromonas > Pseudoalteromonas sp. DL2-H2.2. The sequence goes on along the minus strand of NZ_JAKGBD010000001.1, from coordinate 528,480 downwards.
AACCTATAGCCAAAGATCATGAAGCCGAGAATAAAAATGTACCACCTGTAACCGTACAAACGCCTATTCAGCAACCTCCAGCCATGCCAGTGTCTTCCTACCTGTATAAATGTGTTGTGAATGGTGAACAGGTACTTATAGATAACACCAATAGAGTCCTATCCGTTCCCAGAGGGGGAACACAGGTTGGGCAAAGAGTCCCTCCAAACCATCCAAATTGTGCATTCAATTTAGCAGCACCTCCTACCGGCGTATATTGTGTCGGGCATAATGGCATGGTCTATTTTGGTACACCTATGCCTGTTGGGCAATGTATACAGTGTGGGCCAGGGCAGTGCTAAAAGAGACTATAACTAAATTTGTGTAAGCTATGCTCTATAATGAAGTGCCCCACTACAGTTTAAGTTAGCTATTCTGGAGGTGAAAAAATGACGCACCCTTTCCCTTCAGCGGGTGAATACACCGAAATTCTGGTAGTCGTGGACAATGAATATCAATCGGGAGTGATTAGACAGACTATACAGGTAAGCGAAAGCGAGTAGCCACTCACAAACAGCATGAGGTTGGAGGATTAACTTCATGCTGTTCTAATACGGCTAAAATCAAGATTGAAAAAGCACATCGCCAAGCGCTAACGCACCTATTTTCGGTTAGTGTAAATGTTTGGCGTGATAGACGGGAAACCCTATGAATAAGGCAATTAAAGAGCAATTCGATGCATACCCTGAACATGTTAAGTCGCGCTTACTGGCGCTGAGGGAGCTGATCTTTACGGTTGCTGCTGAGCTGGCCCTGGGTGAAGTCGAAGAGTCTCTAAAGTGGGGAGAGCCTAGCTACAGCGTTAAAACAGGCACCCCACTGAGAATAGACTGGAAAACAAAATTTCCAGAGCGTTACTGCCTTTTCTTTCACTGCCAAACTAAGCTGGCCGATACATTCCGTGAGCTGTACGGTGACGCAATTGAACTACAAGGCAACCGGGCAATTATGTTGCCGTTGTCCAAGCCATTGCCAGACGCAATGATCAGGCACTGCATAACGCTGGCTTTAACTTATCAGCAGCGCAAACACCTGCCGCTTCTTGGCGCTTAAATAACCCGCTATAAGCTGATTGACTTTACCTGTGGACAGCCCTGATCATAATCAAAAGATATAAACAATTCACAATGACGGATTGAGAAACAAGCAAATGTAATGCTAAAGTAAAAAAATCGTTTTCAGGGAATGGATATGTGTCGTCCGCCATGAGGTTATCTAAATTACTACTCTCTTTTTCAGTGATGTTTTTATTAGGTTGTAATAGCAATCACAACAAAAACACAGCGGCCTCTTTTTCAGCACAACCCAAAATTTATGAGGGCGTTGATTTTATCGGCTCCGGCAAGCTCAAGAGTACCCGATGCGCAGGTTACACCATATACGACGGTCGTGATCAGGGAATTAAAAAAGCCACAGCTGACGCAATTGCAGCCGCCGTATCAGCGATTAAAGTGAAAGTACAAAGCAACTACAAGTCTGCTTCTGTGTGCACCAGCAATAAGCAAGACACCCTGTGTAATACTGAAACTCACATACTCGAGCAAATTGCTGCGAACAACTTTTTGCAAGAAATAGAACAGAAGATCTACGACCAACCAAACCATGTTGTCTGTGTATCAATGACTGCGACAGGGGGCGTTGTAGAGCAGACACTGGTCGAATTAAAACAAGAAGTCGCCAAGTCGAACAGTGCCAAGACCACGCAGCCCCTCTTGAAGCCTGCTAAAACCACTACCGCTTCTCACACCAAAGAGCCGGTAACAAAACCAGCTCCTGGTAAAAACCTGTTAGTTAACGGCGACTTTTCAACGCACTACAGCAATGGCTGGCAGCTGATAGAAGGACGAGCGAAAGGCATTAAGAAAATAAAAGCGAGCCCTGCTGGGCTTGTAATTAGCTATCGGGGAAAGCGCAAGCGTGATACTCAATGGGCAATCATGCAGACCATTGCGGTGTCACCGGCCAATCAATATACATTTAACAGCAAATTACAGCTAAACGATAAGTTATCCAGCCCATTTTCTTCTATCCACCTAAACATGCTGAGCCAGAATAATGAGCTTATTTTTAGCCAAATCTGGACATCAGATAAGTATTACCGGGTCAATCATCCGCATAATATCAAGCTGCTACAGCCCGCTCAGCCGGTCAACATATCTCAGGATCTCAAAGCGCTTTGGCAAACATACTTGCCTGCCAGTCAAATTCAAAAGATAACCCATATCCAGGTTATTTATGACGTCAGCCCGCCTGCTGAGGAAAGTTGCAACGGCTGCCAGATGACGATTCAACATTCAGAAATTCAAAGACTATAAAAAGGAAAGTCGCAATGCGAACACTCTTACCCCTGCTATTACTGGCATCCGGCGGATTAAGTGCCGCTGAGGTTAAATTAAACTGGGAACACAAACAAAACATTTATACCGGAGGGGCTTCATACGAACACCGTTGCCATAGTGAAGGAATTGAAAGTGGCAATTTTGCACGTAATGAATGCTCCTCAGGTACCGTGAAGTTCATAAAGTCCCGGGTCGTCAGAGACAGGTTAGAATTTGATATCGTTGCCCACAACAACAATAAAGATAAGTACTACCAGTGCCTTTACATTACATCGGACGACAGCTATGCCTATATGGATGACGACCTGGGTGACGAGTACAAAGGTGTCAGGGTCAAGTTCAAATCTGGCCAGGACAATAAGCTTGCCCCGAATCAAAGAAAAAAAGTCACACTCTCTATCCCCAAGCCAAGTGACGATGCAACCCTGGTTAACCTGCACTTTGGGTTCAAATTTCACTACACCAGATCAATTCACAAATGCAGTAAGCCCACTGGCAATTTTGGGATCAACTTTAACAAATTAAACTGGGACATAATTGAAGTCATGGGCACCTAGTGGTCATTGGATTTAGCTATCAAATACCTGCAGCTGCTCGAAACCTTGCATAACGCACAATTGCACTGCCAGCCCAAATAAAAGTGCATGCGTTTTCTTGTAGCTGCCTAAAGCCAAGTATTCAAGCCAGCTTCCGGATACCAAAGCGCCGATATCCTGATGAGAAGTGGCGAAAGTTTAGCACCCTAACAGTTGTAGGCTATGCTCAATAGTGTTTGATTCTTAAAAGGATAGATTATGAAACAAATGCTTAAGCTCTTGCTGTCCATTGTGATTGTGGTCATTACCTTTATCGCATCAGCAACGCTGGCTGGCATACTGGCCGAGTATGCAGGTTGGTGGAAAAAGCCGGTAATGGGCGGCGTAGCAGCCGCTTGTGTGGTGCTTTCAGGTTATTTGAGCGCCCCCAACTATAAATTGTATTGTGCAGCAGCCTGGTTGGTGATTGGGGCAGTCGTGGCCGGGGTGATGTCTGAGGTATTTATGTATGGAGAAGATGCAAATACGCAGGTGCCTTTGTATATCACCTACGCCAGCGGTTTCGCCACTTTGGCAATTTGCTGGGCCTGGGAGCGCAAACAATTTGCGCTAGGCCAATACCAATAACACGGATTGATAACCTAAGCCCTTGCGTTTACGGGCTTTAAATTTCAGGCAGTAACGCGGCGCGCCTGCTTTTGAAGTAACCATTCAGCGCTGATAAAAATGCACAAACTCAAAGGGCTGACCTTTCTTTAAACTCTGCCTGAGCGCCGCAAACCGTGTTCAAACTTTCATATTTAACATGGCTGTCCAAACAACTCTATACCCATGTAATGTGCCGTAATCCCTTGTAACTATGTGTAATAGATAAACCTCAGACCCTCAAATATGCTCTTAAAGCAAAGCTTAAAGGAGCATATAAAATGAACAGTGAGATAGATATTGCTATTGTAGGTGGTGGTGTATCGGGCGTTTATAGTGCCTGGCGTTTAAAAAAAACGCATGAAAACACAAAGAAAATAGAACTGTTTGAGTACAGCAACCGAATAGGTGGCCGACTATACAGTCGCACATTACCGGGTTTACCGAACGTTGTTGCAGAGCTTGGCGGGATGCGCTTTATCCCAGAGGATCACATTATGGTGAGCACTTTGGTAGATGAGCTGAAGCTAGAAACCAAAGATTTCCCAATGGGCTCTAAATTGCCGTTATACCCTTCTGACAAAACAAGCTCTGTTGAGGCTGGCAGCGAAAACAATTTATTTTACCTGCGCGGACAGTACTTCAGATACCGTGATTTTGCCGAATGTCCAGACAAAATTCCCTATAACTTAGAAGAAACAGAGCGTGGCTATGGCCCGGAAGACCTGCAAGTTAAAGTCATGAACTTAATTTGCCCGGGCTTTGCTGATATGTCTTTATCTGAGCAGATGAAAGTAAAAGTGTTTGGTAAAGAGATATGGAAATTCGGCTTTTGGAACCTGCTTGAGCACGTGCTGAGCAACGAAGCCTACCTGTTTATGAAAGAAGCGGGTGGGTACGATGCTAACGTGGCCAATGCAAGCGCGGTCACACAGCTGCCTGCAACAGAGTACAGCGATGATACGGTGTTTAAAACCCTGAAAGACGGCTTTCAGGCATTGCCACTTAAGTTATGCGAAGAGTTTGAAGCAGCCAACGGCTGCGTTCATATGCTTAAACGTTTGGTTAAGATAGAAATTCATAAAGGGTGTAAATATCGCTACGAGCTTATTTTTCAACCCATGATGGAAACTGACAGTGGTCAGGTGGTCGATTCAAGTGAGTCAACTCAACGTGTCAAAGCAAAACAGCTCATCCTTGCAATGCCAAGACGCTCCCTTGAACTGATCGAGTCAGAGTTTTTTGAAAACCCCTGGTTAAAAGAAAATATCCCGTCGGTCTTGATCCAAAAAGCGATCAAGATGTTTATGGCATACGAGCAACCCTGGTGGCGCAGCCTGGGATTGGTGGCAGGTCGCTCAGTAACCGATTTACCTATTCGCCAGACTTACTATATGGGCACCGAATGTAACCAACAAGAATGCGTTGAGTTTGAGGTGAATGAGCAAGGCCAACAGGTATGCAAAACACTTAAAACCTATGGCGAGCCAAACACCAATTCTTTGTTAATGGCGTCGTACAACGATATTGGCACTATCCCCTACTGGAAAGGGCTAGAGAAGGGCGAGCATTACCCGGGTTTTGTACCCGCTTACGGCTGTGAAGGTTTTGGCAGTAACGAAATTGTGCCTAAAAATCAGTATCAAATCACCACCAGTATGGTTGAGGCGGCGCATCGTCAAATTCAGGCTTTACATAATCAAAAAGCCTTGCCTATGCCTTACTCCGCGATTTACCAGGAATGGGGCGACGACCCTTATGGCGGTGGCTGGCACGAATGGAAAGCCAATTACCGGCTTGACGAGATCATGTGCAAAATGCGCCACCCTGTTGAAGAGGAAGATATTTATATTGTCGGTGAAGCTTACTCCTATGAGCAGGGTTGGGTTGAAGGTGCGCTTAATACAGCGGAATCGACCTTGGCGCAGTTTTTTGGTCTGCCTACACCGCATTGGTTAACCAAAGACAGGGCACAATATCTTGAGTGGTTAAAAACTCACCACAACTACCTCCCCGTGGATTGTACTAACGGATGTGGCCCAAGTTCCGTTCAAAATGAACAACCCAATGCTAACTCAAAAACGCTCGATGAGGTCACGGAATTTGCTTACAGGGGGATCAACCATGAGTACCAATAATTACACCGTTGCATACCACCTGCTTCGTCGCCTAAAACAGTTTGGGCTCGAAAAGGTATTTCAAGTGCCGGGAGACTATGTTCAAGAGTTCATGACCACGTTAGATAACTTTGATGGCATTGACGCAGTTGGGGACGTGACTGAGCTGGGAGCTGGGTATGCGGCGGAAGGATATGCCAGATACAAAGGCATTGGCGCGGTGTCTGTGCAATATGGTGTGGGCACATTTAGTGTGTTAAACGCCATTGCGGGTGCCTATGTAGAGCGCAATCCTGTTGTGGTCATCTCGGCGAGCCCTTCGGCCGATAACCGTGTGGACATTGAAGAAACCGGGGTACTGTTTCATCACGCAACCGGGGATTACAGCGCCGATAAAAAGGTCTTTGAAAACGTAACGGTTGCCAGCGAGATATTGGCTGACGCGCAATCAGCCCCCGCTATTATCGATAATGCCCTGCAATTGGCAATGAGTGAAAAAAGACCCATTTACTTAGAAGCGTGGCAAAACGTATGGGGAGCGGAATGCCCTAAGCCTGAAGGTGATTTAGTTATTCCACCTCTGGGTGCTAATCCAGCTATGATGACGTCACTGTTAGACAAAGTAATAAGCCGACTCAAAGCCGCAAATAGCCCAGTTGTGCTGCTGGGTATTGAGCTTGCGAGGCTCGGTTTGCAGGAGCAGGTCGTTACGCTTTTAAGCACACTCAACATCCCCTACACCACAACGACGCTGGCAAAATCGGTCATTAGTGAAACCCAAGGCGTTGGCCAAGAGCTCTTTGTGGGCACATACGCTGGCGAAGCGTCCTGGCAGGATACGTTTGATTTTGTGAGTGGTTGCGATTGTATTTTGGCACTGGGGGCGATTTTCACTGATGACTATCTCACCATGTTAAAAAAACAAGGCAATGACCTGGTCAGGGTCAATATGAATGTCGCTCGGGTGGGCAAAAGTGAGCAATTTAGCGGCATCAATCTGGCACAGTTTATTGATGAATTGACCCGTTATATAGGCTGTCACGAGCTGAAACTCAATAGCCAGATGCCAACCATTCGCAATCTTTACTTCACCGAGGATGTCGATAACAAGGATGCAAATAGCGAGGCAGAAATAACCTACGACAAATTTTTCCGCGCGTACCAAATGCAGTTACAAACCTGTGAAACGGTTCGCAATTATAACCTGGTATTAGGCGAAAGTTCGTCCTTGTATATGGCAGCCCGTTTAACGGGCTTAGAAAAAAATCGCTTTGTGAGTGATGCGGCCTGGGGCTCTTTGGGCCATGAAACAGGTTGCTCGTTGGGCACCGGCCTTGCCGATGATGCACGTAGTGTGGTGGTTGCCGGTGATGGGGGCTTTATGATGATGTGCCAATCCCTCTCTTCCATTAAACATTATAACCTCAATACCGTGGTGTTTGTGATGAACAATCAGGTATATGCCATAGAGCAATCGTTTGTCGATATCTGCGCCTTTACCTCTGCGGCAGATTTTGCGCCATTCGATAAACTTCATCATTGGAACTATGATTCATTGGCAAGCGCATATCGCGTTAATTACTTAAAGGTCGAAAAAGTCAGCGACCTGCACGAAGTTTTTTCAGCCATTAAGCAAAACCCAACATTACCTTATCTAGTTGAAGTAAAAATAGCTGAAAAAGATCTAGCCCCGGCAATAAAAGATTTAGCAGAAGCAATCACGGGTACTACGGTGAGCGGCTGTACATGCCAAAAGACTATGTAAACAAGGACATGATTATGACTGAACAATGTAATAAACCCATTCCAGAGTGCCAACTGGAAGAAGCGCAAAAACGCATCGCACATTACTGGCAAGCAACGCAAAACTACATCGATGCGCTTAACAAAAAGCACAAGTTTGAAGCCGACCAGCTGCTGACTTTGCTGCCTGGCGGCGATACAAGTATGGAGCGCTTTAACAACTATCAAATGAAAGCCTTGATCTTCAACACGCGCTTGCAGTTTTCTCCATCGGTCATTGTTATGTGTAAGAGCACCGATGATGTTATGCATGCCTACAAAGAAGCCATCGAGCATAACTTACCCATTCGCGTACGCTCGGGCGGTCACGATCACGAAGGTGAGTGTACGGGAACCGATGTGGTCTTGCTCGATTTAAGCGGGCTAAAAAACTTTTCGATTGAAGAAGACGAGGATGGTTATATCGCTCATATCGGTTCCGGTTATCGTTTTTACCAGCTTGTTCCTAAGCTTGCTAAACCAGATAAGGAAGATATTCCGCCTTTGACCATTCCCCATGGTACCTGCGCAACGGTTGGTTTAGCCGGTTACATTCAGGGCGGTGGCTGGGGACCGTGGACGAGAGCACATGGCATGTGTTGCGAATCGCTTGTGGGAGCCACGGTCATTTTGCAAGATGGCTCTATAGTGAATGTGTCGGAAACTAAGCACAGCGACATACTCTGGGCGCTGCGTGGTGGTGGTGCATTAAGCTATGGCATAGTCACTGAATTTCGGGTGAAAGCGTTTGAGCTACCCGAAGAGATCCATCGTTTTGAAATTCACTGGAACAACCCGACAGGTGACTCTACAGACCTTAAAACATGGGAGTTGTTGACGCAATGGGAAAATGCCATTAATGACCCAAGTACGGAACAATTGGTTGGCACTAATCTTAAAATTAACGCCATACCAGATAAATCAGTGGCCTGTGAAAAGGACTTAGAACACCCTAGCACCATGTATGGTTACTGGCAGGGCACTGAAAGTGAGTTGATTGCGTTTGGTAAAAAGTACTTTCCAACATCAAAAATAGTGGTAACAGGTAAAGATACCAAAGACAGCTACAGTGCGGCATTGATGTCTGACTGGTCACGAAATACGTTGGCCAACCTGGCGACGGCCGGGGTTAAACAAGGCTTAGTTGCCAATGCCAATGGCACGCCGTTTACCCCTGATTTTGATGCGCCAGCGCCGCATAAAATCACGTCAAAAGTGGTACGCGAAAGCGGCCTGACTGAGCAAGGAAAGAGGCAGCTATTGCGCTCGTTAACCTCGTCTTTGCTGTTTGATGAAAATGCGCCATTGGGTTTATTTAGTTATGTGACCTTAGGCGCAATTGCAGGCCAATTCTACGCCGATGAATCGAGTGTTGGTGCCTTACGTCGAGTTGCATTCCCGTATTCTAAAGCACAGTACACCATTCAATATCAAACTTGGTGGAATACCGAGCTGAAGTACGACGGGCAAGACGACAGCAAAATGCTGGGCCAGGAGAATCCGGTATATCGCTTTGTAAACAGAGCGCTTGACTGGATTGAAGTCAGCCGCGATACCTCTATTGAAGGTGCCTATGGCGCATTTATCAGCTTCAAAGATGCCTCCATTCCAACCAAAACTTACTTTCAGGAAAGTTATGAGGAATTGATCAGAATAAAAGAAAAGTACTCCGGCTTTGAAGTGCCGCTGCCTTGTAGCGGTGGCAAGGGGGTTTACATTAACTTCAATCGCTTGAGAACGCGCAAAACGATTATTTAAAAACCCTGTTAGTTGAACTGTCAGAGTAGCTGGCTAAATAGCCGCGAGCCTGACAGTTCTTTTGACTATCAACCCGCAAAACCATCACATGCACCAGTTAGTAGTCAAGGTGCTGCTCTGGCATAGAAGCGAACTTGACCGGATGTTCAGCCCTTAATGCATTGCGAGCATTGTTATACCAATAACGAAAATTACTTCTCTAAGTGCTTACATTTACTGGCTTTAATCGAATACAGCATAGGTACCTGCTGACCCTGGTACAACTTTTGATACCCCAGCTCAGGCACAAACTCCAGCCCATCAAAGCAATCGTATGGGCTATAAGGATGTTCAGCAAAGAGCTCAATGTTCAGGCCAGCCGTTATCAACGCACTGATCACATCACTGACCGAGTGAGTCCAGGTCATTGTGGTGTTTTTAGTGCCATCGCAGTTTTCTGTATAGGTGCCCTCTTCCTCAATATCTGGCGCACCATGAGGGAGGTAGGCATAACCTGCCAGCAAGTCGTTAACAGGGTGAAACTCAACCAGATGGAACACACCACCAGGCTTGAGCGCGCCCGCCACCGTGTTTGCCCACGCGGTTAAATCAGGCAGCCAACACAATACACCGTATGAGGAAAACACAATATCAAACTGGCGAGTATTAACTTGGCCAAACTGAAGCACATCGCTTTCGATAAACTCAGCTTTAAGACCCAGCGCGTCTTTAAGTATATTCGCCTGCGCAATCGCACTTGCGGATAGGTCCACCCCTGTCACATCTGCTCCCAGTCGGGCCCAGGACAAAGTATCCTGGCCAAAGTGACATTGCAGGTGCAGCAGAGACTTGCCCTCAACATCACCCACCTGTGCCAGCTCAACCGGGTTCAACGAACATTGCCCGGCTTTAAACCCGGCAACATCATAAAACTCAGACGTCACGTGTACCTGAGTTCTTTTATCCCAGGCTTGTTTATTGATGCTTAAATAGTCCATTGTTCCCCCAGTTTTAATCATTGATTGTTTATCGTAAAGGCAGCAGCGCAATGACAAAGCGTGGGAGCATAGCAGACTGACTTCCTTTAAAAATAGTGGCATATCATGCCCAGCCCGGACACAACAATACGCGCTGTATCCCGGCTGGTCGCTACAGCAAATTACACGGCAACCTGTGTAACAGGGTATCTGTTATTCTGCGTTTTCTCTGAGCGCTTCAGACGCGGTTTGTGTATCATCGCCGGCGCGTGGCCTTTTGTGATGCGTTCTGACAATGGCCATCTGCGTATCGTCCAAAATAAGCTCCGCAATCGCCATTGGTACGCCGCAATGAGCTAAGAGTTTGAAATTTGGATCTTGTAAAAGGGTCAGGTAATAGCGTGGGCTAAAGCTAATATTGCCACGCTTACCCCGGGCCGTTACTTTATTGATGCGATCAACCACACCACTGAGGATCACAGACGCTTGCTTGCAGGCATGGGTATATTCAATGTCGTCGATAGCCCCGCGCATATAGAGGCTCTCAATTTCATCAATTTCAGTATCCACCTCTTTAATCAGTTGAGTAATTGACAACCCCAGCGGATGGGAAACTTCATAGGTGATCTTGTAGCTCTCGGGGCGATTAAGCACCACACTGTTATCTAGCTTTACACCGGCTTGCTTTTCAACACGCAACTGCTGCAACAGGTCCAACTGGGTGCGGGCAATCAGCAAATTGACGTCGTAATGCCAGGAGCGGATCTTGTCATACGCCACCCTACATTCTTTGGCCTTTCGAAAAATGGCAGCCAATCGCTCAAATGCGTTAAGTATCCGCACCTTATTTTTAACCAGGTAACTGTGCAGTGAGTCACTCTTGTACTCCACCTCAGATATGAGGGTTTTCATTTTGTTAGCATGGCGAGTCGACACAATGTGTGTGTCGTTAATTTGAGTTCCTTGATTATCATCAGACATATTAATCTCCTTAGTGAACTGCCGGAATGTCCGCAGATCTTTATTTTACAGTCTAAGCAGTTTGCACAACAGCAAAATACAGCCTTTGGCACTGTGTATTTTTATTATAATTAGTCACTTGCACAATGAAACCCGACGGCATGCGACGGACTGTTCAAGTCCTCCCGCTGTCCTCGGGGAATACTGAACGCTTAACAATCGAGTGCTCGAATTTACTCCCTGTTGCGCTGCAAATTGCAGGCTTCTGTGCAGCGGAACGGGCCGGCAGGCTTATGCCGACAACAACAAGCAGAGTCACTTAAGTAGCGCAAAAAACAGAACATCGGATCTTATTCAGGGGTTTAGTGGTTAACTCACTCAGCGTAGCATCTCAGCCGTCCCTTTATAATCGCTATGTCAGCTTTTGGTTAGTCGACACCATGCCCGCTCATTTTAATCATCGTGGTGACTTTCTGTGTGCCTCGCCTACTATCGGCAAATTTGCTGTGACCCGATTTTGGTATGAAGATGGGTGCAACACCCAAACACCAGCATCAGATATTTTGCATATAGTAACTGCGCCTCCATAAAATTCAGACGCCACATGTACCTGTGTTCTTTATATCCCAGGCTGATTTATTTATGCTTAAATAACCCATGATATCAACTAATTGTAAGTTTCTTAATGACTGTTCAGTAACATAGCGCAGACGTATGAGCAGTGCAAATCTTTGTGAAAAGTCACGACCTGAGAAAAGGAACCAATTTAGTAGTTCAATAAACGCCGCACACAGTATCTGACTTATACATTTATTGCTCCTGACAGCTTTGGTAGCTGAATTGAGTCGGATAAGCTAATTCAGACGCTGTTCCATTTGAGGCGGCAGAGTTAGTCCGTCACAGGAACGAACGCAAAAAACGCATCATTGCTAGCATCGACTATTATGGTGTAAAACGAATTAACGATTTCACTTCGCTAATATCAGGGACAGTGAGTCCAGTCATACAGGAATAAGAGGCAAATATTGCTATGGTCACTTCAAACATTAAAACTCCTGGCGTTTATATTGATGACGTAAATGCTTTTCCTAACTCTGTTGTGCCGGTAGCAACCGCGGTGCCGGCATTTGTAGGGTACACACCAGCTGCCGAGTACCAAGGCAAATCGTATTTAAACAAGGCGCAAAAAATTACGTCTTTTGCTGAGTTTCAGGCCATCTATATGAAGGGGAACCCGCCACCACCTGCGGATCCAAGCGTACAATATCACCCTGAATACTATTTGATAGAGTCTGAGCAACAGCCCGATACCGGCGACTATCTGACCATTGCTGGGCGCTATTACTCTGTCGTGCCAGACCCAGGTAGCATTTACTATTTATACAATAGCGTACGCTGGTTCTATGAAAACGGCGGCGGGGATGCCTATATTGTGTCTGTCGGCACCCATGATAACAGCACAGGAAAACCGGGGGCTGTCGGGACACAGGGTGTTAACCCAAACGTAAAACTGGCTGAACTTCAGGCAGGTATATCATTACTTAAAAACGAACAAGCACCCACCATGTATATTTGCCCGGAGGCAACCTTGCTGTCTGTGGGCGACAATGGCACGCTGATGCAAAGTATGTTGCTGCAAGCGGAGGAAATGCAAACCGCCATCTGCCTGTTCGACATCATAGGCGGCAAAGCACCAGACCCCATCACTTACAAACAAGATATTGAAGTATTCAGAAACAATACGGGCGCAAACGGCCTTAAATTCGGTGCGGCATATTACCCTTTTGTTGGCACCGCCCTGATGCAAACTGATGAAATTAACTATACCAACCTGTGTGGTGGCGACCTTTTACAATTACAGGCATTACTCAGTCCGGCTTCGGCACCGAACGCTGCGGCAGAACAAATCATCGCCAAAATAATTCAAAATGATGGGTCTATGGCCACATCGCAGTACCATGCGGCGCTACTCAGTGCCTCTCAAACCTATTCGCAAATTATCTCGCATGCTCTGCAAGACGCCAATGTACTGCCACCCAGTGGCGGCATGGCCGGTGTTTATACGGTGAATGATAACCAAGTGGGTGTCTGGAATGCACCGGCGAATACAGGTATTGTGGGTGCAACGTCTTTGCCTATTCGACTGAGTGATACTCAGCAGGAGAATTTAAACGTTGACGCCATCACGGGAAAATCTGTCAATGCTATTCGCTTTTTCAACGGCCTGGGTATTCTTGTTTGGGGAGCGCGCACCCTGGATGGCAACTCACAGGACTGGCGCTACATTTCTGTGCGCCGCACTATGACCTTCCTTGAGCAGACCTGCAAACAAGCTATTCGTGCCTATGCACTTGAGCCAAACGATGCTAACACCTGGGGTGCAATAAAAAGCGAAATCAGCAGCTTTCTGACCAACGTCTGGAAAGAAGGAGGATTGCAAGGCTCAAAACCCGCAGACGCATTTCGGGTCGATTGCGGTTTGGGCACAACCATGACCAGCCACCATTTGCTCAATGACTTTCTTAAAGTAACGGTTAAAGTAGCCGTTGTTCGCCCGGCAGAGTTTATTGTGCTTGAATTTGAGCAGGAAATGGGTAAATCGGGTTAATGGCCGTTACTTTGGCTACTTCGCTAAGCACACAGGTTTGAAGGAAGTTAATCAAGCCAACCTAGGCTTGGCTTGCACTAGAATGATTGTGCAACTTTAGAGCGGGGCTGCCAACTGGCAACCCCCTTTACAAAGCCCATGCTCTAGGCTTTATTGTGATAGAAACGGCCCGTTTCATAGGGTGTTATCATAGACAAGCCGTTCAGCTGATCCTTTTTAACAGCCAGATGTGATAACGCGTCACCATCTAAGTCCACAGTTTTACCTATCTGGCCCCCCTTCAGTCCAAGCTGCTTGCCCAGCTGCTCCATTTCTTTTTGCATCTTTGGCAAAATCTCTGTTCTTAGCTGTTTTGCCGCCTGAGCATACCGCTCTCTTTCTTCATCGGACGTGGCGTTTTGAGCAATTTGCTCAAACTCAGCGATCCCCTCTTTGGCGCCTTTAACATCACCAACCCGGAAGTTGTAACCAAAATAAATATCCATCACATTACGTGGTAGTTGCATAGCGTCAGTTCCTTGCTATTAATAAACCCTATGAAAAACGTAGCAAATATCACACCAACTAATTAAAACGCTTAGGGTTTTTATGCGGTATCTGAACGATTAATTGCAAGGTGTGTTCAAATCGAGCTCACCTTACAACAACAGAGCTAGCTGTGTAATATTTAGGATAGGTACATATCGATCAAGTTTAGTAAATATCGCTGTAGAATCGAACTATTGCACTAGCAAAAGCGTCCACCGAGACGCGCTATAAAAACTTTCCCGTATCGACACTGACACACAATAAGCCGTTCGACTTTTTAAAGATTGTCCACCAATCACAAACAGAAAACATACCATAACCGGACTAAATTTAGGACACATTCCTCAGCCCCTGTGCACAATTGAGCCACATTGTGCACATTTCTAAAAATGAGCATAAATCATTAAATTTTAAGGACTTCATAATGGCCAAGGGCAAATTTTAAACAGCCTTTCTGCCTTATTTCAGGTGAAATGTGCAAATAATGTGAAAGTTGCGGTTTGGCCTTTGTGGTTATTGCAATTTTGGGCTACCTTCCTCAGACAGGCTTAAAATAGCAAACCTTTCGAAAGGGAGGGACGCAAAGCTTCCGGTCTAAGGTGCGTACTAAGATAGCGGGGTTGCTGAATGCCAATGAGTATAAATGAAGAGTAGTGTGCATACTGTTGTTTTGTATGCGCATTGCGAAGCATATTGGTATTCACGCCAATGGCATGAGCTGTCATACCTCCCTCTTTTGATCTCTCCTCATACCTGAACTTGCTCTTGCTATTGCAGCCTGTTAGCTCTGGTCAACGCCTAACCCGCGAAGAGCAGCAGGGAATTAACATGTCAAATGGCAATGTTTCGGGGAACTTTCATGAGACAACGTAAATACAACACCAGGCAGCACCGGTTTTTAAAAACCAGTCTCTGCTTACTGGCTTTGGGGCACTCCATACACGGCTTGGCTGCGCAATGCGAGTTCAAAGTGAAGAACGAATGGCAAAGCGGTTATACCGCAGAAGTCACCGTGCATAACAACACCGATGTCGCTATTGATGGCTGGTCAGTCGGATTAGAGTTTAATCAGGGTGAGTCCATCAATAACGCATGGCGCGCTCAACTGGGTGGTAGCAACCCCTATCAATTTGAGAACCTCAGCTGGAATCGCAAGATTAATCCAAATTCATCCAAGACTTTTGGCTTCAACGTGCAAAAAGCGGCCGGGCAAAGCGCAGTTACGCCGAGCTTATCCGGCATTTGTGAAAGCAGCGGGCAGGATGACAATAACGAAGTCAGTGTTGCCATTACCGCGTCTGACACTCAGGCCACGGCACCTGCCACCATCCAATTCAGTAGCGAGCTTGCCAATTCGGCCTCAGACACAGTGAGCTACCTGTGGGACTTTGGCAACGGCCACAACTCAGATGAAATGAACCCACAGCATACCTTTGAGCAGCCGGGTGATTACCAGGTGTCATTAACCGTCAACGACGGTACCAATGACTACCAGGCAGCACCAATCTCGCTCTCGATTGAACAAGCGCAGCCAGAGTCAGCACAATGTATCTTTGAAGTGGAACAGGAGTGGATCTCAGGCTTTCGCGGCAAGGTCACCATCACTAACACCGAAAGCGTGGCTATTTCAGGCTGGAAAGTCCTGATGGAATTTGCCGATAACACTAAACTGACCGGCGTTTGGCATGGCAATCACAGTGGCAATAACCCCTATGAGATTGTGAATGAGAACTACAACGGCACCATTAATCCGGGCCAGAGCTTAAACTTTGGCTTTAATGCCCAAAAGGCACAGGAAAATGACGCGCCTACTACGCCTTCGCTAGGCGGCTTATGCTCGACAGATGGCAATATTAACCATGCACCAACGGCCGTTGCGTCTGCCTCAGTGACCTCGGGCCAGCGCCCTTTAACAGTGAACTTTGATGGCAGTGGCTCCTCCGACCCTGATGGCGATACCCTGACCTACAGCTGGGATTTTGGTAACGGCAATACATCCAGCGAGCCAAACCCTGCTTATGTTTTCGATCAAACCGGTACATTTACGGTCAAATTAACGGTCAATGACGGGGTTAATACCACAGTCAGCCAGCCTATCAGCATTCAGGTCGCCGAGCCGGATGTAGCGCCAATTACCGGGCCGTTTGAGTTAAATCCGCAAAGCTCCAGAGTGTATTTTGTCTCAACCAAGAAACAGCACGTGGTTGAAGCACACACCTTCGAAAACCTCAGCGGCAGTATTGCTGAGCAAGGGGCAGCAAGGCTCACCCTGGATCTGGCCAGTGTTAATACGGGTAATGACACCCGGGATGGCAGAATGAAGGAGCACTTATTCGATACCAGCTTGTTCCCCCACGCCGAAGTACTGCTCGCCGTTGATTATGCAGCTCTGACAGCCTTACCCATTGGCAGTACTGAAAAGCAGACAGTGACCGCCACGCTCAACCTCAAAGGCGTGATAGCCGAAGTAACAACAGACGTAGCAGTTCGCCGCCTGACCCACACTAAGGTGATGGTGCAAAGCCTTGCCCCCGTAATGCTGGACTCGACAGATTTTGGTTTAGAGCCAGGTATAGAAACACTGAGAACATTGGCGAATTTATCTGTGATCAGTTACGCGGTTCCCGTGAGCTTTAACTTAGTTTTTGAAGCTCAACAATAGGAGGGAAAGAAAATGATATTCAATAATTTACCACGATTCTCTACCTTGACTCGTAGCAAATCTGCAGCACCTGCCATGGCAAAATTTGCCGCCTGCATCAGTTTAATCGCAAGCGCGCAATTTGCTCAGGCAGCGCAGTGTTCATTCAACATTCCGGATAACTGGAACAACGGCTTTAAAACCGAGATAGTCATTGAAAATGATTCAGATCAGAGCTTTAACACCTGGTCCCTCGAACTCACCTGGAACCCGGGCATCTCCCTGCAAAATGGCTGGAATGGCAATTTCGACTGTAACGACACGGGCTGTACCATCACCTCGCAGGGCCATACCGTTCACGCCAACCAATCTTACGGTCTCGGCTTTGTTGCCAATAAAAATGGCCTGAGTGAAGATGTTGCCATTACCCTCAATGGCGATGTGTGTAGCAACTCTGGCCCGACTACGCCCCCGGATGCGGTCACAGAAACGGGCTTGTGGGCACTGGATAGCGCAGAGTCTTCACTTAGTTACGTGTCGGTCAAAAAAGACCATGTGGCAGAGCTGAACCAGTTTGCGTCGCAGAATAACGCTGCTCCTGCGCTATCGGGCAGTATTGATGCCGACGGGCGCGTAATTCTGGCAGTTGATTTAAATAGTGTGTCTACCGGTGTGGAGATCAGAAACAGCCGGGTTATGGATTTGCTGTTTGAAACAGAATTACTGCCAACGGCGTACTTCAGCACTCAGATTGACCCCGCAGTTTTGAGCACGCTGGAAGTGGGCAACCCGACGGTTCAAACCGTTACCGGCGAGATGAGCCTGCATGGCGTTAACCATGAACTCAGCCTGGATGTCTTGGTCGTGAAGCTGGCGACGGGCCATGTTAATGTCAGTACACTTACGCCGATGATCATCGACAGTAAAACCTTCGATATGGACTATGGTATTGAGGCACTGCGAGTGGTCGCTAACCTGAGTGGCATTGGCGAGACCGTACCGGTTTACTTTAACCTGACCTTTTTATCAGCCGAGCAAGACGGTTTTGAGCCGGTTGATATGGCGGCCAAACCCGCTGCACCTTCAGAGCTCAGCGCCAGTGTGCTATCGGCCGAAGCGCAGGCGCAATTAAGCTGGTACGACAACAGCAATAACGAAACCAACTATCTGGTGCGTTTAAAATCGCTTGATGGCCGCTGGCACACCACCGCAACGCTTGCCTCTAACGCCAGTTATTACGAGTCGGGTTTACCGGAATCCGGCGAGTTTGATTACAAGGTAATTGCGCTGAACAACTCAGTGCCCTCCCAGCCGAGTAATATTGCGCGCGTCACAGTCACGCAAACCGACCCCATTGCCCGTGGCATGGAACTGTACAAAACCAACTGTGCAGGTTGTCATGGCTCTGAGGGTGGCGGTCTGGGTTCCTTCCCTGCGCTTAATACAGAACGCGATGTACAGGCCATGATTGATGTGATCACCGCGACTATGCCTTATGGCGCGCCGGGTGCTTGTGATGAGCAGTGTGCTACGGATATCGCGGATTACCTGCAAACCCTGTGGCCTGCGCCATTAACCTGTGATGTGGGTGTTGCGCCTGTGGCATACGGTGCAAGACAGTTAAAAATACTGACCCAAACCGAATATCAAAACACAGTAGAAGACTTACTGGGAGTTGATTTTGAAGTGTCAGACGGCCTGTCGCCGGATTCTCAGGTGGGCTTTTTCATCAATAATACCCATGCCGCGGTGCAGCCTTCTAACTACAGCAACTACCTGCTGGTTGCCGAAGAAATCGCACAATGGGTGGCTGATAATGGCTATTCGCCTGCTTTAAGTTGTGCAGCCATTAACGAAGACTGTGCCAACCGTTTGATTGATGAGTTAGCGCCGCAGATATTCCGCCGTCCGCTAACGCAGGATGAAGCGGACAGTTATCGACTGATCGCAACCGGATTTTTCAACAATAACGACTTTGCAGCGGGCATGCAGTTAGCGCTGGAAGGCTTGCTGTCTTCGCCGCAATTTATTTATCGTCATGAATTGGGCGAAGCGAACCCGGATAACTCAGAGCTGGATTACGACGCCTTTGAGCTAACCTCATGGGAAATGGCTACCTTCCTGTCTTATACCTTTACCGGTTCATCGCCAGATCAGCTTCTGTGGCAGGCCGCTGAGCGTGACGAGCTGCGCGATGAAGCCCATATCATTGCCCATGCGAACCGCCTGGCCGAGCAAGCCAAACCGGTGCTGGGTGACTTTGTAGGCAGCTGGCTGGGCACGGGCAGTTTAGAGGTCGCCAGTAAAGATCAGGACCACTATCCGGGCTTTGCCAATCTGGTACCCGCCATGAAAGCGGAGATCAACGAAACCTTCTCCTACATCATGACTCAGCCGGACGAAAAATTTGGCTCGCTGTATACCGCCAACTTCACGTTCGTCAACCAGTTACTGGCCAACCACTACAACATTCCTGGCGTATCGGGTGATGACATGCAAAAAGTTGAGACCACACAGCGCGGTGGCATCTTGGCCAATGGTGCGTTTATGTCGCGCTGGGCAGAAGTAGACGAGTCGCACCCTATCTTACGCTCGGTCAGAGTACGCCGCCGTATGCTGTGCCAGGAGCAGCCCGATCCGCCAGCCGGTACCTTTGAAGCCAGAGAGCAAAGGCTTGCCGAGCTGTCTGACTTGTTGCAAGACCCGACGACCACTAACCGACTTAAGTACCACAGCTTGACCGAAGGTCAGCCTTGTTCCAGCTGCCACGAAAAGTACATCAACCCGATGGGCTTTGGTATGGAAGACTTTGATGCGGTGGGCAACATCCGCAATCAAGACAACAACGGTAATGTGATCAATGCATCGGGCACCCTCTACGCCCCTGAGAAATACGCTCAGGTCAGTGACTTTGTGCCATTCAACGGCACTAAACAGTTAGGTGCTGTGATAGCCGACCTGTCTTCTGCTCAAAGCTGCTTACCACAGCAAATGTTCCGCTACGTAATGGGTGTGGGTCATGACTCAATCGACCCGACGAGTGAAGAAGACAAGCGTCTGTCTCAGACAGAGCAGGTCGGTTATATGTGTGAAATCGACACACTGACCAACACCATGATGCAGGAAAGCCCGAGAGCCATGCTGGAGAAATTTGGTTCACTCAAGTCGGTGCGTTATCGCAAAGCCTGGTCCAGAAGCGAGTAATGCGGGTCACAACATTAAGAGGTTAGTAACATGAAAAAAGAGCATTTAAATAACATGGCGATATCGCGCCGCAGCTTATTAAAAATGTTTATGGCGTCGGGTATTTCGACCGCCCTGATCCGCACATCGCCGCTGGTATCAGGATTGCTTTACGCACGACATGCCGATGCCATGGACGCCGGGCTGCCCAACAAAACCGTGTCTATTTATATTCCGGGCGGCTCTATTGCGTCGCTTTGGAACCCCACAGGCAGCGGTGAAACCATGCAACTGGGCGTGATGTCGGCAGGCTATGAGCCGGTTAAAACCGAGTGTAACTTTATGGTCAATATGGCCCATTCCAATGCGGGTCATGGCCGTATGCCGGTGCTGCTCGCCCAGAGCTGGGGCGGCGACAGCTACGACGTCACTATGGGTAACGCGTTAGGCCCGAACCTGCCATTTCGTTATCTGAACTTAGGCGTTCACAGTAATGGCCAGGGTCACTTAACCAAAGACAACCGTAACCGTTTGCCGTTCCAGGAAAACCCCTTCACCGTATATAAAATGGTGTTTGGCGGCGCCCAGGGCAGCAACAGCAAAACGCCTATCATGAATGCGCATATGTCGGCAGCCAACGCGATTAAAAACAGGCTCGCAGGCTACGAAATACAGCGCATGAATGACCATCTTGATGCCATTGCAGACACTCAGCGGCGTTTAGATGAGCTCTCTGGCGGCACCTCCTGTGGTATTGCCCCCGATGACACTGAGTTCCCATTAACCTTTGATACCTTCAGTCAGCAGGCAAGGCTGCAAGCAGACATAGCCGTGGCAGCTTTACAATGTAACCTGACCAGCTCGGTATCACTGGCCTTTGGTAACCACCAGTCAGAGTTCCGTATTCCTGAGCTGAACTTCCAGGGGCACTATCACAACGCCATTCACGGTGGCAGTAACGGCCAGCCAAACTACCCGTACTACACCGAAATGCGCAGCCACCTGGGCAGCCTGAGCGCCTATTTGATCCAAAAACTCAAAGCAGCCGGCATCTTAGACAGCACAGTGGTGTTAGAAACCACCGACATGGGCCACGCAGACAAACACTCTGCCAACCCCTGCGCCTATCTAATCGCCGGCGGCGGCGCCCGCATCAACCGAGGCGTAGTCAGCGATATCGGCTCTGGTTACAACCAGCACGATGTACTGCACACCGCAGCCAAAGCCTGTGGCGTAGACCTTGGGTTTGGTAAGGAAATTCCGGGGGTGATTGTTTAGGTGGTTGTTTTGGCTTTTTTTGATAACTGCTATTTAGTGAGTAGTTTTGGTTTATAGATAATCAGGACAGCAAAGCCCCTTTTTAGGGGCTTTTTTTGTGGCTTAGCACTTGGGTACGCGCATCCTCATTTGACACGCCAAGACCTGAAGCAAACTGAGCCTCAGCTGCACGCATTTCTTCCAGCAATTCAATTTTCTCTTGCATCGCCTCGTACTCAGCCACATCAAGTACAACGGCAACACCTTTACCGCGCTGGGTGATTACCAATGGACGACGCGTCTCATTGATTTGCTTGATATAGGATGCAACACCAGCACGAAACTCAGAAAGCGACTGAATATCTTTGTCCAGATGAATACGACTCATAACGAACCCTAAAAAGTACAAAATAACGTACAGATAATAGTTCAACTAATGATGAGGAGCAAGAAGTTGGGTGTGATGTGATAGTTGGTGCACTAGCGGAGCTGAGTACATGGCGGAAGCTATTACTCAATATAAGGCTACCTAGCTGCTCTTGTAGAGTTTATAAAGCAGTGCGACTGTATCTTCTCTAAGTGTTGCAGGCAGAAAAATGCAACGAGAGTGAAGATAGCCAGTGAAAAGATAAGACATAGCAAACTAGATCGCGACCTTTTTAGATTGCCAAGTATAGCGATGATGGATACTCTTCCAATACCATAGGCAAGGGAGTGTAAATCACGTTTGCCGAAATCACAGCACCTTGCCAAATAGGAAAAAGATGGGTCTAATAATACTCATCAGTAAAGTTGTTCTGGCAGGGTATGAGTCATGTTGAAGCGATTTATGTCACAATCGATTTAAAACATTAGTCACTCATCAAAATCAAATCCCGCAGCATAAACCACACCAGCCATATGGCGTACAGGTAGTGGTCCAGTTCAACCAGCAATTATGCGTACCGCGTATGCATGTATACAAATACGCTACATGAAAATGCAGTTTAGAGCCTTAAGTCAATAATAAGCAAGGAATTTGGATGGCAAATTTACTAGATTGGAATACGCTGGATCATAAAGTCAAGGCATATCTTGATCCAGAAAATGGAGTGGATATTGCGCAAAAAGCATTCCCAATTTTAATGGTTTCTTCATTGTTGGCGGTTTCTGATGAAGAGGCTGAAGATTCAATTACAGATGGCTCGAAGGATCGCGGAGTTGATGCTGTTTTTGTCGATGATAGAGATGGACGTAACTCAATACATGTATTTCAGTTTAAGTATGTCGACAGCTTTGAAAATACAAAGAAAAACTTCCCCAGTGGTGAAATTGATAAGTTAGTTTCGTTTTTTGATGATCTCTTAGATCTAAACAAGTCATTGGAAGATACTTGCAACCCTATTTTGTGGAATAAGGTTAAAGAAATGTGGGCGGCACTAGATAAGCCAAAACCCTCCATTGAAGTTCATTTTTGCGGAAATACACTGCCAATGCAAGATGCGGAAAAAGATAGAGCTAACGCATCTTTAGGTAAATTCAAGTACTTTAACGTTCACCATCATAGCTTAGACTCAATTGTAGAGATGTTTGTTGACAAAAAATCTGCAATTATTAACGACCAAATACAAGTTGTAGATAAGGACTATTTTGATAGAACTGATGGCAGTATTCGTGGGCTGATCTGCACGGTAGAAGCAGCTGAAGTTGTAAGAATTATAACTGACCCAGAAACCCCTACATCTGTTCAAAAAGAAATATTTAATGACAATGTTCGTGTTTACTTAAGTCGAACAAACAAGATTAACAGAAAGATAATAGAAACGGCTCTTTCTGAGGATAATCCGTTATTTTGGTATCTAAACAACGGAATCACTATTACATGTGACTCTTTCTCATATCCAAAAGGGAAACGGGCTCCAATAGTTGAACTAAAAAATATACAGATTGTAAATGGTGGACAGACATCAAATGCTCTATTTGAGGCGAGTCAAATGGCACCTGAAAAGCTAGATGATGTACTAATACTCGTTCGTATTATAGAAACAAAATCCCAACCCGTAAGCCTCGCAATCGCCGAATCGACAAATAGCCAGACTCCAATAAAAAGCAGTGATTTGCGCTCGAATGATGACATTCAGAAGAAGCTCGAAGAGGCTTTTGAAGGAATGGGTCTTTTCTACGAACGAAAATTAAGTCAGCACTCAGATAAGCCAAAGCCAAATAGAATAGACGCTTTAACAGCGGGGCAAGCCCACTTGGCCTATGGGCTAGAACTGCCAGAAGTAGCGAAGAAAGATCGAGGAAGGATATTCTCAGATTTATATGATCAAGTCTTCACAGATGAACTGTTAGCCGATGAATTGCTGTGTTCATTAAAAATATTAAATGTTATTGAGACTATCAAAAAGAATCTGCAATCTGCGATTCGAAAGCAAGAGGACTTCGATTCCAACCAGTTGTTTCTTATAGACGGAGCTTACCATGTCTTATTCGCAATTGGTCAGATCTGTGACGAAAGGGAAATTGAACGGTTGGATTTTGAAGAGGCTGTAAAGCTTGTACCCATTGCGATGACGTATATCGCCGAATTAGTTGAGGAAACCCAAGGCAAAGATGAATCCTTTTCCTTTAATAGATATTTTAAAGATGCTAAAACAAAAACAAAGGTCGCTTCATTTATTCAAAATAAAGAGCGGGAAAACGTTTAGCAAAGCTAAATGAACTTTGCATATCACCGTGATTTAAAAATATACATAGAGATTCCTCAGAAGGCGGCGTTAGGGCAATAATTCAATACAAGGGAGTGCTAGTGGAAGCATTTAAACATCAGGATGTGCAACTATGCGCATCTATTCTATCGGCGGCAAAAACTCCAGATGATGCATTAATTGCGTGGTCAAGTATGCGAGCGCAGCACCCAGATCTAGTGGGTATTGTTTGTTTGGATTCCTATAGACGCAGCACGCTCCCACAGTCAATCAAGAAGTATACCAAAACCCCTCTTGATTATCTTGTCCCTTATTTTGAATCTGAGCATATTTACTTCCTTGAAGATGACCTATTAAGAAATATGTTTAGTTCAAACGAAGTAAAGTTTGATATTGACTATACATTGATGCTGGATACCAATATTGCTTCCTATATAAATAAATTGGTTCGAGGCGAGCCACTTGGGGGAATGCAAAATAAAATCATACCTTTGATTGACGGGGTTTTGCATGATGATCTGAACTTCGACGCTTTGTTTTATATGCTTGAAAATACAAAGCGTGTAATCAATATTATTGGCAAAGAACACAGGTCAAAGCTTTCATTTTGGAAAGCTCTTGACAAGGATTTTCGTTCAAATTTAGTCAGCCTACAGATATTTAGAAGCATTGACTGTAAAGAGTATAAAAGAACGTCAAACCCTAAGCCAGTATTCACATATCGTAATGCGTCTCGTAGAGCAATAGATTTCGCTTATGATTTTTACGCATCTAAAATTGGCAAGGAGCATATTCTGGACTTCGTTCTAGTTCAAAAACTGATATTATTACAGTTAATTGGAATGGTAAAAATTCAGCTTTCATCAAATAGAAATGCAAAAAACAAAATGGCGGACTACTTCAATTATATTCATGAAGTAGTTGGAGCTTACTTTGATAGGGAGTCAATCACTGCACACAAGTACTTTTTGAATAGAAATAGCATTGGCATTCTAAATAAGATACAGAAGGGTATGCCAATGTCAGGCCTCCTCAAGAAGCTTGATAATATCGCCTGGGATATGGCTGCCCCTAGGTTTATGGAGAAATTAATTACTTCTATGACTAGAGCTAGCGATGGTAGATATTTTATACCAATGTTTGTATCCTTCGATAATAATCTGCGTGATCTTTTATCTTTGTTTCCGGTAAAAGGGGCTATTTACAGCAAGTCCGAAGGCGATCTTATCCCTCTGCCTAAAATAAATACAATGGATTATTTTCAATCCCACGGTTGTGGAGGTTACCTTGAGCACTTATACAGTGAGCCCGTGAGAACAGAAAGAATGTCCAGACCAAAACCTACAAGACTAAGCGTTCATAGGCTCATAAAACGGGAATACAGGGAGCTTAGAAAAATAATCAGCCATAACAAATAAACATGTGACATTCAACCAATTAAACGAGCTTCAAAATAATGCAGTACCGCACATTAGTAGATCCCGGCTCGCAAGCGTCCGGGATGACGGTGGTGGATGTCGGTTTTGAGAAAAAGTTCTAGTTTTGAAGATGTGGTTCGGCCGTGTCAGCTTTGACTGCCAGGCCGATGCTCATTCAAACACTGTCTCACTTTGATTTTGGTGCTATCTGATAAAGATGCGCTACACCTTTGATCCACCATTATGTCCCAAAACCTAATTGCTGTACTTTACTCAAAACCTGCTGATAGCGAATGTCTGCGCAGCTGCCAAACCCGGCACGTTGTCTGAATTTGGAAGACGTTGCCAGTGGCGAAGTCATGCCGGTTAGGAATCGGGTTAGTATTGCCAGGCTGGGTGTAACGCCAATTTGCATCAGATGCTGTTTTAGCGCATTTAAGTCGTTTCGTAACGTATCGTCCGGCGGAAATTCGGCCTGCTTAGACTGGGTTAATTGTGCAACTTGGCCTCGGCACGCCGAGCAGTGCCCGCATTGCTCTGGGGCATTTTCGTCGTCAAAATAGCGCGCTAAGTTGTAACTTAAACATGTGTTTAACTCAAAAAAGCGCAGCATGGCCCCAATACGTTTAACCTCGGCTTGCTCCTTCTCTAAAAAGTAATCCGCAAGTTCTTTGGCCAAATCTGGCTCTGCCAGCTTAGTATCAATAACCTGATACACCTGCATCATGCGTTTTGACTCAAGCTCGATATGCCCTTGCTCATGCAGGTAGTCCAGCGCCGCTACAATTCGATTTCTGTCATGTCCTTGTTGCACTAAGGCCTGAATATCAACGGTGCCCCACACTTTCTTAAAGTGCGTATTGGCAATTATCTGCTGGATAAACTGCTGACGGTTCGCATCGAACATGCTGATGACGTCCTGCTCTGTGCGTAACCACTTAAATCTAAAGTCGGCGTAAAAGGCGTATTTGGCCTCAATCACGCCTTTGAGTTCGAGCTGTACCAGCAAGGTTTTTAATGCCAGCAATCGGATATTGCTGACTTTGGAGGCGCTGAGCTCCTGCATTTCCCACAACCCCTGCTGTTGCGTTGATTGAATTTCGTCAATCAGTGCCTGAATGCTGGCTTGCTCCGGGGTGTCGGCGTAAACAAAGTTCTCAAGCGTCGCAACGCCATCTAAGTTAGCCAGGGTAATGCATTCAGAAAATTGCCCGTCGCGCCCTGCGCGGCCTATCTCCTGGCTGTAATTCTCTATTGATTTTGGCAGATCGTAGTGCACCACAAACCGAATATCGGATTTGTCTATGCCCATACCAAAGGCAATCGTGGCAACAATCACTTGCTTGTGATTGTTCATAAAGTCGTTTTGGATACTCTGACGAAGGCTGTCATCCAGCCCGGCATGATAGGCAGCGGCATTTACGCCGGCCGCCTGCAACTGCTTAGCCACCTGCTCTGCTTGTTGTTGCAGCGTGACATACACAATGCCTGCGCCAGCTTGCTGCTTTAAATAGCCAATCAGTGCCTGCACTTTTTGCGCTTCCGGGTAGGCATACACGCTTAGATCCAGATTGGCACGGTAAAAGCCCGTCTGGACAATGTGCTCGGGTTTTATATCAAACCGGTTGGCCATGTCGCGCTTTACTTTTTTGGTCGCCGTGGCGGTAAGCAGCAGCACTAGCGGGATGTTTAACTCATTACGATAGTCGGGTAACTTTAGATAATCGGGCCTGAAATTGTGGCCCCATTCAGAGATACAGTGCGCTTCATCAACCACCAGCATAGAAATAGGCACTTGCTTAATGAATTCTCTGAAGCGCTCGTTCTTAAAACGCTCAACCGAGATCATCAGCACTTTAATGCTGCCATTTCTGACATTTTGCATCACAGACTGGCTTTGCTCCCGGGTTAACGTTGAATCTAAACTGGCCGCATTGATGTTTTTGCTGTGTAAAAACTCAAGCTGATCTTTCATAAGCGCCAGCAGTGGCGAGATAACTAAGGTTAAATTGGGCAGCTGTAATGCCGTCAGTTGATAACACAAGGACTTACCAGAACCAGTTGGGAATATTGCGAGGCTAGAGTGGCCGTTGACCAGCTGGGTGACTGTTTGTTCCTGGCCAGGTCTGAATGCTGAAAAGCCAAAACGTTGCGATAAGGTTTGGTGGAGCGCCGATTCGTTCATGATGCAAAATTCCGTGTTAACAACTGCCGTGTAAGATAACACATTACCAATCTCCAACAATACTTAACCAGTTTGACGAGTGGCAGGCTTCCACGTGACGGCGAAGTTGGTCGGGTTCGTGACCAGAAGGAGCCACGGTATTGCCGGTTAATAGATCCCGGCTCGCACGCGTCCGGGATGACTGAGGGGTTGGTTGGGTATGCGATCTGAAGGAATCACCGTATTGCCGGTTAATAGATCCCGGCTCGCATGCGTTCGGGATGACCGAGGGGGTGGTCGGGTTCGTGACCAGAAGGAGCCACGGTATTGCCGGTTAATAGATCCCGGCTCGCACGCGTCCGGGATGACTGAGGGGTTGGTTGGGTACGCGATCAGAAGGAATCACCGTATTGCCGGTTAGTAGATCCCGGCTCGCATGCGTTCGGGATGACAGTGGGAGTGGTTGGGTTCGTGACCGGAAGGAGCCACAGTATTGCTGGTTAATAGACCCCGGCTCGCACGCGTCCGGGATGACAGTGGGAGTGGTTGGGTTCGTGACCGGAAGGAGCCAAAGTATTACCGGTTAATAGATCCCGGCTCGCACGCGTCCGGGACGACAGCAGGGTTGGTTAGGTCCGCGACCAGAAGAAGCCGCAGAATTGCTGGTTAATAGATCCCGGCCCGCACGCGTCCGGGATGACGGTTAAGTTCGACGTTAGCAGGACATAATAGTGCTGTAGGCTGGCAAGCTGCCGGATAATGAAGAGGTTTGTCGAGTTCGTAATAGCAGCAAAATACCGAGCTGCATATTAGTAATTTCCCCGTTCTCATGCCTTCATTTCTATTACAGTTTTTTAAGTACATTCCGTTTGCTTTTTTCATCAAACAGCCTGTGCGCAAAGATTCGGTCTTTTTCTAACCATTACAAGAAGCTATCTACACTCAAATCAAGCGAAATTAGAGCTAAAACTCACATCTTCACACTTCTTGCACTTTTCGCGCCTATATTTGCCGCGGTTGCTAGTACAGGGGCGAAAAAAGCACCCTGATTAAGGACCAGCTTCACACTAAAAGGAGAGGATTTTTACCATGAAATCAAACAACACACTGGCGTTGCTGCTGGCAGGTGCAGTCGCGGCATCGTTTGCGGTACATGCCGCAATAGATACCGATGATGAGAAAGTCACACGATTGGACTTGCAAGGGCAGATAGATAACTTTGCGCCCTTTTCTAAAACTCTGTGGGCCGGGGCGCACAATGCCTATGCCTCACATGCCTGGAGTAAAGGTACGTATACCGATGTAAATCAGTACTATTCTCCCAAGAGTCTGCTAAAACGCGGCATACGGGTGATGGAATTTGATATTTACCCGGAAGGCACCTTTGACTCTACCCCTATGCTGTGCCACAACTCGCTGGAAAATAAAGCCATTTGTTCAAGCTTTCATGCAAAGCTGTCGGAAGGGTTAGACGACATTAAAGACTTTCTGAAAGACAACCCGGACGAAGTGGTGTTACTGAAAATCGAATCGTACAAGCATAACGACCATAAAAACTGGCACAACAAAATTGGCGAGCGCCTGCAAAAAGACATAGGTGATTATTTGTTGATGCCCTCTGACTGGGGCTATGCCGATAAGAGCTGTGCCTCTTTGCCGGTGTCGCACCTCACCAAACGCGACATTCTGGCGGCGGGTAAGCAGCTGGTAGCGGTGGTGCAAACCCCCAGGGATCACAGCAACTTGTGTTCCTATCACAGCAGTGGCAGTTACTCTAAATTCTGGAATACCGTATTTATCGGCGTCGATGCCTTCGATGCCAGTGGCACTCTGCAAAGCAACCAACCGTTTTGCCAGAATGGCAGCAATGAGTGTGTGAACGGCGATCAGACCGCACACTATCTGGCCAACAATATGACGGTGATCATTGATGGCGCGACGCAGCTTAACCCGGATGGTCCCAGTTCAAGTAAAACTGGCAGCAATGTGATCAGCAAGTGGGCCAATAAAGGCGCGCAAATTCTTGAGCTTGCGTTGGTCGAAGCCAACAACACCAGCGCTGCCAGCGGCTATGGTGCCAATGAAGTCCAGATTGAAGACTTTATCTGGTCGTGGAAATCGAACCGACCCAATGGTTCGGGCGACTGTGCCAGTCTAGAAAGCGATGCCGCTATCGTCGACAAAGCCTGCTCTACCTATCAGTACCACGCTTGTGTAGATGATAACCGTAACTGGAAGCTGACCACCAGCAAGGGTAGCTGGGAGATGGGTTTTGCGAACTGTCTGAGCCTGGGCGGCAGCTATACCTTTGCGATGCCATTCAATGCCTATGAGCATGTGCAACTACAAAACACCATAGGTGCCAGCTCCGAGCACCACTGGGTGAACTATTACAAGGCGTTCGATGATTTCTGGTTGTCGAACTCCGCTGAGCATATCGACTGGCAGTATGTGAAAAACACTGCGGTGGGTTCGACTAATAAGGGCGATGGCTTTAACGATATTGCCTTGTTAAAGCGTAAAGCCCTGGTGGGCGGCACCTTCAACCTCAGCTCAGTACGGGTTCGCTCAAACAATCGGGTAGATGGCTTTCAGGCTTGTTACGAAACCAAACAGAGCCTGTCCCATACCAGTGTGGGCACGTCAGAAATGTGCGTTACCTATGGCGGCAGCGGCGGTAGCTGGGGTAATAAGCTCACCTTTGATGGCAGCAAGGGCGAGCACCTAAAAAGCCTGCAGATCTGTAAAGACGATGGCAAATATGGCTATGATACGGTGTATTATCTGAAGCTGACTTCCAGCAATGGCAGTTCAATCAAAGGCGGTACTTCGTCTGGCAGTTGTACAACCTACTCGGCCAGCGCCAGCCAGCAACTGTTTGCCTTTCATGGCACCGATAATAAAGAACTGAACTCACTGGGCGTTTATCGCATCGCCAGTTCACAGGTTAACGGCGGGCTCTATGCCACTGGCTGGCTTGACCGCGATGACCCGGCCAGCGGTGACAATGAGCTATTCAGTTCCCACCAGTCAGTGGGTAACATCGGCGCCAGTTGCAGCACCAGCGATGTTGCGGGGGTGATTGCACGAGTCAAAGGCAACAAGCTGGACTCAAGCCTGACCGGCCAAAACCTGGTCAATAACAGCTCAGGCTTTGCCTGCTGGAACTCCAGCAATGGCGGAAGCAGCAGTTACACCACCTGTGAAGACTACGAAGTGAGATACTTCTTCACCAAGGCCAGTTGCTTGCCTTAACGGGTTTACCTTTATTGGTTTATCATGCCAATTTAAAAAAGCGCCCTCGGGCGCTTTTTTGTTATTCACTTGCTTGTATCGACAACGTGATGGTCGACGACAAGGTTTCCTGAGGCCCTACTTTGGCAGCACCTCCGATAATATGCAGCTGCTCGTTAAACGAGACCGAACCATGACCATGGCGCGGTTGCGGCAAGCTGGGCAGTGCCTGCCACAGATCCGTTTGCGGATCGTATGCCCATACATCATCAAGGGCTTTGCCTGCCTGCCAGTCCCCATTGGGGCCGAATACCTCGCCACCCGACACGATAATTTTACCATCCAGCACACTGGCGGACAGCCCCGCCGATGCAACGGGTAAAGGTGCAATTGGTGACCAGCTATCCGTTTTGGTGTTATAAACTTCGCCGTGGCTGAGGTTAACGCCTTCTTTGCCGCTGGTACGTCCGCCAATCAAGTAAATTTTATGACCAATCACCGCGCTGGCGGCGGAATTGCGCGCCACACTTGCCGGCTTAACCTTACGCCAGTAGGCGTTGTTAACCAGCACATAGTGTGCGTCGGTATCTATGTTTTTACCGCTGTCCCGGCTGGGCGTTTTACCGCCAATCACATGAATGTTTTTGCCCACGCTGGCATACACAGATTCGGCAAGCGGTATGGGTAAAGACGGCGCGTTGCGCCAGGCCTGCATATTGCCGTCGAGCCTGAAGACCGAGCGCTGGATTTGCCAGGCATCATCCTTAGCCCCCGTAAAACCACCAATGGCATACAGAAAATGCTGATTAGCGACCATACCCAGGTGATGCCGGGCTGCGGGCAAAGCAGGCGCTTTGGTCCAGCGCGCGTGAGCCGGGTGAAGTAAAAATACGTCAGTGGTGGGGCCTAAATCAGAAAACGACGGGAGATCGGAAGGCGTAAAGCCGCCCCCCACAAAAATACGCTTGTTAAAAACCGCAGGGTACACTTCCTGCAGCGCAATGGGTAAGTCGGGCCCGGCCGACCAGCTAAATGGCGTCCGAGGCTCAACGTTTTGCTCTGCCCCAAGCGATCCCGATAGCAACACAGCTGTTATTACCATAAAGACCCGACTTGCAGAGAATAGGCGCATTCTGACTCCTTAAAATTTAATCAAATTATGATACGGTACTGCCAGGGCGCAAGATCAGTGTGCGCGTTATCCTATACAGTTACCGTAAAACATAATCGACATCAAATAAAAGAGCCAGCGTGCGAGCCTGACTAGGCGACTGGTCGCTGTGCGCTGAGAATTTCCTTACGTACTATCTCAGCACCGGCACTGAGGGCATTTAATTTGCCCCGGGCCACGTCCCGTGCAAGCGGTGCCATGCCACAGTTAGTGCAGGGGTAAAGCTTATCGGCATCCACATATCTGAGGGCTTCTCTGAGTGTTGCGGCGACTTCTTCTGGCGTTTCTATCGTATCCGTCGCCACATCAATAGCACCGACCATGACCTTTTTGCCGCGCACCAGAGATAATAGCTCTACCGGCACCCGCGAGTTATGGCACTCCAGCGAGATAATATCTATGTTCGACTTTTGCAGCTTAGGCAACACTTCCTCGTACTGACGCCACTGCGAACCCAAGGTTTTTTTCCAGTCGGTGTTGGCTTTAATGCCGTAGCCATAGCAAATGTGCACGGCCGTTTCGCACTTCAGCCCTTCAATGGCGCGCTCCAGGCAGGCTATGCCCCAGTCATTCACTTCATCAAAGAACACATTGAATGCCGGCTCATCAAATTGAATGATGTCGACGCCGGCCGTTTCCAGTTCTTTGGCTTCCTGATTTAATACCTTGGCGAATTCCCAGGCCAGCTTTTCGCGGCTTTTGTAATGGTCGTCGTACAAGGTGTCTACCATGGTCATCGGACCGGGCAAGGCCCACTTTATTGGTTGCTTGGTTTGCTGGCGCAAAAACTTTGCGTCTGCAACAAACACCGGCTTCTGGCGACTAATAGGGCCGACCACGGTTGGTACACTGGCATCGTACCGGTCACGAATTTTAACCGTTTTACGGTTTTCAAAATCCACACCGTCGAGGTGTTCAATAAAGGTGGTCACAAAATGCTGACGGGTTTGCTCGCCATCGCTAACAATATCAACCCCTGCCAGCTGCTGCTCGTGCAACGACACACTTAGTGCATCTTGTTTGCCGTCAACGAGCGCCTGTCCTTCGAGCTTCCAGGGTGACCAAAGCACCTCTGGCTGTGCCAGCCAGGCAGGTTTAGGCAAACTGCCCGCAGTGGAGGTAGGTAAAAGTGTTTTCATAATTTCTGCCGCTTCTTTGTCGTTAACTATCAGGCGTAATTCGCCGACCATTGCTCAAGCACAGTCTGATAAGGTTTAATAAAGTGCTCGTGGGCAAATTGTCCCTGCTCTACCGCCAGCCTGCTGCGCTCTTCACGGTCGTACACAATTTGCGTCAGTGAGTGATCCTGATTTTTGAGGTTTGGCTGGTAGCGTCTGCCGGCCACTGCATTGGCGTTATAAATCTCCGGGCGGTAGATTTTCTGGAACGTCTCCATCGTGCTGATGGTGCTGATCAACTCCAGGTTGGTGTAGTCATTCAGTAAGTCGCCAAAGAAGTAAAACGCCAGCGGGGCAACACTGTTTGGCGGCATAAAATAGCGCACCTGCAAACCCATTTTTTTAAAGTATTGCTCGGTCAGCGACGACTCGTTTGGCTCATATTCAAAGCCCAGTACCGGATGCTGGTTTTCGGTTCTGACATAGGTTTTGCTGTCCGACACGCTCAGGCAGATCACCGGACGCTTTTTAAAGTTTTGCTGATAGGCACTGGAGTTCACAAAGTGTTTAAACAGTTTGCCGTGCAATTCTCCAAATCCTTCGGGGATGCTGAACTGCGGTTTACCTTTGTTGTGATCGAGCAGTACCACACTGAAATCGTAGTCACGCACATAAGATGAAAAGTTGTTGCCGACGATGCCCTCGGTGCGCTCACCGGTTTTATGGTCGATAATGTTGGTTTTCAGTACCTCGATAGAAGGAAAAGCTTCGCCGCTGCCCGCAATGTCGATGTCTACCGAGATGATCTCCAGCTCAATGGCATAACGGTCACCGTTTGGGTTGTCCCAGTTCGCCAGTGCATTAAAACGGTTATCGATCATCTTTAATGCATTTCGCAGGTTCGCCTGACGACTTTCCCCTCTGGCCAGGTTAGCAAAGTTGGTTGTGATCCGTGTATTGTCTGACGGACGATAATGCTCATCAAAAATGAGGCTTTTGACTGTAAAAGTAAACTCGTTGTTCATGGCGTTCTGGTATCCAATTTTCTGTAATTAACCCAAATGTACAGTGCTCTTCTTAGTGCAGCGTTTGCACTTAGCCATAATCAAACAGGTCTGGCGCTGAGAGCACATACATTGTTACCCGGGCAAGCACTTGAAGAAAAACGGTTTAATTTCACCTAAAACTTGAGCTGTGCTCATGCTTGTTACTCAGCTGCGTTTTTTCGTCGGCCAACCACAAGAAAATGGGCATGAAAACACCTGGAAATTTAAACATCTAGACATCCAGATGTTTAAAGTGAATTTCCTTCAACTAAAACGTGAGGAATATTCAAAGCTTATCTGAAAAGCCTGCGCCCTTATCTTGATATACTCCTGTGGAACGTGGCGATCCGGTTACCTGCAAGGCAATCCCCTCGTCATCTGTCTAAATCCGAATAATAAAATGAGACAAACACAATGAGTGACTTGTTGTTATTGATAATATGCTGCGCCGTGCTGGGCAGCGGTGTGGGCTTTCTGGCCGGACTCCTGGGCATTGGCGGCGGGCTGGTGATTGTTCCGGTGCTAAGCAGTATCTTGTTATACTTTGCGGTGTTGCCTCCTGAGCAGGTGATTATCGCCGCCATTGCCACCTCTTTGGCCTCTATTTTGTTTACTTCGACCTCCTCTGCTATCGCCCACCACAAAAATGGCAATGTGCCCTGGGAGCTGGCTCCCTGGATCATGACGGGAGTTGCACTGGGCGCGCTGATCAGCGGCTTTTTAGCGGCCATGCTACCGGAGCAAATCGTACGCTGGGTGTTTGCCATCAGCGTGGTTCTGATTGCACTGAAGATGTTTTTTGGCAATAACAAGCCTGCTTCTGACGAGCGCACTATGCCCAATAAAGGGGTGTTAACGGGGTTTACAACCTTAACTGGCGGGCTCTCAGCCATGATTGGTATCGGTGGCGGCGCACTGCTGGTGCCCCTGCTGACGTTTTTCTCCATTGATATGAAAAAAGCCATTGGCTGCGCCTCAGCCTGTGGCATCGTGATTGCCTTGTTTGGCTCTGTTGGTTACGTCACGTCGGGCAGTGCACAGTTTGCGTTATCAGATGGGTTTGCCGGGTTTGTCTACCTGCCCGCACTGCTGGGCATTGTCTGTACGTCCTGGTTTACCGCCCCGCTGGGTGCAAAAGCAACGCATCATTTACCCGTACCAACCATCAAGAAAATTTTTGCGGGGTTGCTGGTGCTGGTTGCGGCGAATATGACACTCGCCTAGGCGCTATCATAAGGGCCGTATTGAGCGCCCCCGTTTTAACCACATTCGGTTCAGTACCAAAGAGTTGCGGCACTCAGCGCTGCAACTTAAACAGGTTTAACACATGATTGTGGAATGGCAATTAAACTCTCCGGGGCGAGTGGTACACATTTTAATAATAGACGGGCAAATGGTTGTGCACCCGGTGTTTGTATACTCACCGCCAGCAACATTGGGCGTTGCATCAGCAGCCAGCGTGGAGAGTTTACTTAAGTTTTTGATTTGCTTTTTCTTAAATGTCAGTTTCATAATCATTCCTTGTGTTGATAAATAAGTGTTGATAAATAAGTTTCAATAATGACCTTAACTTAATCCAGAATATTTGCAATAGAGGGACAAATTTGCCGCTTCGTCCCGTTTATAGCGGACCATTGAGTGGTATCCGTTGTGCCGCCTTCATATACCCCGCTTCACTCAGTTGCTGTCTGAATGCTAACAGGGCATTTTTACCGTCCGGATATTGCTGAACAAAGAAATCAACAAACTGTGCCAGTTCAGCTACGTTTGCTTCTATCGCAAAATACGCAATTAGGCGCAATACGTCATCCTTTGCTGGTTTAACATCAAATCCGTATTCTTCTTTTAGCTGCGCGTAATGCGCCTGATAAGGTTTAAACCCTGCCTTTTTTACCGTAGCTGATGGCACCCAATCTTGAAACCCGCTGTTTAGTGCATCAACCAGGCCGATGATTTTACTCGCCTGATGGTCATAGTCAGGATATTTCCTGTTAACAAGTGATAGTTGGTTTTGCGCAGTCAGCAAAGCAACCAGTTGATCAAATGGTTGCTC
Organism: Pseudoalteromonas sp. DL2-H2.2; assembly: GCF_021532535.1. Lineage (NCBI taxonomy): Bacteria > Pseudomonadati > Pseudomonadota > Gammaproteobacteria > Alteromonadales > Pseudoalteromonadaceae > Pseudoalteromonas > Pseudoalteromonas sp. DL2-H2.2. The sequence continues at coordinate 492,237 of NZ_JAKGBD010000001.1, read as the reverse complement.
CATGTGTTCACCTTCATTGGCGACAGATATAAACAACTTTCCCTGATATACCTGTTCCGACTGTTTTTTTGCTAAGGCGAGTAGTTCACCGTCATCCAGCGACGGGCTTAACGCGATATAATGCTTAAAGTGTTTGTTATTAGTCAAAAACTGTCGTAACACAAAGCTACCGGCATTTGAATGACCTGCCAGCATGGCATAGGGAGCAACCCGGTATTGTCTGGTGATCTGAGCCATCAACTCCAGATAAAAATAGTCCCAAAACTGCGCAGCGATTGTGTTGCCTTTTGTCTGTTGTAGTTTTTTACCCCGAGCATGCACCGACACCACAATAAACTCGGGCAACTTATTTTGCAAAGTACTGAGCGTTGCATTGAGTAATGCACCATCCCATTGGCCGTGAAGCAGATAAATGACCGGATAACTAACCTGCTCGTGCTCGTAATTGTCCGGCAGAAACACCTCGTAGGTTTGAGGCGATTGCAAATATTTGGAGTTCAGTTGATAACTTTCGGCAGCCACCAAATGAGATACAAACAATAGTATACTCATCAGGTAATATGGTAGTTTCATGTTTAAATCCTTGTTGTTTTATTAATGGTATCTTTTTGCAAACACCCTGAAATGGATCAACCTGAAAAACAATGAAATTTGTCGTTAGATTTGTTTAATAAAAGCTTAACCTTTGAAAAATATAATAATAAAAACCCCAAAGCGGGAAGTGCACTATGCGCAATTTACCTTCGACTTTGCGAGAAATGAGGTCAGAAGCGTCCACGGCTGTGTGGAACTTGAACCAAAAGTCATGGCCGTCTTACTCTGTTTGTATCAGAATCAGGGAGTTGTGCTTTCGCAACAAGCAATATTTGACGCGGTCTGGCCGGATCAAATTTTTACCCAAAGTCTGGTGCAGCGGGCCATCGCGCTGATCCGCAAAGCGCTGGGCGAAAGTGCAAGTACAGCTCAGTTTGTACGTACCTATGCCAAACAAGGCTATTGTCTGATTGAATACCCCGCTACTCCCAATGGTGAAGCGAAAGCAGCGATAAGAAAAAACCCCATCTTGCTTGGCGCTGCGCTTATATTCATCGTGAGCGCACTACTGATTTGGTGGGCCTGGACACAGCGGTTGGCGCACAAGACAACCCCTGTAACTCATCATTACACTCAGTTGTCTGCGCTTTCCCGTATCAATCAAAGTGGATACGGGTTAAGCGCGTTTGCCAATCAGGCGCTATATGTTGTTAATGAAGAAGGAAAGTACGAGTTGTGGCTCAAGCATGAAGAGCTTGAAACACGTTTGCTGCAAACAACACGGTCTATCCGCACCAGCTTTTGGTATCAGGGACAACCCGCTTACGTTGTGAATGAAAGTGATGACCGTAGCGAATTTCTGACTTTAGGGCCTGATAATACTCCGCAGCGCATTGTTACGCTGCCTCATCGGGTTGAGAGCATGCCCGTCATGATCGGACCATCTTTGTATTACGCCTCAGGGAACAATATTTTTCGTTTTAATCCGCACACTCGGGCAACCAGTGCTGTTGCTGTATTTGAGCGCGGTGACAGTATTTTAGATCTCACCTACATCGAAAAACCCCAGCAATTAGCAATCCTGCTGGATCTGGGGCAATCACAGCGACAAGTAATAAGCCTAGATCTACAAACGGGCGCGACTGTTACCCTCTTTGAGGGAAGCGGGACATATCAGTCGCTTGCCTGGCAAAATCACACAGCACAGCTGTTAATGTCTAAAGGTGCCCAACTGCAGAGTCTGACTCTGAGTGGAGAGGTCACGTTATTGCCCTTCGCCAATAACCAGGTCATCACACGGCTTACGCCCATTGAGCACAACCTCCGAGCTGCTCTTAAGCACTCGTCAATTTACTCTGGCACTTCAGGAATACAGTGATTTCTCACTCAGCTCACCGCTGGCACGCCTGAGCTACCGTGGTGCTAATTTGTTCCCTTCCAGAAACCCGATAAATGATGAACTCCTTTACCTGTCGGACAAACAGGGCACCCAATCACTTTATATGCGCCAGGCAGCACGCGAGCAGGCTATTTATCATGCGAAGGCAGGTGAGCACCTTAACGGACTGGCCTGGTCACTCGACGGTCAACGCTTTGCCTATATCTCTAATGAAACGTTGACGATTGTCGATGGTCAGGGCATGTCACGCAGCATAACTTTGACGCACCCGGTGTATCTGAGAGGCTGGACACAAGACACGAATAAGTTGTTGGTTAATGAGCTTAGTAATGGCCACCCTATCCCTGCCATCCTGAATATCACAAGTGGTGCAGTCACGCGTTTAACCGATCAGCCTGCAAGCTGTGCAGTGCCGGATCAACACGGGAGAATCTATTATACCCGGGGCAAGCGTCTTTTCAGGTATATTGACGGCACAGAATTAGAGATCAAGACATTGCGAAAGGGAGAATATGACGATTTATTTGTCAGCCCGCACTACCTGTACGCCTCAGTGAGCACAGCGCAAGGTTACTGGCTTTACCGCTACTCGTTAAGCGACTTAACCATACAAACACAGTTTCTGGGAGAGCGAATGGCTGCAGGCGTCGACCATCAGGACAGAGTGTGGCTATATGAGCAACCTAGCATGCGCCAGCAGCTCATGACACTTAAATAATGAAGATGCATGAGTCGCCCCACCAAATTGGCCTCAGCTCATGCTCTTCAACCACCCCGCAGGCATTCAGAACACTTTTGCGGCCTGCTGCTTAGCGGTTAAGATAAAGCGCTGTGTTAAGCCAAGGCGCTTGTATTTGGCCCGCATAGCCAACTGCTTGTCGTTACCCTTGCCATAAAATCCATTGTGAAATCGCAGTCCTTGCTTGTGATCAACGCCGACAAACTTGCCCATGACCACAATCTGGTCAATCTCGCTTTGGTCGCCGTGATGGGCAGTTTGTGGTGACAGGAGCAAACCTTCAATCTGCTTTTTAGTTTTTCCCTGGGTCATATAAATCTGGGCCTGTACATGTTTAAACAGGTCACTTTGCGCCTGTTTAAACTCCTCTGCTGATAAATGGCCATTTTTATCGGCATCCGCATCTGGAAAACTCGACGGGTCGATGGCCACCACCAGGTAGGCGCCCGACTCGTCAAAATTCAGCGTACCCTGCTCGGCCACCATTAAGTGAGCGCTGGCTGCTGTCGACGTGACCAAACAGGCGATCATAGCGATACGTTTGATTAAATAAAACATGATTAGATCTCCTATGACTATAGTTGGCCCTTCACACAGCGCTGAAAATACGGGTAGGTGTCGGTGGCATAGTAATGGTAAATGCCTTGAGGGAACTCAGGGGTGACGCCATAGCGGCCATTACATTCGTCCAGGTCACCACTGCCCGCCACATACTCCCAATCCTGGGCAAAGGTCCCCAGTGCATACACAGACGTTGAGGGGCGGTTGCTGCTGACGTTCTCCACCAGCTGATAACTGCCCGTCATCGCCTTTAACGACGAGGTTGCGTCTTGCGCATCGCTGTAACCATATCGGGCGTATATTGGAAAACCGTCTGCGGCCCAGCCAATCAAGGTCATACTGGTACTGTCGCCACCACGCAGGGCAATAAAGCCTTCCGGCATGCCGTGGTAATGATAAGACCCATTGGGCTGCACATGGGCATTGTTGTCATCGGTGCCAAAGTCAAAGCTGGTCTGGCCAAGCGCTTCGATATGCCAGTTTCCGGTATTGCCCACCAAACTACAGCTGTTGCCGGAGTCATCGCACGAGCCTGCGGTATTGGCGTCTATTTTAACGCCATTCAGTACATAGCCCGTTGCGCCTCTTGGTCCGCCGAGCGTTGAAGCCGTATCCGTTTGTTCAGGCGTTAGGGTATAACTGACAGAAACCGCAGTTTCGCTGATGGTATTGGGGTTGCCCGGATTAGGGAAAGTGCCCGTCTCATGGTCTGGAATACCGTTGGCAGTAAGTTGCCGAGTACTGCCAGTACAGCTCCAGTCGGCATTGCTGGTCATTTGTACCGAGGCGGAATCATTGAACTCGTTGTAAAAGTAATCACACAGCACGCCGTCAGTCGAGCCAGATGTCAGCGCCGTGCCCGTGTCTGTATTGGCACCCGACTCTGTCTCTTCGGTGTTTGAATCATCCGATGAGGACCCGTTATCGGCATTATTATCAGTTGATGTATCCCCCGTGCTGTCGCTCTGCGTTGCTGATCCTGTGTTGGTGCTGTTGGTTTCAGCACTAAGCGAATTCGACTGAGCCTGAGTATCATCACCACCACCCGAGCCACATGCAGATAACAACAACACCGACACCCAGGTCGCCAACATTGTTCTTTTATGTACTGTATTCATACCAACCACTCCCACAAAACGGAACATCTGATAGCCAAAACGCTACCTTTGATTTCACTATATGAGTGGATTGTGCAAACACCGCGCAAAGAAAGTGCAAATACTGTGCAAGTGTACGGCGCGCTGGCCTTGGCCTGGTTGGGCCAGATGCCAGACTAACTTTAAAGTGTTTTTTCCATATAGAGCAAAGCACGCCCCTGATGCGCGCCCCGCTCAAAAAGGGTATAACCTAATTTTTGGTAGATATGGATCCCACGGGCGTTGTCGGTAAACACATCTAGCCAGATGCGTTTGCACTTAAGCACATCGACACTGTATTGCTCCATTTTGCTGAGGGCTTGCTGACCAATACCGCGACCTTTAACGCCGACCACAATTCTGCGAAACTCCACGCTGGTTTCGCCCTCGCGTGCCAGAATGATAAAACCGACTAGCGACTGACTGTCATAGATAGACAAATACACTATGTGTGGCTGTACCATCGCGGCGCGATGTTGCTCCGCACTGTATGGCAGAATAAAGCCGGACGTGTCTGTGGCCCTTTCCATTTCTACAAAGTGCGCTATATCTGATGGGTTTGATTCTTTTAGTTCTATCATTGCATTCCCCTATTTCTGAGCCCTGGCAAACCTGACGTAAATACCACCGGGCAAAAATTCTACCAAGTGCCCGATATTCATCAGTCATTAACTTTACAGGATCAACAGTAAGCTGGCGATGGGGTGATAAGCCCTAAACTTGCTACCTGCAATGGCAGATAGCTGAAAGTGAAAAAAACACACAACCACAAACTTGACAAAAAATACACATAAAATTACCTCTATCTCACTAATCAAAAGGAGAGGATCTGAAATGAAAAAGTTACCACTGAGCGCATGTACACTTGCTGCATTACTGAGCCATAGCACGCTCGCGCACGCCAACAGCCAGATTAGTGATAAGGCAATGGCTGAGTTCAAGGAAATGCAGGTAGCATTTAATGAAGGCGCCAATGCAATGGGAATGAGCGCTGAGCGCTATGCCGATGTCGCCCAGAAGTACGAGCGCTTTATGACCAAGCTGGCTGCACCAGCGGGTTATCACGACAGTGAAGTGCCTGATGACATCCTGCCTTTTAACCAGATCCCTGCGGTACAGGAAGCAAAGTACCATGCTGACGGCTATTCTCCAGAGTTTGAACAACGCCTGAGAGCCGAGATCAACCAAAATGATGCACGCCTGGCCACCTACCTGGGTCTGACAACCGAGCAGCTTCATCCATTTGTAAAACAGTACGCTCAGTTTGTGATGGATGGCAGAGTAATGAGCGACAACATGATGGGGAAAGGTAATTTCTCTATCAAAACCATGTAAAGGTTCGAGTATGTGTGTCGCTCAGAATGCGACAGCTTTGCTATGACTAGCCTGGATTATCTTCACTTACAAGAAGGACTGCGAGCGCTGCATTCAAGTGGCTATTATACCGACGTTAAAGTTGTTACTCGCAATCGTGATGGCTCTTACCATGACACTGCTATCTGGCGCGTGCGCATGGATGGGCGCATATGGCGAGAGCGCGCTGCAAATTGCGACAGCGAGATTGGTTGCCACCAGGAACCCTAGTCACTTCTGGCGTTTTTGTATTCAGCACTTTAAACACTTATTCAGGCTGGGTGGCGACCACGAAATACAAGGAACTTGCGGCACCCAGATATAGCCTTGCTGATCACACCCATAGGTCATGCCCGGTGTGTCATATTATTCTCCCTATTTCTTTACCTACCATTATGTTGTCGTTTGTTTCAACGTACCTCAGTGGCCAGTTTAAGTAAATGGGCGCTAAAGTTCAGGCCACGACGCTTTGCGTCTGTCAGATTAACGCGAAAGCTGAGGTTGTTGGCGTCGGCTATCAGGCCTATCATGGCACCCTGGCGAAACCCTTCACTGGTATCCGCAACCACCAGCACCGGGGACGGGGACTGTGCCAGGTCTTCAAGCCAATACTGGGTTTGCTGCCTGTTCTGCTGGCTTAAAAACAGGATATCGCATTGCGATACTTGCTCGTTGTCGGGCAGCTCTATGACTTCGGTATTATCATCCACCTGCTGTTCTTGCAGCAAAGCGTCGATGGCCTGATAGAGATCCGGGTTACCGACCACGCAAAAGCTCAGTTTATCTGGCGGTGGTGGCGGCCACTTGCTGAACTGACTAAAGCGGTACAAAAACGCCGCCTTCAGCTCGTTCTCACTGAGGTTTTGCGCCTTTCCCTCGGGCAGCAACACCAGACATAATAGAGCTATTAGCAACTTAATCATTGCCCCAGCTCCAGTTGAGCGACAAGTGTACCTGACGACGGCGTTGCAGATACGGCACAAAGCCGTCATCGGTAATATCGAGTATTTCTTTGTCGGTGATATTTCTGACGCCCAGCGCGATAAACAGGTTGTGCTCGTTTTGCCAGTTTACGTTGACATCATGACTGGCAAAGCCCGGCAGGTGACTGTCAAAGGTTCTTCTTTTGCTGACCGCATAAGAGCTCAGACTGAGCGTAAAGCCGGAACGACCAAGCGGTAAGCTAAAGCGCAGCTTGCCAATAAACTCCGGGGAGTTAGCAATACCAAACCCACCGCGCAGGCGTGAGCGCTGGATTGCGGTACTGGCTATCAAAGACATGCCGTTAGACCAGCGTTTGTCTGCCCCAATTTCAGCACCATGGCTGCGAATGGGCGGTGGATTAAAGTAAATGGGTCGGAAAAAGTCCTGATGGATCAGGTTATCTATATTGGCATAATAAAACGTGGCAAACGACGACAGTGAGTCGCTCCAGCGCTGCACCAGGCTTATCTCATTATAATCTATGGTCTCATTTTTGGGGTTTGGCTCGTCAAATACGCTGTTTGCATTGCGCTCAAGAAAGTTCGCGACCCTGAATGCCCGGCTGTGGCGCAGCAACAGGTGGTGATCCGGGGTAAAACTATATTTGGCGGTAAAGCTTGGAGACCAGCGCTCAGAGCTGAAATCCGAATTGTCATATCTCAGCGCCCACTGAAATTTAAACTCAGGTGTGATACGCCACAAATCCTGCACGTACAAGCCATAGCGATTTTCATTACTTTTTTGCTCAAAATTAAATTCCGAGGGTATGCTGGAGCGAGAGCTAAACTCCTGCCTGTGGTCCTTTTGAAAATCTATGCCCAACATCAGCTCGTGGTCTTCCACACCTAAAAAAACCAGCTGCCCATCCAGATTGCTCCAGCGGCCAGAGTTCATCGGACGCACAAATTCCAGCCCGCCATCAGGCAAGGCCAATGGCACATTGCGGATAAGATCGTTACCATGAGTAGAGATATGAAAATACGCTTCTATGTCCTGCGAAACAGTGTCATCAAATGTCAGCGCGACAAAAAAAGCTTCATTGTCGAGGGTTTCAAGCGCGGGCGTGCCCATTTCAGGCGCACTTGAGCGCAACACACTAAAGCCATCCGGGAAACTGCGTTGACGGCGTGAAGCCGCAGCCTGAAACTGAAAACTGCCACTTTGATGGCTGAACATGGCTCTGCTGCTGCTTTCTTTATTAAGCTGCTGCCACGCCAACAGCTCAGCAGGGGCACCTGGCACGGGAAAATCAATATCTCGTAATTTGGAGCCACTCAGAGAAAACCAGCTGTCGGCCCCACCTTGTGAGCGAAACCCCGCAGTTATTCGGCCATGGTGTGTTTCGTCGTTGGTCACCGACAAGGCTGTATTCAGGCCACGCAATTTGCTGCTGGTTTTCGTCACTATGTTGATCACCCCAAGGAGTGCATTGTTGCCGTACAAAGCGGCGGAGGCACCCGGACTGTATTCCACCCGCTCAATCAGCCCCACATCAACAAAATTTTCGTAGCCAAGCAACCCGGCATCCAGCAGGTTTTCGTTCATTCTGGTTCCGTCCAGTAAGAACAAAAAGCGCGAATTAAAGTCGCCGGGCCGGCCTATGCCTCTGGCTCCAAGGTAGATAAATGAGCTGTTATCACGGGTGGTGATCCCAACAAACATTGCCAGAATGTCTGCCAGTGATTGCAGATTAAACTGCCTGATATCTTTGTCGGTGATCACATGGGTGACTGCCATGCTGTCGCTACTCGAGCGCTCTATCCTGGAGCCCGCAGAGCTTTGTGTATTACTGGGTAACTGGTTAAGCTGCTGACTCAAAAGATCTTCCAGATCGGGCAAAGGGTCATTTTGTGCCAGCACGCAGCTCGACAACATCATCATGAGCCCAACAAAAAGGGAATGCTGTTTCATACCGGTGCCTGCTTACTGAAAACCTGAAAGTTGTTTTTTCCTGCACGTTTTGCCGCGTACATGGCATCATCGGCACAGTTGAGTAGCTCCATAGGCGCATCAGCATCAAGAGGCGTGTAGGCCAGACCAATACTGATCCCTATTGGCATCACCGTCTCTTTGACCACTATGGGCTGATTAATAATGGTGACTATCCTGGCGGCCAGCTTCTCGGCGTTTTCTGTCGACTCTATGCTTGGCAATAGCAGCGCAAACTCATCGCCGCCCAGGCGACACAGCAGATCATCGCTACGGATAATGGCACTGATCCGCTGGCCAACCTCGATCAGCGTTTCATCTCCGGCATCGTGACCATAGTTGTCGTTCACAAATTTAAAGTTATCAAGGTCAATAAACATCAAGCAACTTAAAGGCTTGGGGTTACACGCCTCGCAGGTTATCTCTTTGAGCAGTTGGTTCAATGCGACCCGGTTTGGCAGCTTAGTGAGCGGATCGGTGCGGACCATTTGCTTGAGCTGCTGTCCTTGTGCCTGCTCCTGTTCAAGCTGCTGTCGTAGTTCAGCCTGGGAAATATCAACACGCTTAAGCAGCTCATTGAAACTGCGGGTTAAAATGCCAATTTCGTCATCGCGGATCACATTGGCGCGCAGCTGAAAATTATGCTCATGAGAGACCCGCTGTGCCAGCTCCGACAGTGAGATAAGTGGCATCAGGGCCTGGCGCTGCACGCGTGAAAGCAAAAAAGCCGAGCCGGTAAACAAAGCTGCGATCAGTAATGCCAACATCAGGACCAACTGTAAATACCAGTACATCATGCCCGTTAAGTCGAGCACCATGATCAGGTCACCCTCAAACTTGCCTTTGATTGACACCGGGTAATATAAGCGCATTCTAACGCCTTCGTATTCCCGTACAGACTCAATGCCAACCTGCTGATATAAAGCCGAAGATTTAACAAAACTGGGCTTTGCATACTCACTGAAAACCTCACCTTTGGTATCTCGTAATGAGATAAACAGCACATCTTTGTTAACCCCGACAAGCTCAAGCTCTTTGCTTGCCGTTTCCACATCATTAAATACCAGCATAGGAACCACGTTATGTGCCAGTTGGGCAAGATTGGTCTCTGCGGTTTCGGCCTGCCGGTCGCGGACCACAAACCACAGCAATATGGACGTCAACGAAAACACCAGCAGCATGCTGCTTGCCATCACTGACAAGTTCAGCTGGGTTAATCTCTTAACAAGAGACATAGAAGGTAACGGCTCGCTCAAGTGTCCCCCATAAACCAGACGACTGTATTGTCTTAATAAATATAGAAGAGAGCTGTTCAAAAAACAGGGCGAGGCAGGTAATTAGAGAAAATTATTACGTTTATTGCAACATGATGTGCACCAGAAAGTAGCGCACAGCCATGCTACTGAACAATCAAAGTGCCCGCGAGACAATGTCAGAGGCACGGGCTCACTTGATGCTCCCTGAGCAAGCTGGACAAGGTTTGCTGCGAACGATAACCCTGGGTGTAAAACACAAGTTCACCTTGATGATTGAAAACCAAGGTCATAGGAACTGGCGGGTTTGCCCCTAACGCCTGAGTGAATGCATGACTGCTCAAAAAGGCTGGAAATTCATTATGTTTGCGTTTTAGAGCCCGACGCAAATCACGACGATTACCATTCACCCCCATCATCACAGGTTGAACCCCGGCACATGACTCAACCAGGTTGCTCAGTGCCACATGCTGCTTTTCACACCAGCGACAGTTGGGCATAAAGAAAGACATCAGTACCGGTGCACCGGAAAAAGGCGCCAGCGTTTGCCGCTCACCATATGCAGCGTCATCAAGACGCTGCATATGTTGTGTATAAAAGTCAACAGCATAGCTGTTATGCATCAGACAAGCAGCCAGTAGCACGGCCACCCATTTAAAATTCATAGGTAAGCCCAAGGTAAGCCTGTCTGCCTCTGAGTGGGCCATGGATATACACCACATCATAGCCACCCTCGACATCGTACATCAGCGGACTGCCCATATCTTCAGCCTGATTATAATCAAACAGGTTACTGGCACCGGCATACAGACTGAGTGCTTTAGAAAGCGGTTTAACGACTTTAACATCAACCGTGACATAACTCTCAGCCTGTGTGGCTTTCTTAAACTCTCCATTCGCGTCGTTAAAGCCCTCGTAACCGTACTCTGTCAGATCTCGACTCGCCACCCAGATTGCACTGGTGATAACTTCCCAGTCGTTGATGTGCAGATCGCTACTGAGCGTCATACGCTTTTCAATCGGTGCAATACCAAATGACGCCTTAAAGGTGTCATCATAATGATACTGCTCCGCAATGGCTGACAGTGTCAGCGTGTCAGAAACCTGCCAGTTTGCCGAAATATCCGTTGCCGTCACCGCAGCGGTCTCTGCCAGTTGAGTGAGTATCGGTGTGCCTGATGTGGTATGAGACAAGGTGGCCAGATGGTCTACTTTGGTATGTGCAGCAGAGGCTGTCACAGTCAGCATTTCCGATTCATAGCTAAGCGAGTAGGTGGCCGACTTTGAGCGCTCAGGTTCATTTACATCGACCTGAAAGCCCTTGCCTGAATCCAGTATGCCATGGTCGCTTTCGAAGAAGGATAAAGGCGCACGATAGCCCTGACCCAATGACAGGCGTGAGGTAAAGGTGTCATTGTGGAAATAACGCATATCCACTCTGGGCGACAGGATGGTTTTGTCAATTTCAATGCCCGGCTTTTGCGGGTCAACAAAGTCGGCCTGGATCTGATCCAGGCGCAAAGCAGCTGACACTTCAACTGACTCATTCGGCAGCCAGGTATCCTGAATATAAAGGCCGGTTGTATCGTAATCGAAGCTGTCGGACACATAATTTGCCGTGCTTTCTAATGCAGCAGAGGAGGAGCGCATCTTCTCATCTCGCTTGTCTACACCAAAAGTAAGCAGGTGCTCGGCATTCAAATCATAATTGAAACGTACCGAGTAATAATACATTGTGTCTTGTGCATAATAATCTGTGCTTTCGTAGAATGAGTCCTGAATATGATCCACATAAGCCAAGCTCGATGTGACGTTCAGTCGCGACGAAATCTCATGTAGCCAGCTCAGGCTGGCCTCTTCGCGCTCTGTTTTAACCCATTCTGCAGTTTCCCAGGCGTTGCCGATATAGCGATTTCGCACATCATCATTCACAAATAAAGAGTCTGCCTCTCCCAGGCTGACACTCGCCAACGTGGCAGAAATACTGGTTGCAGTATCGCCCAGAACCGGACCACCAAAGACCTCCGACTGGGTTTGATTCAGACGCACACGAATGTTATCTGAATAGCCAATATCATGAGAAACCATTAAGGTCAGTGACTGATTAGTCAGGGCCGGGTTTTCACTCACCCCATTGCCGTCACCATCGAACTGATCTTTGTTATCGTACTGACCCATCAGAGTTGCCCGAGTATTACCATCTGTACTAATACCGCTTGCCAGCGCAGAGATCAGCCTGTAGCCATCTGTACCCGTTGCCATATCCAGCTCGATTTTATCTTCGCTGGGCTCAGCCGTGATCAGGTTGACCGTACCGCCAATCGCTTCCGGGGCGGTCAGTGAGGCACCTGCACCACGGGCAATTTCAATACGGCCAATACCAGATGCGGCAACTGAATCCATACCATAAAACCCCGAAATCATGGTATGCATAGGGATCCCATCTACCAGCACGTTGGTGTGCTCCCCTTTTAACCCATTGATCATGATACGCTTTGCACCGCACATCGAGCACTCATTGGACACACGAATGCCAATGGCATTTTGAATTGCATCAGCCAAACTGGAGGACTGGGTATTTTTTATATACTCGTTCGAAAGCAGTTCTGTTTTGGCAATATCGTCTTTTAATGCACCCGATTTAATTAATCGTGAGCGCACGCCTTGTACCTCAATTTTTTCTACCGACTTTTCTGCCCCAGTTGCAGGCACAGATGTGGCTGACGCTACGACCGCCAGCGTTGACAAAAGCAATGACATGTTTGTGAGATCCTAGTTCTTATCTTAGTTACAACCCCATAAATGTTATAATATAACATTTCACTATTCACAAAATTGGGGTTAATTACTAAAAACGCAAGATGAAGTGAATAATTTAGTCAGGTAAGACAAAACCGGGCTATAACGCAAAGCGTGTATTCGCATTAAATTTGCCAAGTATCTGCTTGCCAAACAGCAGACTAGTCGATTTAATAGTCTGTACCCGCACAAACATGCAGGGAAACACATGTTTTAAATAAGGAGAATTAACATGTCAGAACCCGTTCATATCGACCTGGTTGAGGCCTATATTAGCGCCTACAACGACTTTGACATTGCCGCTATGCTGGCGCTGTTAGACCAGGATATTATTTTTGAGAATGAATCTAATGGTAAGATCACGGCAAGTGCACAAGGTAAAGCAGCCTTTGAGCAACTCGCCGTAAAAGCGGCCGCGATATTCGAGACCCGCCAGCAGACACTCACAGAGCTTGCACTGGAAGAAAATGCTGCCACCGCGCACATTCAGTACCAGGCTAGGCTGGCCGTCGACTTGCCAAACGGCTTGAAAGCGCAGGATACGCTGGAGCTTGAAGGAAAAACCCTGTTCCGGTTCGAAAACAACAAAATCACTTATATTAAAGACGTGAGCTGAGGGCGACTCAGCCTGCCCGTTTTACAAAGCCAAAAGGACTCGTCGTTTTATGACCTTTGAACATTATCTTGCCTTGTTTATTGCCATGTTTCTCGTTGCAGTGATACCCGGGCCCGGCGTATTTGCAATTACTTCGGCGTCTATCGCGCGTGGGCTGAAGCAAGGTGTGAATATGACGGTGGGCCTGCTGCTTGCCGATTACCTGTTCATTTTACTTGCAATTTCGGGCCTGGCAGTGGTCGCCGAAGTGCTGGGCAGCGCCTTTGTTATCATCAAGTATCTCTGCGCCGCTTATCTGATCTGGATGGGGATTTCCCTGCTACGTGCAAAACCGGGTACATCCATTGCTGAACCTAAGATGCAAAGCACGCAGTCGGCCGTATTGAGCGGCTTTTTGCTAACACTGAGTAACCCAAAAGCCATTGTTTTTTACGTGGCCTTATTTCCCACCTTTGTGGCCATAGAAAACATGACTTATCCGGATATTTTGGGGATCATGGCATGTGCGACCCTGGCGTTTGGCTCGGTCAATCTGGGTTATGTATATCTGGGTAGCCAGGCCAGAAAACTGCTGACAACGCCACGCCGGCTCACGCTGCTCAATCGCTGTGCCGGCTCGGTATTGGCCGCATCCGGCGTGACGGTAGCCGTGCGCTGACCTGGTTTGTGCTGAGCATTCGCCCTGCTCAGCACAAAGGATTTAACTGAGTGTCAGGATTTAGAGTTCAATGGCCAGGATGCAGCTATTCTGCGACCCTGCACTGCGTTTTTGCGGGTCGTGAAAAGTATCAATAATTTGAAATCCGGCTTTTCGCATCATGCCAGCAGATGCCAGGTTTTCTTCATGGCGCTCAATTAAAACCAGTTCGCCACCAGCGTGCTTTGCTTGTGCAATACAGGCCTGCAACAGGGCCGTCGCTATGCCTTTGCCGCTATGCTGACTGGCAACCACCACGTCACCGATAAAGTACATAACATTTAGGCCAGTGTATTTGTTGAGATAATCCGGGCTGTGCGCAGCGCCAATCAACACAGCAAAACCGGTAATTTCACCTTCCTGCACCGCCACCATGGCACTTGCGCTCCCCTGTTTAAGTAGCTCAAATTCACCATTAACGCCTTCTTCGGTTAAGTGGTTCCACTCATTCTGGCCATGTTGCCATAACAGTGCTTTTAGCGCTTCAGCCTCCGATGCCAAAGCAAGTCGATAAGTGATCATTTGGTTTTCCTTAGCTCTGTATTATGTTTTTCATTGATTTGAGTTATGCATAAGCACGTGTAGATGCCCTTTACAGTAGGCTTTCAGGATCCGATTGTTTGCACCGATAACTGTACTAAAATTTCCTGCAAAACAGGGAGTACAGAAATAACCAACAACAGCGCCATGGCCAGATTAAAACGCTGACGGCTGGCCGCGCTGCTCAGCCAGTTTTGTAACAAAGAACCAAACAACAGCCAGACGCCAACACAGGGAAATGACACCAGCAAAAAGATGGTGGCGATAAGCATAGTCTGACTATCGACTCCGCCCCCGACCGTGGTAAAGGCAGCGACCGCGCCGGTGGCAACTACCCAAGCTTTACCATTGATCCATTGAAATAAAGCACCTTTTAAAAACGACAACGGCTGGCCCTGATTGTCGGCATCCTGGGTGTCGGCGGAGCGTGCGATCAGTAAAGCCAGATACAGCAAATACAGTACACCCGCACATTTGATTAGCATATGAAGTCCGGGAAACCATTCAAACAATCTGGAAAAACCGATCCCGACGAGCAGCAGCATAAAGGCAAAGCCGATACAAATGCCGCTCAACAGAGGCAGACTCTTTTTTACGCCAAAGTTAACCCCTGACGTCATCACCATAATATTGTTCGGCCCAGGGGTCACTGAGGATGAAATGGCAAAGAGGATAATTGCGTATAAATAGTCCATATTTGAGTCCTTCCAGATGTTTCTATATTCCTTTTTACAGGTCAACTTATAAGTAGACAAGTGGCGATGTTCAAAAGTTCGCCACAGCGCGTTTTGAAACTCTCCGAATTTTCTTGGCACTGTGAGGCCACAGAGCGCCATAGCTGTATGTGAAAGATAAACAGCCAGACTGCTGGTAATTTCGCGCCAAAATACAGCTCGCTCAGATCACTGAGCGAGTAGCAAAGTTGCTTGTTTAAAGTGTTAGGTTTTAAAGCGGCTGACTAAGTCTCTGAGCTGCAATGACAGCTCTTTCATATCACCGGAGTAAACCTGCACCTGCTCGATTTTGCCCATACTGTTTTGCCCCGAAAAGACCACTTCATTGATGTTTTTACTGAGATCTTCTGCAACCGTGCTCTGCTCCGAGACTGCCGATGAGACATGGCTGGACATTTGTGTGATGTTTTCAACGGCTTTACTGATGTTTGCCAGCGAGGCACTGGCTGTTTGTGCCGCCTGCTTGCTTTCTTCACTTTTCAGTTTGCTTTTTTGCATCACGGTTACAGCTGAGTCTGAGCCTTTTTGTAGCAAGGTAATGGTTTCGTGTATTTCCGCAGTGGATGTTTGTGTTCGACTGGCCAGGGAACGTACCTCATCGGCCACCACGGCAAACCCCCGACCCTGCTCACCGGCTCTGGCAGCCTCTATGGCGGCATTGAGCGCCAGCAAATTGGTTTGTTCTGCGATCGACTGGATCACATCCAGTACCGACACTATGCCCTGAACACTGGCCTCCAGTGAACCGACCACTTGCGTGGCTTCGTCCATTTGTATCACCAACTCTTCTATTGCATGAATAGATTGCTCAAATGCCTGATTCACCTTATCTGCATCCGTGTAGGCATTTTCGGCCGACTCCAGCGTCAACTTAGTATTGCTTTCAATTTCCAAAGCCGACGACGCCATCTCAGTAATAGCCGTTGCAATCTGGTCCGTTTCCTGTTGTTGCTGCTGTAAAAAGTTAAAGCCTTCGGTACTCAGGCTGGAAATGTTTTCTGATAACGTCGATGAATCGTCAATCGATAACTTAATGGTTGTCACAAGTTCCGCTATTTTTTCTTCAAACAGGTTAAAAGAGGCGGCCAGACGACCTATTTCATCGTCCCGTCTGACCACTAATTGCTGGGTCAGGTCGCCTTCACCACTGGCAATATTAGCCAGTTTGTCGGCCACTTCCTCCAGCGGTATCGCCACCAGGCGGTTAAAAATAAATGCCAGCACACTGCCTAAAATGGCTGCAAGGAGCACCACTTTCACCACAGAATTAATAGCCAAAGACAGCAGTGCCTGGCGCATCGGCTCTGTGTTGATTAACAAGGTAACGCTGCCCACCGGGCTTTGCTCACCACCGTTGTCGAACAGCAATTCAAATTCAAAAGAGGTGGTAGAGAGCGGTTGTGCATCGCCCTCCTGCGTAGCTTTCACGATTAACTCGCCGCCCGTATCTCGCACTTCAATCAGGGCAAGGTCGTCGGATGCCGCCTCCGCATTGACCAGCTTCTGCGCCAGATCGGTCTGAAAGTTCCACAAAGCACTCGGCAGTGATAGCTCCATACGCTGCTTAGCCAAGGCTATTTGCGTATCCAACTTGCTTTTCAGCTGATTACTCTGAGTCACATAGTCATAAATACCAAACGCTAACAACACAAAACCCATTGCCAGCAAAGCGGTTAAAACAAGACGAAATTGAATCGAGCGAGTCAAGTGAACCTCCTGCGGCGTTAATTCAGGTGCTTAGCCATAATGGCGGGAATATCAATTTTTTTCAGCCCGGCATTATATATTTGCTGCCACTTTTGACCTTGCGCGTCATTACGAAATGCCACAAATAACTGCTTGTCTTGCAGTAAGGTCGGGTGCATTGCAACCTTAGACTGAACGCTACTTAACGACGCGTCGGATTTCAGCAAGTACTTCAACACATTACTATCTATTACGGCTGCATCAATGCGCTTTGCTGCGACTTTCTTAATGTTCAGCACATCAGACGGCACGGCCTCCCCTTTAATACTGCCGCTGGCTATCATCTCGTCCAGCTCTTTGGTGTTAACATAATCCTGCACCACACCAATGCGTTTACCAGACAGGTCGCCCACAGAGCTGTAGTTGATTGGCGCAGACACATTCTGGACCAGGCCAAGTGGCCCTGTGCCCATTGGATCGGAAAACACAAATTCACTGGTGTCGTAGTGATATTCAGGAAAGTACCCCACATACTTGGAGTCTTTGGTAGACGCCGACTTAACCGCCCGCGACCAGGGATAAAACTCCACCACCAAAGTGTGGCCTTCGGCGGCAAATGCGGCTTTTGCAACCGCCACCGACGCCCCCTGCTCACTGAGCGATTTACCTGAGTAAGGCGGCCAGTCCAGTGAAGTCAGATACACAGTTTCTGCATAGCTGTACCAGGATGCACATAGCACCATAAAGGCTGCAATCAGTGATTTCATTACATAACTCCTTTAGAAATTAAAGGTTCTGGCCAGTGTGACCAACACCGTAGAATCACCCATAGTGTCCAGGGTCGTATCTTCGTACCCTAAGCTCAGCGCCCAATCATTGATGCTATAATTCACCGTAGCGCGCCAGTGGGTGTAACTGTCATCATCTTCCCATTTCCATTTGTCTTTATCATGACTTATGGAATGGTCAATACCCACTTCGAACGACAGGTTGTCGTTGATGGGAATGGCGTGAGTCAGCATTACAATGCTGTGCCCGGCATCTGTCCCAAAGTAGTCCCAGGTATGCCAAAAATTCAGATTGGTGTTGCCAACGTTAAACTTAACGTAAGCTTCCGGGTAGTTATAATCCGAGCTGTTATCACCGCCATGGTAGGTATATTGTGCAATGCCAATATCCACATTAACCGTGTCGTCAATCGCGGTGTAATAGCCAATATAGCCATCCGCTTCAATGTCCGTCCCTTCGCCAAAATCGACCTGAGATCCCCAAAAACCGGCATACAGGCCAGAATCGCCGGCCCAGTCCAGACTGGCCTGAATGGCAGGATCTTCGTCGGTCTGACTGACCCCGTTAAACAGGTAATCGGACACTAAAGTGATTGTTGAAGAAGTCGCGGCGTATCCATTGGCGGATACCGCAAGAAAAGTGCACAGGAGTAGTTTTTTCATGGTAACCCTCTAAGAGCCAACAAATTAGTTGTCACTTCAAAGCGTAGCGCAAATTTTTACACTTTAAAGTTGGAGGGCACCTTTATTAGATTTATATCAAAAAACTCAATAGTTTCTGGTTTTGTGTGAATTCTTTTGACGCTGGCAGCTTCCCCTGCTTCGAAGAGCACACCAGAGACACGCGCTTAGAACAACCAAGTCGTTGTATATCCGCTAGGTTTAAATCTCACTAAAAACGCTCAAGATGATACGAGGCCTGACGATGACGGCCTCGTATCTGTGCCGTCAGTGTGCTTTTAGTGTTTCACCGACTTTTGGTAAGGCGCGTTTGTCCAGCACCGAAAATGTACTTAGCTTGATTAGCGCTGTAAACACCAGCTCTTCCTTGGCATAAACAATCAGCAAATTGCCATCCTTATTGACAGCTGTGGTGATCAATTCGCTGTATCCGACAATGATTTCTGTGTAGTTGGTACCGTCGAGACGGCTTAAAGCAAAGGTCATATCATCCTTATAATCAAGCTGTTGATCTTCATTAGTGTCTTTATTGATTAGCTCATAGAAAATAGCCTGATCCTGCTCATTGAGCCGAGCACCTTCTTGTACCAAGGTGCCAAATCGGTAGATAAGCTGATCTACTGAGTCAAACAACCAGTGAGATTCATTGGTGCTGGCATTGATCAGAATGGCATTTTTCATTCGAGATTTTCGATAACTGCTATACATTTGCTGCGAGCTGCCACTGCGCTTGAAGCCTTCTACTGTTGAGATGTCCGCTGCTGTCGCATCAACCGTCAGCTTTTCGGATTCCAGCGGGATCAGAAAGTAGTCATAGTCTCCAAGCTGTTCAGGATAACCCAGATCCCAATTTTCTTCCCGGTCCTTATCCTCAGCTAAGTTCAACGGCACATTTTGCTCGCCCTGTTCAGAAAACAGATCTCTGCCTATGTCATACACAAGCATTGCGCCCAGAAACAGTACTATGAGGAATAAGATCAAGCCGTTAATTCGCCAAATCCAGTTAAAAAAAGCATGTATTTTCATAATCATGTGAAGTGCTGTGTAATGTACCCGCTACTATGCCTTGATTTTGGGCACAAAAAAAGCGCTGTTTCCAGCGCTTTTTTGCTTGGTTACACCTCAGAGGCGAGTGGCTGCGAGCTAACCCGCTGTGCCTTCGATTCCTGCGCATAGACGCGTTTCGTTGCGGCAATACAAATGGCAGCCAACAGCAGCAACATAGTATCAACCAGCAAAACATCACGCAGTGCAGCGCCGCTGAGCAGGCTCGACGTGCTGTAAAACAAGGTCCAGTCGCTGATGGCGGTCAGGGCAAACAGTGCCGCACTGGCGCTCAGCAGCGCCTTGCAAAACAGCTTTTGATTGCGCATCAGCTGCGAGATCACAATACTCACAATCCAGATCAGGTAGAAGCTGCGCTCTATAAACTCAGCACGCCCCAGATGCTCAACCGGGAGCGCACGCGCCAGTGCAAACCCGGCCGCAGTAGCCGCCACTACGCCAATAAAGCTGCCTGAGGTCAGGCGCCTGACAAAGTTCAGACTGCGCTGGCTTTGGTTGCGTTGTTTAGCCCGTTTCGCTATCCACATCAGGTTACCTGTGATGATCACATAGGCAGTTGCCAGACCAAACAAGAAAAACGCTAAGCGCATCCCGTATCCTGCAAAGTCACCGAAATGCAGACTGGCAATGGTCGACAGACCACCTCGCACGGCGTTATCGTAATTGTCCATGGTCAGGTAGATTTGCTCCTGCGTACTCATCAGATAACGCACTTCACGCCACAATGAGAAGTTTTCGTTACTGGTCGTAGCGAACACCAAAATCGCGTTCTCGTCACCAAAATGTTCAATGCTGATACGCTCTATGGTGACATCGCCCAGAGTCGCCATAGCGCGGCGATACATATCATCCACACCCGTCATAGCCATTCTTTTATCGGCTTCTTCCAGATGCGGCTGGTCAAACCCGGCGGCATCGAGCAGCGCTTCCTGATTGCCCTGATACAAAATCACCGCATAGGAGATCTGGTAAATAATCACCATGTTGAAAACCAGACCGGTGAAGGCATACATCAGGTGCATAGGCAGTCCCATTGTGCCTATCAGATTATGCGCATCGAGCCACTTATCTTTATTGCCGTCTTTTCGATACTGAAAGAACTTGCTGAACAACTTACGCCAGTGGATCACTATGCCGCTCAGTATTGCCACGAAAAAGAACAAAGTAATGAGACCAACAAAATACAGGCCCGCACGCCCCAGCCCCAGGTCATAGTGCATCTTGTACAGGAAGTGCGCATAGTTATGCGTATCGCTGCTGGCAACGATTTCACCTGTAATGGCATCCAATAACAAGGCCTGATGAAGGTGATCTTCACCAGTGATCGGGTCGGGCTGTGCCAGTTCACTTTCAAAGCGGGCTTCAATAAACGGATTGTGTTGATCCGGGGCATACATAAACATGCCGCCATGCATGTCTACCTGATAATTTTTTTCAATGGTTGCCAGCGCTTTATCAAATGCGGGCTGTGCTGTGTTGTGCCCAGCGTCGACCAGTAAAGGCGTGCGCTCCCAGCTGGTGATATTGTCTTTAAACAAAGTGATGGCACCGGCGAAAAACACCACAAACAGAACAGTAGAAATGATCAGACCTATCCAGGCATGGGCATTGGTCAGTGATTTAAGTGTTTGATTGTTCATTGTCTGAATTACCTCAGCACCATCAGGGCAGTATTAAGCAAAACGGATGGCACCAGTGCCAGCATCAAAGCCCGAAAAGACTTCCAGGCAGAAGGAAAGGAGTAGGCCCATACTAAAGCCGCAGCCCAAATTGGGAATGCCAAAATAAGTCCAATTAACAGGCGCGTGCCCTCGGAAAAAGGCAATAGCAGATTGAGGTTAAGCACCACGGATACGGATAAAAACAGGCCGATGAATAAACCACTGAGTGTTTTAGGCCACATAGCTTGCCCCTCCAAAAATCAGGCTAACCAGGCACACGCCGCCCGTAATGGACAAAGTGCGTTCTTTGGAGTAGCCCGAGCTAATGGTCACTGTAAACAGGCTTAGCATAAACACCACCAGCGCCGCCAGCATCGACGACACCCAAGGGTAATTTAGACTGAAAGCGACAATGCCGAGTAAAAATAAAGATATAGCGCTAAACCCGGCCAAAGGCTTAGGTAATGCGCGAGTGATGATGACTTGTTGCTGACTGCCAAGATATAAACTCAGTGCCGCCAGCCAAAGCGGGATAATTGCAATAAAACTCATATTTATACTAATCGTTATCATTTGCAATTATGGTACGGTTTTAAACCCAGACATTCAACTATAAAGCACAAAATATGGTCGCTTTCGAGCAGAGCACTGCTACCATAGAGGTGTTTTTTGTGCGCCCCTACGGCCCCCAAAAAAGTTCATTAAAGTTTTGTTTCTCTGAATAATTTTCGCTTGCAACCGGGGCTACTATGAGCTTAGATAAAGCAATAGCCTGCACATAAAGTCGGGCTGCTTATCTGCGTTGGCGCAGTCACAATAGAACTAAGGAAAGGACAATGCACATTGAGCTAAAGCAAGCCTGTGATATCGACAAACCCTATTTGCTGAACCTGCGCCTGCAAACCATGGTGGAGCATCTCGAGCGCGAAGGGATTTTTCTCAGTGACGAGGCGCATCTATGCCGGCTTGAGGAAGACTATGCCTGCTCACATTTGCTGCTCATCGATAAAGTTACGGTTGGCACACTCAAGTTTCGGCTGTTAAACAAGGAGGTGGAGATTATGCAGTTACAAGTTGCGCCTCAATACCAAAAGCAAGGACTTGGCCGCTACACGCTCAGGCATATGTTTGAGCAGTATCCAGACTACCCGTTCTCCCTGACTGTACTTAAACACAACCCGGCTCGTCATTTGTATTTTGCGTTAGGTTTCACAACCTATGGTGAAGACGAGTTTGAATACTATATGCGCCGACCCGCACAGCACACGCTTATTGCTTAACTTGTTCAGCTCCGGATAGCAGGCGCTGAAAATGTTGATCGATCAGCGCATCAATAGCAGCCTGATTGCGTATGATGGCCAAATTGAACTGCTGCAAACGCTTTTCACTCAACAGACCGGGCCTGATCATGTAATGAACGGGGTTTTTGTGCACAGTTAAGCGGCTTGCCCTGATATGCGCCTTATAAGGGACGCGGTTAATCAAGTAAATGCCGGTGAACAAATCTTCTACCGCATAATCAACGCGTTTTTTAACCAGTAAATCAAAGCGCTCTGTGGCCAGGTTAATGTCAACCACACAGTCGGGGCACTGCTGCACAACGCGCGAAAACGCCTCGCCATACACACTGCCCCGATTCACAGCCACGATAGATTTACTCAGAAAACTCAGGGTAGGCGTTAAAGCGCGCTGAGGGCTCAACGGGTTGCTCTCGTGGCGAAACAACTGCATCACTTCATCGCGATAAGGCACACTAAACTCAGAAAATCGCCGCCGCTCCTGGGTAAAGCTGGCAGCAAAAATAATATCGACTTTGCCTTTTTTGAATTCTTCGAAGGCCCGGCTTGATGAAGGAAATGATACGTAACGCCAACATAAATCGGCACTTTTTAGCACCAATTCAAGGATCTCAATATCCAGCCCATGATATTGCTCACCTGAGCGGAACGAATAGGGTGGCCAGTTATCGCTGGCACTGACCGTGACAGTTTGTGTACAGGCCTGTGCCTGTGAAACAAATGGGGTAAAGCTCAGTAAACAGGTAAGCAAAAAGCGACTGCAATGACGAAAAAAATGCATTTTACTCACCTTATAAATGTTCACCTGTTTACACCTTAGCACGCGCTTTGAGCAACAAGGCTACATAATCACACTTTACCCTAAAAATAACAACAACCCAATGATTACTAAGACTTTTGAACAAAACCTTTTAAAGGTACAATGACAGCAAAGTAGCGTAGCCCAGTTACTTTTCGGAATCTCAATTGTAAAACAAAGGAAAAATAATGAAAAAGCTCATTGCCAGCGCAGTTGTGGCGATCACGCTCAGTGGATGTACATCCGTTAACATCACCAGTTATGTTGACCCAAAGTTTAGTTCTGTCAAATACGCCAGTGTTCTGGTAGATGCTAACCTGCAAGACTTCGCCATGAAATCAACCTTGGAGACAGCGGTATGTGACCAGTTTGCTAAAAAGTTCAATGAAGTCACTTGCCTGAAAGCTACAGACCACTTCCCGCCAACACGCCAATACACACAGCAAGAGTGGCGCATTCAATTTGAAGACTCAGGCGCACAAGCCAGATTACAGATAGAGCTACTATCCGAGGAAAAGACGGCCGTAACCAGCACCACAGTGAGTACCTCGCCGCTTGGTTATAATCGCTTCAACTCGAACACAACCACGAATATTGAAAACAAGTTTCAAATTACCATGATTGATAAGGGCGATCAGGCCGTTGCAATGACGGCAACTGGTGTACTTAAAGCGCAGGAAACAATTTTTGCCGGAAACGAAGCCTATATGCGCGCTCTGGCAAAGGAGCTCACTAAAGAGCTCGCTAAAAAGCAGTTGATTGAAACACGCCAGGCGAGTGCCGGCAAATCAGGGTTATAAACAACCAATCTGTTTAACAGCCCTGTTTATATGCGACCCGAGCGCATTGAGCCAGCATTGGTCCACAATGCTGGCATCACTGCAAAGCTCAACCATCAGGCCAGCTTCTTGAGAGCGAACAAAGCGGATCTGCAACCAGTGATAGCGCTGTTCAAAAGCAAATACCTGCTCGTCTGTCAGCCAGTTTTGCCCGCTCAAACCAAACCTTGGCTGAGTAAACACTTGCTGCTCGGGTACTTCGCTCAGATCCGCAAAAGCGACGGATATTCTGGGCGCCTGGGTTTGAGCAAGCGCTTTAAACGCCTGATCTTTACTGAACATACTAAGCCAGCCATAGCTATGCCCGCCCACAGGATAAACGGCTAAATCCGCTTGTGTTTGCGCAAGCTGTGCGCCGGACTGCGCACCACCGTGCAACAGCAACGGCGCACTGTGAGCAAACCAGCCTACCGCCTGACCCACTTCCACCGAGATCCCACACTCGCTGTTTGTAAAAGGCTGTCTGCCATTATTTTCCAGCGCAACCGTCACTGCGCTGTCACCGCTACACTGAGCGTAACTACTTGCCAGAGCAGCCAACACTAAAGCTTGCAGTGATGAGCCCAGGGACGCCAGGCGCGGTAATAACGTGGCCAGTTGCGCAGCGCTGGCTAACTGCATCTGACTATGGACCGGCTTTTTGCTGTTTAGCACCGCCAGTTTACGCTCCGCCTCCTGACAAAATGCCCCACGGGTGTTCAGCGCATCCCACCAGTAGTTCAGGTCGGCATCAAAGTGACCGGCCATGACCGCGTTATGACATTGTCGTTGCCAGTGCAGCAGGGCCCAGTCTCTTTGCCTGTCGAAATGCAGAGGAGCGCTGAGCAAGCTTTCCAGGTCACTACTGAGCACCTGCAAGCTGATATCATCAACTAGCAAGTGGCTTATCCCTATCGCGACTATATGACCGTAGCGGCTGCGATAACTGGCGATGGTTACTAATTGCTCTTGCAATGAAGACTCAGCCAGACAAGATTTAAATGCCTCCCGGGCTTGATGTTTAAAATCTGCAAAGCTGGCTACGCTCAGCTCAACACTCAGGTGTAAAGCCCCTTTACTGATCTGCTGCGTCATCTGCCTGGGGTTAAAACGCAGCCGCAAAGCGGGATATTTCAGCAGTAAAATACGCGCAGCCTGATGGACTTTCTCGCAATTTAGCTGCTGTTGGGTGAACAACATAGTGCACACTTGCCAGCGCGCTATCCCCTGGATATGGATCATCGCCAGCTTGTTTGGTAAAGCATAACTCAGCAATTCTTGCTCAAAGCCTAGCGTCGCATTAGCGCAAGACGACGGGGCTAACTGAGAAAGCGGCACATCACTGAGCAACTGACTTAACGACACCGCCCAGCCGTGTTGTCTGGCACGGGTTTGCAGCATCAATGCCTTTAAAGAATCCCCGCCTTGCGATTTATACCCTTTGTCACTGTCCAGCTCGGCTAGCGTCACATTCAGGCTCTGTGCAATTAGCTCAAGCAATGTCGCCACCTGCTGGCATTGCGCCAGCCTCAGCTCGGCAACGCGCTTTAAAGCTGGCTTATCAATTTTACCAATCGCAGTGGTTGGCAGCTGCGTGTAATAAAAAAACTGCGCTGGCAACATATAGGCCGGTAACGCCTCGCTTAGCATTTTGCGCAGCGCGGTCGTATCGGTATCATTGAGGTCGCCCGCTATAAAAGCAATCAGCTGAGTGCCAACACACAATACCGCCGAGCTGCGAATACCCGGGTACTGATCTAGCACGGCTTCAATGCCTTCTAACTCAATCCGGTGGCCAAGCAGGTTAACCTGATTGTCCAGTCGCCCAAGATAGGTGATCAGCCCCTGCTCATCCCGACATACCAGGTCGCCACTACGATAAAAGCGCTGAGTCCTGCCAAGGCGCGCCATAGAAATAAACTGCTGGGCTGTTTTTTGCGGCTCTGCCAGATATTCCAGCGCCACCCCTTCACCACCGATCAGTAACTCACCTTGTCTGGCCGGTCTGCCCTGCTCGTCCACAATCAGCAAGATACTGCCCGCCGAAGGCCTGCCAATAGGCACCCGACTGCGCTTTAAATCCGTCCGGGTTACCTGATGTAAGCAGGAGGTCACTGTGGCTTCAGATGGGCCATATTCGTTGTATAACGCAATGTGTTCAAACAAATTAAGTCTGTCCCATTGACGTACTATGTTGTGACTGAACTCTTCACCGCCAAGGATCACCGTACTCAGGTCCATGCTCGACAGCCAGTCACGGGCTTTGGGATCTGCCAAAAAGTTCGCCATCAAGCTGGGGGGCACATCAATATGGGTGATTGCCTGCGAGATGCAGACTTTTGCAAACTCGGCTGGATCAAGCACTGAACCTTGTGTGAAACACACACAAGCTCCGGCCGAGAGAAACATCAATAATTGCTGCAAAAAGGCGTCTGTTGAGCTGGATAAAATACATAAGGCACGATTGCCCGGTGTCAGCTGGTATTGTTGCTGAGCAGCCTGGATCTGCTGAGCCAGGCTGTGCCGTGAAATCGCGATGCCCTTTGGCTGGCCTGTGCTGCCGGAGGTATACACATGGTAGGCAACGCGCGTAGTCTCATCCTGATTGTCTGTCGATACGTCACAAGTCGCCGATGCATCATCAGCCAAAACGCAATCCAGCTCGACTCGACAACTGGGCCCACCCAAACCTGGGTCATCCTGGCTATAAAGTACAACGCGCGCCTGGCTGCGTGCCAACATATGCTGCTTGCGTGTAGCAGGAAAATGCACGTCCAGACAGACAAAAGTACCGCCAAGCAACAGTACGCTGATTATCCCCACGGCACTTAAGCGCGGATCATCGCCATACACAGCAACACAATCATTTGGCTGAATTCCCAGGTCGCGCAGCTGCTTAACACATCCCATCACTTGCCCGCGCAGTTCGCCATAGCTAAAGGTCCAGCTATCGCCCTGAAGTGCCACAGCCTGACTCGGCTGATTCAGGATACTGGCGACCATATCGGCCACGTTGACTGCACTCATGCCGACTCCTTGTGGGGTGCCAGCCCGGTAAAGCCATTGACACCGACCAGCATGTTACTCCAATGTGTCAGCTCCTGACCTTCCATCCAGGGCTCACCATTATCAAAAGTGTATTTGCGGGTAAACGCCAGCCCGGGCCTGCTGTGTTCAACCAGCTCGTCATGAAAGGTGGCCACCAGCAGAGCGACCTGAGCATTTGGGCACACTTGCTCAAGCGTCGCTTTTAATTGCAGCGTGTTAGCCAGGATCTCGTCCGGCGTTTCAAACTGCCAGTCGGCATTTTCTTCCAGTGCCACACTTAAAAAGAACAGCACACTGTCAAGCTCGGCCAGTTCAGAAAAGAAGCGATTGCAAATACCATCAAACTTCTCACGAAATGCGGGATACTCACGCACCAGATCATGATTTTCAACCGCAAAGTCATGGGCAGAAAGGTATCCCGCTGAGCGATCGGCGTACTTTCGGTACTCTTTGCAATCAGGTTCATAAGGCTCAAGGTTCTCCAGTAAGAGTACCTCTTTGCACCGCGTTTTCAGTGCCTTGTCGAGATCGGCCACAGAACGACCACCGATCCAGTCAAATGGTCCACGCCGACAGCCCAACTCCAGTTGACGAGTCAAATGACGGGGCCGGCAATCCATGCCCAGACTGTGTACTCGGCTATACTGACCCGCAATAAAAGGGTTGCCGGTTTGGGCTACAAAGTGACTACTCATGCGCACGCTCCTTTACCTTGTAGTTTGTTCAGACAAACTCGTCCTATCACCCGCCACCAGGTTGGCACTTCCAGCAGTACGCGTGCAAATGGGATAAGACACAACTTCAGCTTATGGTAGGGAATGGTGCGAAACTCGTCGCTGGCTTTGCTGTACAACCAAAAGGTTTCAACAAAGCCCAGTGCCGTCCACGCCAAAACCAGGGCCACGCCGACAGTACTACTGATGAGAAATGCCAGCAGTAAGATCAGCGGCATTAATAAAAAAATGCTCACTGAAATCATATCGATCCGATGGCGCAGTCCTAATACGGTTTTCTCTGCCATCTGGTTGCGATAAAACGCCGCTTTATGCAGCGCGACCTCCACAAACCCCTGCGACCAGCGCCGACGTTGATGCAGTAAAGCACTGAAGGTTTGGGGCGGCTGTGTCAGTGCCTCGATCTGAGGTGCATAAAATACCGTATAGCCCAGCTCCAGACCCAGCAAACACGTCTCCCTGTCTTCACCGCTGCGCAGCCCGCTGTGCCGGGACAACAGGTCCTCTATGATTGGCCGTTTATACAAGCAGCCCGCACCCGGCATAATAGGCACACTGCCCTCATTTTTACTGAACTGATAACTCGCTCGCTCCAGCGCATATTCCAGCATCTGAAACTGCACCGCGGGCGTGTTACCGGCTGTAGGGCGCATACTGAAATAGCAACCCATTGCAGTGGCGTCCGCCGCTAACTTGTTGTGTGTATCAGGCAGGTTATCCAGGCCCTGAAGCTCAGTGTCAAAGTCGGTAAAAATGATGTACTGATGAGACAAAGCTTGGATCACAGTGTAAAGCGCCCCAATCTTTTGGCCGTTTGGCGTCACCCGGCTGAGGCTGAGATGTGTTAGCTGCTCTGTATTCGCCGAGAAGGGTTGATCGGTAGAGCCATCATCAATCAGGATAATATCAAGTTCGGGATGACGAGCTGCCAACCCATCAAAATAAGCCAGTCGCTCGGCAAAGTGTAATTTATCACCCGCTTCATTGTAAAACGGCACCAATATTGCCGTCGTTTGCGTTGTCACCCTCGGTGCCAACCAGGTTAACTGATAATCTTTCATAGCAAGCTCCTTAGTGGGATTTAACCAGCGACAACGACTGTGCCGGATAGGGATGAAGCTGACCATCACGCATCAGGTAATGACAGTCACAACAATCAAAGTACGCCTCATCATGGGTGATCACGAACAAGGTTTTACCCATGGCCTTCAATGTCGGTAGCCACTGACGGTAAAACACCTGACGACTTTCGGGGTCGATGTTGGCAGCAAATTCATCCAACACCAGAATAGGACGCTCTTCCATCAAGGCCTGCACCAGGGCCAGGCGCTTCATCTGGCCTGTCGACAAGCGGGTATTGGTAAAGCGGCCGTCACGAAACTGCACTTTGTCGCTCAACGCCAGCTTGTCCAGCCATTGATTGATCAACGCCTCATGCATCGGCTGACCATAACGATTGGCAAAGACCACACTGTCCGCCGAGATGCCGGAAAACAATTGGCGATAAGCCAATAGCTGAGCATCATCCAGCAGGGTATTATCAAGCCAGACTTGGCCGCTTCGCGGCGCATACAAGCCACTGAGTAAGCGCATAAAGGTGGTTTTCCCGGAGCCATTACCGCCAGATATAAACACGATATCTCCCTGATTAACTTCCAGATTAATCGGCCCCACAGTGAACCCTTGCTGGTACTCAAACATTAACTTGTGGAGCGTCAGCCGATGCGAAAACGACACGTTAGATGGCGCAACACTCTGCTCCCCGGCTTCACTGGCCAGTTGCTTGATTTCAGACAGCTTTTGTTGCGAAACCTGGAGCTGACTAAGCACCCGGAACAACTCCATACTGCTGTGGAACGGGCTCACCATAAACAAAGTGATGATCACAAAACTGATACTCTGCTGGGGCGATAAGGCAAACCACAGCGGCGCAACAAATACTGCCACGGCAGCCAATAGATAAAGTGCGGCCATCAACATCAGCTGATTATGCGCAAAACGACATTCCGCCATGATTTTATTGTGCTGGACCGCAGTCGCATCCCGGGTCAGATGTTCCTGATACAGCGAGTCATTGCGCACAGCATTTTGCTTCACTTCCCTGATCCCCATCAGCAGATCGTGCAAGTGTGTAAAGAAGCTGTCCTCAGCCTCTCGCGCACGTTCATATCCCTGATGAATGCGGGCAAAGCGTAAGCAATAGACCGTCACTGCAAGCGCTATCAGACCCAGTGCAAGTAATGCCCCCATAGGGGCAATCACAAACATGTAAATCAGTGCCGCTATCACGGTAAATAGGTGTCCCACACTTAACGCGACGAACTGATTAAGCTGGCTAAGTGTGTTGGCATCATAAGCAATCGCAGAGAGGATCCGCTCCTGGCCAAATTGCTCAATCATCTGTAACCGGGCGTGACGCACCGCATCAAGAATATCCAACCGCACAGTCTTGATAGTGGTTTCGGTCAGTCGGATCACACTACGCTGAAAGGTCAGCTGCACCACCACAAAACCCATGAATGCCACTGAAAACCACACAGCGCCCTGAGCCAGGCTGGCCGAATTGCTGCTATCCAGTTGCAGTGCCATGGTGAAGGTATGTAGGATCAAAATGGTGGTGCAAGCGCTTAAGCTGCTCAATAAAACCAGTTTGAGTGACAGCACCTGCCACAAGGCTCTGCACTTTTCTATCATGCCTGTCCTCCCAGACTGCGGGCATACAAACGCGGTGAAAGCTGCCATAACACGCCACCGAGCAACAACGAGCCGTAATACCGCAGATAACCATGAGTGCGGAACTTACGCTCGTTGTGAACAAAGTGGCTTTGACTAAGCCACACATAATGTCCCCCCTCGCGCTGGCAACGCACACCCAGATCGGTGTCTTCGCCACGCAATAAACGTGTGTTGAAGCCACCAACGGTTTTAAACAAGTCAGCCGAAACAAAACAATTGCCGCCCATGCTCTGGTGACGCTGGTTAAAACGGTTGATATCCGTCGCGACAAAACGACCAAGCCAGTGACCACTGTCGCTCTTCAGTGGCGCCGTACCATACACAGCCCTGTGACTGTCTTTGGCAAGCTGAGCAATCTGCGCTGGTAGTTGTGCACTGCACACGGTATCAGCGTCGAGAAACAACAACATGCTGCCACTTGCCTGTGCAGCGCCATAATTACGCGCCGCTGCGGCACTGCCTGCCAAGATAGTAAATACCTGCTCAGTATAGGCCCGCGCCACCTGCACGGTTGCATCCGAGCAGGTATCACAGACCACGATCAGCTCGGCATCCAGAGGCAATTGCTCTACCAGTAACGGTAAAGTAACCGCTAACGTTTTTGCTTCATTATGAGCAGGCAAGATCACGGACAACATACGCACCTCTAGAGTAAAAAGTTATGCGCGTCGGGACACGCATTGAGCACCTTTAGGCTTTGCTCACGCATCGTCTTAGCAGCACGCTGGTATGGCTCAGAAGCAATGAGCTCCTCAATTGGGGTATCGAGCACATTACCAAATACCAGATCGGGGAACTGCTTGGTCATCACCAGCTTGCCACCAATATCAACATCCAGTTTCACACCCATTTTGAGATAATGTGCCCGTGCTGGCATTTTGCCGCGATAGTACTGTCGGATTTCATCCGCATCGTAATCCGGCCCGAACAACACCGGGATCTGTGCCGGATAGGCACGCAATGTGTCTATAGTGTCGATGACGTGTTCAATGTAATCCGGGCGAAAATCCCCCATATCAAACCCGGTATAGGAATTAGGCACAGTGTCGAAGTCTTCACAAAAGCGGTGGTATTCGCTGCGCGCCATCATGTCCACGACCCACAGATGGTTGTAGATCATCCAGTCAACACCGGCCTGTTCGCACTCATTAAGTAACTCAGTCGCCCGGTCCAGGTTTTTGGCCATCATGGTATTTTCTACCCCGATCAGCCACTGCTTGCCCTCTTTTTTACCGTCAGCCAGTAACTTAATACCGGCCATGGTTTTGTTATAGGTGCCTTTACCCCGGATCGAGTCATGGATGTCTTTCGGTCCGTCGATGGAAATCAAAAAGGCCAGCTGATCGTGATACTTACTCAATACCTCAAAGTGGCGCTTAATCATCAGGCCATTCGTACAGATATAAATAAAGCATCCGGCTTCAGCCAGGCGGCTGAGAAACTTAGGAAAGTCAGGATGTAAAGTGGGCTCTCCCCCGGTCAGTATGATGTCGCAGCGCTGACGCTCCACAAAATCAAACAAATGACCGCTCTGCTCATAAGGGATGGCCGTGGGATCCAGGCCATGGTGAAAGCCTGTTTCACGCCACTGAAAGCACTGTTCACAGCGCAAATTACAACTGCTGGTCATTTTAATGACCAGCTTACAGATGTTATCTGCTTCGATTTTTCCGCTCGCTGCATAGCGTCTGAGGGCGTTGGCCACTCGCTCGGTGCTGGCCTGATGGTGGGCGGTAAACCCTGGGTTTCTGGCCATGAAATTCTGATGTGCCTGCGGTAATTCGCTGACCGCCAGTTGCGTGGCTTTCTTAGTCCACATAATCGACTCCTACAATATTATTTGCTACTTGCGAGTAAATGATGACAAATCTGGTTTGATGCATTGGCGTTCACTAAAGTGGCAGCCTTCATAATGGTCTGGCTGCGCAGTGATGCCGATGTCTGTATCTGGCTGAGCAAGTCACTGAGCTGCTGATCATTGCACGCGTTTAGTGCCGCGCCCTGAGCGACAAACACCGCTCGATTGTGTTGCTCTTGCCCGGGTAAAGCGCCATGAATGATCAGGCAGGTATTGGCCAGGGCCGCTTCGGTCAGGGTCAGACCACCGGCTTTCGTAATTATGATGTCCGCCTGGGCGTAGTAAGGCTGCATATCCGATACAAACCCGGCCAGTTGCAACTGATGTTGGGCTGTTTCTTGTTCAAAACGAGCCCGTAGTTGCTGTTGTAAAGTCTCGTTCTGGCCGCAAATGACCGTTACCGTACCAGATGGATTCTGAGCCAATAACAACGCCACTGTTGAAGCCGAAATGCCCAACCCCCAGCCGCCGCCACAGAGTAAAATGTTCAGAGCAGCCTCGCTTTTCTTCGCGGTATCTTTGCCTGTCACCGTTAAGTCCTGAGCTACCTCTGTCGGGATCCCCAGCGGCAATATGTCGGTCCCTCTGGCGCGATGCCAGTCCAGCACAGGATGACTGTACTGATGAGAAACAAACAATTGAGTTAACGGCGTCCGCCAGCCATTAGAGATTTGATAATCACCCAGCACACCACTGACTTCGACCTTATGCCCAGCAAGTCTGGCAAAATAACGCGCGAAAAATGCACCGTAATAACTACAGGCGACCACTTGGTTATGGCGACGCAGCACCGCCTTCGCTTCTTGCAGCTTGTCATTGCCTTTAAGCGCCAGCCACAGCGGTAACAGTCGGTAAAGAAACGGGTAAAACCAGCGGCTTGCATATAACTTACTGTGATGTTGCTTGCCCGACATGCACCACTGGTAATACTGACCAAATAGCAAGTCGGACAGCCACTGCGGCAACAGATCGGACACTGACAACAGCTCAACGGCTTTGCCTTGTTTGCGAAAACCGCTCGCCAGAGCCTCTGCCAGTGCTCGTGAACCCGCGCCAGACTCCACATATAACAGGAGCATGCTACTGAACCCGCTCAAGAGGACGCGTGGTGTTGAGCCACAAAGCTCTTACTTCAGCCAACTCCAGTTTCATCACCACCATATCCTGTTGCGGACCATAGAAGCTTTCGAAACGACCCAAAGAGGTAAACTGTAAAGAATGATAGATATTGAGAATATTAGACTGCGTGGTGTCAGCAAACACCTCGATATACAGCTCTTCATAGCTGGTTTCTTCCAGCAAGACCTTGAGGGTATCCAACAACATTGCCATTTTAACCAAAGGCGAGACATCCTGATCGGCCACAAACCAGCCACCCCAGACAATGCTTTTTGGGTCCCATAAGCGATAATGATAACCGGACATGCCAACCAGCTGTTCGCCTTGTTTAAAGCACCAGTAGTGACGACCATTGTCTATCCCCGCCGCCAGACAACGACGATGAAATTCAATCGTGCGTATGGTGTCTTCGTTCAGTCCATCCACCATTGCATGCTCGATAAATTCGAGTTGCTCATCACCAAATGACACCGCTGTCTTTTCAAGGCGCTGATGATGCATAAAGCGCTCGGTACGGCGCATTTTTTGTACCAAAAGTTCTGCTCTGCGATCTTTAAATTGCTGTTCCATATCCGGCTACCCATTGTGTTGCTTTGCTTTGATGCCCTGCAAGTTATTATAAGTATTGGATAAAATCGCTTATGGAAAAGTGATGAATGGTTATGAGAGCACTATGAAGACTGAGCAATGGTTATTCTAGCTGATGATAAAACAGGCCGTTTTAAAGCCATTAACATGGTGCTTTTTGCTTAACATTGGGCTGTAAACCCCGCCTTATTTCTGAGCGGGAAAAGTACGATTTTTTGTGTTATTTTGAGCGGCAGTTATGCAAACAAAGAGGCCTATAGTGCCGATAAACAAACTGCTATATTCTCTGCTGATACCACTCATTTTGTCTTTAATAGCATGTACTTCACCCCCTTCAACGCTCGTTGAATGGCCAGATGGCAAATTGTTGTTATCAGAAGAGCCAGCTTCATTCAGCGGCGAAGTGGGACAACGAACATTCCAGGCGACTATCTCTGCACTGTGGCATGAAGGCGCACACTGGTATGTTATTTATGCCTGCAGCGCTTATGAGCAAAACACGGACACAGAGCGTTTTTCTGTCGGCGAAGTGACATCTGAGTCGGCACCCATCGGCACACCTATCACGCTTGATTGTGGCTTAGGGGTTACGTTGACTGTACGGCAGTGACTTTTTAGAGAAACTATCTTGCAATAGATGGAAAGAGGAAAGGCGATACCACGCAATACGTCATCAACCAAGTCGTCTGAAACAAGATCCCGTGTCGAGCACGGGATGACGGGTGAAAAGGGCCAGGTTTGTGGTGTGTTCTGAGAAATTAAAAGCGTCTGCGCTTTGTAATCATACACCTGCCAGGGCTGAGATCAGACACATTGCATTTATGCCATCTCACTTGCGTCATACCGGCCTTGTGCTGTCTGCTGTTATGCTTGGGTAAATACCTTATCAACCAAGCCATCTGAAGCAAGATCCCGTGTCGAGCACGGGATGACGGATGCAAAGGGAGTGGTTTGCGATTCGCTTTAAGAGATTCTAAGCGTCTGGGTTTCGTAGCCAAGCTCCAATCAGAACGGGCAACAGCCTATCGTGCAACATCTCGCCGCCATAACGGGAAAGAACCCGCGAGCAAAACAAATACAAAGCACCAAACAGGTCATATCACCGCTTTGGACACACCACTTTCTCTGCCTTCAGATGATACATTTCAATATCCGGATGACTGAAAAACC
Organism: Pseudoalteromonas sp. DL2-H2.2; assembly: GCF_021532535.1. NCBI lineage: Bacteria > Pseudomonadati > Pseudomonadota > Gammaproteobacteria > Alteromonadales > Pseudoalteromonadaceae > Pseudoalteromonas > Pseudoalteromonas sp. DL2-H2.2. The sequence continues at coordinate 456,914 of NZ_JAKGBD010000001.1, read as the reverse complement.
CAACTTCCCAGGGGTTTTTAGAGATAAATAACTCTCTCACTTCATTAAACAAAGCACTGTTGGTGGCTATTTGGTGCACCCGCCCGGTGATAATGGAGTAGTTCCATTCAACATAGTTTTCAAAGGTAAAACTGGCACGATTGTCGATGGCAAAATAGCACTGATTATCGCGTTTCATCAGGCTGGATTTAAAGGTCTGTGGCAGGGTGATAAAAAAGATATCGTCATCAGTACTGGATAAAAACGCCATCACAGTAGTGTGTGGTTGCGACTGTGCTTTGGTGATCAGCACGCCAACTTTGTTGTCGTGCTCTTCTTCGTCCATAGCAGGCGTTGCAGTTAAAGGTGTGCAGGGTAAGGGGTTTTGCACACGCGGATCTTCCGGGAATTCATACCCCGGCGCACGATATTCCTGCGCAACCGAAATCCCGTAATACACCTGATACTCCACAGCCGACAGGGTGACGTCGGTCTCGTTCAGGGCGGTTACCCGGCCTTTGTACGATAAACGATAAACACTCAACTCGGCGTCATATTCGCTGACCCCGGTGCGGTTATCCAGATGCACCGTGACCTGGTCGCCAACACGCAAGGCGTGACTTTCTCTGAGCTGGAGCAAAAGCTGGTTGTCATCATTTATTTGTGCAAAACAGATAAAGACATCAATGCCGCCCAGATGGGTCTGGTAAGCCGACGCAACGGCAATCACAGGTGATGGAATAAACTGATTTAAAGACGACATAACACTCCCTTGAAACTGGGTTAGCAAGCAAAATCGAACACTTTAACTCTAGCATATACACATCGCAGGGTACGCTATACATCGCGCACAACCATTCTTATTTACAGAACGATAGTGACGATATTCGCTCATTTTATTCTTTTTAGAGAAGCATTAGAGTAGCACTATCACAGTTTAGGAGCATCATCATTATGCCATCAATTCGTCGCGGCTCAGAGCGGGGCCAGGTTAATCTGGGCTGGTTACAAAGCCTGCATACTTTTTCATTTGGTCACTATTACGACCCAGAGCATATGGGATTTTCCGTATTACGCGTTATCAACGACGATACGGTGGCACCCGGTATGGGATTTGATACCCACGGGCATCGCGACATGGAGATTATTTCATATGTGCTGCAGGGTGCATTGGAGCACAAAGACAGTAAAGGCAATCATCACATTATTCCAGCCGGTGAGGTGCAACTGATGAGTGCAGGTACCGGGATCGCACATTCCGAGTACAATTATTTTGCCACAGAGCCAACCCGCTTTTTACAGATCTGGATCCGCCCAGGCTCAAAAGGGCTGAGCCCAGGTTACGCGCAAGCCAAAATCAAACAAGAGGGTCCACTTACCCCACTTGCAACCCCCGATGGCCAGTACGGCTCACTGGTCATTCATCAGGATGCCAGCCTGTATCGCCTTAAGCTCTCAGAAGGTGAAACTTACACACTGAACGCAGATAATCGCTGGGGCTATCTACACCTAGTTGAAGGTTCAGCCCAAACGGCTGAAATATGGCTAAAACCGGGCGATGCTATGGGCCTGACAGCACAAGAGTCCGCCACTGTGACGGCAACAGCGCCACTTGAGGCATTGTGGTTTGAGCTCCCACCGGGCTGAATTTCAATACAGTATAAGACGGGTCTGCGGCTCAACGGGCTCAGCGCTCAATACTGGTTTCCGAGTACAAAAAAGCCATGCACAGTCGAACAGGCATGGCTTTGCTATGGGCAGTAGTGTCACAGCTACGTCCCGCATTCAAACAGGGGGAATTAAGTCTTTTCCTCCAGAGGCGTTGCACCTTCCTGCAAGCGCAAAAAATCATCAATGTCTTTGATGGACGCAGAAGGCGAAAGCAGCCGCAAAGGCACCTCATACTCAGAGTGTAAGAAGAACTTAAACCCTTCATATTCGTACGTTTGGCTAAATAGCTCAGCCAAAGTGTCGGCCTTATTTAGCGCAAAGGCTTGCCCCGATGGCCATTGGTGCGCAAGGATATCAGCCACACTTTGATATTGTTTGTAGTCATTCCAGTTGTGGTCTTGCATTTTCAACATCTTTACAACCTTACGCACCACAGGCGCTATCAAGCTCAAAGCACTGGTAAGGCCAAAGAAAAAGAACTTATGCCAGGTGGGTACCTGCATCAGACCGACCCGGCGGATCATCGCCTTGGCCGCCTCAGGGTCTTTACCTGGCCCGCTCAACCTAAATTGCGCGGCGACTAAGCTGCCATGATAAAAGTTGAAGATCAGCCTGGGGTCTGGCAGCAAGTGATACCATTTGGGCTCTACGCCCAGCGTCCGCGCCAGCTCACCGGTAAATCGGTAATAACGCACATTTTCTGAACGGCCTGGTTCCAGACAAAACTGCTCCCGACATTCCTGCTGATACTCATCTATACGCCGTTGCAGAGTGTGTGAATCAGCCAGCTCAGTTTTACCCGCCAAAACCCGGGCATATAAGCGTGCCTGTAACTCGGCAATGGTCGGAACACCGCCAACATCCGGGCGGGTAAATCCAATCCAGACTAAGCTGTCTCGCAATGTCGGGTGGATCATGTGCAAAAAATTAGAGCGGATATTCTTCGCTGCATCTTGTGCTGCGCTGTGGTGGATCATGTCAAACTGCGTTTCATAGCCGGTTGACATCATCACATCGGTACATTCAATAAATTGCCCATCGTGCAGATAAACACCATTTTCGGCAAAACGCTTTACAGAGAACAAATGCAGCTGGGTTTGCCCGGTTTCCAGATCCTGCAACCAGATATCATTCTTGTTACTGAATTCGCCGTGCAGGCCGTATTTAACCAGAAACTTCCACATCCAGAATGCGCTTAAAGGTCGCTGACGTTTTTGCTCGTTGACCTTCAGCCCTTTATTCATAATGCGTTTTTTCAGCGTGGCCTCAAAAAGCGAATGGTTGACCAAAAAAGAGTAATGCGCAGCTCGTGTGGTTCTGGAGTCGCCGGTATCGCCCAGAATAACCCGGGCAATAATGCTCTTGGGGCGCTTAACCACCAGGTGAGTTTCTTGCGCAACTTGCGCAATTTGGTGCACTACATCAGAGCCAGACTCTCCCAGTCCCAGGCAGACCACCTTTTTGCCCTTAAATTTTGACGCTTCTTTGAAATCAAAACTATGGTGAATGGTCCCCTTAAACTGCTCCATGTTAGGAACAGAGGGCAATAATGGGTTACGAAACTTGCCACTACAAACCGCGACAGAATCAAATAACTCGTCTTTGCGTTCACCGTTTTTAAGATAAGTCACTCGCCATTTTTGTGTGCCAACTGGCTCAACAGACTCAATGACAGTGTTAAATCGGATGAACTTTCTCAGTCTGAAATGCTCAGTAAAATCTTGCAGATACTCGATATATTCACTGGCAGTCCAGTATTTGCGATTCTTCTCTCTTGGCGCAAATGAGGAAAACGCCATGAAAAAGTTAGACACCGTCAGGTGGATGTCGTTATAGATCCCGCCTTCGTTTTCTTTGTTATAAAAGGCGCCACCAATGTCGTCGCTGCGCTCAAAACACACCACAGTGTGACTTTGATCTATCAGCTCTTTGGTGGTTACCAGGCCAGATAAGCCCGCACCAATGACCGCAACGCGCTTCATCGGGTGGCTTGGTGCCTGCATAGCTTGTGAATTCATCACATCGTCTCCCACTCGGTTAGATTGGGTAAATTATCGAATCAGGTAATACTTCCGCGTCTATGATGCAAAGCCGCTTTGAAAATTGCAGCGTACCGTCTGGTGCGATACTCAGGCTGTCCTGACTTTCGCTGGTCAGCAACAAAGTGGAAGGCTCTCCCTGTCGGGATTCAGTGACCATAAAGCTGCTCACCACTTCCAGTGCATGTTCACTTTGGTGCGTGATCTCTATGCTGCCCGCAAACCGGCGTTGCAATCGATCACGGAACCAAACGGCTTTTTGCAGGCCCAGGGCTCTGTCTATCAACATTTTTTTGCCTTCACAAAACACGTTGTAAACCAGCATACCCTCCTCAAAGTTGGCTCGATTGGTCACTAAGTAACTGGCATCTTCAGTAAAGAAATCTGGCCACTGGGTCAACATTTGCTGGTCGAGTTGGGCGTGATAGCGCTGGTAAAATTCGCGAACAGAGCGCTCCAGCAACAGGGTTTTCAACATTTCTTCCATGCTCACAGCTCCATCACCTGACGATAGTAGTTATAGAACCCACGGATCGCTGATTCCGACACCATATGATCGCAATCTGACGTGCCTTCTCCGTATTCAATGGCGCATTCAAACTGAGATTGCTGCTGTAAACCCACTTGACAGGAAGCCAAAATTTCATTGTCATCTATGGTGACCAGGCCCGACGCTCCCAGTAAATTGGCCTGTTTAACACGTCGTGCAGTCAGTGCTGGGTCTTCGTCTTCATACGCAAAGAAAGTCCAGGTTTTTACACATTTATCCTGGCTAACCGGCTCCACATGACGCATAACCAAACAGTTCAACTGTTGCAGAAAAATCAGATTTGGCCAGATAGTCATGACTGCGCCAGTCGCATGAGAAAACTCGGCCTCATGGGCTATCAAACTCGGATCAAGTAATGAAAACTCCGAATCAACTTCTTCTGAGTGAGTCTGCTGCTTACTGAATGTGGCAGTAGAAGCCAGCACACTATGCATGCCCTTGTCCTCAACCACAATCTCGGTCTCCTGATCCGACCGCCAGATCCCAAACAGGGTGAAAAATGAGTGCAAAATAGCCGCATGCACGGTGTCTTTGACATTTTCAATCTGCAGCTTCCAGTTGCCGGCAACAACGTGCTTGTGCTTGCCAATCACCTTTAAGGGACGGCCATCACAGACTCGGTCAAAGTAACGCAAAACTTTGGGGCCCAGATAGGTCTCAAGCGGCACCATGTCGTTACTAAAGCTGGCAAACACCACACCGTGGCGCTCACATACATTTAGCTGTTTCAAACCATGATTTTGCGGATCAAACTGCGCCGACATTCCCCCTTTTCCTTTCACTCCCTGGCTCAAAGGTACGCCCACCAGGCGGCCTTCCAGGTTGAAACGCCATTCGTGATATGGGCAGGTAAACAGCTTGTTGTTACCTTTACGCTTCTCACATAACCGCGCGCCACGATGAGTACAGCGATTAACAAAAACGCGAATAGCCCCTTTTCGGTCTCTGGACACAATCACACCGACATTGCCTACCGAGCTCAGGATATAATCGCCCGGCTCGGGCACCTCACAGCTTAACGCCACATAGTTCCAGGAATTGGCGAAAAATATGTTATCCAGCTCACGCTGAAAGTTATCCTTGTCGGTATAAATGTGCTGGGGAAGCCTGCGCACACCCGCGTCAGGCCATCCGTGGAACTCACTCATGATTCAAGCTCAGCAGCCGGTTGCTTAGTTGCCTGCGCTGCGTTGCTGTTTGATTGCCGCTCTGAGCCATACACTACTAAATCGGCGATCCGGCTCATCACCGACATCAGCATGGACCAACCCTGCTCCTGAATTTCAAGCAAACCTTCTGCCTCATGCAGGCTGGGTGTCTGGCGGCGCACAAAATCATAGCCCATTTTGACGTGTTCATGGTCGCCGTCATCATGCTCATGGAAATGGCGAGCGTGCTGTGTTTGTGACATCACAGGCGCAACATGCTTGTAGAATACGGTGGCTGAGGCTTCAACCACCAGGTGGATCAATACCAACTTTTGCATATCAGACAAGCGGTTTAAAATACTGCAGAACCAGCTGCTGGTCGCTTCAAGAACCGGGTCAAAAATGCGCGCACTTGAATCCCGGCTGGCAGCCAAGTCCATATTGTGGCCAAACTCTTCGATCAGATGGTCCCAGGCCAGCTCCAGGTGTGCCCCATCAGCACTGGTCAGATAACGGTTGAACACCATTTTCTGGAAGTGATTTGACCACACCTGAAAACAATCCAGGAAACGATTTCTTGTCTCTGAGTCTGTTAGCAGCCCTTTATTTACCAGCGCAAACAAGCGATGTTTATCGAAACGATCTTTGAAAATTTCGTTCTTCTGGAACAGTTTATCGACTATGGTATCGGCGTGTTTTAACTCGTAGTTTTCGTCCTCGTGGAACGTCGCCCAGGGGTCGGCGATGTCTTCATATAATCCACGGGAATCGAATTGTAATGACAAGCCCCAAAAACCGGTGGGCTCTGCGCCGATGAACCCATGAGGGCGACCAGGTGGAACCAGCAGTGCATCCCCCGCGCCCATGTCTGTTTCTACATCACCAAGTGTAGACGCACCGCCTTCACAAATTAAGATCATCGATTCCACAGGGTGGATATGCTCATCCAACTGCTCACCAGCTTCCAGTCTGACCCAGGCCATCGAAATGCGGTTATCCTTTGGCAAAAACTCGGTCAGCCCTTCATGTTTGGTGAAGTCTTTAACGTGGCCTAACCAGTGCTCAACACCGTTAACCTCGATAGTGCGGATAGACGGAATATCATCGCGCTTTACCAGTGAAACTAATTTACTCTCAGACATGCTCATTCCTTAGGTATCTTATTTTTCTACAACTTGTAGTGATTTCAAAAATTTAATAACGCTCTTCTGCTCAGAAAGCGGTAACAGCGAAAAGTGGTCACGGCTTTGACGTGCTTCACCACCGTGGTACAAAATGGCCTCAGTAATGGTCGTAATATCACCCCGGTGACCATAAGGCGCTGAACTGCCCACATCCCATAGCTTTCTGGTAATAAAGAACTCGCTCCCCGGGCGGCCATCTTGTGACGGGCGAGCCTGATCGAGTGTCTCATTACAGAAAAAGCGAATGGCATCTTCACGCTCCACCGGATCACATAAGTTGTGGCGCTTCAGGTCGGTATAGGCCCATACAGTGGCACTGCCATCTGGGTTTTTCTTCAACCTAGGCTTAGGACCTTGCTTGGTCATATCCCAGCGCACTGAGCGACTGGTATCACGGAAAGTATGAGACGCATTGAGCGGGCTGGGTTCAGAGAACACGGGCGTATCCAGCTTAAGTGCCGGTACGTGGCAGCTGTTACAGCCAATCTCGTTAAACTTGCGCTTACCAAGGCGCACGGCTTTGCGCTCAGCACGGGCGCGCGGCATCACCTGAACCGGCACAGGTAAGCTGGCCTGATATACCGATAATGCCGTGATGTCACCGACCGATAGCTCTCTTTCCACACCATCTTCATCGTGATCTTTATCGAACCCTTTGCCCGGGTTTAAATCAAAGCGTTCTTCTGCCTGCATGCCGTGGTGATGGTTCATTGCATCGACGGTAAAGTGGCGCAAAGTGGCAATGTTGCCCGACTGGTTAAATGGGCGGACCATCAAATCCGTGTTAATGCCTTCACTTTCCACCACCAATCCGCCTTCCTTGCGGATATCGAAGGACACTCCTTTTGAAACTAATGTGTGTTCCCCGTCAGGCAGGGCTTCGGCTTGAGCGCGCAGATCATAGGTCATTTCACGGGCCACCATTTCAATGGCACCCGCACCATGCATGCCCGGTGTGTTCCTTTCGTTACTAAACTGATTAGACACGGACTCTGTCACCGGGTCTAAACGCTGTGCCAGAATGAAAGCGTTGACCACAAACTCGCCTGATCCACCTATGACCGGCTGAGAGTGACACCCGGCACAGGAATTCGTTTCAGGTGATGAGGTACGAATAAAAGCAGGCTGATCCGGCGCGCGTTTCACGCCACCCCCAGTCGTTGCCGGACGACCCTGACCATCACATTTATTAAACTTGGCAACGAAAAGATCGCGCCCCATTTTATGGATCTGCTTTAAAGTTGCCTTACCATTTGCAATATCATCATGTTCAATATGCTTTTTAATCGCCCCTTCTTCCGGATAATCCGCCGGACAAGCGGCCTCTACTGATGCACTTATCACACCAGACAAAACCAATGGCACGGCCATCAACAGGTGACGGTCAATTAGTGTATTTACTCTATTTTTTGTGCGTATGTAGCTGTTCATGGCCCCTCCAATTACATACAATGCGGGTTTATTTTTCTGGTAATGTGCGATAGCCGGGCAGCTGCTCGAAACGTGTAGCCCAGTCAAGTACGCGCGGAAAATCGCTCAGGCTTGGCTCGAGTTTGATAACCAAAGCGATGTAGCTGTATAGCGCAATATCCGCAAGGGTGGCGTGTGAGCCTGCCAGCCATGGCTGCTGCTCCAGCTGTTTGCTCATAAGAGAAAACAACTTAATAGTCAGCTGCATAGCTTGTTCTTCGTTGCCTGGTTTACCCAGTACCCGGATCCCTCTTAACGCGACGGGACCCGTACACAATTCGCCCGCAGAGAGCGCAAACCAGCGCTGGATTTCTACCTGGGTTGGCAGATCATCTGGGTACCAGATTCGCTGTTGGTCGTATTGTTGAGCAAGGTAAAACAAGATAGCGTGGGAGTCGGTGATCGTTTTGTCTGCATCGACCAGCACAGGTATCTTGCCGGCCGGGTTAAGACGCAAAAATGATTCAGACAAATGTGCTTTAGATTTTAAGTCGATAGTCAAAGTCTCTATGTCTAACCCTAACATTGATGCAAGAGTGAGGACCTTGTGACTGTGCCCTGACATCGGGTGATAGTACAGCTGAATATTACTCATGATAGCAACCTAGTGCTCCCTATATTGGTGACATGCGGAGCATTAGACATTAAAATTTTCATAGAATAAACATACAAAACGAGAACACTGATCACACAAAATGAAAACAAAAGGACCTAACTTGTGGACACTATAGAAGGCTTTAGAGCAGTTATCGCGGTGGCTGAAACCGGTTCATTTACGGCAGCAGCCCTGCGACTGGGTATTTCAAAGTCCGTTGTCAGTAAATACGTCAATGCAGTTGAAAATCAACATGCCACCAAGATATTTAACCGCTCAACCAGAAAGGTTTCTATGACCCGGGCAGGGCGACATTTTTATCATGGTATCGTCCACGTATTGAACGAATATACCTCACTGGTGGATCAGGTCAGTGAAGAAAGTACCAAATGTACAGGCCTGCTCAGGATCACCACCTCGGTGACTTTCGCAGAGCAAGTGCTGGCGCCTAAACTACCTAAGTTTATGTCTTTATATCCTGATATCCAGCTGGATTTAGAACTGAATAACCGTAAAGTCGATTTGGTCGAAGAGAGTTTCGATCTGGCAATCCGCGTAGGATCCACCGAAGTTCAGGACTTTGTGGCAACGCAAATATGCCAGTTTCCGATGGTGTTGTGCGCAACACCTGAGTACATACAACAACACGGTCAACCCGAGTGCGTCAGAGATCTCAAGACTCATGTCTGGCTCATCGACAAGAAAATGCCAATTAACGACTGGGTAGATGACAAAGATACCGAGCAGTGGGATGCCCTGTTTACATCCGCACCAATTTCAGTCAACAGCCCGAACATCTTAAAAACCCTGGTCAAGTCTGGCGCCGGGGTTGCATTGATCCCTAAATTTTTGGTCGAGCAGGAGCTGGCAGAAGGTACACTGATTCAGTTAATGAAAGGCGCAATTAAACAACCATTAAATGTGCATGTTATTTACCCAGAGAATAAGTATATTCCAGAAAAGTCGCGCGTTTTTATCAACTTTTTGAAACAACAATATGGCGAGAATCCCGTCGTTCCGCAGACACAAGGGAACAGCTTGCTCAACGCCTTAGTATAGTCACCCAAGATATAGCGGTCAGAACTCGTGAAGACTGAAAACAGCTCAGGTGAGCATATCATCGCGCACCTGCTCTGGAATCAAAGCTGTGCTTGCAATGCTGGCTTATCATCTCTATGAAACACCGGATCTTAGCAGGCACATACCCTCCGGGTCGGTACAAGGCGTGGATAGGAAATCCTTCCAGCTGATAGTCAGGTAGCAGAGCCACCAGCTCACCTGTATTCAGCGCTTCTTCAAAAGCCCAACGCGGGCCAAGGTGCACCCCTTTACCGGCCAAAACCAGCTGTCGAACTGCAGACACGCTGTTAACTGTAAAGCCCCCTGACACTTTGACTCGTGATGTTGTGTCACCTTTTTTTATACTTACCTGACTGTTTGCCTGAGCGCGTGAATAGAATACAAACTGGCACCGACTCAGCCCGGATGGGTCCGTTACCCCATCAATCTGCTCCAGATAATCGGGGCTGGCGACCAAGACCCGCTCAGCTACACCCAAGCCTTTGCAGATCAGTCCGGAATCAGGCAACACACCAACGCGCACCGCCACATCAATACCGCTTGCAGTCAAATCTTCAAAATGGCTGCCCAGTAACAACTCGACTTTAAGGTCAGCATAAGCGGCCCGCATCTTGTTCAGTACAGGTACAACAAACTGAGTACCAAAATCAACTGGCGCAGCTACCGTCAGGGTTCCGCTGGGCCTATCCTGCAATCCCCGCAGGCGATTTTCCAATTCAGCCTGCTGCTCAGCGATGTGCTTTAAGCCCTGAAAATAGACCAAACCAGCTTCAGTTGGCTGAGAGCGCACCGTCGAGCGATGGATCAGCTTAACACCCAGATGCTGCTCTAACGCAGCCACTTTACGACTCACCGATGAGGGATCGGTGTTAAGTTGTTCGGCAGCGCCTTTCAGGCTGCCCGCTTCAATCACCTTTAAAAAGGTCAGTTCATTTGCGTTCATTGCTTTTTGCATATTTTGCAATTAATGAATGAAAATTTATGGCATACCTGAATTAAACGCAAGCGACTAAGCTTACTCTCGTCAACTAATCCAACAGGAGTAAATATTATGCCCACCTCAAGCACGCAATTAGACTTAACAGACAAAGTGGCGATTGTGACTGGTTCTGCCCGTAATATGGGCCGTGCTTTTGCTATTTCGCTGGCCAAGCGCGGCGCAAATATTGTCGTACATTATCACAGTGATGCATCGCGCCAAGACGCTGAGCAGACCGCTGCCGAGATCACTCAAATCGGCGGAAAGTCACTGTTAGTTCAGGGCGATTTAACTCAGGAGAGTCAGGTTCAGTCGCTATATAGCCAAACTCTGGAAGCCTTTGGCCGGGTTGATATTGTGATTAACAACGCCGGAAAAGTGCTGAAAAAAGCCATCGCAGATATCTCGGAGCAAGAGTATGACCAGCTTTTTGCAACCAATACCAAAGCACCGTTTTTAATGATGAAACACGCAGCCCGGCATATTCAGGAGCAAGGTCGCATTATCAATATGGGCACCTCTTTGCTGGGGGCATTTACCGGTCTGTACGGTGCCTATGCCGGTGCCAAAGCCCCGCTGGAACACCTTACCCGCGCGCTGGCAAAAGAAATTGGCAGCCGTGGCGTCACGGTCAATGTCGTTGCACCAGGTCCAATAGATACGGCCTTTTTTCATGGCGAAGAAAATGCCCAGTCGGTGGCTTATCTGAGTTCAGCCAGTGTGCTGAATCGCCTGGGCCATATTGATGACGTGGTGCCTATGGTCGACTTTCTCGTCAGTGAAGAGGCACGCTGGATCACCGGTCAGACGTTATTCGTCAATGGTGGATTCGTTACCCGTTAAAATCGGTATGACCAGCTCAGGCGCAAGTTCCGCGGCGCCTGAATGTACTTAACGGGAGACACGCCCCGGGCGTTGCCATGGTAGTAAGTCTTATCGAAGAGGTTTTCGATATACACGCCCAGGGTGCTGTTACCTTGTGTGTAGGTCAGATTGGCATTGAACGTCGTCCAGGCGGGTATGGTGACGACCTCAGTGCCGCTTTGTTCAAACCGGTTTGCCTCAGTCAGGGACTCATCCCAATGATCTACAAAAGCAGCTATCTGCCAGTGCTGATCTAAGGTGTAACCCAGCCCCAGTTTGACCTTATATTTTGGTACATCGAGCACTACAGACTGACCGGCAGCCAGGGTTTTGTCCGGTGAGATATAACGCAGCGCCAGCTGCCCATGCCAGCGCTGAGCGTGCCAGCGTAACTGGTTTTCCCAGCCAGACACCCGGTGCTCGCCAGCCACCACAGTGCGCCAAATCTGAGTATTGGGGTCCTGCACTTTTTGATAGAAATTCTTCGCCTGCATGCTATACAAAGCTGAGATATTGGCAAATTCAACCCCGCGCCAGCGAAACTTACTGCTCCAGTTGAGCTCATACATCTGCATAGTTTGCGATTCAATTTCGTCGTCAACGACCAGGTCGAATTCAAAAATCGTGGGCGGACGAAACGCCTTGCCGTAGGTTAGTTTGAGTGCCTGATCTGGGTTTGGCTGATAAACCATGCTAATGCGGGGCAGCCAGCTGGCATTAGTATAATCCTGACGATTGTACCTGAGTCCGGCGTTAATCTTGAGGGTACGCGCTCCAAAGCGCCACAGCTTTGCATACTGGCCAAACACGGCGTGTTTGTCAGAGCGCTCTTTATCTGTCGGCCACGAGTCGGGGGTCACCAGCTTTACCCTCTCGGCGGTTTGCCGGTATTTGACCTTGCGGCCGATTTCGGTGCGCCAGCCATCGTAACCCAAGATCCAATCCTGATCAGAGCCCGCCTGATAGTGCCATTGGGTATTGAGCCGTATTCTGTCCGACGGCCCGATATCTTCCCGCTCGGTATATAAAGCCAGCTCTTCATAGCGGGTAGCCTGCTCAGGGTTATCCACGCTGAGACGGTATTTTTCTTTATACTCTCTGAAATAACTCAGCTCAATATTGCCCGACCAATTTGCTGAGGATTGCACATCTTTACCGAGATAATAGCTACTGTAGCCACGATAGGCGTCGTCCCCGGTCATGTAATCAAATGCCACGGCCTCGATGCCACTGACGTTTGTGGTGCGGGTAAGGTTATTACCAAAATAAAACCAGGGGGTGCTCAGGCGGCTGTCCAGGGTAATGTTTTTCTCGCGGTTGCGAAAATCATCGGGGTTGTGATTTCTTAGTGGATCTTTGCTGTTGCGACTGAATGCGTGATCATTAACCAGAAATTCACGTATTTCACGATAGTCCTGGTCGCTTGCAAAATAGCTGGCCGACACCGCCAGCTCTACTTCCCCCTGTTGATAATGAAACAGGCCATGGCCATGGCGCGTCCCCACCTCACCGGCCAATAGCGTCACTTCGTTCACTCCCGTATCCAGGCGGGTAATCACATTGATCACCCCTTGGGTTGCATTACCGCCATAAAGGGTAGAATTTGGCCCCTGTAATATCTCTACCCGTTCGATTCTGGCACTCGGAAAGTTATTCATAATAAAGGCTTCGTTGGCCAGCAAGTTTTGCACTTCACGGCCGTCTATCAGCATCAAAGTACCCGACATGTTCCCGGTAAAGCCTCTCTGACCGCCCGGCAGCCAGGCCCATTGATAGAAATAGTCCATGTTGGGAACAGAGGCGAGGATCTCTTTTAAGTCGCGCCAGCCGTAACGCTCAATATCCGAGCGACTGACCACATATACCGTGCCGGATGAGGCCAGCCAGCTTTCACTCTTACGCGCAGCCACGGTTACATCCTGAGCGAGTAACTCTTCAAATGACATCGCAAAAAGCGCGTCCCCCTCTTCTGCCTGTGCTAATGAAGTGTGCGATATCACGCAGATAAACAAAGAGGTAACTAATCGGGCCATATACTACTTACTTAACAAGAGATCTCTGGCAAGTATAGCTAAGCATTTTGACTTTTGAGTGAAACGGCCCCACATACATGCTGCCGTGGTGTGTTATTACAAGAAAGTTCGTTGCTAATCACTTACACAAGTGTCAGCACCTCGAAGTCGGGCGCCACTTGGAGCCGATAGCAGGAGCAAGGCAAGTGCCAGCCATTACTGGCACTTGCACGCAGTATCATTGCGCTTTCAAGTACTCGATGGCCGCGGCCAGCTGGTTATCAACATCCGCCCTAACCGACTCTATGGTACGGGGTACCAGTATGTCTGGCTGCACACCTCGACCTATCAGTTGCGTTCCGTCGGCATTGTCTGCACGCATTCCGGTGTAACCAAACACAACCCCTTCACCTGGCTTATCGGCAAAGTAGCGGCCCTCCATCAGCTCGCCATTGATACCAACTGTCGGGACACCAATAATGGGGATACCTGCGTCTTGTATATAATTCAACGCATGCTCATTTGCGCTTATACTGGTGCGTGACGATAAAACAACCACCGGAACATCCAGACGCTCAGGCGACACTTCTATCGTTCTCACTAGCTGTTCAATATAAACGTCTTGCTTTTTAGGACCCTTCCTAAAATACCGATACATATCGTCATTGGTTGCTGGTTGCTTTAAAAACCATGACACACCAACATGCCAGGCCGCAAAGTCTCTCGGGTAATGACGCAAATCAACCACGACCCCCTGAGCCTGCGCCAACTGTGCTCGCACAGCAGTCAGGCTATCCATGGTCAGGTTGTAGAGATTTAGCTTATACAACCCATCGTCTAGCTCGGTTACTATCTCTGTGGTTCTGGGCACCACCCGGTGATCTTTCGTCGCCACACGTGAAAAGCGCGGTACAGTCTCACCCTCAACCTCAACCAGGTTCCCATCTGCCTGTTTGAATACAGCCGTAAATGGCTGCTGCGAGTCACTGAAATTCAGCATAACAGTCGACTGAAAGGGGCTAAATTGCTCGCTGTCAAGGCTCCACTTCATGTGCGCTTCAAGCAGATCACTGAAAGGAACATCATTTAATGTTAGCAGTTCATCACCGATCGCCAACTGGTCTTCAACCTCTGCGGTCACGCTGGTTACTATCGGCTTACCTTCGACCTGTTTTATCAAAAAGGGGTATAAAAACGCATTCTGCGGCCCATACCCATCCGGATAGGTGATTTGCACGTGGTTATCCTGCAATTTGGTAAACTCAGTCTGGATTAGTTTGATCCGCGCCAGAGGCTGCGATTCTCGGCACGCTTTTAAGAGCTTTTTCAGACTGCGATTCCAGTTCACATCAACCTGGTCAAAATACGGCCAGAAGTATTTTATTTCCCCCCACATGCCTGACACCGTTGAGACGCATACTGGTACTGAAGCAAAATCACTGCCGACTTGCCAGTGACGATAATCATTATAGGGGGTTCCTTCCTGACTGGCCTGCGTTGACAAGAACAGCGGAATAAACAATGGTTGGCCAGCATAGTTCACTCTGGCAACGTTGCGATCAGGAAAGTAGGGACTGGGAACTATCTCGCCATAAGAGCCAAGCTGTAAAAATCTTAAAAACCTGGGTGCCAGACGCGCACCATTTTGTAACCAGAATGCTACTTCATCAGTCGAGGCAAATTGCTCAAGCGCGCTGCGACGATCGCTAATATGCGGCGCTATCTCACGCAGTCTGGTTAATCCCAGCTGCCGTCTTTGATGGGGCTTTACCTGACCCATAGCGACCACGGTTTCCGCAACAAATTTGTCCCAATCCGTGGCCGCAACGGCATCGCCGGGGTAAAAATATCGAACTTGTTGAACAAGCCGGGTGAATTGCTTGACGTCCCGGAGCATAGAGCGGTTTAAATCAACATCAGGTGCCGGTGGCAATACGGTAGCCTGTGTGGATGCCACGGCAGGTGCAGATACGCTCACCAAAGCGCCAAACGCGCTCGCCGCAATCAGCATAGGGATAACAAGGGTCCTTTTATTCATTTTTATTATGCCTGTTTCAGTTAAAGGAAACTTCAATCTAGCAACAAACCGCCCAGCAAACAACGGCATATAATTACCCAAATATCAACAATATAAAAACAAAATCAGTAGAAACGGGAGGTGTTGAATAGCCCTAAAGCCGCAGAGAAATCACGCATTTATTCACGTCTGCCACCAGACCTCAAAATTTTTCTCAATTTTAAATAGGCTCAACTTTGCAGGACATTTTATACGCGACTCAATGCTCTTTATTGCGTTTTTTAGATTTTTCCCAACCTCTAGATAGCCTTTATATATCAATAAGATAAAGAATAAATTAAGAACCACCATTGTCGGTTCACAAAATGTCAACCTTGAATTTCCCCTTCGTTCACCTTAAAATTTATTTTTATTGAACGGTCAATTAATAAAAATATGCCTAAAGTCGGAATGGAACCTGTGCGTCGCCAACAACTGATTGAGGCGACCTTACAGTCAGTGGCAGAGCTTGGATTACAAGCCACCACGATTAACAGCATCAGTAAAAAAGCCGGGATGTCGTCGGGGATCATCAGCCATTACTTTGGCGGTAAGCAGGGTCTCATCGAAGCCACGGTGCGCTACCTGTTGAGCAGCCTGCAACGCAGTTTGCTGCATAAAACAGCACAGGGTTGCTCCCATGAGCAGCGTCTGATGTTTATTGTCGAAGCCAACTTTGCTGTGGTGCAGCAACAGCGCGACACCACCCGCACATGGTTGAGTTTTTGGGCGCATTCCATGCACGATGCGCAGCTACATCGTTTACAGCGTGTCAATGCACGCCGACTTTACAGCAATTTATTGTATTCGTTTAAACAGTTAATGGCCCCAGGCGAAGCGCGTGAAGCTGCTGAGCTAAGCGCCGCAATGATCGACGGCCTGTGGCTCAGAGCCGTTCTCAGTAAAGCCAATGATGCGCAGTTTGACAGCGCGCAAATACTGGCCAAACGTTATATCCAGTCCCTCATCCAACAATTTGGAGTCTAATATGTCCACACCGCTCTACCAGAACTTTATTCACGGCCGCTACCTTGCCAATCAGACCGGCGAGCAGTTTGCGGTAAAAAACCCCGCGACCGACGAAGTCATTTATCACGTTGAAGTGGCCGATGCGCACATTCAAAAAGCGGCCATCGACAGTGCCAAAGCCGGGTTTGCGAAGTGGTCAGCCATGACCCCGATTGAGCGCAGCAGAATTCTGAATAAAGCGGTGGCGCTGTTGCGTGAACGTAATGATGAGCTGGCTAAAATTGAGGTACTGGACACAGGCAAACCCTGGCAAGAAGCCGAGTGCGTTGACATTCAAACCGGTGCCGACGTAATCGAATACTTTGCCGGACTGGCGCCTGCACAAGTTGGCCAGCAACAAATGGTCGGCGATGACTTTTACTACACCCGCAAAGAGCCACTGGGCATTTGCGCAGGTATTGGTGCCTGGAACTATCCACTGCAAATTGCCTGCTGGAAGTCTGGCCCGGCACTGGCTGCGGGCAATGCTTTGATCTTTAAGCCATCTGAAGAAACGCCGCTGGGCGCAATGAAACTGGCTGAGATCTTTATTGAAGCAGGTATGCCAGCAGGTGTCTTTAATGTAGTGCAAGGTGCCGCCGAAGTTGGACAATGGCTGACACTGCACCCGGAAATTGAAAAAGTTTCGTTCACGGGTGAAGTGGGCACAGGCAAAAAAGTCATGCAAAGTGCGGCGTCTAACCTCAAAGACGTGACTATGGAGCTGGGCGGTAAATCGCCGCTGCTGGTATTTGACGATGCCGATATCGAACAGGCGGTCAGTGCTGCCATGCTGGGTAACTTCTACACCCAGGGTGAGATCTGCACCAACTGTACACGCGTTTATGTGCAGCGCGGCGTGTATGAGCAGTTCCTTGAGCAGCTTAAAACCCGCACAGAACAAAATATTATCGCCGGCGATCCACTTAATCCCGAAGTAAACCTGGGTGCCTTAATCTCGAAAAAACATCAGCAGCTGGTGCTGGATTACATTGAGCAGGGCAAACAGGAAGGCGCAACAGTGCTGACCGGCGGCCATGCCCTGAGCCCGGCTTCAGCGCCTAACGGCTACTTTGTTGCTCCCACTATATTCACCGACTGTCACGAAGACATGACCATAGTCCGCGAAGAGATCTTTGGTCCGGTGATGTGCGTCATGGTGTTTGATGACGAACAAGAAGCGATTAACCGCGCCAATAATACACACCTTGGCCTGGCGGCCGGGGTATTCAGTCGCGATATTCAGCGTGCACACCGCGTGATCCACCAGCTACAGGCTGGCATTACCTGGATCAACGCCTATGGTAACTCACCCGCCGAAATGCCGGTTGGTGGCTACAAACAATCCGGTATTGGCCGTGAAAATGGCATTGAAACACTGGATCACTACACCCAGACCAAGTCTGTTTACGTAGGTATGAGCCAAATCGAAAGCCCATTTTAAGCAAAGGAGCCAGACTATGAAAAAAGTATTCGACTACATTATTGTCGGTGCTGGCTCAGCAGGCTGTGTACTGGCAAATCGACTGTCTGCCAATCCACAACACCGGGTGTTACTGTTAGAAACGGGTGGCAGTGATAAGAGCATCTTTATTCAGATGCCTACGGCGCTGTCTATTCCCATGAACACCGACAAATATGCCTGGCAATTTCATACCGAGCCAGAGCCTTACTTAGACAACCGGGTGATGCATTGCCCACGCGGCAAGGTGCTGGGCGGCTCGTCCTCTATCAATGGCATGGTGTATGTGCGTGGCCACGCCAAAGATTTTGATGAATGGCAGCAACACGGTGCGCAAGGGTGGGATTATCAGGCGTGTCTGCCTTACTTTAAGCGCGCCGAAAGCTGGTATCTGGGCGAAGACGCGTACCGGGGCAGTGAAGGTCCGCTTGGCACCAACAATGGTAACGAAATGGCCAATCCACTGTATCGCGCATTTATCGAAGCCGGTGCACAAGCAGGATATGCCAAGACTGACGATTACAATAGTGAGCAGCAAGAAGGCTTTGGCCCAATGCACATGACGGTAAAAGATGGCCGTCGCTGCTCCGCCAGCCGCGCCTATCTCGACCCTGTAAAGGGGCGTGACAATCTAACAATCGTAACTGGTGCGCTGGCGCACAAGGTGCTGCTCGATGGTAAACGCGCTGTGGGTGTGGAATATCAGTGTAAGGGCAAAACCCATCGCGCCACTGCCGAGCGCCGCGTAATCTTAAGCGCCGGACCAATCGGCTCGCCACATCTGTTGCAGCTGTCGGGGATTGGCGATCAGGACGCGCTCAAAGCTGCTGGCGTTGAGGTACAACACCATCTGCCCGGCGTCGGTAAAAACTTACAAGACCATCTGGAGTTTTATTTCCAGTACAGATGTAAGCAGCCCATTACCCTCAATGGCAAACTGGACTGGTTCTCTAAGGGGCTGATCGGTGCACGCTGGATCCTTAATAAATCCGGCCTGGGGGCAACCAACCATTTTGAGTCTTGCGCCTTTATTCGCTCTAAAGAAGGGATTGAGTGGCCAGATCTTCAGTATCACTTTTTACCCGCAGCCATTCGCTACGATGGTAAAAGTGCGTTTGACGGACACGGGTTCCAGGTCCATATTGGTCATAACAAACCGAAAAGTCGCGGTGAGGTCACCATCAAATCGGCCGACCCGACTCAGGCACCCAAGATCCAATTTAACTACCTGGCACATCAGGACGACATTGAAGGCTTCCGCGCCTGTGTTCGCCTGACCCGCGAGATCATCGAGCAACCGGCCTTTGATGCCTACCGCGATGGTGAAATCCAGCCAGGCAAAGACGTACAGAGCGACGAAGAAATTGACGCCTTTGTACGCCAGGCCGTCGAAAGCGCCTATCACCCGTCCTGCTCATGCAAAATGGGTGAAGACGACATGGCCGTGGTGGACTCAAACACCCAGGTGCATGGTATCGATGGCCTCAACGTAGTGGATTCGTCTATCTTCCCGACGATCCCGAACGGCAACCTCAACGCGCCAACCATTATGGTCGCGGAGAAAGCCGCAGACATTATTCTGGGCCAGCCGGCCCTTAAAGCAAACAATGCTCAGGTTGCCATTCACAGTCAGTGGCAAGCAGTACAACGTAGCACGGAGATTTAACAAAGCCACCTGCGGCCCAATCGGGCCGTGGGGTCTGCAGTGGTGCGCGATACAAATAGGTTGTATCGGGTTAATGCGGAAACAATAAAAAAACGGAGAGACAATGAGTTATTTCTACTTATTTTGGGAGGGTGACAATGACAGTATGGCTTAGTGCAGGCATTGTGTTTACCCTAGTTGCAATCGCTTTTATTTTATTAAAATGGGGAAATCTACGCTGTGTCGGTGTGACACCGGTTAAAACCTTTACCTTTATTGCTATTTTATTTACGTCCGGTCTGGATGTCGGACTTATCATGTTTCCGCTGACGGAGTTTGCGGGTTACGCAGACATAAAAGCAAGCCCAGAGTATGCGTTTGCCAATCCACTTGCCATCGAATTTGGCTTTTGGGGCTTCCTGATCTGGGGATTTTATTTTCTGACGTGTTTTTATTTCTGCGTAATAGAACCTAAGGTGAAATTTTTCGAGATCCCTTGGGTTAAATTTATCAATAATGTAGTCATTATTGGTACATGCGCCTTTACGGCCTATCTGCTGCTGTCCAACCTGCCCTGGTATATGCCAAACGTGGGCGATGGCGAGTCCATTATTCCGACCTTTTATCTCATTGTGTTCGCCGCCATTTGTTTTGCGGTCTACTCAAGCACCAGCCTGAAGTATGTGCGCATTCTGAGTATTTCTACGACCTGGATGTTCATTGCCCTGATCGCCTTTATGTGGGCCTCTGCGTTTGTCTTTGGCGACAGTGAAATGAGCGCCTTTACCAACAATGTTGCGCTACTGGGCGGCTACTTTAGCAATATCCATGAGTTTGTATTGCCACTTAATGATTACCACGAGTTTTACCTGTTCTGGTGGTTTGCGTGGAGCATCATGATAGGCCAGTTTACCTCACGCTTTGTCGGTGGCTTGAAAACCTATCAGGTACTGGCAGCTATGCTGGTGTTCCCGTCAATTCCTATCGCTGTGTGGTTTAGTGTGTTGTATCACTACCATGAGGCCGGGATCGACACCGCGGGTATCAAAAACCTGGCGATGGTAGTAGTGGGCGTGATCTTTGTGATCAACTCGCTGGACTCTTTAATTCGACTGTACACCGACAACCTTGGGTTAACGGTTCAGAAACTCGGAAAACGCAATTACATTTTGTTTAATATTGCCGCTCTGTCATTGCTGACGCTGCTATTTAAACTAAACTTTTTGCAGATCCAATGGGTGGGTGCGCTGGTCATTGCACTGTTCTTTGGTTGCTTTGGCTATATTTGCTACAGCAAGTTCAAAACAGTGGCCAATATTACCCGTTCACCGAAAGAGAACACCATCGACTTCAGCCGTATCGAGACCGTAAACTAAGGTTCAAAAGTAATGAAAATAAATTTAAAAACAACACTCTGCGCACTTCCTCTGGCCCTTTTATCGAACCTGGCTGTGGCTGGCTGGTCAACCACCATTACTGGCACCTCTGACTACACCTTTAACGGGGTGTCACAAACCCAGAGCGACCCAACCATTCAGGGCAGCCTGGACTACGCAGCCGATGCAGGCTGGTATGTGGGTACCTGGGCCTCAGGTGTAGACTTTGCCGATGACACAGGCCATGAGTGGGACTTTTACGTTGGCCGCTCATCGGAGCTTTCGAGCGCCTGGTCGGTAGACTATGGTATTGCCTACTACACCTATCACGGCGATGATGCGTCGAGCGACTATAACTATCCAGAGGTGTACTCTAAGTTTGCTTACGCAAGTAGCCTGGGTACCACCAATGTGAACTTCTGGTACAGCTGGGACTACTTTGGAGTCGATGTCGGTCATAGCATTGTGATGCTGTCGCATACCTTTGATATCGCGGATAATCACTCAATCACCCTCAGTGGTGATGTGTCGAACTCGTTCGATGCCGACAAGTATGCCTGGGACGGGCTGGACAGCTCTTACACCCACTATGCAGTGTCCTACACCACCACACAGTTCGATTTCGATCTGACCTTTACCGTGGAAGACACCACCATAGATGGCGAGCATACCGACGAGCGCTTTGTGTTCGCGATTGCACGCACATTTAACTTGTAATCCAAGTGACCACAGTGAGGGCACGGCGGTGCCCTCACTCTCTCATCTATCGGGCTCACAAAGCTATTTGTCTCACGAGAATATCGCTGATACAACACGCTCTTCACTCATATTCATCATGTTCTCAATGTCGTGCCAGATCTGGTTGTCTGCACTTTCATAAGCTTCGCTGTCATCGCCATAAGCAAGTCTTACCCAATGGGCTTTATTAGTGGGATTCCCCTATTAGTTTTAGCCCCACAAAAGCACACAAAAATTACATGGAAACAAAATATTGACATTCTGAGGGAAAAGAATAAACCTAGCACTTCCACAACAAAAAGGATGTTAATTATGAAAGTGACTTTGAATAAAAAATCTATTAAATCTCTATCTGCTAATCCAGCCACGGTTATTCGCGCGCAGGAGACACCTCAGATAGGCGGTGGCCGTGTTATCGATGAATCATTCTGGGTTTGTATTAACACGCGTTCGAATTGCGAAGGGACAAAACGCTGTCCATTTTGATTGATTAAGTTTAATAACAAGCGCACTATACGCTTGTTATTTCAGTGAGTCTGCGCTTTTATCCTCACAACACAGTCCGCCCAGAGCGGTTCATTCAAAAAACCTGCACTTTGCTATGCCGCAATTAAGATCCACAACGAAACGCACTGGGCACAGCCCCGGTCCAGCGCTTAAAAGCACGCCGAAAGCTGTGCACATCGGCAAACGCCATGGTGCTGGCCAGCTGGCTGTTATTCCATTGATTGAGATCCATCAGGTGCAGCGCTTCTTGCCCCCTGACCTCATCAACCAAGAGCTTGAAATGCGTGCCGTCTTGCTTGAGTCGGCGCTTGAGGGTTGCCGGGCTCATACCCAGGTAGCAGGCGGTGTCTTCCAGCGACCAGGTCTGACTTAGATTCTTACGAAACACACGGCGCAGGTGTGCCTGAAGTAACTGTGGCGAATGAAGCGCGTGGCGGGCACTGCGTTTTGCCTGAGCAAACCGCAATGCACTGGCCTCTTTAAAAGGCTGATAGAGTGCCTCTTCTTGCAAGATAATGGCGCAACGCGGCGCGTTAAAACGCACATGCTCACCCAGATAGACCGGATAGTGAAAGTCTTGTCCGGGTTGTGACCAGGGCAGCTCGACCTGTAACCAGGTCTGCGCGCCGAGTTGCTCCTTAAGCAGCAAACGGCAGGCCGACAGTACGATTTCAAACACGGTTCGCTGCTGGATGCTCAGTGATGCAGATTCAGTCAGCCTGATATACAACTTCCCCTGATGCCGCTGCACATTAAACTGAACCAGCGTCTCAATGCCTTTTTGCACGCGCGCCCAGGCTGTCAGTGCCCCGCGCAAGTCAGGCGCGTAGCGCCACAAGTCAAACAAAACATGACCGTGTCCGGTCGCAATTCTTTGCCCCAGCTCCATCGCCAAATGCGGATGCTCCGCCAGCTCTCGTTTAAGCTTTTTTAGTATTAACAGCACGTTGGCAGGCGCAACCTGAGCTCCCGGGTAGGTCAGATCCTCAACAAACAGCGACGACCCGCGGATCAGTTGATGTGGCTTTATCTGATAGTGCTCGGCCAGCTCCAGTATGGTAATGAGAAAATGCGCTGGCATACGCTTATCTTGCAGATAGCTAAAATTAGCGGGTGTCATAGTGCCACCTACGCCACAGCAGACGAAGTGCGTTTCGCACCCGCCAGCTGTTGATTGAGCCGCTCAAACAAGGCCTGCTCTGACTCCCCAGCCATTCTCGTTGCCTGAACAGTGGCCACGGTCAGCGCGCCCTTTAACGCGCTGTTACAGCAATCACGGATCAGCTCGCAAAACACACTGGCTTCATGGGGGGGCGTATCCGGTAGCAATATCGCAAATCGGTCACTGGTATAACGACAAGCCAGATCCGTTTCCCTGAGGGCAAGCTCCAGTGCTGAGGCCACCTCATTGAGTGCCTGATCACCTTGCTGTGGACCATGCGCCCGGTTGTATTGGGCAAACCCTTTTATATCGACCATGACCAACGAGAGTGGCTGCTCGCGCTTGTCATGCAGCACAGCCTCACGGTTTAGCTGGATCAACAAATAACGCAGGCTATAAAGCTGAGTAACGGGGTCAATCAGGCTATGTTCGCGGTGAAAATGCTCTCTTTGCTTGAGCTGGCGATTGACCGCCTGCTGCTCACGGTACCAGGTGATCAGCCCCCAGGTCAGCAAGGTCATACTGACAGGAGCAGGCAGTGATTCCAGCCAGGTAAATAAGTGACTGTGTGGCGGATAGGCAATGAACTCATCCAATACATCAAGCCAGGTCGTAAGCCAGTAAGTTGCCGAGCCGAATAGCAGTATTGTGGTGACCCGCCCTCGTGGTCGGCACAAGGCCAGCAGGATAAGCCAGATAGCGGCCATCATAGACGAGGTGGCTTCACCGGTTAAATCGACCCAGTCAACCTCATGCATAGATTTGGGCTCGCCGACAAATAACGCCAATATGGTCAATCCGATACTTGCGATCAGAGCAAGGCATAAACTGCTGACATTCTTCATCTTTTGAGCCAAATATTGAATCTTGCGGGTATCCTAGCGGCACGATATGACACTTTTAAGACGCCCCCGGCTTAAAGCCTGAGCTATTTGGACCCGGCCCGAACAGCTCATTCAACCTCGTATCAAACGTATCCCTATCACCAAATAACAACCTAACATCAAGATTCTGTTTGTCTTTTTTTACTGAGCAAGCAGTTCTGTTAAGACAAAGCAGCTCACATTCTGAATTACAAAGCGCATTATGAGCCATTCAGCGCGCACAGCTGTGCCAACGCTTGAAAGAGTGAAACAAAATTGTCATATCCACTTTTTAAGGTAGCCACTTCTTTATTTCCCATAGCGGTTTGCGAGTCGGCTTAGTGCACATTAGGTTGGCTCGCCTCCGCCAGTACTCTGTGACGTCGGAACTTAAAAATGAAAATACAGAAGTTATGCAAAACAACGCTTATCCTGGGGCTGCTGGGCGCGCTGAGCGCCTGTCAAAATCAGACACACCAGCAAACTGCGGCTCAGCAGTCACTCCAACTCCAGACACAAGGCTCAATCACAGGTACTGTGGATAGTGTTCAGGTGCCTGGTAACAATCAAATTCTGATCACTTCTGAGCACGAAGGATTGGCGCTGCGTCAGGGAAACACGCTCAAAGCGCACCTTCATGGCGCGTTTAAGCAAGTCCGCCTGAGCGCGCTGGAAGAGGGCCAGTGGCTGTATGCCGCACTTGAAGGCAGTAACGACAGAGTGTTCGTCGGCACGCTGGATCCCAGTGCAGCCCAACTACAGCCACGTTTTGAACTGTCTCAAACAGCCCTTTTGGTCGATAACCTGTGTTTGTTCGCCGATGAGACCAATCAGACCCTCTCCTTATTTGTCTCAGATGGCCGCGGCAAAGCAGAGCAATGGTTGCTGCGCCAACAGCACCAATGGCTCAGTACACCACAGCTGTTACGCTCACTGTCTTTGCCTTACGATGCCGATTCCTGTGCCGTCGACCCGGGCAATGGTTACCTCTATATCAGTGAACCGCTGGGGATCTGGCGCTATCCGGCACGCATTGAAGACAACCCGTCGTATTATCCGGTCTCCCTGGTTGCCCCCTATGGCAATCAGTCATCGCAGGCTGTTAGCCTGGCAACCAGCCCCTCAGGAGCGCTGTTTGCCTTGCTGGAAAACGGCCAGGAAGTGCTTTACTGGGATGCGCCAGACGCTGCGAATAGCTGGTTACCGGCCCAGACCTTAGCACTTGAAAACGGCAAAGCCACCATGATGAACCTGAGTCAGCCTTTGAGCACAGATAAGGCCACACTGAGCTTTACCGATGAACAGCAAGGCCAATACGCGACAGCTCACATTACCCTCAACTCAGAAGTCACAACAAAAAGCTTACCGGTCGTCAGGCCCAAAGCACAGAGCCAACCCGCGACGCAATTTGGTGATGCAATGGACGACCCGGCTATCTGGGTTCACCCTGAAAACCCCGAGACATCACGAGTACTGGGCACTCATAAAAAGCAAGGCCTGGAAGTCTACGATCTGCAGGGCAAGCTGTTACAAACCTTCGAAGATGGCCGACTGAATAACGTCGACCTGCGCGGTGGGTTTAGCTGGCAAGGTCGCACTATTAGCATCGCGGCTGCCAGTAAGCGCAACGATGACAGCCTGGCCTTTTACGGCATTGAAGCTGACGGTAACGTCTTTCGTCTCGGCAGCGCACCATCAGGTCTGGAAGAGATTTATGGACTGTGTATGGCCACTTTTGAGGGCAGCCACTACGTGTTTGCAAATAATAAATCCGGCCTCACCTATCAATACAGAGTGAAAGCCAGCCAGGATAAGCTGCATGCAGAAAAAGTACGAGCCATCCCACTAAACTCACAACCAGAGGGCTGTGTCGCAGATGATGCTCGCGGGCGATTATTTATTGGCGAAGAAGATGTGGGGATTTGGGCCACCAGCCTGAGCCCGACGGATAACAGCAAGCCGGTTGCAGTAGCAAAGGTAGGTGAACACCTGGTCGATGATGTCGAAGGTCTTGCTTTGTCATTTGGTGACTCGCCTGTTCTGGTGGTATCGAGCCAGGGTAACAACAGCTACCAGCTTTACGAAGCAACGCCGCCCTATCGCCACTTGGCAGGATTTCGCGTTGGTCTGGATGGCTTTAAAGGCCTTGATGGCGCATCAGAAACCGATGGTCTGGCCCTGTCGACCCGGCTACGAACCCAAGATTATCCTGAAGGATTGCTGGTACTCCAGGACGGTCGCAACCGCTTTCCCGATCAGCCACAAAACTTTAAGTTTGTTAGCTGGCGGGATGTGCTGGAGCGTACAGGGCTTGCTAAACCCCAGAAATAAAGCTTTGATGTCTAACGCGGAGGCATACAGGGCCTCCGCAACTCGCTTATCAATACATGCTTAGTTAAGCTTTATTAATTTTAATCAGTTAGTTACCCCTTACTAGCATTTTGTTGCATCACCTGAGTCAGTTACTGAGCGCTCATAGTGCTGATAGCTACATAAATGGTGCGAGCACAAGCAATTACATCAACAAAAAGCAGAGCAAGATATTGCCCGGCTTTTAATTTTAGTAGTGCAAGTGCAGCAGAAAGGCCTGAATTACTTGATGTGCCGTGAAGTGGATGCCACTTGCACTACATTATTTTTTGCTCAAAAAAAGACCACTTTTAATCGGTAAAAAACTTGGTTAAAGTGTATTTTGACTCTGTTATTCGTTTAGACTTTCCCATTAACAGTGTTCACCTGCACATTTCTCAAGAGCCGGGCTATGAGCTTAAAGGACTTATTTTTTCATTAGAAAAGTAAGTACTTAAACTGCATAAACCATTTCAATGTTAAATAAGGAAAATTAAATATGAACTTGAAAATCAATAAAAAAAGCGTAAAAAACCTCTCAAAAGATAAAACAGCTGTACCCGCTGAATTAACGCCTAATATTGCCGGCGGCCAAACTTACAGGGACACCACAGCATTGTGTCCTACTCATACGTCCCGCATATGCTAAGGCATCGAGCGGAATCCATAAAATCCTCTCTACAGCGCCTGTGCTAGTCAATAGGCGCTATGACACCTTTAACCCCCCGCAACCTCAGAGTGTGCTCGGTTTAGATTTAACGATGAATTCAGCGCTGAACTCATTTTTGATGTTAGTGAACGAGGTATGCTCTCCTGTTGGTTCTCACCTGATATTTTAATCGTCTGAAATTGATACTACAGTTCGCCGATAGGTTGGTAAGCTCTTCATATCCGGATATAAGAAATATTCAATGAAGATAGCCCATCAACACAATAATGTGCCGCAGGTAGCGGCTAACAATACGAGTGCTCAGCCAGAGAGGACATTGCTCAGCTTAAGAGTAATTTTAATGAAGTTTATCGAAAGTGTCGCAGGCCAGCTGCGCAGTAATGCAGAAGTGAAATTCAGTTTCTAATTATTAAGCACAAAGATAAGCACAAAAAAGCCGAGCGTAAACGCTCGGCTTTTTATACCAATTTGCTTAATTAAGTGTTCTATTTTGAGGCGAGAAAATATCGTCGATAACCAGGCAAAAATTTCGCTATTTAGTTGTTCTAAATGAGAAATTTTTAACACCGTTAGCGGCATATTTGCTCCTTCAAATTGAACAGGTATTAAGTGAAATTGGTATTATGTCTTGTGCTGACAAGACGCATTACTCACACCCGAAGGGTTAGTTTTTCACAATCGCGTTGTGATAAACGTTTTGTACGTCGTCGCAGTCTTCCAGCATGTTGATGAACTTCTCGAAATTCGCCAGGTCGTCTTCACCTGTGATCTCAACGTGCGTTTGCGGCACCCAAGTGATTTCGTCTACGTCGAAGTTGATACCTTCAAACGCTTCAATCAGCGCCGTTTTCGCTTTGAAGTACTCAGTGTGTGGTGCAAACACAGACACCTGACCGTCTTCTACTTCTACATCTGTTACGTCTACATCGGCCATCATCAGCGCTTCAAGGACCGCTTCATCGTCATCACCAGCGAAACCAAGGATAGCAAAGTGATCGAACATGTGTGCAACACAGCCCGGACTACCAATTTTTGAGTCTGTCTTTGTGAAAGGCAGGCGAACATCCTTGATAGTACGATTCGGGTTGTCAGTCAGACAGTCCACAATCACCATACAGTTACCAGGGCCATAGCCTTCGTAGCGTGCCGGAGAATAATCTTCGCCTGCGCCGCCTGCAGCTTTTTCAATTGCCTTTTCAATAACGTGTGCCGGAACCTGGTCTTTCTTAGCTTTGTCGATCAAACGGCGAAGGGATAGGTTAGTGTCGGGATCAGCGCCACCATTTTTAGCAACTACATAGATCTCTTTACCATATTTTGAGTTTACTTTGGTCTTTGCCGCTGCCGTTTTTGCCATGGCGTTTTTGCGGACTTCAAATGCTCTACCCATCTTAATTCTCGTTTGTGCAAATTAAATTGGACAAGATTCTAACAAGACATTGCATTTTGGGCTATACCCAGACGAGAATTGCGCGCCATTGCAGTGGCGCAGAGTGATATTATCCGACTAACTGGCCTGTTTGGACGCGTTGATGCAGGCCCAGTGCTGCAGGCAAGTCAGTAAAACGCTCAATAATGATATCGGCCTGCTCGGCATAATCTGGCAGCCCAACCGGGGCAAACAAACACGCGTGCATACTGGCACGGCGGGCCGCTTCAATGTCGTACTTGTAGTCACCCACATAAACGCACTGCTGATACGGTAAAGACCAGCTGTCGGCGACCATATGCAACGCCTGAGGATCCGGCTTTGGCAGAGCGTCTTCACGCGTTAGCATCAAATCCAGCTCAAGGCGACAGCGTTCTAGTTTTAGTCTGGCGGCTTTAGAGTAGTTACGTGTGACGATGGCCAGGGGCATACCTATGGATTTTAGAAAAGACAAGGTTTCGGTTACACCAGCAATGGGCTCAGCGTGCTGCGCATCCTGCATTTCATGTTGGTGAATAAGTGCCATCGCCTCTTCGCGCATATAAGGCGAAGGCAGCGACTCCACATACTCAAGTAAATCGGCATCACGGTCGCAGCCTACCTGCGCCTTGATTAAAGCGAAATCCAGCGAGGAGGTCACCAGCGTGCCGTCCAGATCAAAAATCACACCTTTTACCATTAAATCAGCCATTCATATTTCCTTATCACCAAGGCCTCACTTGCCCTAACCATAGGGTAAGCCGAGGAGCCTTGCAAAGATATTGAGATAAAATTTTTCAGGCCCTACCTGCTGGTCATATCTCAGCAAAGGGACGTCGATTTAATACGTATTGCCAGGCAGTGCGGATCAATTGCAACCCTGGCTGGAACATGTCATTTTGATACTGAACTGTATACAAGGAGACGTGATGAATCATCCTATCGAACAATTCCAACACTGGTGGCAACAGGCAAAAGCAGATCCAACCCTGAAGCAACGTAGCGCGGTATGTATTTCTACACTGGACGCTCAGGGGTTTCCTGTCGGGCGCTTCGTCGACCTCAAAGCCGCTGACCAAGACGGCTTTACCTTTTGCACACATTTAAACTCACAAAAAGGCGCAGACCTGCGGCGCAATCCAAAAGTGGCTATGACAGCATGGTGGGACTCTTTGGGTTATCAGGTTCGCGTAGCCGGATTGGCTGCTGAGATCAGCCGTGCTGATGCAAATCGCTATTGGCAAAGCCGCAACCGCGATGCTCAGCTCACTACCTTAGCCTGCCAGCAAAGTCAGCCGCTGGTATCAATGCAGTCCATCAAGGATGAGCTTACAACACTTGGCACACATTATCAGGAACAAGCGATCCCACTGCCCGACAACTGGGGCGGCTTTATTATCCGCCCACTCAGTATTGAGTTTCTGACCTTTGCGCAAAGCAGGCTTCACTTACGCGAGTTCTATCAATACGAACAAGGGGTTTGGCACAAAACTTTGTTGCAACCTTAGCAAGTGTAAAGCCCCTTGCCAGATTTGCGATTTTACCCGGCCAGGTTAACTGCTCCATTTGCACAGTAATGACATCTGTCATGCCATGGTCATGACAGATCACACACGCAATCACCCCACCCTTTTCGTAAAGTTATCCCATCAACACAATGACTCAGCAAAGGATAACTAACATGACTAAACACCTGACTCGCACCACCGCATTTGCCTGCATCCTCGCCGCACTGTCGACCAGCGCGATGGCCCAAGACCTGACCATCACGTTTACTGGCCTAGCACATCAGTCTGGCACCTTAAAGCTGGTTGCCTATGATTCTCCGGCAGGGTTTATTCAACAGCAAGCCTGGCGCGTCGCACAACAGCAAGTTTCGACCGCTAACCCAGAACTGACATTGCGCGACGTAGAGCCAGGCCAGTACAGCTTTATGGTCTATCAGGACCTGAACAATGATGGCAGGTTAAACCGCAACCGTTTTGGCATGCCCCTTGAGCCCTATGGCTTCAGTAACAATGCACGCCCAGCCGGTGCGCCACAGTTTGGACAACTGGCAGTACAGGTCGCACAGCCAAATCAACAGCTGACAATAACACTGCGCTGATGGTCACGTGTCGCAGTTCATCTTGTGCTGCGACACTCAATGTGTTCATGTCCTGGAATGGCATTGTTAGTATAAAAACTGGAAACACCGTAATTTTTTCTGATTAAATGTTATAAATTCACTAGTTTTTAATCAAAGGGTTATGTAATAGTGTGGTTTAAAAGTGATCTAAACCAGATGCATCGCACTATATTTAGAAAGCTACTTACGCTTTAACCCCAAAAAGTGAGTCGTGTATGCTGAGAACAATAGCTAAAACCATATCCAGCCATTTAACCCTTGTCGTATTACTTCCCTGTTTGTTGCTCGGTGGCGTCATTTTTTATGATGTATCGACTGCAGCCAAACGAATGAATGATGCCTATGACGCCGAATACAATGCCTTTTTGAGCCATGCTGTGCTCGCGCTGGTGCATGAAACGCAAAAAGAGCGTGGTGCCTCTGCCGGATTCATCGGTTCCGGTGGCAGTCAGTTTCAAAGCAATCTAACGCAACAACGGCGGTTGACCGACGACCAATTGTCTAATCTGAGAAAGAAGGCTAAAAGTTGGACGCTGTCACAACCCATGCAGCGGGAGCTCGAAGCATTTTTAAACAAATTTAACCAACTGGACAGTGTTCGCCAACGCGTAAGCTCGCTCTCCATGAGCCTCCCCGACGCACTGAAATATTACACCGACATCAATAATCAGGGCTTGCATATAGTCATTACCGCAGCAAGGCTGAGCAAAGATCATGTTATCTCGACCGAGTTGATGGCCATTTATAATTTTTCCAGCGCCAAAGAGTCTGCTGGTATTGAGCGGGCTGTCTTGTCGAACACCTTTGCAAAAGACCAGTTTACACCAGCACTGAGAACCAGGTACACCCAATTGCTGACCAAGCAAGAGGTCTATCTTGCGGAAGCTTTGGAAGCCTCGCCTCCCATAATGAGAACCATGTTTGAGCGTGCCCTGAACTCAAGTGCCATGCGCGACGTTGCGCGCTTTAGAGCCATTGTCGCTGACAGCGATTCGGGGTTTGGGCAAGATCCAGAAGCCTGGTTTGAAGCCGCTACGCGGCGTATTAATGCCCTGAAAGAAGCAGAAGAACAGGCATTGACGCTGGTTGATAAAACCGCCATCGATATTCAGGAAACCGCGGTAACCATCCTCTTGGTGGAGCTGATTATTCTGGTGATAGGTTTGCTGGTCACTGCCGCCCTGTTTATTTCTATTCGCATGCGCCGTCAGCAGTCAGAAAAAATTGCCGAGGGGATAGCCATTGCCATTAACAATCGCAATCTGGCCCATGAAATTTCGATCCTGAGTTCAGACGAACTGGGTAATTCAGCCAAAGACATTAACCGGTTAACCAAGCAATTTGAAGACGACCTGATTGAGTTTGGCCGTGCCTCACATAAAATTGCCACCTCGACCCACGAAACCGCCTGTGCCATCAGCCAGAGTCAAACTAACTTGGTTGAGCAGCAATCTGGTGTACAAACCATCGCCTCTGCCGCGGAACAAATGAGTGCCAATATTCAGGTGATCGCAAACTCGATGCTGGAAAATGCTGCGGTGGCAAAGTCCGTTTCTCAGGAGTCAGTCAACGGTCAAAAGGTGGTCACTGATGCGGTAAAAGTGATCCAGCAGGCCTCCTATGACATGGAAAAATCTGCCACCTCCGTAGATGCCCTGAACGAGCGCGTTGGCAGCATTTCCAGCATGGTTGATATGATCCAAAGCATCGCAGAGCAAACTAATTTGTTGGCGCTGAATGCCGCCATTGAAGCGGCCCGGGCCGGTGAACAGGGCCGGGGATTTGCCGTGGTGGCCGATGAAGTGCGCAGTCTTGCCAGTCGCACTCAACAATCAACCGAAGAAATCTCGGCTTTGGTCAGCGAGCTGCAAAGCAGTGCACAATCCGCGTCGGATGTGATCACGCAGGGTAAGGACAACGCCATGCAAGCTGCCCATCGTGCAGAGCAGATTAAAGACGCTCTGGGTAAAATTGTTGAACAAGCCAAGCAGGTGGAATCGGTTACTGACTCCGTATCGGTGAATACGCAGCAGCAGAGTAATGCCATAGACGAAGTAAGCAGGCATATTGTCGAAATATTTGCCAAGGCGACTGAAAATGTGACCGGCGCCGAACAAATTGCTGTGGCCGCCTCCAATATCGCAGAAGCCGCAATGGATATGGATGAACTGATCGACCGCTACAAAGTACAGGAGCAGACCAGGTAAATGACTTCACATCCTTTTGATACGCTGCAATTAGACACCGGTGCAGCCTTACTGTTTACACCTTGCCCGGGCACAAAGGGCACCTCGCTCACTGAGTCTGTACAGCAACTGCACGATGCCGGTACACAGGCCATTGTGACACTCATGTATCCTTCTGAATTAGAGAGTAACGAGGCAACAGCGTTACCTCAGGTATGTGACGCCCTTGGCATATCATGGTTTCAGCTGCCCATCGCTGACGATGCTCCACCTAATAAAGACTTTACACAGGCATTTGCACAGAGCTGGCCGAAGCTTAAAGCAATACTGTCTGAACAAGGCACTGTTGCAGTTCACTGTAAAGGTGGTTCAGGGCGCACAGGCATGGTCATTGGGTTGATCATGTATCAACTTGGGCTGGATAAAGCTGACATCATCCCTCAAATACAGGCGCTGCGGCCAAAAGCCTTAACCCACCCGGCTCAGCTCGATTTTTTCAATCAATTCTCTCGTTTCGAGTAACAATCAGTTGCCACTGTCTTTGCACAGTGGCAAATCCACTAAGCAAAGCCATGATGCTGGCGAAATGTCTCCAGGACTTGGATCAGTTCAGCCACTTTTTGCTCATCATATGCGTCATCATGAGCCCGGGCAAAGCGACCCAGGTCATTGTCAAAATATTGGCCAGACGCCTGGGTAAACTCCTCAGACAGTGCGGCTCGAACCAACACATCCGCGCCCTCCTGAACATTGCCCCCAGCCACACCATAGGCCTGCTCAACCATTTTTGAGCCCAGAAAAGACTTAGGATTCACCGCTATAATCGCAGCCAGAGCACGACCAGAGGCAGCGCCCAGTTGCATCGACCACATGGTCAGGGCCAGTTTACTTTTGGCGTAGGCCGCATTATCCGACAGACTGCTGGATGCTGTTATCTCCTGTGGCATCAGAGCTGATTGCGCAGCAGATGATAAGTTGATCACTCTGGCACCTGGCTTCATGTCAGGTAGCAATGCTTGGGTAAGTAGATATGGGGCAATGGTATTCACCATAAAGCGCACATCAATCCCCTCAGACGTGGTTTGCTCTGGCACCACAAAGACGCCCGCATTGTTGATCAGTACATCCAGCTCAGCGCCAGCCTGCTTAAGCTCGTTGATAAAGCCCTTAATATCATGAATAACACTCAAATCAGCTGTGTACGTCGTCAGCTGTTGTGGTGGTGACTGGGTTGCAAATTCCGCTTTCAACGCAGTGAGCTTATCAGCGTTTCTGCCATGCAAGATAACTCGGTGGCCAAGCTCCAGCAGGGTTCTTGCCGTCGCCAGTCCAATTCCATCCGTTGCGCCGGTAATTAAAATGGTTTTTGTCATCACTATATCGCTCGCTAAAGTTAACAATGGCTATTGAGGAGACCCGGAGCACGTAAACTCGCGGTACTGATATAGTTTAGATTATTTAATAAAGGTTTATTATTGACCTCATTAAACAATCAGTATTTGCTTTTTATTGATAATTAAAGGTAATACACATGATCGGCACTCAACAAGCGGCTGCTCCGCACACATAAAGCAAAGCAGACGCTAATCGGGTGAATTAGCCCAGCTTTCTGGCAGCCTGATAAGCCTCGCGGCTTTGTACTTTATTCAGATAGGCCTGGATATTTGGTTTATCATCCAACAGCTTCAGGTTCGCGGCAAATTCCAGCGTGATGGTCATCATGATGTCCGCAGCGCTAAACTGCTCGCCTGCGAAAAATGCCTGTTGTGCCAGCGTTGTTTCAATGTAATTGAGGTCCAGCGCCAGCTCTTTGGTAATATACCCGTCCATCGGGGCGCTGCCGTCACGCTGCTCCATCCCCATCAGCAAAGTTGCAATCACAGGCAAAGCCAGCGACCCTTCAGCAAAATGCAACCATTCGAGATACTGATAATAGCTCGCATCGCTCTTGTGCGGACGTAAATTGGTTGCACCGGCTTGATCCAGCAAATATTCCATAACCGCACCGGATTCACACAGTACCACGCCGTTGTGCTCAATGACCGGCGCTTTGTTCAGCGGGTGAACCTGGCCGAGGCTGGCAAGCGCCAATCTGGTCTGGGGATCACGTGCATGATGCACAACTTCATAGGGTAACTTAAGCTCTTCGAGCAGCCATAAAACGCGGGTCGAGCGCGACTGGTTGAGGTGATGTACCTTGATCATAACTTCCTGGGATCCTTATCTAAACAAGCCAGCCGCCTCCGTCAAAGAAACGACCAGCGTGTCATTTCAATTATTGTGTTTTAAGGTGCTGAGCGAGGGCTACGCCCACGGCATGTGCGCTGGCTGGGTTCTGCCCGGTGATCAGGCCCGCATCTTCAATCACGAATTCCTGCCACGGCTGAACCTTACGGTACTGCGCCGCTTTGCGGGCAATGGCTTCTTCCAGCAAAAACGGAATGCTGCTGATGGTACCAAAGTCAATTTCTTCTTCACGGGTAAAACAGGTCACCGATTTATCGCCAATGAGGGGCTCACCATTACTCAGCGTAATGGGTAACAAGGCAGCCGGGCCATGACACACTGCTGCAATCACCCCACCGGCTTCATAATGCGTTGCCGCCAGCGTGGCAAACTGTTCATCGGTGGCCAGGTCGCTGAGCAGTCCAAAACCACCGGGATAAAAGATGGCATCATAATCGCTGATATTCAGCTCAGACACACTCAAAGTATTGGCAATTTTTGCCTTTAACTCAGCGTCTTCGAGCATCTGACGGTTCACCTCGTCGCCTTCTGCGTCAGTACCATATAAAGGCACGTGACCACCCTGAATAGACGCCAGTTCATAGCCAATGCCCTGCGCTTTTAATACGTGCACAACATGGGTCAGCTCAGGGGCATAGGTACCATTTGCCTGACCTGTGTCACCTAAGGTGGCGTGGTTTGTGACCGGTATGAGTACTTTTTTCATGTTATCCTCCTGAATGATGTGATCGGATGCGCAATGCCGGTACGTTTTATCAGCAACGCGCTGTGAGTACTCACTGTAGATTATTTCTCAAAGAATGATAATAGATAAGACTGATAAACACTTTTGCTATACAGCAAAAGTGTAACATTCCAACGACAGACCACCCGCCTTTACCCCGGCTTAATTCTTACAGCTCATTACAACTTTCCACACGGCTTTACACCCATCTTGCGGGGCTTTCTATATGGTAGGAGTCTGTTGAGCGTTTCGCATTCTAATTAAAGGAGAGATCATTATGTCCAGATGGAGTACTGCTACATTGATTACCTGCGCCTGTATGGTGCTGGGGTTACTCAGTGGCTGCCATAACAGTAATCAGGAGCAAGTGGAGGACCGCGTTATTGCATTCAATGCCAACACCAACACGTTAGAGGCCCGGCTGGTCACTCCCAAAAAACACCAGAGCCAGGATGCCATTGTCCTGCTGGTACATGGTGATGGCGCGATGGATCACAGCGCCCAAGGCTACTTCGAGCCCATTGTCACAACACTCACCAACAAAGGATACGCCACTATGTCGTGGAGTAAACCCGGCATTGGTAATTCAAGCGGCGACTGGCTGGCGCAAACAATGCCACAGCGCGCAGAGGAAGTTCGCAGTGCAATTCGCTACCTCAGGCAAAATGGCTACCCGAATAACCCTATAGGCGTGCTTGGCTTTAGCCAGGCAAGCTGGGTGCTGGCCGAGCTGAGCAATGAGCCAGAGATTAAATTTGCCGCCCTGGTGGGAGGTGCTGCCAACTGGCGAGAGCAAAGCCAGTACACGATGTGGCTGCGCCTGATAGAAGAAGAAAAGATCCATGCCGACGACGACGGCATTTGGCAGGAAATTGCCCAGTTGAATGAGCTGGAATACCAGTTGATCAAGGCCGGATTTGACGACTACCGGGGCAGTGACTTACACCAGCATCCGTTTATGGCAAAGCCAATACAGGATGAAGCCAGGTTCAATTTTGTGCGTGCCAATATCGACTCGGACGTCAGCCTCGGGTTTGCGCATATTCAATTTCCTATGCTGGCGCTGTTTGGCGATTCAGATATCCGGGTAGATGTGGAGCACAGCCAACAGGTGTTTGCCAGCACAGTGGGCGCAGCAGATACGCTGGAGCAAAAGGTGATCAGTAACGCATCCCACAGCCTGCTCAAAACCGACCTGCCAATGCGGGCAGCACTGTATTTAACTGCTGATGATTTCGCGCCCGGCGCGCTGGACACGCTGGTTCAGTGGCTGGATACACACGCAAATGGCAAGACGGCACAACGGCTTTAGATTTGCGAGCAGGGTGAAGTGATTACCAATCGCCATCCAGGCAAACTTCACCCTCTTTTTGTCATTTGGTTGCACTTCATACACAAAGTCAATATCTTACGCATATAACAACTAAAAATATCCCATTATGCTGTACATCATTCTAACACTCGTATTGCTGGCTCTCAGCGCCCTATTGTTCACTTCCAGGTTTAAAGCCTTTACCCACCGTTATGAGGTCGCCTGTAATTTTATCCTGACTTTAATTGCAACCTTAGTGGGTGTATTACTGGCAATTGCGATCAGTAACTACGACGCAGATCGAAAAGAAATCAAAGACCTGATTAAGGTGCTCCACGCTGCAGAAGCCGTTGTAGTGGAAAGCCTGGATTATAGTATCCTCCTTCATGAGGCCTACCAGCAAAACATCGAAGAATATGGCGACAAGCAAGCATTTTTTGCCCGCAATCCACTCGTTTACCCCCAGTACCTGGACAATATGCTCACCCAGAATCTGGTCAGCAAAAACCTTTCCGTGGACGGGTTAAGCGAACTCAATGAGCATCTGATCATCTTGCAGCGCTCTAAAAAGGTTGAACCTGAAACTTTTATTGCCAGTATGCGCTATATCAAGCAATTACTGATCCTGGAGCGTCGATATCAAAGCGCTGAGCTGTCGGTACATGATTACCTGCAATTGCAGGACGAATATGAACAGCGACTGACAGGCAAATAACAAAACCAATAACAAAACCAATAACAAAACCAACAACATTAAGGATAGTCATGCGTTCACTACTCGTCGCAACACTTCTGGCAGCCTGTGGCATGAGCAATGCTTCAGCCTCCACTAAAACAGATGATAAGCAAAATCTTCTTACACCCACACAAATACAACAGGATCTTCAGAGCTTTATTGATTATGTCCGGCTCGGTTACGCTTACAGCGATGAAAAACCGACTGACTTTGCCACCTTTGAGCAGTGTGTTCGTCATCAAAGTACTGAGCTTAAAGACAAGATGCAGCTATCTGCGCGGCTTAACCACTGCCTGGAGCACTGGTATGATCATCATGCTGATGTAACGCCCCGACCGTCAGACTATTATCTGCCAATGCCCACCGCCAGTGGTTTATGGGGGGTGTGGCAAAACGAACAAGCCATCATCACCGCAGTGCCATTTATGGGACCCGCCTATAAACAGGGCTTCCGCGCGGGAATGCAGATCTTACGCCTCAATGGCGTGCCCATTGCTAAAGCCATTACCAGGGCCAACGTCTCTGGCTTGGATGCTGCAAGCAGCTGGACACTCAACCGGCTATTGACGGGGAAGCGTAATCAAACTCTCTCGCTGGAAGTTCGCTGGCAGGGTAAGACCGAAATAAAGCTGCTGGATATTGAAGCCATTGTAAAAGATGTGATTGCAGAAAAACCCCTGCTGACGCAAAAGCGCATTGGCACAGTGGGCTATATTCGCCCGGAAAACAGCCTGGGTAATAATGCGCTAATCGGCGCTTTTGACGAGGCAATGGAGCAGTTGAAAGATACCCGGGCCATGATCCTCGATTTACGCCACACGCCCAGTGGCGGCAATACCGAAGTGGCCAGAGGTATTATGAGTCGCTTCATTAAAACCCGTCAGGCATATCAAACACATGAGCTAGTCTCTATCGAACGAGAGTTTGGGGTGAAGCGTGCCTGGCAGGAATTTGTCTTTCCCCGTGGCGACTTTCAGTACGACAAGCCATTAATTGTACTGTGCGACAAGTGGACAGGCAGCATGGGAGAGGGCCTGACCATAGGGTTGCATGGGATGAAACGGGCAACGGTAATCGGCACACAAATGTCACAACTACTCGGTGCCATCTATAGTGAAACCCTGTCACACAGCCAGCTCAGTTATATGTTACCCAGAGAAAAGCTCTATCATATCAATGGCACGCCGAGAGAGGCCTTTATGCCGGATATCATCATCGAACAACAAGATCATGATCAAAGTAAAGACGTGATCCTGGACATGGCATTGCAGCAACTACACAGTCTGTGATCCCTTTTACATTGGGCCTTGTTATACAAGGCCTTTTAAATCAAAGCCGCGACTATTGGCAAACTTCGGGAGCCTGATAGTCCAGCTCTAACAAATCAAAGTAGTTTTGTCCGAGGACAATATGCCGAAAGGCCTCATCACTGAGATATTGGTTAATACGACTGTTGATCTCCACTTCACGCCGATAGTCCCGCAGCTTATAGCCTTTTGCCGCGACAAAATCACTGCCGGTCAGAATACGCGTTGGATAACGATTAAAAAATGCCACATAGTGTGCACGGATCGCCGCGTGGCGAAAATAGGCCTCGTATAACACCCGCCACGATATATCGAGCATCAGGTTAGGGTAAGCATCCAGCAACCGCGACAGGATAGCGATATGCTGCTGCGGATCCATCTTAGTTTGTTCCCGCGACAACCCCATATGCACCCAGACAATCGGATTATCCGGATAACGGGCCAGTACATTTTCCATCAGGTGTAAATACTGGGTGGGTGCCTGATCTGAGCCAATATCCGCATGGATAGACAAAGGCATGGGCGCCCTGCCATCTTCAGGCGCTCTGAGTCTGGCCATAAACGGGGCCCAGTCGGCAATGTGTGCAGGCTCCGTTGCCCGATGAGCGTGCTTGAAGAGAGCTTGCTTCACCAGGTTCACCTCTCCCATCCAGGTAAATGCCTGGCCAAATTCATCGTCCAGTAAATCCATCTTTTGCACCACATCCTGTGGCTCACTGAGATCGGCAAAACTCATTGATAATGTCAGATGCAGATCGCTATT
The DNA here is from genome assembly GCF_021532535.1 of Pseudoalteromonas sp. DL2-H2.2. NCBI lineage: Bacteria > Pseudomonadati > Pseudomonadota > Gammaproteobacteria > Alteromonadales > Pseudoalteromonadaceae > Pseudoalteromonas > Pseudoalteromonas sp. DL2-H2.2. Next base: position 416,696 of record NZ_JAKGBD010000001.1, on the reverse strand, counting down.
TGGGTGCAATAACGCGTTAGACCCATTGATAACATCATTTCTGATGGTCGGTTTGATTTCACCCGTCGGACACAATGAAAAGCGCTGACAGCCACTTTGTGCACTGAACATTTGTCCAATACCAAACACATTAACAAACAACACACCGGCGGGCTGAAAATAACGGATCAATTCGGCGTAAGGCACGGCCTCGCCACCAAAAGGACGAAAGTGCGCATGCGCGTCGACCACAAATGTATAGGGCTGCGTGGCTCTGTCATAACAGGCTTGTTCAGGACCGGCTTTAAACTGGGCCAATTGGCGCTCACTGCCCGTGCTCTGGCAGCCCGACACCAAAGACATCAGGGCTGACGCCAGAAAAACAGCACGCAACGTCTTTGTGCTCATGGTTATTTCCCTCTTTGCAAGTTTACGGCCTGCCAGCAACACCACCCTAACCCACTGCAAAGGTGGAGTTTGCCGCTTGGTATAATTCCGGACTGGCGGTCCGTTTTTGTGTTCAGTGGCAGCATGAAATATATAACCATTTGTTATTATTATACAATTTTTTTGGAGCATTCTTTGCTGTAGACTTGGCTCTGATCACCGACCGTTTAATGGATATCCATTATGTTACAGCGCTATCGCGACTTTATCTGGTTTACCTGTTTACAGCCAGCGCTTATGCAACTAGGCCAGCAACCACGCTGGGCACTCAGTATGTTGAGCTTACTGACACTGACACTCAGTGCCGTGCTCTGTGTTGCCGCCCTGCTCTATCATATCTGGTTTAAACCACTGCCTTACCCAGTGCCACAGCATACTCTGGTACTTGACCATCATCGCCAGGCCACGAGCGCCGGACTGACCGATCATGGCTGGCCTTATCCGGCTGTCACACAGCTGCTGCGCATGGCAGGCAGTACCGCTCCTGCGTCAGATGGCGAAACACAGCCAAATCCGCTGCTGAGTTTTTACTACGCAGAAGAAGTGCCACTGGAGACAACCTACCAGGAAAAAATTAAAACCGCTTATGTCAGCGGCGACTGGCAAACTATGCTGGGTGGGAAGTTAATTTATGGTCATAGCAACCCATTTTTAGACACACCCGATACCCAGCCCCGCGGTGCGGTGATCAGCTTTGCGCTATGGCACAGCGCCTTTGGCGGCACACCAGACATATTAAGTTACCACCTCAATATCAATGGGGTGAAGCATCCAATTCGTGGCGTGGTCAGTCAAGATTATCAGCCGCCTGAGCTGTTTAAAGCCGGCTGGCAGCCCGATCTCTGGCTACCCTGGCGCTACAATAATTCAGAGTACAAAGGCTACTGGCAAAGCCCCGATCCCAACATTCGTGTGCTGCTGCGCTCGCAAACAGCACCAACCCAGCTGGCCCAGCTGCAAAGCCAGGTAAACAGTGCTGCCGCCTCACATGCCCCCAAACAGCTGCAAGACTGGCAAACCCGTCTGACCGCGCAACCCCTGACCACCGCACTACGTGGCGACCACCCGATTATCTTTATCGTGTTTGCCTGTACGCTCGCACTGTTGCTGCTGGCAAGCCTCAACCTGGCACAGTTGTTTTTACTCCAGTTGCTACAGAGCAGACATCAGCTGGCTGTGCGTTCTGTGGTTGGCGCAAACTATACAACGCTGCGTAATACCTTATTGTGCCAGCTGCTGTTGCTCATTGCACCGGCAATTATGCTCGCGCTAGGCGTAGCGCATTTTGCCTTGCAGTACAGCAAGGCATGGTTATCTCAGTTTATCTATCAGAGCGAACAACTGGCGCTCAACTGGTCGATGGTTTTGCTGGCAAGCCTGCTGGGGACCGCTATCCTGGCTTTATTTATGGCCTTGAGCCACAGACATTGTCAGTCAGACACCCTGATGCGCAGCCTCAGACGCAGCGGCAAAGGCCTGGCTGCACAATTGTCCCAGACCACCATCCGGCGCTTTGTCGCCTCACAGGTGTTGCTGGTCTCTCTGGCTATTTTGACCTGTGCGCAGCTGGTCTGGGATAACCTCAAACAACTGAGTCATCCTTTGGGGTTCGAGGCACAGCAAGTTTACGAACTGGAATTCAACGTTGCTACGCTGGACTGGCAAGGATGGTCTGCGTATGCCCCGATGGCCAAGGCCTTTAAACAGGCTTTGCTGCAGGAGCCCGGTGTGCTGGCCGCCAGTTTCGCCCGCACTCCACTCAAAGACGACTTTCAGTTTAATGTCACCGCTGCGTGGCGTGATACCCGCTATCTGCCCTTTCATCGCAATGTGGATCAAGACTACTTTGAGGTGCTGGCACAACGCCTCATTACCGGGCGCACATTCACCAAACAAGACATTGACGAGCAACACCCTGTGGTCATAGTCAACCGTACGTTTGCCCAAAAGCTTGGTGGCGAGGTGCTGGGTAAAACCCTGGAAGTTGATGGCTCAAAACCCCAGCGCATCATTGCTGTTATTGACGATTTACAACTGCCGGGTAAACCTGTGCCACCCGCACGCTTTTATTTACCTAATTTTGGCTCTGCCACCTACCTGCTGGTGAAACTGGCGCCCGGGCTGACGCTGAGCAAAACACAGCTCAGCACACTGCTGCAACAGCAGCACCCACAATTTGTGCTCACTCAGTGGCGGGCGCTGGACGATGAAGTGGCCCGCGCGCATCAATACCGACGGATCACCACCTGGCTGCTGGTCTTCGTCAATCTGCTGATCCTGATCATTACCGCGTATGGCATTTATAGTCTGCAAAGTTATGCAGCCTATCTGCAACAGAGCGTGGTTAAAGTACACCTGATGCTGGGTGCTAAGCGCCGCCAGGTTTTGCAGGCAAGGATCCGTGCGTTTTTACAACCCGCACTGATGAGTATTGCATTTGCGGTTATCGCAGTTGGCCTGAGCTGGCCCTGGCTTAAAACGTTAATGGTGTTTTCGCCCAGTCCAGCACTCATTGCGCTAAGCCTGGGCGGTGTGATTGTGACTCTGGTGGCTATCAGCCTGGTGACGGCCCGCCAATATGTGCCCACCAGACGATTACTGTAATATGTAAAGGGGGTTGCCACCCCCTTTTTAGCTGCTAACTACTGAGCTGTGCTTTAACCGCGACAAATCCCGCCACAGCATAGGTGCGACAATCAAAGTCAGTACCAGGTTAGACACGGGCACCGACAGCCAGACCCCGTCTATGCCAAACTGCTGCGGCAACAGGAATAAAAACGGCACCTGAATGGCCATATTGCCCAGTGAGATCAATAAAGATTTTGCCCCCTGATCGAGCGCCACATAGTACATGGCGGCAAGAAAAATAAAGCCATCCAGAAACACCATGGACAAGTGCAGGCGCGCACCACGTTGCGCCTCATCGAGCAGTACCAACTCCTGAGTAAACAAGGCAACCACAGCCTCAGGAAAGACATTCAGAAAAAGCACTATTGCCAGCCCAACCGACAGGCTCACCTGACAGGCCAGTTTCAACGTCGCAGCAATTTTCTCTATTTGCCCTGCCCCATAGTAATAGCTTACCGGCGGCTGCATCCCACTGGCCACCCCTTCGGCAAAGAAGTAATAAATCACGCCGATGTAGCCAATCAGTGCAAACGCTGCAACATGTAAGGGCTCACCGTAAGTCAGCAACTGCTTGTTGTGAAGCGCCGTAATAAAGGCAAAATACAGGAACATCACAAGCCCTGATGCCCCCTGAATTAAGGTTCGACCGGCAAGCTGTACAGAGAAGGTTAACCCGCTTAATGAGAGCCTGACACGCGCTTTGTCCGAACAAAAGTAGCTGAGGGCGAGTATACCCACCAGAGATTGTGATACCACACTGGCCCAGGCAGCTCCTGCAAGCTGCCACTGCAACAGCACAATAAAAACATAGTCGAGGACAATATTGGTCAATGCCCCCAAAATCAGCAGCCGCGTTGCCACACCCGGACTGCCGTCGTTGCGGATCAGCATGGGCAGCGCCCCCGCCGCCATAGTGGCCAAAGCCCCCCAGCCAAATACCGACAGGTAGCTGTGACCAAACCTCAGTACCTCGCCACTGGCCCCTTGCAGATCAAGCAACAGGCTGCCACTGGCATAAAGCGCCAGACTGGTTGTGAATGACAGTATCAGTAGCAACCAGATACTGGTTGCCAGCACCGCCTTGGCCTGCGCAGGGTCTTTCGCTCCGCGAAACAACGACAACAGACTGCCGGCTCCAATCCCCACCAGCGTACCCAGGCCAGCTATCAGGCCCACCACAGGCCAAGCGATATTCACAGCAGCCAGGCCATCGGCGCCGATAAAATGACCAACAAATACCCCATCTACAACCTGATATAAGCCATTCACCATCATGGCTGCGATAGCTGGTATGGTATAGCGCCAGAACGTTCGGGCTACCGACTCGCTGCGCTGCTCCGTCGGACCTTTTTGATCCTGGCCGAGCTGTGTTAGCTCCACATTGTGCGTTTGCATAAAATTCCCCGCTCACTGCTAATACCCGCTATTATGCTTAACTACCGGATGAATAAAAGTTAGTTACTATCCGCTTTTCGGATACTTTGGAGACCTTCATGCACTGGACACTCGATCAACTGGAAGCCTTTGTATGTGCTGCCAGAACCGGTTCTTTTTCTGCTGCCGCCCGCAAACTGGGTAAAGCACAGTCCCGGATAAGCACGGCCATTGCCAACCTGGAAACCGACCTGGGGTTTGAGCTGTTTGATCGCTCAGCCCGCTTACCCGTGTTAAATGCGGCAGGACATGACCTGTTCGCAGAAGCCGAAGCCGTGCTGATGCAGTGCCAGAGATTACAGTCCAGAGCGCTGTCAATGAGCTGCGGCGAGGAGGTATCGCTAACCGTGGCCATGGATGAGGCCGTGCCAATCAATGCATTTGAGACCCTGTTCAAACAACTGTCGCAGCAGTTTCCGTTATTAAAGCTGTCTATATTAAACGGCTCACAGGACGACATTGCCGGTTGGGTTGATGAACAAAAAGCCGATCTCGGGATCTTGTTTCATCAAAAACCACTCTCTCAGAGCCTGGATTTTACCCCTCTGGGCAGCTTTGAGCAGCGCCTGATAGTGGCCCCCGAGCATCCGCTGGCATCCTGCCCACACCCAACGGTTGAGCAGCTCAATCAGCATCGCCAGTTGGTGATCCGAGACCGCATTGGCAACAACCAGTCTCAGGCCATTTCCTCATTTCACTGGCACATCGACAGTTATTACTATATCGCCGGACTGGTTTTACGAGGTGTTGGCTGGGCGCTGGTGCCAGAGCATGTGGTTAAGTCTCACTGGTTTAACGAGGCCGTTATCACCCTTTCTACTCAGCACATTCCCGGCTCACTGACCGTTGATATGGGCCTGGTCAGGCGCAGGGATAAGGCAAAGGGCCCCGTCATTAACTGGCTTTATGACACCGCGTTATCTATGCCACTTTAGAGCCAGTTATAATCCATTTGCCGCGCGGTTTTAACAGCCAGCGTTTTGCCAAAGTGTACTTTGACCAGTTCAAGGCTCATATCTATGCCTGCGGAGATCCCCGCCGAGCTGGTAAAATTCTGATCCATCACAAACCGTTTATCCTGACACACCTTCAGATGAGGGTAACTGGTTTGCAGCTGCGCCAGGTCGTCCCAGTGCGTGGTCACCGATTTACCGTCAATCAGCCCCGCCTCGGCAAATAAAAACACCCCAGTGCAAATAGAAGCGCAGCGGCGAGTATGCGTGGCCGTTTCAGCCAACCAGGCCAGCACAGAGGTATTATTAAGCACATGCTGATGCTGACCGCCTGCGACTATCAGTAAGTCAAATCGGGGATGACCATGGATACTGTAATGCGGGTTAACAGACAAGCCACCGCGACAACTCACGGGCGCATGGCTCGGTGCAATCAGACTGATATTTACGGGCTCATCCACAAAACGAGCTGCCGTGCTGAACACTTCAAATGGGCCGCTAAAGTCTAACACTTCAACGCCATCGTAAATAAAAATACCGATTTCCATTGAATGATCCAGAATTAGAAAGTTGTTGAGCCCCCATAGTGTAGCGCAGATCTTAACCATTCATATCTATTTACACTTTGATTTTGGCGATTAATCGAGATCTGATTGCACTTTTATAAAGTTGTCTTTTAGTATGCTGTAATCAAAATGACAACAAGCGAAAACCAACTATGTTGAAAATTAAACTAACACTACTGAGCGCTGCCGTGATGATCGGTCTGGCGGGATGCAGCAGCACACAGCAAAGCAACGAAAGTACAGTAACAGTTGCCGAAAAACAGTATCAAAACCCCATTTTACAGCCATTTTCCGGACCATATCAGGGCGTACCTCAATTTGATAAGGTCCAGCTTAAAGATCTTGAACCGGCACTGGACATTGCACTAGCAGAGCACCTAAGCGAAATTGACCAGATCGCAAATAACACCGCGCCTGCAAGCTTTGACAACACCGTAGTTGCCATGGAGCGTTCAGGTCAGGCACTGGATCGCGTTTTTACCTACTACGGAATCTGGAGCGCCAACAACTCTTCACCTGAGTTTCGTAAAATGCAGGGCGGCCTGATGGCAAAATATGCCAAGTATCGCTCTCAGATCACCCAAAACAAGGCGCTGTTTGAACGTATTAAAACCGTGTATGAAAGCCCTGAATTCAAACAACTGAGCGCAGAAGAGCAACGTATCACCTGGTTACAGTACAACAGCTTTGCCCGTAACGGTGCCACGCTGGAAGGGGACGCGGCAAAACGCTACGCCGAAATTAACCTGGCTTTATCAAAGCTGCACGCAGACTTTGCCAACAATGTCCTGGCCGATGAAGAGGGCTACGTCGTTTATCTGAGCAAAGACCAGCTTTCTGGTTTACCAGCGTCTTATATCACGTCTGCTGCCGCAGCAGCCGAAGAGCGCGGCAAGCCAGGTATGTATGCGGTCACCAACACTCGCTCTTCTATGGATCCGTTTTTGATGTACTCCACAGAGCGTGAATTACGCAAGCAGGTATGGCAAAACTACTACAGCCGTGGTAACAATGCCGGTGAGCACAATAACAAGGCCATCATTAATGAGATCCTGACCTTACGTCACGAACGTGTGCAACTGCTGGGTTACGAGAACTATGCACAATGGCGTCTTGAAGACCGCATGGCAAAAGATCCGAAAAACGCCATGGAGCTGATGGATAAGGTATGGCCAGCAGCCATTGCCCGTGTCAAAGAAGAAGTTGCCGATATGCAGGCGCTGGCAGACAAAGAAGGCGCAAACATCAAGATTGAGCCATGGGACTACCGTTTCTACTCTGAGAAAGTGCGCAAAGCCAAGTACGACCTTGACTCCAATGAAGTCAAACAATACCTGCAACTGGACAAGCTACGTGAAGCCATGTTCTACGTCGCAGGTCGCCTGTTTAACTTTGAGTTCACTGAGGTACCAGAAGGTTCAGTACCGGTCTTCCATGAAGACGTACGCGTCTGGGAAGTAACCGATAAAACCAGCGGCGAACACATTGGCCTTTGGTACTTAGACCCGTTTGCACGTCAGGGTAAACGCTCCGGCGCCTGGGCTACTTCATACCGTCGCCACACCACGTTTGATGGTAAAACCAACGTGCTGAGCTCGAACAACTCTAACTTCGTTAAAGCTCCGGCGGGTCAGGCGAGCCTGATCTCCTGGAATGACGCGGAAACTTACTTCCACGAGTTTGGTCACGCACTGCACTCTTTGTCTTCTAAAGTAAAATACCCAGGCTCAAACTCAGGTGTACGCGACTACACTGAGTTCCAGTCACAGCTGCTAGAGCGCTGGCTGGTCACAGATGAAGTGATCGAACGCTTCCTGGTACACCATGAAACCGGCAAACCTATGCCAAAATCACTGGTCAACAAAATCAAGCAAGCGGCTAACTTCAACCAGGGTTTTGCCACCACAGAGTACCTGGCGTCGGCCATTATGGATATGAAGTTCCACACCACAGATCCTGCTAAGATTGGCGATCCGGTTGAATTCGAAAGATCTCAGCTGGCGGCTATCGGCATGCCATCTGAAATTGTGATGCGTCACCGCACCACACACTTTGGCCATGTTTTCTCGGGTGAAGGCTACTCGGCAGGCTATTACGGTTACCTGTGGGCAGAAGTACTTACATCTGATGCGGCCCAGGCCTTTGCCAGTGCACCGGGCGGTTTCTATGATGAAGAAGTGGCGGATCGCCTGGTGAACTATCTGTTCTCAGTGCGCAACGCAATGGATCCGGCTGAGGCGTATCGTAAGTTCCGTGGTCGCGACGCAGCGGTCGAAGCCCTGATGTTAGATCGCGGCTTCCCGGTCAACTCTGAGAAATAATTCGTAGAAGTAATTCGTAGAAGTAATTTATCAAGTCTTAAAAGCCCCATGATTATGGGGCTTTTTCCTGCCATATATTCAATTATTCAATGACGTCTAACAGCTTCATTTTTCTTAGTTGCTTTTCCAGCGTCGCCAGGCTAAATGGCTTGATAACAAAGCCGTCGACTTTTTGTAGCAACACCTGTTGTACCCGGTCCCGACCATTTTCACAGGTGACCATCAGAATTTTGATATCTTTCAGGGAAGGTTTGGCGCGGATTTCATGTAACAGAGCAAGCCCGTCTACGTGCGGCATGTTGAGATCGGAAACAACCAGTTCATAGGTTTTTTTGTCGAGTAATTCCAGTGCCCGCTTTCCATCAGTGGCTTCGTCTATGTCTTTAAAGCCCAACCTGCGCAACATGCTTATCATCACATGACGCATGGAGGTCATATCGTCGACAACCAAAATTTTCACCCGTTACTCCCTAACTGACCCACTGATTAGCTAAAAATTAGTCTAAAACCGCGAAAAAGTCGATTGTAAGGAGTACGAGTGTGATTACTCTTTGTTTAATGACAAAGACATAAAGACACTGAGCGGGTTATCACGGTACAGACCAAAGCGCTCACAGCGTTCAAAGCCCAGGCTTTCGTAGAGGTTGATGGCTTTTTCCTGCTTTACGCCGGTTTCCAGGCGGATCAGAGGAATTTGTGCATCGCCCGCGTAATGCAGCAAAATTTGCATTATGCGTTTGGATAAGCCCTTACCACGGTACTGAGGTTTGACATACAAACGCTTTAATTCACCGTACAAGGTTTTATCGAATTGTTTAACGATAGCGCCACACGCCACTATGCCCTCTTCGTTACGCAGCCCCACGGCCCGTACATTGGGTTGATTGAGCTCTTCAAGTGCCAAAGACTGATCACTGGCAATGGGATAGAGGGTATTCATCAGCCGGTCAATTTCTGCAAATAGTTCTCTAACACTTGGATCATCGGGTTTTAAATCAACTAGTTGCATAATTTTCCTTTGAACAGAGCAGTTACTTTTTTAAACGGCTATTGAGCCCTTTTTACACGACATGTGATAAGGCTCAGCATATTGGCTGGCGCAACCACACAAAAGGGTATTTTAACGTACTTTACAGGAAATATAACTAAATATATTCAGGTAACAGAGAAAGGAAACATGTTGCAGCATGTAATTAACGTAACGGGTCAGGCTCGTGCAGCGGCTCAAACTTAGGCCAAATAGGCCGTCCATGGGGTTTGACCTTTCAGGCCAGCCAAAGTGTGATAGCAAATAACAGGATAGTGGCAATCGTGATGAAAAACAGTGAACACTGATTATGACCGGTACGGCCTGACTGTGAAAACAACATGATTAACTCCTCCCGAACTCCCCTGACGACTAAAACCACAAAAGTATTAATTACAGAGAAAGCGCTACAACCAAAAGTAGTAATATTGATAGCAAAAAATTACCCAAAACACCAGTGGATCGTGCAAATATTATCCTAAAAATCAGGTTAATCTCAGCGTTTAACTAGTGCAATCATATAATACAAACACTTACGTTTAATCTTTAGACAGTGCAAAAAAGTCAAAATACGCTTGGTTTAAGCGACTGAGGACCCATATAAGGAAAAAAGGAGTAGCCATGATCACATTAAAAGCAGCGAATAAAGACAATTACAGTGACCTATTTGCACTGCAACTACTGCCAGACGACCTAAATTTTATCGCATCACCGGCCGAAGCCCTGGCCGAATCGGCATTTTTTCCATACTACCGAAATCTGCTGATCTACCGCGCGCAAACCCTGATCGGCTTTATTCAATATCATCCCATGGAGCCGGAAGGCACCCAACATGAATACACCATCACTCAGCTGGTAATAGACCAACGCTTTCGGCGCCAGGGCTTTGCCACTCAGGCATTGCAACAATTGCTATTACAGCTCAGGGCCAAGTCGGATTGTCAGGTTATTTCAGCCGTGTATGTCGAGGGCAACGAGCGAATGCGCAACCTGCTCAGCCAGCTGTCATTTGAATATAAGGGGCGCTGGAATGACACCGCCTATCTGATGGAGTGGCACAGTGATAAGCCCTTGCCTGAAGTGTATCTCAGCACTGTGTGGCAGAAGAATTTCGAACGACTGGGCGACCTTGAACTGCACGAGCAACAAAAGCCCCTGGTCGCGCCTAATGACTGGACCTTACTGGAGGCCGCCTATAACCCGGACTATGAAGTACGTGCTATCAGCCACCAAGGCAAACAAGTCGGATTGCTAATGTGGGTGACGGAGCAACCACATCGGGTTTCAATTTGGCGATTAATGGTGGATAAAGCCCATCAGCAGCAAGGAATAGGCAGACAAGCCCTTCAGGCTGCCCTGGACGAGATCCGTAGTCACCGAGAGATCACAGAAATTGCTATCTGCTACGTACCCGATAACCCGGTTGCAAAAGACTTTTATGCCAGCTTTGGCTTTGTCGAAACCGGCTTTGATGAGGAGGAGCAAGAAATGCTGGCCGAGATCAAATTAAGCTCGCCTTGCCAGCCTGCATCTGAGTGTAAAGGGGCTTAACACAGAGAGATTAGCTGCTGGGGTTCGGCATAACGAATACCCGCCTGCTCAAACGCGTGGATATCGTCAGCGCCGTGATAATGATATACACAGAGCCTGGCTAAGACTGCTGGCGGGTACTCCTTTAAAAGCTCATCCAGTCCGGCGTGGCTGGGGTTTGCAGATGCCACGCAGTCATGAAAAATAATCTCTCCCTGAGTCACCTGATGGATCAACAACTCAGGAATGGGCCGGGTATCGCCGCTATAGAAAAATCGTCCAGGAAGATGCAAAGAGAAGGCACTGCCGGGGGCCTGATGACGAACAGGATAGCAGCTTAGTCTGAGCTGCTGATGGAAAAACTGCTCCCCCACGGGATGCAATTCAAAGGTATGCCAGATATCTTCACGACACTCGGCCAGGCCAGTATACGCCAGCATGGCAAACAGTGACTGGATCAATTGTACGGGCACATATAACCGCACTGTCTGACCACTTAAGGCGGCCTTAAAATACAACTGCTCCAGCCCGCCAATATGATCGTAGTGCAGGTGAGTGATAAATACCGCCCGGGGCAGCGACTGGCTGCCAAAGGTCTGCTTATAACGCACCAGCGTATCATGACCACAGTCGATCAGCAGCCAGGGGCGGGCATCGCAGCAAATGACACAGGCGGAATTTCCTAGCTCGGTTGCACTGGCTGCACCTACGCCCAAAAATAACGCACTGTCTGGCACGCCTGCCTGAGGCTGTGTGCGCTTTGATTGCGTCTGTGCTGGCCGGGTTACTATCGAATCTAACATCAGTCTGCTCGTCAATACTCACCACTCGGTACAAAGACAATGCTAGATGCAATAATTGACATTCCCATGACATACTCGCCCTGGTCCTGTAAATAGTTACACCACTATTTGGTTAATTTCACCACATTCAGTCACTATATGTTCAGCGCTTAATTCATGAAAGAGGTAAGCAACTGATATTTTTAAACTAATTTGTTGGCACCCGTTTTGCTTGTTCCCTGTACATAACCTGTATATAAAAAAGAACAAATTGGAATTGCATCATGATCAAAAAACTCTCTCCTTTATTCGCAGCATTGGCACTCAGTGGCTGTGTGATCCACATTGATGGCCACAGCAAAACAGTTGCAGATGTGGAACTTCAAAAAACCCTGACCCTCAACGCCACCGAACTGCGCAGCCTGGTTGCAGACACCAGCGCCGGTTCGCTGGATATTGTGGGCGTCGACAACCTTACCCAGATTGAAGTCGATGCCAGGATACGGACTGACAAAGAGCACAGTTATCAGCTTAGCCTTGAACAGGACGGTAACAATGCAAAGCTGATTGCAAAACATAACGCCCGCGTTGGTATTGTCTGGTACAGCGGTAACAGCCCCAAAATTGACCTGTCCCTGCGTGTGCCCAGCCACCTGATGCTGGATATTGATGATGGTTCGGGTGACATTGCCATCACCAGCATGACCGGAGATATCGAGCTGGAGGATGGCTCAGGTGATATCAGCATTAACGGGGCAGCCAACGTTAAAATTGACGATGGCTCAGGACAGATGCTGATCCGTGGTGTCAGCGGCATGCTGGATATCGAAGACGGCTCGGGCGACATTACCATTGAAGGTGGCAGTCAGCTTAAACTCGATGATGACTCGGGACAGATCTATATCTCTGACATCAGCGGCGATATGGACATTGAAGACGGCTCAGGCGACCTGCAAATCATTGGCGGACGCTCGCTCACCCTGGACGATGAATCGGGCAACATTAGCCTGATGGACCTCAGTGGCGACCTGCGCATTGTGGATGGCTCGGGTAATGTCGAGATCCGTGGCGGTAACACCCTGGATTTACGCGATGACTCCGGCTTTGTGCGCGTTCAGAACTTACAGGGCAACGCCAAAGTAGACGACGGCAGTGGCAACTTGGTACTGCAAAATATTAAAGGCCATGTCACCATTGATGATGACTCTGGCGACATCGAGGTGATAGAAGCGGGCGGTCTGACCATCACAGGCGACACCTCAGGCGGACAACGCATCGAAAAGGTCCGCGGCGAAGTGAATATCCGGGATTGATAGTCACTTTTTGCAAGTAAAGTGTCACCTTCTGCCAGTGAAAAACCAGACGTCACCTTCTACAATGACGTCATAACTTCTGGTAACAAGGTGACAGCGGTGCTAGGCGGGATTATTCAATTTAATAGAAAAGTTGGATAGGCGTTTACACCCGCAGCACATAAAATTCAGTGTCATATTTTCGGACGCTGATTTTGAAAAATTTACTCGCCTTAACCTTTGCCGTTCATCTTGGTGCGCTGTGGCCCATAGCCTCATACAGCGCAGACTTTGCCGCGTATAAGCAGCAATTTCCACTCAAGGACAAGAAGAGCTTTACAGAGGCGCTCGAAGAAGGCGAGGCATTACTTGCAGAGCCATCGCTTACCCCACAACAGCGGACCTTTGTGCTGCATCGCATGGCATTACACCTGGTGCGGCTGGACGACTACGAGCGCGCAAAGCTCAGGCTTGATGCACTGGCTAGTCATCTGAGCGCACACCCCGATGACTCTATGCAGGGAAAATACCACTGGGTAAGCGGCGACCTGGCACTGCGTTTAGGGGATGGTCAGGGCGCTCAGGCGCATTTTCTCAGCGCCAGCGAATTTTTTTCTCGTACGCAAGACTGGCGCATGCTTAGCCATGCTCATCGCATGGTTGCCAATGCCCTTGCCAAGGACAGCCCGAACCTCAAAGCACTTGAGCATGTTGCCCTGGCAAAACATTATGCTGAACAGGACAATAATATTCCGTTGCACAACGCCGCATTTGATACGCAAGCCCGAATCTATAAGCTCTTTGGCCAGTTAGACAGAGCACTGGAAAGCCGCCAGGCTCAGCTGACCTGGCTTGGGCAACAAAGTCAGCCAGATCAGGCCATGATGTCGGCAACTTACTATGGTCTGGCCGATATTTTTGTGGATTTCGGCGACCATCAGGCCGCACTCGAAGCTTTCACCCAATCGTACCGCTACGACGAGCAGGCAAATGACCGTCTTTACATGGGACAAAATCAGATCCGAATTGCAGAACAACATCTGCAACTGGCCGATTTAGACGCTGCAGCCCAGGCTTATGAACAGGCAAAAGCCATCAGTGAGTCCATAGACCACAAGCGTAATCTGGGCTGGGCCATAGCCGGGCTGGGGCGTGTTCAGCTGGCCAAAGCCAACTACCCGCAAGCAGCTAATTTAATTGGCCAGGGTCTGACGTTGATCAATCCGCAGCATAATCAGGCACTGCATCGCCAACACCTGGTCTGGTATGCCAGTGCCTTAAGCCATCAGGATCCGGGCCAGGCGATAGCACAACTGGCGCCTTATTTCGACCCTAAACCAAATGACACTATGGTGGAGGCCGCAAAAGTGCTGGCCTTTGCCTATCAGCAGCAACAAGACTTTACATCGGCACTGCGCTTTCAGACGCACGCAACTGAGCTGCTCCAGCAGCAAACTGAGCAATCGCGACTGACCCGGCTGGAAGCCAAAAAGCGCGACGCTGAATTGCACTTAGAAACGCTCAAAGTGAATCAGCTACAAAGCGGGCTGGATGAACAAAAGCGCCAGAACAGGCTACAAAGCGTGATCCTGGCGGCGGCCATCATAGTGCTGCTGAACTTTTTCCTGATGTTTTATCTGTATCATCTGAAAAAGCGTAAAGTGATGGAAAAAGAGGCCGCCGTACTCAACCAGGCACTGACCCTCAAACAACAGCTGCTGGCGGATGTCTCACATGAGCTGCGAACGCCACTGACGGTGCTCAAACTGAATATTGAGGCACTGCAACACAACCTGATCACAGACCCCGATGCCACCTACACGCTGATGCAAAGTCGTTTGTCTATGTTAAACACTTTGATAGCCGATATTTATGAGCTGGCACAGGCAGACACACACAGCCTGCAACTGGACCTGCAAGTACGACCCGCCAAAGCCCTGTTTGATGAGTTGATCAGTGCCATTAAACCTTTAATCGCACAACACGAGCTGACGCTGAGCACACACAATACTCTGTCCGACACACCGGAAGTTGCCTGTGATATAGACCGGATGCACCAGATCTTCAACAATCTGGCACGCAACAGCTGCCACTACACCAATAAGCCAGGACAAGTCAGTGTGACTATCGCTCAACAAGCTGAGCACCTGATCTGTCACTTTGAAGATTCCAGCCCGGGTGTCGGTGATGACGATTTACCGCGCCTCACCGAGCGCCTTTATCGCTGCGATAAATCACGCAGCCGCGATCTGGGCGGTTCAGGCCTGGGGTTGTCGATTTGTCAGAAGATCACTGAGTTGCATCAGGGGCAGTTATCTTTGTCGCACAGCAAACTGGGTGGTCTGTGCGTGACCCTTACGCTACCACTTGTACAACCCGCACAATCCGATAGCTAAGCTCAGTTACCTTTCCCTTGCTTTCACTTAGTGCCGTTTTACTTTCATGTAATTACAGCTAATCTAAAAGCATCATCATCTGAACGCTGGATGGTTCATTCTATTTTTCCAATCGAACCAATTAATTTAACCCATTATACAAATGAATCGATTCGCCTGATAATGGCTTCATCGAAATCAAAGGAGACAAACATTATGCTAAACAATATCGAAGGTCAGACAATTCCTCAGGTCACTTTCCCGGTACGTGAAAACGACGAATGGAAAAATATCAGCACAGATGATCTGTTCAAAGGCAAAACCGTTGTGGTGTTCTCACTGCCTGGCGCCTTTACACCAACCTGTTCATCAACGCACCTGCCACGTTACAACGAACTGGCTGGCGTATTTAAACAAAATGGGGTTGATGACATCATCTGTATCTCTGTCAACGATACCTTTGTGATGAATGCCTGGGCCAAAGATCAGGAAGCAGAAAACGTGACGCTTATCCCGGACGGAAACGGTGAGTTTTCTGAAGGCATGGGCATGTTAGTAGACAAAAAAGAGTTGGGCTTTGGCAAACGCAGCTGGCGTTACTCTATGCTTGTTAAAGACGGCGTGATTGAAAAAATGTTCATTGAGCCGGACGTACCGGGCGACCCGTTTGAAGTATCTGATGCCGATACCATGCTTGAATACATCAACCCAGAGCAGGTAAAACCGCAGCCAGTTTCAATCATCACCAAACCAGGCTGTCCTTTCTGCGCCAAAGCAAAAGCCCTACTGGACGAACAGGGTCTGGTCTATGAAGAACTGGTGTTAGGTCAACAAGCCACCCTGACCAGCCTGAAAGCGCTGTCTGGTCGTGAAACTGTGCCGCAGGTGTTCATTGGCGGTAAACACATTGGTGGTTCAGACGACCTGGCGACCTACTTCGCGCAGTAACCACACAAACTCAAAAAGTCATCTGTGAAGGGGCTTAACAGCCCCTCAACTCCCTTTGCTCAGAGGTAAAACATGAAACAACTTGAAACTGACGTAGTCGTGATTGGTGCGGGCACAGCCGGGCTCAGCGCCTATCGAAATGCCAAACAATCCACGGATAATGTGTTAATGATCGAAGCCGGTCAGTATGGCACCACTTGCGCACGTGTCGGCTGCATGCCCAGCAAGTTGTTGATTGCCGCAGCGGAAGCCGCACACAGCGTGACCGAAGCGCCAAAATTTGGGGTTAATACCACAGCGCCAGAAATCGATGGCAAAGCCGTAATGGCACGAGTGCGCAGCGAGCGAGATCGATTTGTTGGTTTTGTACTGGAAGCCGTAGATGAGTTGCCAGAGCAAGACAGGATCAAGGGCTATGCACGCTTTTTGGATGCCAACCGGGTTCAGATTGACGACCATACTGTGATCACCGCCAAACGCTTTGTTATCGCGACCGGCTCAAGACCGAATATTCCGGGCTTCTTTCAGGCTTTTGGCGAGCGCTTAATCATTAATGATGATGTGTTTGACTGGCAGGACTTACCCGAGTCTGTGGCCGTGTTTGGCCCGGGCGTAATTGGCCTGGAACTGGGACAAGCTCTGCATCGCCTGGGTGTGAAGGTAAAGTTGTTCGGCGTAGGGGGTAACATTGGGCCGCTGACGGATCCGCAAATTCAGGATTATGCCAATACCGTGTTTGGCGAAGAATTTTATGTCGACAGCGATGCCAAAGTCTCTGATATGAAGCAGGTTGGCGACAAAGCACAACTGACCTACATTGATCACGATGGCAAGCCACAGACCGAACAATTTGACTATGTGCTGGCAGCAACGGGCAGAGTGCCGAATGTCGATAAGCTGGGCCTGAAAAACACCGGCATTGAACTCGATGATCGCGGTGTGCCGCTGGCCGACCCTCATACCATGCAGTGTGGCGACAGCCATATCTTTATTGCCGGGGATGCCAGCAACCAGATCCCTCTGCTGCACGAAGCGGCCGACCAGGGCACCATTGCCGGTCAAAATGCCGGACGTTTCCCGGATGTACGCAATGGCCTGCGCCGCGCGCCAATTGCTGCGGTATTCAGCGATCCGCAAATTGCGATGGTGGGGGAGAGCTTTAAACAATTGAATGAGCGCTATGGCAAATGTGGCTGCTTTGCCATTGGTGAAGTAAGCTTTGAAAATCAGGGCCGCAGCCGCGTGATGCTAAAAAATAAGGGTTATATGCACCTGTATGCAGAGCAGGGCAGTGGTTTGTTCCTGGGCGCTGAGTTTATCGGGCCTGCCGCTGAGCATATCGCGCACCTGCTGGCCTGGGCCGTGCAAAATAAGATGACGGTGCCCCAGATGCTGGATATGCCTTTCTATCACCCGGTCATTGAAGAGGGGCTGCGTACTGCGCTGAGAAACCTCAATGCCAGGCTCAAATTTGGTCCGGATATTGTCCAGCATTGTATGGAATGCGGTCCGGGCGCTTAATTAAACGCCGTCTGCCCGGTAGCCTGAGCTTGCTACCGGGCTTCGACGTTGAGCACGCTCAGGCATCGTAGCGACCCGCTTGTTGAGTTGCGTCATTGCGCATTTTTTCAAACTTATCAAAAGCATCAGATACCACTTCCTTGTCTGTCGCCGTCAGTGAGATGGTCACGCCACAGCTGGGATTAGCGCAGCAAAACGCCTGCCCCGCCAGCAGTAAGCTGGATTCAAAGTGAATAGGCATGCCACATTCCGGACAGTCAATTTTTGATTTTATACTCATGGGTTAATCCTCGTTTTTACTGGGTAAAGGGGTCAGGTTTTTTGCAAAAATATCGAGTATCGTAGTGATCCCGCGCGGTAAGGGTAACTGGCCTGCTTCGAGCATCACTTCGTAGTTGGCGTGCGCCGAGCCCGACTGCTGCTGACTCTGACTGCCTGATTTCGCCAAAGATCCATGCAGCTCAGTTTCAAATTCATGGGCTTGCTCAGGCTGGCGAGATTGCGAGCGATTGTGTTTTTGCTCCTGTGAAGTCTGCTTTTTGATTTCTCTGGAGCTTTTCACCTCCATGCTGAAAGAGACGGTTAATTTTTCAATGGCCAGTGAGTTTATGGGGATCAACGTCATCAGCGGGATGGCAATTTCCATTTCATAGGGGACTTTGCTCACGCTGCCGTCTTTTTCCAACACCGAGCGGGTCAGGGTAAATGTCACCATCACCGGGGTAAGACGCCCTTCATTGTGACGGTCTTTTTCAAAGCAGGTTGATAAAATAAATTGAGTTTGTGCATTGGCTATCATTGCATTGGCATCGGTGGCCGCTTTAAGTGGCGCACCAATCAATGCTTTCATAGGTAAACCGGCAAATTGCGACGCAATATTACTG
Source organism: Pseudoalteromonas sp. DL2-H2.2 (assembly GCF_021532535.1). Classification (NCBI taxonomy): domain Bacteria; kingdom Pseudomonadati; phylum Pseudomonadota; class Gammaproteobacteria; order Alteromonadales; family Pseudoalteromonadaceae; genus Pseudoalteromonas; species Pseudoalteromonas sp. DL2-H2.2. The sequence goes on along the minus strand of NZ_JAKGBD010000001.1, from coordinate 398,009 downwards.
TTCATACTTTTATCCTTACACTGAGCGGGTTAGCCCGGAATTTGCGCTCTGAGCGCGCGCTCATAGCCTTCAACGAGCTTTTTCAGCCCTTCGGGGGGTTCGTTGCCAGTAAGCGTGATTTCCAACGTGGCATTGGCGGTGTTTTCACTTGTTTCTTGCTGGCCCATCAGCTTATTGCGCAGCCCGGCAGGCTTGGCCGTGCTGCGGGCAAAGGCCACCATCAGCTGATCTTGCTCATTGTTGCTGATCTCCAGTTCAGCGATAAACTTCACCTCTGAGATCCGCGGAGAAGAAATGGGCACCAGCGCCAGTAATGGCACTTCTGCGCTCACTGTGTCTATGCCGTGTTCAGTGCGGCTGGGAAACTCCATCGCACAGGTTTTTGGCGAGTAACTGGGTGCCTTGCCTTTGCCATTGTCTTGCTCATCGAAAAAGCGTTTTACAAAGTCCAGCGTTTCGCCTTCGACCGATTTAGCGGCGTCTTTGACTCCTTTGTGAATGGCCTTCATAAGTGATTGAAATTCGATCATGATGCTCTCTTTTTGTTGATCCGGTTAATAAAGGGAAGCGCAATGCTTCCCCGGTTGGGTGCTATTACAGGCGATTACGGTTTTTCGATGATCGGGTCAATGTTCTTCGTAAAGGCATTGATGATCGTCGTTACACCGGTTGGCAGCGGTAGCTGACCTGCGTGGACATCCACCTCATACTTGGCTTTGTTCGATGCTTCATAGTGTTCGCGTTGCTTGGAACTGGTTTTGCTGCTGTGCGACACAGAGCCATGTACTTCGACCGAGAACAACCCCGCATTGTATTTTGCGGTGATGTCGGCTTTTGCTGCGGTTTCCTGCTCAGACTGCTTTTCATTGTCCTTTGACATTGAGCTCGAAACTTCCATTTCAAAGTGCACTTTCACGTCATCAACTGCCAGAGAGTTCAGCGGGATCAGGGTCAGCAGAGGTAACTTCAGCGTGATATTTGCTTCAGACGTCGTGGTGCCTTTGATCACCGGACGGCTCAGCGTGAACTCAACCATGATTGGCTTGAGCTGGCTTGAAGTGCCCTGAGCACCGGCGGTTTTATCAAAGCAGGTACTGAGCATAAACTGTGTTTGCGTACGTGCCATCATGCCATTTGCATCTGTTGCAGCTTTCAGTGGAGCACCGATAAGCGACTTCATAGGTAAGCCACTGAATTGCTGCGCCATAGATACGAGTCCAGACATAAAATTCTCCTCAAAAATTACTCTTAAATTCGCGACATCATGTCGCATGAGATAACGTTTACCCGGTGGTGAACGTCGGAGGTCATAATAGGCGTCGGGCAGCTATAACAATCGGCGCTTTAGGGCAATAATTCGGGGACATCTGGTAAGTGTGCAAAGCAGGCTGGCTGACAGGAAAAAGTGGTTACGCACCAGAGAAGGCAGTGATACCATGATCGCCAGTGAGTTTTGTTCCACTATTCATTCCATAAAGGATCACCCGTGATACAAAGAATTGACACCAAACAACGCATGAGCCGTATCGTTAAACACAACGGCACCATCTATTTATGTGGCCAGGTTTGTAAAGACTCAGAGCAGGGCATTAAAGAGCAAACCGCCACTATGCTTGAGAAAGTGGATGAGCTGTTGCTGCAAGCAGGCAGTGATCGTGAGCATATTTTGTCTGCCACGATTTATATTAAAGATATGAAATACTTTAGTGAGATGAACGAAGTATGGGATGCCTGGGTGCCTGAAGGCCACGCGCCTGCGCGCGCCTGTGTTGAAGCGGCAATGGCAAGAGACGCGTTACTAGTAGAAATTTCAGTGATTGCAGCTGAAATTAACCCCGCTTAACATGTTACGCCCGGTTCAATACCGGGCGATTTTTATGATGTGCGAGGCTAGTTGCGCGCTATCTGGAATGGCTCGTTTGTTCTGACGTAAAGCAGGGCAGACTCATCAGCACTAAGCGCCATCTGCACCGGCTCCCCGGCAGCCAGATAACTACCCGGCCGCAATACCTGATTTTGCTGTGTTTTTGTTTGCAAAAAGTTCAGCGCACCGCGGATCACCACAGCTTTAAACTCGCTGCCGGTGCTGGACAATTGTACTTTGGCATTGGCGGGCAGCTTGACTAATACACCAGTCAGCGGGCCTTGTTGCCATAAATTTGCCAGTTGAATGCCTGCGCCCTTGAGCTGCGTTGACGTATGCTGATCCAGCCAGGTCAAGTTCGCATAGTGAAGGTTGACGGGCCGCTCACCATTATCAAATTGCTGTGCAGAGGGCTTAACCAGATAAGGGCCTTGGTCAATTTCAAGGTAAATCATATTGCCCGGTGCATTGGCGGACGTAATGTGATCTTCCCCTGCAGGTTGAGTCCAGTAAGAGCCCGGCGGCATCCACATCGCTTTGGCCTGAGGGTCGTCGTTATGCAGCAGGCCTTCTATCACAATACCGCGATAAGACACGTTATGAATATGCGGTGGTGACGAAAACCCGGGTTCAAACCTCACCAGCATGCCAGTCGCACCGGCTTGAGTTCTGTCTCCCCACAAGTTTGCAGCCTTTGGGCTCTTATCACCCCGAGCCGGATTCAGATGCCCCCATTCAATTTGCTCGGTGCTGATAATCGTTACCTCATTACTACCCAGGCTCGTATCCTGAGCCTTTAGAGCGTGAGAGAAAAAGCACGCCGAAATAATAAAAGCACTGAGTAAACTGGATTTTGCCACGAAGATAAGCCCCTTGTGAAAACAACAAAACGAATGTACACAAGTTTAAGCCCATAGACACAAACGATAAATTGGCTACGGGTTGAAAGATTATCAAGGTTTGATTGATAATCATCCTAAAAGCGCACTTTTTCACCCCAATTCCTGCTGGCAGGCGTTATTGGTTTGATCAAGTTGCCAGCTACTCAGAATAAGGAATACACATGTTGCAAAAAAGCACGCTGCTGTTGTCCACCCAGATCTTCGCCTTCTTAACGGACTAAACGCTGGCTTTATATATTCCCTCACGAGGGCTCAACTGTGATTGGCGGTACGGCTGTAAAGGGGGCTTACAGTACAATATCGAATACCCAACATACACAAGACATGCTCGCAGGTCATACAAGACTGACTGTCAAATTGGTGCTCGGGTAACGTCTTACAGACCTGTGCTGCTGAGTGACAAGGCAAAGAGCATGCTCTCACAAAGCCGTTTTGCCTCATTCATATATTTCCAGTATTATGGAATTATATGAATGAGGAGCAAGATATGGAACTGGCATCTGCGGCAGATAAACTCGCCGAACTGGGACACACTACCCGCTTAAGTATTTTCCGATATTTAGTGAAAGGGGGCACGCATGGCGTACCCGTTGGCGAAATACAGGCTGCGCTAGATGTGCCGGGTTCGACTTTGTCTCATCATATTAATCGGCTGGTAAAAGTGGGGCTGGTCAAGCAAAGGCGAGAAAGCCGCACACTTTACTGCGTGCCTCAATACGATGCACTAATAGGGCTGATCGGATTCTTGCAAGAAGAGTGTTGTGTCAACCAGTCAGACGACCCCAGCTGCGATAGCACATGTAATACTGCTCAGGGCGAGCCAAGCTAGCCACAACATGCGCCCTGTTGCGCCTTTGGTGCACCAGGAAATCTCAACTGAGACGCGCGAGCGGCTTCTGTATTACCCGCCAGAGATTCGACAATCGAGCGCACCTGCTCATAGCCGGTGAGCATTAAGAAAGTCGGGGCACGTCCATAGGATTTCATACCCGCAATGTAAAAGTGCGCATCATCATGAGACAACTCATCGACTCCGTGTGCACGCACTGAACCACAACTATGCAAATTTGGGTCAATCAATGGTGCAAGCCGCGTTGGTGCTTCAACAACATGGTCCAAATCCAGCCTTAATTCTCGCAACATCTCCAGGTCAGGCCTGAAGCCGGTCGCAACAATGATGTTGTCGACCTGCATCCCGATAGGTGCCCCACCCGCCAAAGCGCGGATATCCAGCCCATGCCCGGCCCGGATAATCTCTTTGATCTCTAATTGAGAAACCAGCTTTAGCGCCCCACGCTCAATGGCCTCTTTGGCCGCCAGCCCGAGCTGCCGGCGCGCAGGCACTTTGTCGTTGATGCCTTTGCCCAGCAGCTTATCGATGTTGTTTTTACGCATACCCCAAATCACTTCGGTACCGGGCTCTGCCGCTTGCAGTTTCAGCAAATCCAGTGCGATATTCATTGCCGAGTGGCCGGCACCCACCACCAGATTGCGTTTTCTTGCAAAATCGCTTCGCTGAGTACCCAGAATGTCCGGAATACCATAATAAACACTCTGCTGATTGGCCAACTCACCAGGCACAGGCAAACCATCAAGCCCCAGCGGATTTGGACTCGACCAGGTACCGGACGCATCAATCACAGCATCAGTATGCAGCAGCTGGATCCCTAACTCATTTCGACAATGCACAACAAAACGTGCACTGTCACGACCTTGCGTTGTATGCTTACTGACCCCCGCTTTAGACACACCAAAGACCTCTGTGCCATAGCGAATATGCTCCGCCAATTCGGGTAATTTGGCTGCAGGTTGCAAGTAGTGCTCAACGACTTCCCGACCAGTAGGAGTTACATTGGCGTCTACGCCAGGCCAGCCATGCGCAATCAGCAGGTTTACCACGGCCTCATCCAGCATATAGGACCAGGGCGTAAACAGGCTAACATGTCCCCATTGCAACATTGCAGCCCCTGCGGTGTCACCTTTTTCAATAATGGTGGGGCGGATCCCTTTTTCCAGCAGTCTTGCAGCCGCAGCCAGGCCGATGGGTCCGGCACCAATAATAATGACTTCTTTGATTGGTTTCATTTCAGGTTACCTCTTGATTAATCGTATCTAACTCAGGCGGCCGGCTTAGCCTGCCAACCTCTAAAAAAACAAATAAACGGCTAAAAAATAACGGTATATAAGTACCCGGCAGTCATCGCCATCCCGAGTACCACACCCAGAAATGCCAGGATCATCTGCGTTTTGAAAATGGATTTAAGCAGGATAACTTCGGTCAGGCTGGCACCAGCACTGCCAATGATCAGCGCCATAACGGACCCCAGTGCCATACCTTTTTGCACTAAACCTGCACTCAGCGGGATCACCGCAGAAGCACGGATATACAAAGGAATACCAATGACGGCGGCAAGTGGAATGGCATACCATTTGTTTTCACCGGCATAGTCAACAATCAGCTCTGTGGGCACAAAGCCATATATGAAGGACCCTATGGTGATACCAAGCAGCAAATAGGGCAGGGTAGTGAGAAAGTCTTTCCAGGTTGTTCGCCAAATTCGCAACCAGCGATTTTCTGCCTGCTTTGTGCCTGTAGCGGGATTTTTTCTATCTCCACATTGGCTACTTTCCGGGTTAAGCGGCGTCTCTTTGCTCGTCTGGCCAGCCTTACAAGCAGACTGACTGACCGCAGCCTGATAGGCTTCATCCCGAACATAACGCTCAAACCCTAGTCGCTCCAGCAAGTAGCCCGACACGACCGACGTGATAAGAGCAACCGAAAAATAGAACGCCGCCACATCCAGGCCGAATGTCACAATCAATAACCCAATAACAATGGGGTTCAACAGTGGACTGGAAAATAAGAAAACGGTAACGGGCCCAAACCCGGCCCGTGCCTGCAATAGCCCTTTTAAAAACGGGATCGTTGAGCAGGAACAAAACGGTGTGATTGCTCCCAGCAACGCCGCAATCATGTAGCCCTTACCTTTGCGGGCACTCAGATTTTCCCTCACCTTTTCAGGCGTAATGTATTCCTGCAGCACACCCACCAAATAGCTTACGACTAGAAATAACACAGTTAACTCCAGCGCAAGGAACACAAACATATCGGCCGCCTCTTTAAGCATGACCTGTATTTCTGGTGACATAGATCTCTCCTAATGTGATTTTATATTTCTAGTATTATGAAAATATAAAATTAGGTCAATCTATATTTCTATAAATATGGAAATATACATTAGGAAAGCAGCTCACACATCATCCAAAAAATGCGTGAGAGTCTAACTAATTCATTGAATTAAATTATAAATTTTAAAAAAGTAAGATCATTAAACATCTACATAAAGTCGGGCGCGTCCACCTTACTTGTAAGGGTGCTTACAGCGATAAAGGTACAGGCATAAAAAACCAAGCCTTTGTATCAACATGCGTCAGAACCTATTGCTTTAAAAACACGATGCACAGCTTCTTCGCCAGCAGTGGCAAGTAACGGCGGCACATCAGGAAATGATGACACGAATGCCGCTCTGAATAATTCAACAATGAGTCTTTCTAAACCCGCCTCATTACAGTTTTCGGTGGCGATCGTTTCGATGAACTCTACCTGCAACACTTCTTTCACGAGTATGAGCCACAGCAAAGCCAATATAGTCAGTACACCGCGTTTTGCCATATTCATGCTGTCAAAGCCGTTCACGAGATTAGCAATCCGAAAAAATACAACAGTAAGCTTAGGACAAACACACTGAGTAAGTGTTACCGCCCAGTATTCCCACCCTTCGCAGCGACAGAGCCAGCGGCCTTTCGTAAATACTTTATCAAGCAACAAGACAACCCTGACCGACAATACAAAGGCGAACTGTATCAGGGTAATAAACATATCCAATGCCTGAATCACATTCCTTTTTCGACAAATAGCACTAAGCCCAGCACCTCGCAACCCAGATAAAAATGACTTAGCTATGCAAAGATCTTATAAACCAGCCTGTTATCTGACAGAGTGATAAAACGCCTCTACTTCGCTGTTACGGTAAATATATCAGGCCGGGAGCGGGCATAGATAACACATAACGGCGTATCGCAAATCTCTGGCTTAAAGTAGTTTTTCGCTATTTGGCCCTCTGCTTCAAACGAAATCAGGCACCTTGGTTTACAAAATCCACGATCATTACAGGTCTTTGCAGGTACAGCAGTATAAGTGTCTGCCTCCTGAGCTTGATGTTCCAATAAATAGTTATTTCTCAATGTACTTAGCTCAAAAGGCATCAATAAAGAAACCAAAAAGCTCAAAACCGAAAACAGATTCAGTCTGAGTGAGCGATAGGATAAATGCCTTAAACCCAGCCCGATATAAAGCACAATGGCCGCCAGCATCAACAAAAAGCCACTTAACCAGTGGTTGTCTTGTTTGATATGAAGCGTATCAAACGACAGATAAAACCCTACCAGCCAGATGGTGGCACAAGTGAACTTTAAACTATTTATACGCATCCATACCTCACTTGTGAACTGCTAGCCGGTATCAGAGCTGACAGTCAAAAAGATTCCCATACATAGCATGCATTTCTAGATTCAAAAGAGGCTCCAGAAGCAATTGTTTTTCTCCTGGGGATCTCCATGAACTTTCTCCCTCTGTATATCAGCGATATATTCGCCAGGTTTAACAAGGTAATAACATGATCCCCCAACCCCCCGCGCCGCTTGCCAGTACAGCACAACACAGGGTTATGACGAGGGCCACAGATACACACCTGGCTTTGGTATACTTAAAATAAACGATACCCAGGCAACCCGATACGCACAGCGCAGCAAAAACAAATGCAGTGCTAAGCAACACTGCGACCCGCCAGCCTCTGTCCGCCTCTTTACATTGCAAGGCCGTGATATAAGCGCTGAATTCATCCAGCAACACTTCCTTCAGGAGCAGCAACCAAAGTACAGCCAGTACTGCCAGTAACAGGCGCTGTGTGATACTCATACTGCCAGACAGCTCCCTCATGGTATCAGTAAGCCAAAGAAATACAGCAGCAGGCCTAGAGCAAACAACTGGGTGAGTGTCGCCGCCCAGTATTCCCAGCCCTCGCTGCGATAGATCCAGCGGCCTTTCATAAATACTTTACCAAGCAACAAGGCAACGCCCACCAATATTAAAAAGACGGCCTGGATCAGGGTAATGAATATATCCAGTGCAGCCATAACCTTCCCTTATCGGCAGCGAACGATAAACGCTACCTCTCTACAAGCTTAAATATATCCGGTCTGGATTGTGCGTAAATGACGATATATTGCTCATCACAAACCTCTGGCTTGAAGTAGTTTTTTGCTATTTGGCCCCCGGCTTCAAACGAAATCAGGCACCTTGGTTTACAAAATCCACGATCATTACAGGTCTTTGCAGGTACAGCAGTATAAGTGTCTGCCTCCTGAGCTTGATGTTCCAATAAATAGTTATTTCTCAATGTATTTAGCTCAAAAGGCATCAATAAAGAAACCAAAAAGCTCAAAACCGAAAACAGATTCAGTCTGAGTGAGCGATAGGATAAATGCCTTAAACCCAGCCCGATATAAAGCACAATGGCCGCCAGCATCAACAAAAAGCCACTTAACCAGTGGTTGTCTTGTTTGATATGGAGCGTATCAAATGACAGATAAAACCCTGTAAGCCAGATCAGACAGCATACAACACCCAAATTATTTGTACGCATATTTTCCCCGATACAAGTGCAAAACAAAAAACAGTGCCAAACATATCAGTACGACCCAGTTAATCTCCTGAGAGAGTATATAAAGATAACTTGTTGTCATAAAATGTAAGAATGCTTTGTAGCACCTTGCGGCTACACTGTTTGCAGTGAATACATAGTGTACGGCCTCCGCACCAGTAAAAGCCAGTAAAACGGCTGGAAAAGGGGGCGGAGTGCGACTTGCTGTTGTAAAGACAACCAACAAGCAAATCGCAACTAGTGCAAGGTGAGCGCCTCTAAACATAGTTTAAGCAGACAAATAGGTTGTACAGTATTTAGACTTCAGTGTGCCTTGAATTGCTCCACCACCAACAAAAGTACCGAACCAAAATCCAAGGATACCTCCAAGCCCCTTCCCCCAAATAGCGCCTATAATTGTTAGTACTCCTATAAGAACAATATACATATCAACAAGTGCAGCTGGACACTTCTCAGACGTCATTACAGATATTGCGACAAACGTTGCAACTGCTGTCAAAACTGAAATCAGCAAAGCCAGCATTGCAAATTTAGCGCCCAAAAATGTAAGACCCAGCCCGACTAAACCCAACACAGCAGAGAGCTCATCGACTAGCTCGAGAAAACCTCCGTTTTCACCCCCACTTATCTTATACGCAGCAGAGCCGCTCGTCGGCTCCATAATAATATAGCCAGTTCCCTGCCAACTATTTAAATTTATTGGCTTTTCATGAACAGTAACTACCTTACCATTCGTAATCGCAGTTGCAATTTCAATACGAGCCTGTTCGTCGATCTGAATATTATCCAACAAAGCACGATTAGAGCCGTTCAAAGTATAGATAATTTGGCCAGTCTCATTCGCGAACCCCAATGCTTCAACTGCACTAACCCCTCTTAAAGACGTTCCCGACGCAGAAAATAGCTGTTGTGGTACTATATTCTCCATCAAAGAACTGGAGTTACCTGATAGCCGGTTAAATTCACTCCAATCATTCCAGCAGTTTGTTTTGGATTCATAAGCCCCCTTTTTCTGGTCAATATCCATTGTGACACCACCAAAGCTTACATTGCGGGGAACACCAAACCAGTAACTAACGTTGAGTGTCGTTGAAAAAGAGCCATAACTAGGCTGCTCATAACTGATAATGTTTTGCAACTTAGCGTTTAGTCGATCTTGAGTTTGTACTGAGGTCCAATAAGAAAGAATGCCAGCTTGAACAATCAATCCTGTAAAGTCATGACTCGTTATAGCTGACAAATTATCAGCCTGTATTTTTTGCTCACTCTGAGCCAACCGCAACTGCAAATCTTCAAGCGTTTGCTCGCTGATACCATGTGCATTAATGCTAAGTGCGTGATACTCGCCCGCAACTAAGGGACTATTGGTCCTCTCCCAACTAAACCTCGGAGTCCAGAAGCCTTTGTCTGACTGAAGTTCCTGCCCTATCGGAAATACGCCCCCTTCTCCTATCACAAATTCATTTATTGTAAATTGCGCCTTCACGTTAATGAACCCATAAGGGAGACTGGTGGGGATCTCGCTTGATGAATGCTGTTCATTGGGAACTAGTTCACTTAGCTTGTCCCAATCAGCCTCTGAAGCTGGTTTAAAGGATAAAGCGATTCTCTTTCCCAACAATTCCGGTAAACTTTTCTCAATTTGTAAGTGGGCACTGCCGCCACTTTGGAGCGTAAATCTATATTTATGGCGCAAGTTATCAGGAATATTTGAAAGTGACTGTGAAGCAATTACTCTATTATATGGTAAGTTAGGTATATCAATATTCTGGTGAGCGACGATCACTTTACTACCAAAAATATCCTCAAAAGATGCATCAGGAAGATGAAGTGCTAAATAGTCCTCTAGTTGATTTTGAATCGACTCTATCTTGGTGTAGGCTGCGCTTTCATTCAAACCCTTTACCCACTTCTCAGTTGGCTCTATTGTAGCTCCATCAGTAAGCTCTGATACAAATGCATCTTGATCTAATGACGCTACCTGGGTTAGGTCTATTCCCTCACTATATTCATACTGCTTAAAACTCGGATCCGCCGCATGCCACTGACCATCTTGGTAAAACTCCACCCAAACATGCTCCAGACCATAAGATACGACTTGATTCTCAGCTCCTTTGATAATCACATTGGGAACTCCACCTTGACCAAGCAAATTTTGCGCAGCTTCAATTACCTCAACGCCGCCTACCCAGTTTTTCACCTGTTCCGGATCTACCTCGACAGAGCCATATACATAACGGGCAGGCACACCCGACAGGCGCAGCAGCGATATCATCAGGCTGGCCTGATCAAACGCATTGCCTCGCTGGGTCTGACGTGTATAGTCCGCCCCCTGAATTGAACCAAAAGCGGGCACATACTCGATGTTATTGTATACATACTGGAAAATTTGTACGGGGTCTGAGCTCAAACTTGCAGCCAATTGCGCCAGTTCAGCAGTATGTGCGGTATCAACATTCAGCGCCAGATAAGCACTTAAGTCTTGCGTTTCAGTGCGTTGTGACGATTGCAGTTGCTCCAACGGAGATCTCTCACCTTGCGATGGGATACCCAATCTTGCTTGCAATGCCTGAATACTGTCTGCCGGACGATGCACAACGTTTGGCAACGGACCAAAAGGCAGCTGGTCGTTGTCGTATTGATGATGCGTGCGACCAAATTGGATCTTGTTAAGATGGCGATGTAACGCCTGAGCGTCATTCAAACTGGCACGCTCAGATCGTGTCTGACGCATCAGATTGTCGGCTATCACAGGCCAATGTACATCATAAGCCCCCAACAAGCGCTTGGTCAGCGTCATGTTGTGGCGATCTTGCAAAGCAACGGCATCCGCCAGCTCGTTGTTGATTTCAGTACGGCTATGTTCAGCTAGCGCAACCAATTGGGGTTGTATCTCTAACAACGTTTGCCGATAGATGGCCAATGCTTGTTCACGTTGCGCAGGCTTACGCGCATAGTAAATAGCCTTTTCCGTGTTGTCCTGCAGTATCTGAAGCTGCGTCATCAACTCATCGGTATAACTGGTTTGCTCACTTTGCAGCCCCATGGCATAGCGCATCGCCAATGCCGAAGGTGAATAAAACACAAATAGCATGCACAGCACCAGGCCATAGGTGATCAGCGCCAGAATACGCCTCTGTGCTCGTATATTGTCTAGCTGTATTGTATGGTTTGTCATAATCTTTTCCCTGTTAACGACACTTGCGGCGATTGAACGGTCCTGGTGCCGTCACCGCGATATTAAACTGCTGTGAAACAGACTGGCCGGTAATATCACGCACACTTACCGTCACGCTGTGGATCCCGACCTGTGTGGTCTGCGGCTGCCAGGTAATAACCCCCAACGCATCAACAGCCATACCTTGCGGTGCGCTTTGCAATTGATAAATCAGGCTATCGCCATCTGGGTCTTGCGCCGTCAAAGTGTATCGGTACACTTCATCCGTTTTTGCCCTTCCCGGTGGCTCACTGGTGATCACCGGCGGTTGACTGTCCCCCTGATACCGGATGGTCAGGTTAAATTGCTGCTCGGAATGGTTACCCACAGGATCTGATACCCGGACTTGCACTGTATGAACACCTAAATCCGCAACATCAGGTTGCCAGGTGAGCTGGTTTTGTGTATCCAGCTGCATACCGGCCGGTCCATCAAGTAACTCAAAAGTTAAGGAGTCACCATCCAAATCCTGTGCACTAAGAGGATAAAGGTAATCCAAACCGGAATAGCCGCTCAACACTGGCTGGCTGGTAAATGCCGGTTTATCGCCGGCATTGACGGACACATTGAACTGCTGCTGTACATAGGCCCCATACTCATCAATCACTCTGACGGTAATGCTTTGTGCGCCAGCCTGAGCCAAAGTCGGCGTCCAGCTGAGCAAGCCCTGAGCACTCAGAGTAACGCCCTGAGGCACGTCTCCTAAGCGATACAGAAGCTGGTGACCGTCTTCATCGGTGGCGCCGATCTGATACAGATAAGTTTGCCCGACAAAGGCACTAAAATCTGGCGATGTATGGATCACTGGCGGGTGGTTATTGGCCAGCGCTCTGACTAACACAGAAAATCGCTGTGTAACGCCTGCACCAAGTGCATCCTCTGCAAGTATCTCAAATTGCTGGCTGCCCAGTGATGCGGCATCCGGTGTCCAGAGCAGCTCATTGTTTGCATCTAATACAGCCCCTTCGGGCGCACTTAGCAACGAAAAGTAAATGGGGTCACCGTCTGGGTCTGTAGCGCTGAGTTTATATCTGTACAAAACATCCACAGCCGCAATACCAACTGGCGTACTGGTAAACCCTGGCGCCTGATTAGACGGATAGTAACTAAAGGTAAAATGTTGTTCAGCAAAGATCCCCTGCTCATCAATTGCCCGCACGCGCACGGTATGCAACCCATCGATTTGCGCACTTTGTGGCCAAACCAACAATCCCTGAGGTCCTACTGTCATACCTTCAGGTGCCTCTGTCAGTTGGTAGGTGAGGGCACTCCCTTCCGGATCTGAAGCCTCTACCTGATACTGTAAGCTTCCATCATCGGCACCCACAAACTGAGCTGAGCTAGTAATCACCGGAGGTTGGTTGATGCTTTCAGAGACCTGAAGTTCAAATGCTTGTACAGTGGTCACGCCACCTTCACTGGTTGCAGCTATCGCAACGGCGTAAACGCCAGGCTGTATCGGTGTCCAGCTCACTGTACTGGTTTGAACATTCAGAACCATTTCCTGTGGCGCGCTTATCAGCGCCAATGTAGCTGGCATCCCATCTGATGTACTCACTTGTATCTGATAGCTAAAGGTATCGCCAAGTGCCATAAAGGTAGACGGAACAGACGTGAACTCTGGCGCCACACCGGTGCTTCTGACTACCAGATTGAATGACTGAATGGCAGCCAGATTCTTATCGTCAATCACTTCGATGATCACTTCATGCCCGGCCTCAGTACTGGCCATATCCGGACGCCAGACCACCTCTCCCGTTTGCGCATCAATCGTCATTCCTTCGGGTGCAAGTGCCAGCTTGTACGTCAGCGCTGCGCCACGATCACTGCCAGCGACAACCTGATAGTAGTAACTGGCACCTACTTGTGCATCCCTGACAGGTGTACTGCTGATAATTGGCGCGCGCAAGAAATCAAGTACGGTTACTTCAAATTGAGTGGTCACTACCTCCCCCGCGAGATCCTCTATCGCCGCCTCAATAAGGTGCGGGCCTACATCAGCCTGACCAGGTCGCCAGGTGATCACCCCACTGGAAGGGTTGATTTCCATCGCCTGTGGCTTATTCACTAAGCTAAACAGCAAACCTTCACCTAAATCTGGATCACTTACTGCTAATGTTTGGCTATAGCGCTCACCTACTTCCAGCGTGACCGGTGCGACTTGTGCGATTTCTGGTGCAGCATTAATGTCCTGAACATTTACAGCAAACCACTGACTATCGGTCAGGCCTTCACTGTCGGCAACCGTAACCTGCGCCACATACGCCTCCAGCAGGTTATTATTGCTGACACATTCATCACTGGCCGTTGCCACCACCACACGCACTTTGCCATAAATGGCTTGTGGTGCCAGGTAGCTTAACTGCACCGAAGTCATTGCTCCGACTTCGACTACCCCGGGAGACACCTGACCGAGTAACTGATCATTGCTGTAAAAAGCAACCACAGCATCATCTAAACTGGCTATTAACCCCCGGTTTCTAAGCGTTACGCTTAGCGTTAAAGCGCCTGATGGGTTTTGCTTCACCGATAGTAAGTTAGGCTGCAAATCAGACTGTAGGATCGGTGGTAGCTGATCAACGATTTCTTTGACTTTGATATCCACCAATGCCTTCGAGAATGACGAGGCCCTCAGGCCACCAGCGCGCAAAAAATTGAGATCCCAGGCTGCACCGCCTGTTAGAATAGCCAGATCAACATAGTCACTTACCGTTGTGCCATAACCGGAGATTGCGGTGGCATTTTCACAGGTGTAGTAATCTCCCTGCCCATCGGCAACATATCCCACACCATTGGCGGCAATACCAATTGCAGACGTGCCGTCACCGCATTGAAACGTCGCGTTGACCACTGCATTTAAAATCACGTTTGACTCTCGAAGACGGGTCAACATACCATTTATGTCCAGCGCAAGCGTATTATCCCGATCTTCATCAGTAACCAAAATCAAGTTATGTGCGGTTTCAGCACGTAAAGGATACGTATCGAGGGTCTCGGACATAGCCCGATATCCATCTTCCGTACCACCATATAAACGCAATTGACGCGACAACTCGGTAAAACTATCCGCCTCAACCACATACTGCTCCAGATAGGTTTTGTACGAAGGACGAGCTTCATAGCCGACCAAACCATACAAATTACTATACGCATTGCCAACGCCCACATTGCGTAAACCAGTTTCTAGTGCGGGCACAAGATCATCCATCCAACGATGCTCACCACTCATAGACCCTGACTCATCAACAACCAAGAAAATGTCGGCGGCTCCACTGACACGCGTTGTTTTATCCTGAACTATGCGGCAATAGGGATTGTCAGCTAAACGCCCTTGTGGCAATAACTCAGGCGCTGGCCAGGCTACCAGTCCGTTGTTTGGGTCGATACTCATCCCCGTTGGCGATTGAGTTAAAACATAGCTCAGCTGCTGGTCCCGGTCGTCCGTAGCACTGACCGGATAGCGGTAATCTTGAAACTCATCAACCAGTTCAACGGCTTGTGATGTAATCTCAGGTGCTCGATTGCCCTGAGTAGTAAGTCGGACAATGAATTGCTGAATGCCACTAAGCCCTGGTAAGTCCGTTACCTGGACAGTAACAGAGTGTTCTCCAAGTTGAGACTGCTCGCCTACCCAGTCCAGCAGCCCGGTCTGAGGATGGATCTGCATTCCTTCAGGGCCGTCAATCAGTTCAAACCTGATAGGATCCTGATCAGGGTCCTGAGCTATCACGGCATATTGATAGTGGACACCTAATATCGCCTCGGCTATGGGTACTGAAGTGATCATCGGTGCCTGGTTGCCTGGTGCGCTCACTTGAATATTAAAGCTTTGAGTATCACTGGCCTGTCCGTCAGTCACCCGCACTACTATCAGATGAGTCCCAGTTTGCGCAGCCCCGACCGGCCAAGTTATTTCACCACTTTGTGCATTAATTTGCATACCCACAGGAGCCTGTATGAGTCGATAGCTCAACGTGTCTCCGTCGGCATCGGTCGCCATTACCGGATATTCATAACGTGTATTAATATCAGCCAGTGTCGGTGGCACCGAAGTGATCACGGGAGCATAGTTGTCCGGAGCGTTAACCGTAACAACGAACGACTGAACATCGAAAGCCGCTTTGTCATCTGCGGCTCGCACAGTAAATGAATAATGCCCAGGTGTGACCTGCTCAGTCTCCCAGCGGATCAAGCCTGTCCATTCATTGATTTGCGCCCCCTGTGGTACTGATTCCAATTGATAAGAAATAGGATCCTGATCAGCATCTTGCGCGACGACCGCATAGTTATAAGTGTCCGGCCATTGTACTGAGATACTCGGGTCTGAGACGATAACAGGAGCTTTGTTAAAGCTGACCAGGTCTGATAAATCCCCCTGAAAACGCACACTACCCAAGTGCATAGACCCGTGCCAGCTGTTGGCGATGACGGTTGCCTGCGCATCGCCATGTGGCGCTTCTATGTCGGCATTTGGTGCCAGCACAATACCTTCAATACTAATCCCGGCGATACTCAGCGCTGTAGCCTGATAAAAATTAAAAATCGTTCTCGACCTGTGCGGCAACAAAGTCGCCAGACTTTTATTTTTAAAGACAACGTTGTCACCAGAAATGTTAAAAACAACCGTCGCGTTATCTGGAATACACTGGACATCAAAGGTGTGAGCTACATTGGTTTGACTGCCATCCAAAGTAAACACCTGGGTGTCACTGTGACAATCTCCTTTTAGGTACAAGCCACCCCACTTAAACTCCACTGTTCCATTCGCTGTGGCCTCACTAAGTTGCGTAGAGACAGCCTGAAAATAAGGCTTACTATCAATAATTGATGTATCCAGAGGCTGATTTTCAATCTCTGTTCCGGCTGGTAATCCAGACAACACGGGATAGGCAAAGTTGACTTCACCAGCCACTCTCACCCGGCCGTGGTAAAGGCGGCCATTATCAAAAGTGGCATTGCCTTCAACCAATAGCCCATAACCCGCTGTCAGCGTGGCTGCATGTGTCGCCAGACCATAACCATTCAGTGATAGATCTCCCCCCACGGCCAGGCCACCTTCGGCATGTCCGCTCCCCGCAGTAAAATCGCTAAAAATATAAGCACTATAATGACTGGCAGCGGTGAGAGCGCTATCCTCCTTCGCCTGAAGTGGCGTGAGTATAGTCACCGACAACAACATAGTGAGCGACGAAATAAGCTTCCTTTTCATCCTTTTCCTCTGTTCAAATGTTTTTGAAAGGTCAAATACAACCGTGTCTAAAAACTGTACAGGCGGTACTGTAACAACAAAAAGCACAATTTATAAACAAAAGGGTGAGGAATTAAATCAACTTTGTTTTACATCAAGCCTGAGCATGATTTCATGCCCAGAACATATAAGGTTATATATCCTGCGCTTTTAACCAGGTCATAAATGCCTGCAAGCGGGCCAGGCGAGCCGAATTAGGGTCGTACACCAGATAGCGCTTCACCGGGTTTGGGTGGGGCAGTTTGAATGGAATAACCAGTTCGCCACTGTCGAGCTGACGACGGCATAAGTAGGGCACCGCCAGAGTCACGCCATGACCACTGGCCACTGCGCTGAGTGCCATATCCGTGCTGTCTACATAAGTCCAGTGAGGGTGGTCGACATATCCCGTTACCTGTTGCGCCTCAAACCAACTTGGCCAATCGTATGCGCCGGGCTGCGCCAAAGATACCAGCCAGGTCGCCAACAGCTCGGCCGGCGTCTTAAGTGGTAATGACTGTGTCAGCTTTGCCGAGCATATCGGCAATACCGGTGAAGCACCAAAATACTCACAGGCCAGCGCGCTCGGGGTGTGCTGTTCGACCTGTGTGCCGAAGCGGATCGCCAGGTCAATGCGGGCGTGTTGTAAATCTTCAAAGCTGGCGGATGAGTGCAGGCGAATGCGGATCTGCGGATACAAACTCGCGAATTCCTGCAACCTGGGCATCAGCCATAGGGTATTAAATGCCTGGGTAGAGCTGATGCTGAGCTCTCCCGCCAGCTCCTCCTGACGCAGGCAGTTTATGCCCTGATCTATCCTAGTTAAGGCAGGCCCGGTGTGCTCCAGCAAAGTTTCACCCGCACGGGTTAGCTGCATATTACGCCCGGCTCTGACAAACAGTCGCTGCCCCAGCTGTTGCTCCAGCAAGCGCATTTGCTGGCTGACCGCAGCCTGTGAAATACACAGTTCAGCCGCAGCCAGGCTATAACTCTGGTGTCTTGCCGCGCACTCAAAGGTGACCAGCAAATTGATATTTTTAAACACGACTGAGGTAGTTCCGGCTTCATGAAAAGCCGTATTATAAGCAGAGCTTATAATACAAGTCGATTTTTATCGTTGGTCTTTAGGCGCCTATATCCGCACTATGAGGTCCGTAAAACAACAACCTAATTAGCGAGATAAGATGCAAGCATTCAAACAACTCCATCAACAAACAACCCCGTTTTTACTGGCTAATGTGTGGGACGCGGCCAGCGCCAAAGCAGCGCAGCAAGCAGGGTATCAGGCACTGGGTACTTCCAGCGCGGCAGTGGCCAGCGTACTGGGATACGAGGACGGTGAACAAATGGCTTTTGAGGAGCTACTGTTTATGGTGACTCGGATCAGCAAAGCGACCGACTTGCCCCTGAGTGTCGATATCGAGGCCGGTTACAGTCGTGACCCACAACAAATTGCACAATTTATTGAAAAACTGGCAGAGCTGGGCGTGGTGGGCATTAATTTCGAAGACAGTGTGGTCTCCAATGCAACACGCACCCTGACAGATAGCGATGAATTTGCAGCACATTTAAAAGCCGTTCTCCATCACTTAGCAACACAACAGACCAATATGTTTATCAATGTGCGCTGCGATGCTTTCTTATTGGGCCTCGACAACGCCCGCGAGGAAGCACTGCGCCGGGCTCAACAATATCAGCAAGCGGGCGCCGATGGCTTGTTTCTGCCCTGTATTACCGAACACGCAGACATTCTGGCCATAACAAGCGCATGCCCATTACCCTTGAATGTGATGGCAATGCCCGGATTATCAGACGTTAACACGCTTGCCGGCCTTGGAGTTAAACGGATCAGCATGGGCAACTTTGCGTTTGAAAACGCGCATACTCACTTGACTGACATGCTCACGCAGATCCGCTCGCAGGGGAGTTTTACCACCTTATTTGGCTAAGCAGCTAAACTGAACTTGCGAAGGCCAGTGCTGCGCCCAGGTGTGGGTCGGGGTTTCTTGTTGTGCTTCCAAAGCCGCAATCAAAAAATCTAAAAATACCCGTACTCTGGCAGGCAGATACTCGCGCTTAGGGTAAATGGCGAACACGCCGCCCTCTGGCATGGGTGCCCTGAAAGCGGGATAGAGGGATACCAGCGCGCCGCTTTCCAGCCCCGCTTTGGCCAAAAAGTGTGGTAACTGCGCAAACCCCAGGCCATCGGCGCACAATTGCGCCATGGCCTCACCATCATCGGTAATATGGGTACGGTTTAGCTCACAGAGCTGATATTCACCCTGCTCATCTGGCAAAAAAATGGGTTGCAGCTGCTGTGTTTCTTTGATTTTAAAGCCAATCCAGGCATGCTCAGTAAACTCGGCACAATTGGCTGGTGTGCCATATTGCTCAAGATATGCAGGTGAGGCGCAGACCACAAAGTCCATCGGGCTCAGACAGCGGGCAACCAGTCGGCTGTCTTTGACGTAACCGGTACGTAATGCCACATCAATATCCTGCTCAATGATATCCACATGCATATCGTCAAGAGACAACTCCAGTGTGATCTGGGGGTAACGCTGGCAAAATGCTTTGAGTAATGGACGCAAATATAAATGGCCATAGCAAACAGCACTGTTGACCCGCAGCCGTCCTTTTGGCGCATCATTGTGCTGCCTGAGCTCTTCTTCACAGCTGTTCAATGCCTGGATACTTGAGCGTACCGTTTGCGCGTAGTGCCGTCCGGCTGAGGTGATCTTCAGTTGCCGGGTAGAGCGCTGAAACAAGGTCACACCCAGCTCAGCTTCGAGCCGACTCACGGCTTTGCTGATAGTTGATGGATCGGTGTTGCAAACCCGTGCTGCTGCCGCAAAGCTCTGCTCGTCACAGGTGGCCAGAAACAAGGTCAGTGATCTCAGTTTATCCATATAATCAGTCCTGTGCGTTGGGTAAACACCACACTATACCTCACTATATCAGCAATGATTCATGAATAGTATTCACGACTAAATGGCCAAATCGCTGGTTTTTCCGTCTCACTGAACCGCCTAGAGTAATCACAAAGTGACTCAGGAGGCCACAGACTATGTTACAGCACACTGCGAACCATGCAGAAAACTCAGGATTTAGTTATTTTTGCCTGGCATTCGTTGCCATGGCCGGACTGGCCTATCTCAACTTTTTACCTGCCGTTGTGGATGCGCTGGCAGGCGGGATTGGTTTTTCCGCACAGCAGGCCGGTACTCTGGTGGCCAGCAATGGTTATGGCGCATTAGTGGGCAGTATCTGCGCCATCTTTGTGGTTCGCCATGTTGGCTGGAAACCGGCTTTACTGTTCACCTTTATCGCATTAGGCGTTATGGAGCTCAGTACATCAGCATGGAGCACTTACACAGGTTTGCTGGTCTGGCGATTTATCGCCGGGGTACTGGGTGGCTTTAGTGTCGGCATCTCATTTGCCATCCTGGCGCGTTTAACCAATCCGGACAGAGCCTTCGGCACCTTGCTGTTTATTCAGTTCAGTATCGGCTCTGTGGTGATCTATGCCGTGCCTGCACTTGAGCGCCAGCTCGGTGGCTACGCCGTGTTTTATATCATGGCCGCAGTGGTTTTTATCGCTTTGCTCTTTTTGCCTTTGCTGCCGGCCTTAACGGCGGGACATAAACCCAAACAGCATTCAAAACGTCTGCGTTTAACAGCCAAAAGCGCCCGGTTGCTGCTGGCGATGCTGCTCTATCTGGTTGCAGCCAGCGGGATTTGGGCGTTTGCGGGCCAGATGGGCCTAAGTGCAGGCCAGTCTCAAGCCCAAGTCAGCCAGATCATTGCACTGACCGGTTTACTGGGACTGGCAGGCGCGTTACTCCCCATTCTGAAACCAGGTCAGACACACCGCACACTGTATTTATGTGGCAGCATATTGCTCTCTTTTATGGCTGCCTTACTGCTCATTTATGCGCATTTTGACCTCGTCTACATGCTGGCGTTAGCGCTGTTATTTTTTTCCTGGCCCGCGGTGCATGCCTACCTGCTCGCCCTCATCGCTGAGCAGGATAGCTCAGGACAGCTTTCATCCGTCGCAGCCGTGATATCCAGCATTGGGGTGGCATCTGGCCCACTCCTTGGTGCGGCGCTATTAAGAAACGATATCTATACCATGATGCTGTGTGCCTTTGCAGCCCTGTTTACCCTTTGTCTGCTCTTGCTGCAACGCCCATTAAAAAGCCCCGCGCAGCGTCAATCACAGCTAAGTACAACCGCCAACCATAAATACCAAACTACCAGGAGTACCCGATGATCAAATACCTACTGAACAAAATGCTCATATCGATGCAAAAAAAATATGACTACGACGTCACGTATATGCAGGACATTCTGTCCGCGGACCTGAGCGCATTTTTTAAATACCTGAAATTTCAGTCCATGGCAGGCTATCGTGGAGGTCTGCCTGCGGCACCTTTATATGCCGCCAGGTTACGCGCCATCTTATGGGACGACTGCGGCCCTTGTACTCAGCTGCTGGTCAATATGGCACTGGAAGCGGGCGTGCCTGCAAACCAGGTCAGCGCAATCGTCAACAAAGACCTGGCTGCATTGCCTGATGAACTCGCTCAGATAGTGGAGTTTACCGATCTGGTGTTAGACCATAATCCCGGTGCTGATGACATTCGCCCGCATATCCGTGCCATGTGGGGAGAGCAGGGGCTGATTGCCATCGCGTTTAGTATCAGCTCCTGTCGAGTCTATCCGGCCCTTAAATATACCTTAGGATATGGTAAAGCGTGCAGCCGTGTGGTCGTGAATGAGCAAACGCTGACGCCGTCAGACAAAAACCGTTCAGTAACAGGATAATGCTATGCGAAGTCAAACCACCACAGTCGTCGCCGTTTTGCTTGGACTGGCGGCGCTGGCCAACGGCGTGTTTATGCTGCTTTACCCGCAACAGTGGTATTGGAGTGTGCCCGGAGTGCCTGACCGGGGGTTCTACAATCAGCACTTTATACGTGATATCGGTATGTTGTATATGCTGATTGGCGGCGCGTTTAGCTTTGGTGCTTTTTATGCCCGCTACCGTTTTCAGCTGTGGCTGTTTCCTGCTTTATGGTTGAGCAGCCACGCGCTATTTCATTTTTGGGAGGTGCTGGTCGGGATCTGCGGGCCGATTTTTCTGCTGATTGATTTTGCTGGCGTCACCTTACCTGCATTATTGGCGCTGGGGTTGTGCTGGCAAGCAAAGAGGGCAGATGAAGATGCATAACAAGTACGCGCTATTGCTCACCCTGCTTATCGGCTGCGGGCTCGGCGTGCTGATCCCCATTACGCAACCCGTGCAACCCGGCACTGCACAGGCCATGATACAAAAAGCCGAACGTCCCCTGGCACCATTTGAGCTGCAAAGTGCATACGGCCAGTTTGATCAGCATGTGCTGCAAGGGCAGTGGACAATCATGATGTTTGGGTTCACACATTGTCCGGATATTTGCCCAACCGCACTGTCCCGCTTAGCCGCACTGGAAACACAATTAGCAGCACTTTCCATCCCCCGGCAGCCCAGGTATGTGTTTGTATCCGTCGATCCACAAAGAGACTCAGTCACAGAGCTCGACATCTATGTACGTCATTTCAGCCCTTCATTTATTGGTGTTACCGGTCACCCCGATCAACTCAAGTTACTCGCTCGAAGCACAGGAGCACAATTTCAGGTAAATAGTGCCCCCGACAACTATCAGGTTGCGCATTCCACCGCGCTCCTTTTGCTTGATCCGAGCGCGACACTACGGGGCCGATTTGATATTAACCAAGACCTGAGCGAACTGGCAGCTCAGTTGAAGCGCTTCATTCATAGATCTCATTGACTGGTTGTTCGAACACTTCGCCTAGGCAAAAACAAAGCAACTTTACTCAAAATACTTAAGATATTGACTAGAAATAAAAAAGGCTGACATGTAGGTACCCCTTCACTTTCTGCACTTGTGAAGTAACGCTAAATAAGTAAAATTGGCCTCTTTTAATTGATTAACCCAATAGGTACTGTATACTTAAACAGTGCTTTATTTCAGGGCTGGATTATATGAACAACTCCTACACGTCAATAGAGATCTGTGCTGGTGCCGGTGGACAGGCTTTGGGACTACACCAAGCAGGCTTCAAACATAAGCTATTGATTGAAATAGATAAGCCAGCTTGTAAAACCTTAGAACTTAATAATGATAAGTTAAAATTGGGATGGGAAAAAATTCAAGAAGGATGCGTAGAAGAATTCGCTCGTAATGAATCCCATAACTACAAAGGAACGGACTTAGTCGCTGGAGGTGTGCCTTGCCCGCCTTTTTCGAAAGCAGGAAAACAACTAGGAAAAGACGATGAACGAGATCTATTTCCAGCAGCATTAGAAATAGTTGAAAAAGTGAACCCCAAAGCAGTATTGATTGAGAATGTAGCAGGCTTACTGGAACCCAAGTTTGAAGCTTACAGAGCAGAAATCAATTTCAATTTAAATCAACTTGGCTACTCCACTTTTTGGAAGTTACATAATGCATGCGACTTTGGGGTTCCTCAGCTTAGGCCTAGAGTCACGTTAGTAGCTCTAAAGCCTGAGTTTGCAAAGTTTTTTTCTTGGCCAACCGAAATTATCAAGCCACCAACTGTGGGCGAGGCTCTTTATGATTTAATGGCTTCAAACGGCTGGGAAGGTGCAGATGAGTGGAAACTAAAAGCAAATAAAATAGCCCCCACATTAGTAGGAGGATCAAAAAAGCATGGAGGTCCAGACTTGGGTCCATCTCGGGCAAGAAAAGCATGGAAAGAGCTTCATGTAAATGGTTGCCTTATTGGGAATGAACCACCTGAAAAGGGGTTCACTGGTTACAAAGACAAAGTAGAATACCAAGGTATGCCATTAATTACGGTTAGAATGGCAGCGAGAATACAAGGTTTTCCAGACTGGTGGGAGTTTTATGGAAAAAAAACCCCCGCTTATCGGCAGGTTGGGAATGCGTTTCCTCCTCCTGTAGCTAAATCTATTGGTTCAGCTATTTTTGAAGCGTTAAATAAGGCATCTTGCCAAAAAGTGGCATAACTAGCTCTCAGGTACGCAAACAAAATGCTCTGTCGTTACACCTGTAAAGCCCAACTTTTCAAGCTTCGCTTTATCTTCTCGATTACCTCCCCATAATACTGTTAGCCCTTCAAGGGCTAATATATCCCTGGCTCCACCATTTCCTCGAATTCTTTTCATATAGTCTTTTTGTTGTGCAACACACTCAACTAACCTACGCCCAATCAGTTCGTTCTGAAAACGCCTGAACAAGTTTGCTAACCGAGTACTTCCGCCCTTTGGTTCTAAAATTTCTCGTCGATCATCGTCACCCAAGTGTAAAAAGAAGTTTCTAGGCAGCTGTCCATCTTTTACGAGCCACAAAATCTCATTCTTGCCTTCTTTTGAAATAGTGCGTTTCCCATCTCTGTTTTTCCCTTTATTCAAAACTCTATCTCTGCATATTAACAAGCCAAACTGAAAAGACGATTTCCTATCATTTGACAATAACAAAATACAGATTTCATCTACGGCCTCGCTTGGAATTGTCCAGTTAGAGCCAATCGTATTCTTCACATCAACATCTTTCTCACCAATTAACAAATCTAGCTTTCTACCTTTTTCTAACCCAAAGGTGTCGCGAAACACTATCTCTACCTTAGTTCCAATATAAGTTTTCTCTGTTTTTTCTAGCTCTTCAATGCTGTATCGATTTGTTCTTGGCATATCAATTACTTCGTCAAGCGAATTCCTTAATATCCCGCCAACAATTGCTTCTAAATCTGAATCACTATCCGCGTATTCAGAAAAAAACTTGAAAACACTTATCAGTTGCTCGTTCTCAGGGTAGGCATTTAAATAAGCCTCTAAATAAGAATTCCTTTTTAAATTCAATTACTATACCTCCGTTAAATAATTTAGAATTTATGCATGGACGTTCAATAGATTGCTTAATTTGGTCAAGCATGTAAAGGGGCTTTACACTCTGTGAATGGGAAGACTAACAGATAAAGAAAAAGGCAGCCGCTGGCTGCCTTTTTTCGCGATTAATTCGCTTTTTTGATCGCTTTTTTCAGCTTTTTGATTTTCGCTTCATGTTTTGCGATCTTACCAGTACGTTTTTGTACTTCTTTCTTCAGCTTTTTAACATCAACTTTCTTAGCCATCTTGATCTCCTTTGACCGGTTTCTCTTGTTCTGGCTTGTGTTTTTTCACAAACCGCTTAATAAACTTTCTGATCTCGCGGGAAGAAGATGAATCCAGCTCATTGCACAAGGCAACAAACTCATCTCTTTGCGCTTTATTAATACGCACAATCAACTGTGCATCTTTATTATTTGCCATGCTCTGCTTCCTGCTAAGAAGACAACCTGTGTGGTCACCCTCTGTGTATATACAACGTATATACATAATCGAGCACTGTCAACCCACAAAACATTAAAGTGTCATATTGGTTTGATTTCGGCGTGCATATTTTATGGCCAGATATGTCTTATTTACGACTCTGTTTAGGCTCTTCCGGCGGTGAAAAACCCATTAAACTGAATCTCTAAAACATGACGACATGAACAGGAAAATACATTATGAATAAAGCACTCCTTGTTATAGACACTCAGGACTCTTTCTATCATACGCCTTACTGGTCGGAACGCGACCTTGCAGACTTTCAACACAATCTGACTCAGCTGATAGCGGCATTTCAGTGCAATCAGCACAAAGTGGTAAAAGTCCTTCATAGCCGTGACGATATGCCGGATAGCCCTTTCAATTCGGCATCCGGGTTGGTTAAACCCATGGCCTTTTTGGATACGTAGTTTGATAAAACCTTTTATAAGTCTGTACACAATGCCTTTACCGATACAGGGTTGGCTATGTGGTTGAAAAGAAATAACATAGACTGTGTGGCCATCGCGGGGATCCGCACTGAGCAGTGTTGCGAGACCACCGCCCGTGTCGCAAGCGACTTGGGTTTTCTGGTCGAGTTTGTCACCGACGCGACCCTAACGTTTGATATGCAACATCAGCCAAGCGGTCAGCGCTTTAGCGCCGACGAAATCAAGGTCCGTACCGAACTGGTATTGGCTGAGCGTTTTGCCACAATCTGCAAACCACAGGACTATGTGGCCTAAGGAGGAGAAAAATGCCAGCACCGCAACAGTTTTACTTTGTCCTGCTACAAAATACCTTACCGCTTGACCTGGCTGGGCCATTGCAGGTGTTGCTCGAGGCCCGCCGTGCCGGGCTGTCACTTGATCTTCACTATGTCAGTGCCGAGGATGAGCAGGTAATGGATGGTGGCCTGGCATTGCATCAGCTCAAGCCGCTCCCCGAGCGGCTAAATGCTTCGGATGTGATCATATTACCTGGCTGCAACCATTCGTTTTCCAGTTATGACAGCGCAGCGGGAATACGTACCCAACAATGGCTAAAAGCACAGGCCAGATATGACCCTTATATACTTACTATTTGCTCGGGTGCCGTTTTGGCGGCCAAAGCCGGCTTGATGGATCATAAAGCCTGTACAACACATTTTGCGCTGATTGAGCGCTTTCGCCAGGCCTTTGTGACGGCCAAAGTGAGCGATAACCGCATCTTTGTACAGGATAACAAGCTATTTAGCAGTGCAGGCATTAGCTCGGGTATAGACATGACGCTGCACTTTGTCTCATTGCAGTTTGGCGAACAGATTGCCGCTGGGGTCGCCCGGGAGATGCTGGTTTATTTTCGTCGCAACGGACAGGACCCACAGCTCAGCCCCTGGCTGCGTTATCGAAATCATATGCACCGTGCCTTACATCAGGTGCAGGATCAGGTTTGTCGCCAACTCAGTCATCCGCATAGCCTGCAATCACTAGCAAACCAGGCCAACCTCTCGGTTCGTCAACTCACCCGTGTGTTCAAACAAAATCTGGGGATCACACCAGGTGAATATGTCAGTGGCATTAAAGTGGCACATGCCAAAGCCCTGCTATCTCACAGCAATCTGCAAATTGAAGCCATTGCCGATGCCTGTGGTTATAACAGCGCACGCCACTTTCGTCGCGTCTGGAATCAGTTTGAGTCGCTTTCTCCCTCGCAATACCGACAGGCTTACCAGTAGCGCGTGGGTTTGACTGGATTTACCTTTAATTAAGCATTAAGCTGTGGTTTTTCATGGAGATAACAACAATACGATGGCAATATTAGAGATTCTAACCGCCCCCGATCCAAGGTTGCGCGTAGCAGCCAAGCCTGTCACCAATGTGGCATCAGTACAAACACTGATAGACGACATGCTGGAGACTTTGTATGCCACCAGCAACGGCATTGGGCTGGCAGCAACTCAGGTGGGTCGAGAAGAAGCCGTTGTGATCATTGATCTTTCGGACGAGCGTAACGATCCCCTGATCCTCATTAACCCAGAGGTTGTGAGTGGCAGTAACAAAGCAATGGGTCAGGAGGGCTGCTTGTCTGTGCCAGATTACTTTGCCGATGTTGAACGCTTTACCGAGGTCACAGTGTCTGCACTGGACCGCAATGGCAAACCCATTACAGTACAAAGCGATGAGTTTCTGGCCATCGTGATGCAACATGAAATCGACCATTTGTCGGGCAACCTGTTTATTGACTACCTGTCGCCACTCAAGCGTCAAATGGCGATGAAAAAAGTTAAAAAATACGTCAAGGCACACAGTAAACAAAGCGCCTGAATCAATAGCACAAGCTCAAATATCAGCCAACCAGGGTCAATTTAACATAAAGCCTAGCTGGCTATTGAGGCTCAGGCAATTGCACCTATCCACTGATCCACCTGAGCTTTCGCCTGTTCGGTCGCCACTTCACTGCCAATATCCGGCATACTGATCCCATATGCGGTGATCACATCAATGTTCGTAATGCCAATAAAGCCAAGCACCTGCTTCAGGTAGGGCACCTGAAAGTCGACTGAGTGCATTTCAGGCTGAGACATATCGGCACCGGCACTGGCGATGATCACCGCCTGTTTGCCTTCCAATAATCCTTTCGGTCCTAGCTCTGAGTATGAGAAGGTCAGCCCGAACCGACAGATCTGATCTATGTAGTTTTTCATCAAGCTCGTGACACTGAAATTGTGCATCGGAGATGCAAAAACAATAATGTCGGCCAGTTTCAGCTCATCAATATAAAGCAATGATGGCTGTGCTATTTCAGTTTGCTCAGCAGTGAGCGCATTCTGATCGCCATAGAAACTATTGAGAATTTGATTATCATAAACCGGCGCCGGGGTTTTGCTCAGGTCTCGTATTGTAAAAGCCAGGGTTTCGTTTGAATTTTGCAATTGTGCTTGCAAATAGTCCGCTATCTCACTGGATACGGAAAACTCATTTGCAGGACTGGACTTTATAATAAGCACTTGTTTTTTCATAAATATAGCCAAACTAACTCGATATTTTCGGCTATTATTACTATTTATCTGATGACCAGAAAGCGCCTAAATCACAAATCAGTTTTGTCTTTATGACAAAAATAAACTAGATTACCTGAGATGAATGGCATCTTGGATCACGATGGATAAACTCAGAGCGCTACGCTATTTTAAACGTGTTGTTGAATTAAACAGTTTCAGTGCGGTTGCCGAGGAATGCTCGGTACCGGCTTCCTCGATATCAAGACGCATCCGGGATCTGGAAGCATCGCTCGGGATCGAACTGGTCAAACGAACGACTCGCCATGTCAGCATTACCGATCTGGGCCAGCTCTATTACCAGCATATCGACGAAATCCTCAGCAGGCTAAACTACGCCGATGAACTGCTCTCGCAAAGCATGGATAACCCAAGTGGCACACTCAAGATAAGCGCGCCGCCCGGCCTGGCTCAGGCACTGCTTGTTCCTTTGTTTCGACACTTTCGGAAACAATTTCCGAACATTCTGCTCGACCTGGATTATACCAATGAATATGCATTGTTCGGCCAGGACTCCGTAGACCTGGCTATCAGGGGCGGGCCCATCGACGACGCCCGTCTGATAGCCAGGCCGCTTATTCGCAGTGGCTTTACACTGTGGGCCCATACTCAACTGGCCAATGAGCTTAACACTCAGTTTGGCTCTGCCAATTGGTCGCTTGACCAGCTATCACAGTGTCCGGCCATCATGTTTCGCAATAAAGCGGCCATTGTGCCTTGGTGGGTACAAACAGGGGACGACTGGCTGCCGGTATCGACACAACCCGTTCTGATCTGTAATGACAGCGCGACCTTACTGGATGCGCTCGCTCACGGCGAAGGTTTGTTGCTGGCACCCGACTGGCTACTCACGGCGCACCTGAAAGAGCAGGTTACGCCGGTTGCCAGACACCTTAGCTTGTCGCCAGCCAAGACACCACAGGTAGAGATCAACCTGGTATATCAGCATGCCAAATATCAGCTCCCGAACATAAAACTCAGCGTTGACTTTATCTGTGACTATATGCGTACTCATATGGCCGATCTGGTAAAATCCTGATCCAATCTAAGTTACTGAATTTTTGCGTTTAAATTCTCCTTTTTAATTACTACTTCCTTGTTTTCCGCAGCGCTCGCCAGATCACATTTTTACTAACTGAGCTGCTTTATAGCCAAATCGGTGGAATCCTCTGACCTGGCAGCTTACTCCTTCATTATATGCATCAGTCAGACGCACTCTGTGCGCTTTATTCATTAACAAAATGCGCTTACACTGGACAACAGTCATGTCCACTATAGGAATTAAATTGTCAATGAGTATTACCATCCGCCACGCTCAGAAGAGCGATGCAGCCACTATATTGCATTTTATCAATGAGCTAGCAGTCTATGAGAAAGAACCAGATGCTGTGCTTAATACTGTTTCTGACATCGAACAAAAACTGTTTGGCGATGATGTACGCGCTCACGCCCTGATCTGCGAGCAAGATGGCGAGGCCATTGGTTTTGCCGTGTATTTCTTTAATTATTCTACCTGGCTTGGCAAATATGGCCTGTATCTGGAAGATCTGTATGTTGCCCAGGATCAGCGCGGGCAGGGTGCAGGAAAAGCGCTAATGAAGTTTCTTGCTCAGCTGGCCATTGAAAAAGACTGTGGCCGCTTTGAATGGGTGGTGCTCGACTGGAACAAACCCGCAATCGATTTTTACAACAGCATAGGTGCAAAACCACAGGACGAGTGGATCATCTATCGCCTGACCGGTGATGAACTCAGGGCGTTCGCGGAGCAGTCTTAGTCAATGCAAAGTGAGCCATTACCCTCTATCAACCCTGAGGACTTTGGCTTACTAAACAAATATCAAAGATTAAAGCTACTTTTTACCAGTAAGTGCGCTTTACCTAATTACACCTATCTAGTTTTGACTAGGAGTTTCGTTGTGAATTATTTTGATATCAAATATCTGCTCGATAACCATTTCAGGAGAGGTGGACAGCGACCAAACAGCAAAATATAAGATTCCCGTGATTAGAACGAATAAAAGAGAACCCAAAGCACCTTTAAATATATCGAGCAGATGATTTGGTTTTATATTACTCAACTCTGAGTGGACTCTTGCAGAAAAATATTCCTCACGTTCCTTGAGATCTTCTTTAAGGACGTCAGATAAAAACTTTTGGGTAAGAACTGTCGCTTCGCTCCGGTAAAACTCAAGCTGTGCATCTGACATCGACAGCTCATTAAAGGGTTGAAGATCGATTTCCTCAGGATCATTTCCATTATTCTTGACCTTATAATCCTTTATAAATTGTATTTTTTGCCGCTTATACACAGAATATGAAATAATTCCATGTATATCATCATCTGTATCAACTAGCTGATCGTAAATGTAATTGTATTCCTTTGACAATTTAGCCCCTTGATTTCCTTATTGATGATGATGCGTTTTTCCAAGCATCTCGAAGCTCTTCGCCTGACAGATGCAAAGCATGATTTCTAAAACCATACATAGTTGTAGCTCTAGATGTAGCCTCTTGCTGACTCAACTCCCCACGAGCAGCTCGACTTACCGCCGTTGATTGAAAGATATTATTTAATTTCATAGTTTACTCCGACTTCGAGTTACAACTAGATTGTAGCATATAAAAAGACCAGCGCTGAACCAAAGCAAACTAGTACCTTTAATCAATTAAACATACTTGCCCTGCATTTCTTGTAATTCGCGGGGCAGTTCTACGCCCTCACGTTCAGCAATGGCAAACATGGCACGCTGGGTGAAGCCGCCATAGATATTGCCGTCCTTATCCGTGATCTGCCAGTCCTCAATGTCATCGAATTGGCAGGTGTAGTTGTGCGCCAGCTTGCCCTGATGTGTCACAGGCGGGGTCACCAAAAAGACGCTGAGTTCATCCCCTTTGATCCCCTCAACGTGCGCGCCAAGGTGCTCTGACACGCCACAATCGCTTTCAAAGTAAAGTTTAACGAAGGCATCTTTGGGAAACTGACGATACAGGGATTTGAATTCATCTAATGATGCCTTGGCATCCATCACAGCCTGGAGCAGCAAGGGATCATTTGGATCGGTTTCCAGCGCGGGATAATCCTCAGAACTCGAGCTATAGCGATTATGTAACCAAAAGGCCAGCACAATAAAAACGACAATTAAACCCCAATACATAGGCGCAAACTCCTTGTGATTGCAACATCTGCTGATTTGAGCTTAGCAAACTAATTCGCCAGACAAAAGCCGGTATCCTGAATATACCGGCCCACTTTGACTTAGCTTAATTTGATTTAGGCGCTGCGCTACTGCCCGCGAGGATCCCACCATCCACATTCAGTTCAATACCCGTTACATAGGCGGACTCATCAGAAGCCAGATACAACACAGCATAAGCGACATCACTGGCATTACCCATATGACCAAGCGGGATATCGGCCGCTATACCGGCAATGGCCGCTTCACGGGCTGCGCCTTCACCTAACATGGCATCCCACATGGGCGTGAGAATGGCCCCGGGGTGCACTGAATTACACCGGATCGGGTAGTTTTGCTGCGCACAATACAGAGCAACTGATTTACTGTGATTGCGCACGGCCGCTTTGCTGGCTGCGTATGCGGCGGCTGCCGGGATCCCCACCAGCCCTGAACGAGAAGAGATATTAACAATACTGGCCGCTGCCGATGCTTTCATTAGCCGTATCCCATATTTGCAGCCTAATGCAACGCCGTCACTATTGGTGCGTTGCACTGTGTGCCAGCTCTCTAAATCCAGATGCTCAGGATCATGCGGACCTGCCGCTTCCAAAAACCCCGTTATCCCGGCGTTGTTAACCAAAATATCAAGCCGACCAAATTGTGCTTTGACGAAGGCTTCCGCCTGCTGCCAATGCGACTCTTGCGACACATCCAACAGATGAAAATGGGCATTTTCTCCAAGCTTTTCGCACAGCTGTGTTGCAGCTTCCGTGTTTTTGTCGGTGATAATGACGGTTGCGCCTTGCTCAACAAAGCATGTTGCCACTGCGGCACCAATGCCACGAGCTGCGCCTGTGATCAGGGCTATTTTGTTATTTAGTCTGGCCATAATGTTCTCCGTTTATAGCAATCCGTTGGATTGCTGCAAAGTGGTGTTACAGACAAAGTAACCAAAGCGCAGTCAAAATAAGAGTGGCAGAACAAGCCATAGCGATATCATGCAAAGCAATAAAAGGAATGTAAGCTGAATTGATATCAAAGCATCAAAACTGGCGCGTGGCCACTTTGCTATACCACTATCAATGCGCGCTCTAATGAACGCCCAATTATAGGTTTTGTTCAGCAATGCATTATTGCTGATTCAAAGGGTTAGCAGTTGTGATAAACCACTGGCAGTCTTGCTTACTTCAATTTCTGTGATCTCGTAATTCGCCAGTCCGGCGAGGTAAAAAGGGTCGTTGTGTAGAATGGCTTCTAATTCAGTTTGATTTTTTGCGGTGGCGAATATCATTCCTCCGGTTCTGGGAACCTTTCTGCCGGATGCTAAAAACACACCTTGCTGATAATACTGCTGCAAAAACTGACTGTGCGCAGGCAAATGTGCGTCAATTTCTTCCAGCGTAACGGTGTACGTGATATTCACTACGAACACGACTTATCGCTCCTGCGAATTTGTATTATCAGCTAAAACTGTTTTAAAAACCGCCACAAGTGTATAAGCCCACGTTCACTTTGTAAACTAGCATACGGCATTTAACCATCGCCGCACTCTGATATTGCATGCGCTATCGTATAGGTTACCGTATGCGTTACCGCGCGCGTTTAGCCTTGGGCGCCATATTCATTAAAAAGCTGTCTTTGTTGACCAAAAAGCCGCAAATACTACTGATAACAATAAAGATACCGTACATAGATCCGATATATACCCAGTCATTATTCTCGGCCAGTAACATCACGCACGTACCGTCATTGACAAAAAACACGTTTAACACAGAAAAAACGAACACGCTGCGATAGTAAATTAAATTGCCGGTATGACTGGCGAAAGAGGAGAGAAGCAGTGCGAATAAACCAAGGTAGAAACCGATAACGGACAGTGCGCCCGTTTGATAGCTTGGGTAGAGTGCCAGCAGGGACACCACAATAGCTGACCAACCCGAAATTCGATAGAACATGTTCAAATCCTTTGAATGTAATTGTTAAAATTTGTAATTCTAACTCACCCCAAATTATGAGCCATACAGTACCAAATAGCAACCCATATGAGTTAATTCATTTTCCAAAAGTTTACATTTGCGGACCAAAAAGCCTGTAAACACAGGGTTTAACCTATTCAAGATTTCCTAAAACATCCCGAACTCTGGCCCTTAACGCGGGTAATACTTCGGCCTCAAACCAGGGCCGTTTCCGTACCCATAATTGATTACGCGGACTGGGGTGGGGCAATGCGATTTGCCCGGGTAAACCCGCTTGCCAGTCGGTCACCGCCTGCGACACACTCACGAAATCGGCTAAGTGATAGCTTTGCGCATATTGGCCAATCAAAATGGTCAATTCAATTTGATTAAATGCCGCCAGCAGCGGTGCACGCCATGTCTGAGCACAGATTTTAGGAGGCGGTAAATCACCAGATTTTCCCTTACCCGGATAGCAAAAAGCCATAGGAACAATGGCAAACAAGGCCGGATCGTAAAACTGGGCCTCTGTCACGCCTAACCACTCTCTGAGTCGTCTGCCGCTGGCATCATTAAATGGTATTCCGGTTTTTTGTACGCTCAGGCTGGGTGCCTGTCCGGCGATCAGAATTTTTGCTGTGGGTAGCCCCTGGATCACGGGCCTGGGCTCAAAAGGCAGGTTTCCCCGGCACACAGTACATTGCCTCACACGCTCAATAATATCCAAGACTATTTCCTCGCAACCTCACAGGACCTTGCCAGTATATCAGGCTGCACTCGAATTAAAGAGGGCCAAAGTAAGCTCATAAAATATTCAGGGCTCAAGTCGAGTGGAATTTGATATTCCTTTTGACATTATTATTTGTACATTTAACGCATTTGCTAATGATAATTACTGTTATTTATAGCGCGATTCAGTGATAATTCGCCTCCCTATTTTTGATCAAAGAACAAGTATGCCGCTATCGTCTTACTTTGCTTACTTTACAGCTTACCGACTGAATGTCGTTGCCCGGTTTGCAATGGCTATTTTCGGAGGGTATGCACTCACTGCGCTATCTATCAGCCTGATGAGCTTGCTGCTTCCTGTTTCCAAAGTTGATGCTGTGTTATTCAGTGTGTGCCTGAGTGTGCTCATTCACTGCCTTATATTTATCGCCGTATTTGCAATAAAGTCACTTCGCTTCCTCTGTGGCGGATTCCTGCTGCTTGCTACTTTGCAATTTATGCTGCTCCTGATACTAAGAGGATAATAATGAAAGACAGTTTTTTCCGTTCCATGACCTGGCTACACACTTGGGTTGGACTGTTGTTTTGCTGGTTGTTATGGCTGGTCTTCTTTGCCGGCACACTGAGTTTTTTCCGCCAGGAAATTACCTTATGGAGCAAACCTGAGTTGCATCAACACAGCATGGCAGTGCAAAGCTCACAACAAGACTTGCTGGATTATGGCTTTAACCGCTTAAACAGTGAGGCGCCAGATGCTGCACGGTGGTGGATCAGTTTGCCGTCCGAGCGCAATCCTCTGCTGCGTGTTTCGCATCTGCCCTATGCCCAGCCAGGAGAAAAAGCCAGCTGGGTGAATCATAATCTGGCCGCCGACAGCAAAGCTCCCATAACAACGAGGGAAACCAAAGGAGGCAGTTTCTTTTACCGACTGCACTTTGACCTGCACTATATGGACCGCACAACCGCACGCTGGATAGTCTGTCTGGCGAGTCTGTTTATGCTGGTTGCACTGATCTCCGGCATCGTGATCCACAAGCGTATTTTTAAGGATATGTTCCAGTTCAGAACCGGCAAAGGCAGCCGCAGCTGGCTGGATGGCCATAACCTGAGCTCAGTACTGGCCTTACCGTTTCACCTGATGATCACCTATACCGGTTTGATCACACTCATATTCACGCTTTTTCCCTATCCGGCACAAACCGTCTATGAAGATGGAGTAAAGGAATTCAGAAAAGACTTCTACCCGGAGCGGCAGCGCCCCCAGCAGAGTCATGAAGCGTTGAGCACACCAGCATTCGCTCAATCTCTGGATCACTTTTTTACTAACTGGCCAGAGCAACCTATTTCGCGCATCATCATAGATCATCCCCAGGATGCAGCGGCGGTAATGAAAATCTACGGTGCTAACCGCAGCGAAATTAAAGACGAGCAGGCCGTGTGGCTCTACTCTGGTAAAACGGGCGAGTTGCTGGACACTGTGCATCTGGAAGACAGCGCTGCGGCGCAATTGTATGGCGGCATGATTGCCATGCATACCGGCCGCCTGGCCTCTGCGGGCTTACGCTGGCTATACTTCCTCTGCGGTCTGGCAGGTTGCGCCATGATAGCCACAGGGTGCGTAATGTGGGCCAAACGGATCCGCGAGCGTCAAAAGCCCACTCAGTCAGCCAGTTTTGGCCTTAAGCTGGTCGAGTCTCTCAATCTGGCTGCCATCATGGGACTGCCGCTGGCTACCGCGGCTTTCTTTTATGCCAATCGATTACTGCCCGTCGATCTCAACGGCCGTGCCGATCAGGAAGTACTGGCGTTTTTCCTAACCTGGGCCGCTACCGCCCTGTTCGCCGCCAAATGGCGCAGCCAACAAGGCTGGCGCACCCTGGCACTGGTCAATGCACTGGCCTGGCTGCTGTTGCCGCTGTGTAATGCGCTGACCACACAAGGCAACTTACTCAGTTACGCAAGCAATGGTCAGTGGGCCTTGTTCATGTTCGACATACTCGCTTTGTTGGCCGCAGCCGTGTTCTTCTGGCAAAGCAACAAGCTTCAGTCTGCACAGCAAACCCGACCACAACGCGCACGCACGGAGCGTGCAGCATGATGTATCTGATTGCGACCTTGCTGTGCCTGGGCAGCTTTACGGCGTTCGCGCTGGCTAAAACGCCACACTACAAGGCGGTGTTTGGTACCCGGCCTGATCAGACACTTAGTCAGCGTTATCTGATCACAGCCTGGATCATGCTTTTACTAACACTTGGACTGAATATCAGCCAGGCTGTTGGCTATGGCAGTCTGATGTTCTGCGGCCAGATGGCACTTGCAGTATTGCTACTGGGAGTGATGCTCGCTTTCCGGCCACGCTGGGTAAGATCATTATTTTACCTACTCCCTGCAACAACGCTGCTAGCAACAGTGTTATCCATCCTGTAAACGCACTTACTATAAAATGAGGCTGATTTAATTCCAGCCTCATTTTTACATTTAATATCATAAACTTACCATCATTCATCTACTATTCCCGGTGCTCCGACAGAGCAAAAAATTACCAAGTTGCTTAAAATCCCCCCGTGTTTTCGGCCTATTTTGCACTTAGATAAACCCGTCCCTTAGTAAAAACCTCGATCTGAGCTGCCCTGTGTGCCGCTGAAGTTAGTAAAATGATGATCTCATAGGGGTGAACAGCCATATCAGTTGGTAAAAATACGATCTGAGTATAGGTAGAGTTAGTAAATTGCTGATCTCTGTTTCGATCATTCTGACAAATAGGTTAGTAAAAATATGATCCAGCCTTTCCTGTGACGCTATCAGCTCGTTATTTTTGCGCACAAAACCGAGTCACAACCGTCAAAAATGGCGGCCTTTTCATCAGAACTTGCTGTCACGCGCTTATAGTTAGTAAAAATATGATCTGAACAGGGCTCAGTTAGTAATACCTTGATCTGGATGATGATACAGTTAGTTAATCCACGATCCGAAATCTCATTTAAGTTAGTAAAATAGCGATCTGTTACGTTTGGGAGGCGATTCGATGGTGTCGCAGCGCCAAGTTAGTAAAAATCCGATCTCATCCGGCAGATCCAATTGCCTGGATGACCCGTTTAATAGAAGAATAAAAGCACAACCTAAGCAGAGGAAAGCAGGTGATCATTTTAATTGTAGGCGGCTCAGGCGGTATCGGACAGGCACTTGTAAAACGTTTTGCCAGTGAACAACCCAAGGCCCAAATTTATGCAACATACCGCACCACAAAACCCAACATTGAGTCCAGCCATATTCACTGGGTTGAACTTGATGCAAGCCGGGAAGAAGACGTTCGCGCTTTAGCTAAACAACTGCCAAATGTCGATATGCTGATCAATGCAACAGGGCTGCTACATACCCCAGACAAACTGCCGGAAAAATCCATTCAGGAATTTGATCCCGACTTTTTTAACGAAAACCTCAAAGCCAACACCCTGCCAACACTGTTGCTGGCCAAACATTTTGCCAAGGCACTAAAAGCCAAACAGACGACTTATTTTGTTGCCCTGTCTGCACGCATTGGCAGTATTTCTGATAACCAACTGGGTGGGTGGATAAGTTATCGCAGTGCAAAAGCCGCACTCAATATGGCGCTCAAAACCATCAGTATTGAATGGCGCTACAAACTGCCAAACTGCTGCGTACTGGCGTTTCATCCGGGCACCACCGACACAGCCTTGTCTGTGCCGTTTCAAAAAAACGTGCCGCCCGGCAAACTATTTACTGCCGATTTTGTGGCACAGAGCCTGATTGACCTGATCCAGAGTAAACAGGCATCAGATAGCGGCGGGTTCTATAGTTATGATGGTTCAGCGATCACCTGGTAAACCATAAATAGCAAAAAACGCATGTTTAATCGCAAATCGCATGCTTGATGGTCAAAAGATCCATAGAATTAAATGAAAACTATTATCATTAGAGGCTTATATGCAGATTACCGCACGCGTTATCGCAAGCGTTATGCTGATCGCCACTGTGTTGTTTTACAGCAACACGGGCACAGCGCAAACCACGCAAGTTGAGGTTTACACCCCAAGTGCGACAAAGCAACCCAGGGTGATGACTCTCAGCGGCTCAGTCGAGGCCAGGCACCATGCACAGCTGGCCAGCCAGGAGTCGGGACTAGTGCAAACTCTACTTGTTGATGCCGGTGATACCGTCAACAAAGGAGTGCCTTTACTCAAACTCGACGCCACACTGGCCGAGCTAAACCTGGCCCAGGCCAAAGCCGGTGCTCAGGCAGCAAAAATCTCGGTTGATGAAGCGCAGCGACTGTTAGATGAGGTGGAAGCCCTGTCTAAAAAGCAGAGCGTGGCGCAAACGCTGATTGGCGAGCGCACCGCAGCGCTGGCCAACGCCAAAGCAGAACTGATAAAACAACGCGCTTTGGTCGCTCTAGCCCAGGAAAAACTCAATCGTCACACACTGTATGCCCCCTTTACAGGCGTCATCGGGCAACGCACCGTGGACATGGGCGAGTGGGTCACGCCGGGCAATTCGCTCTTTACCCTGGTTGCTGAGTCGGACTTGCGGATTGTGGTCAATGTGCCGCAGGAATACTTCCCTCTGTTACGCTCAACACCCAACCTTCCTGTTATGGTCACGCCTGATATCAACGCAGCTAAGCCCATCAAAGCACAGATCAGCCGCATCGTCGCTGTAACCGATCCATCCAGCCGCACCTTCACCGCCCACATTGATTTAACCGACTCCATGGCGGTACATGCGCAATTTACCCCGGGTATGTCGGCCCAGGCCGATCTGCTGTTGAGCGCACAAGATGGGGCTGTCTGGATCCCTAAAAAGGCGGTTAAACAACACCCAGATGGCGGCAGCAGCGTGTTTATTGCCGATAACAACACAGCCAAACGTAAGATGGTAACCATCACCGCTACACGACCAGACTATGTTGCCGTGACTGGTCTGACAGGAAACGAGCCGGTGATCACCACAGGCATTGAGCTGTTAAAGGAAGGTACACAACTTCAGATAAGCGCCAGGGCAGGTAACTTACAATGATAGAATCAGCGGTAAAACGCGGCACCTTGGTGGCCGTGATGGTATTGATCACCACCATTTTAGGGCTGGTATCAGCACTGAACATTCCCGTACAGATGATCCCGGACCTGGAGGTCAGAACCATTACGGTGCAAACGGGCTGGCCAGGCGCCACGCCACAGGATGTAGAAAAAGAAATCCTGATAGAGCAGGAGCGCTACCTGCGCAGCTTGCCAAACCTGCAACGTATGATCTCATTTGCCGAAATGGGCGAGGCCACCATAGAGCTGGAGTTCCCCTTCGGCGTTGAGGTCAACGACGCCCTGATCCGGGTCAATAATGCGCTCAGTCAGGTGCCTGCTTATCCGGAAAATGTCGACCAGCCGCGGCTGTTTTCCAGTTCCTTCTCCAGCAACGCTTTTATGTTTTTCCTGCTAAAACCCCAGCCGGGTAACCCATTACAGCTGGACATGGACTTGCTGCGAGATTATGCCGAAGATTATATTCGCCCCCGTATGGAGAGCGTCTCCGGAGTCTCTGAGGTAGGCATTGGCGGTGGTGCACAACGGCAGATCCAAATCAAGGTCGATGCCGCACGCCTCGCCCAGCGCGGCATCAGCCTGAGCGATGTCAGAACCGTGATCCGCGACCGTAACCGTGATACCTCAGGGGGTGATATCGAAAGTGGTGAAAGCCGCTACCTGTTACGTGTGATTGGCCGTTTTGAGCAACTCAACGAACTGGAAAACCTCATCATCAAGCGTGATGGCAACGCCAATGTTCTGCTCAAAGATGTGGCCAGCGTCACTCTGGATCACTTCGAAACACGCGGCGTGTCTTATTCAAACGGGGAGCGCACTTTACGCCTGTCGGTACGTCGCGAAAGCGGCTCAAATGTACTCGATATCAAAGAGCAAATGTTGCCTGTGGTTGAGGAAATTAATCAGCAATTACTGGCACAAAACGGCCTGGAACTGACCCTGCTCAGCGACGATGTGCGCTATGTAAAAAGCTCACTAGAGAACGTCTGGACCAACCTGGCGCTGGGTGCACTGCTGGCTACTTTAGTTATGTATTTCTTCCTGCGCTCAGGCCGTGCGACTCTGGTTGGTGTGATGGGGATCCCGTTATGTACCATCGCCGCATTCTTTGCGCTGATGAGCTTTGGCCGCACCATCAATGTGATCTCGCTGGCCGGGGTTGCCTTTGCCATCGGCATGACAGTGGATAACACCATAGTGGTGCTGGAGTCTATTGTGCAGGCCAAACGTGAAGGAGTCAGCCGGCGCTTAGCCGCCATCAATGGCGTGAAGGAAGTCTGGCCTGCGGTACTGGCATCCACTGCTACCACAGTCCTGGTGTTCGCCCCGATTTTATTTGTGCAGCAGGAAGCCGGACAGCTCTACTCAGATATTGCCATTGCCATTTCTGGTGCCATTATCGCCTCTATGCTTGTCGCCATTTTTGTGGTGCCCGTAGCGCTGGCAAATTTTGGTAAAAAACAGGATCTGGAAGAAAAACGTCAGGTTGAACTGGGCACTTACTGGCTGAAGTTGTCTCAGCTGTTTACCCGCACCACCACTGAGGCACGCATTGCCAGTGCCGCGTTTATTGTGGTTATTATGGGTCTGGCCGCGACGTTAATGCCTGCCGCCGAATACCTGCCGGAAGGGGAGGAGCCCAAAGCCTTTTCTATGATGATAGCGCCACCCAACTATAACCTGACCGAAATGGAAAAAATTGGCACCGAGTTGCGCGCCTATTTTGATGGTTATGTACAGGCCGACAACAGCGACTTTTTAGCTGGTAAAACGGATATGCCACCACTGGAATACTACGCCATGTCGGTGTCGGTAGGGCGGATCTGGTTCTTAAGTGCCCCGGTCGAGCCGGAGCATATTAATCAGATGATGAATGCCATCACAGACAAGTTCAGAAGCTATGAAGGTATGCGTGCATTCTCTGCGCGTGGTTCAATTATTTCCAGCAACGATGGCGGAACACGTGCCGTGGCCGTCGATATTGCCGGTGCGAATATCACCGATCTGTACAGCGCGGCGGAAGCTGTGTATGCAGAGGCAGATAAACTTTTTGACAAGCCCCAGATCAACTCAGACCCCAGATCGCTGACGCTCGACCAGCCACTGATTGAGATCCAGCCTCGCTGGGCACGACTGGCAGAGCTTAATCTCGACAACCGGGATTTCGGTTACGCGGTGGCTGCTATGAGTGATGGCGCGTACGTAGACGAGTTTATCCTGAACGATGACAAAATCGACATGTTCCTGTTCAGTGGCGCAGGCAATCGCCAGACCATAGAGCAGCTGTCTACCACACCTATCATCGCGCCCAACGGGCAAATTCTGCCACTTAATGCGCTGGCCGATCTGGTTGAAAGTAAAAACAGTAATTCAGTGCGCCGCGTTGATGGCAACCGAACGGTTACTGTCTATATCATTCCACCCAGAGACGTAGCACTGGAAACCGCCGAGCAGATAGTCCGTCAGCAGCTGTTACCTAACCTCTGGCAGCAAGGCAAAATTGCCCAGGGCATTAAGGTCAACATCAGTGGCGCGGCAGATCAGCTGGAGGCCACTAAGTCGTCGCTGTCTGGCAACTTTGTGATAGCACTGGTGCTGAGCTACCTGCTGTTGGTGGCGATTTTTACCCACTGGCGTTACCCGTTGTTTATTCTGGCAACCGTGCCGCTGGGCATGGCCGGTGGCTTGCTAGGACTGGTGACCGTGAATGGCATCAACAGTGCCTTATCGGCAATGGGGCTCAGTGCTTTCCATCAGCCGTTTGACATGATCACTATGCTGGGCTTTTTGATCCTGCTGGGTACTGTGGTCAATAACCCAATCCTGATTGTGGATCAGACTCGCCGTTACGTGATGGAGCAGGGGCTAAAGGTCAAAGAAGCAGTTCAGCAGGCTGTGGCAAAACGCCTGCGACCAATACTGATGTCAACCACCACCACCATTTTTGGTCTGGCGCCCCTGGTGCTTATCCCCGGAGAGGGCACAGAATTGTACCGTGGCGTAGGTATTATCGTACTCAGCGGTATTCTGGTTTCAACGCTGCTCAGTCTGACCTTTTTACCGGCATTGCTGGTTGCCGTTATTAAGGACGAAAAGCTTAAGGATGAAAAACCGGCCTAAAACAGCAAAGCCCGAAGCGCGACGCTTCGGGCTTTGCTTAATCCGCGATAAAAATCGTGCCCTGCAAATACAACACCGCAAACCCGGAAATCAGTACTCGCTCTTCCCCCACCTGACAGTGCAACACCCCACCGCGCTGCGACGCCTGATAGGCCACCAGCCCACTGCGACCCAGGCGCTCAGCCCAATAAGGGGCCAGTCCGGCGTGAATGGAACCGGTTACCGGATCTTCGTCACCACCGTTGGCAGGCCAGAAATAGCGGGAAATAAAATCGTATTGCTCTGAAGGCGCAGTTGCCACCACGTCAAACGGGGCGAGTTGTTTAAGTGCATCGCTGTGGTAAGTTAACTGCTCGACCACAGCCGCGTTATCAAACACCGCAAAGTAAGCTTGTCGATTCCTGAGTACCTGTACAGGCTGTTCAGACAACCCCTCCAGCAATGCGCCGGGGACTTCGGCTATGGGCTCAGGTTTTTGCTTGGGAAAACTCATCTCAATCCGCTGATCGGTCAGCTGATTAACCGTTAAACGGCCCACCTCACGGGTGATAAAGGTAATTTCTCCCTGCACGCCTAAGTGATTAAAAATCACAAACGACGCCGCAAGTGTCGCATGACCACAAAAATCAATTTCTGTCAGCACAGAGAACCAGCGGATCTCAAAGTGCTCACCCTGAGCGGTCTCTACCGAGCGGATAAACGCAGTTTCGGAGAGGTTGTTTTCAGCCGCAATGTGCTGCATTGTTGCGTCTTTTGGCCATTGCGTAACCGGGACCACCGCAGCTGAATTGCCTTTAAATTGTGCCTGGGTAAAGGCATCTACAATGTACATGTCATACTGCATCGTATCTCCTTAAAGCAAATATGCTGACACCTCAACAGCTGTGCCAGCACATTCGATCAAATCACTTTAATAGTAAACACAATGATGCCAGACACAATCACTTTTCTTGCCGGGTGACTAACCAGACTAAGCCTATAATTGCCGTCATTGCCAGGCCCGACAGCAGGAAAGGGTCAATGATCAGGATGTCATGAAACTCAAATTTACCAGCCGAAATCGATTTCCAGCCCATAAAGTGCTGATTAGCAGCCACAACTGCGCCAAAGAATCCCATAACCAGCGCCGCATACTTACCCAGCCAGTGACGCGCAGCACCCGAGAATAAAATCAGGCCAAGCAGGCCAATCACAGTGCGCTGTACACGGCAGTATGGACAAACATAAACGGCACCCATTAACTCCACCGTCCAGGCAAGCACAGAGACACCAATGGCGGCCAGGCCCAGCCACTTAGCGTGGCGGGTATAGGTTTCTAACTCAAATAACATCTATTTA
The DNA here is from genome assembly GCF_021532535.1 of Pseudoalteromonas sp. DL2-H2.2. Lineage (NCBI taxonomy): Bacteria > Pseudomonadati > Pseudomonadota > Gammaproteobacteria > Alteromonadales > Pseudoalteromonadaceae > Pseudoalteromonas > Pseudoalteromonas sp. DL2-H2.2. The sequence continues at coordinate 354,263 of NZ_JAKGBD010000001.1, read as the reverse complement.
CCTTTCTTAATCAACAAGCTGAGTACACCACAATGTTTACAGGTAACAGCTCACACAACACAATTAAGATATAATATCACATATTCATAATAAGAATAAGAAAGACTATTAAGATATAAGTGGAGCGGTTAGATAGGCGGGGTATGTGGCCGAGCGGCCACATTAAAAATCAAAACAGGGCTATTGCTGACGCTCTCGCAGGGTGAGCAGGGCAAGGATAAACACCAAAGCAAGCACATCGATGTGAACAGCATTCTCCGCAAGCGCCTCTGTATGCCCCGTAACACGCACAGTCGAAGAGAGCAAAATGCCAAAAGACAATTTGAACTCTGTTAGCCAGGTAAAACCAATTTGGATACCTCCCAGCCCGGTATATTTATAATTAAGTACCCCAAAAGAGAAGCTAACAAGCTGTAAACCCTGATTCAATATGGAAAGCCAGTACCACCTTACCTGCTCACTGATGACGGTGTAGCCAGCCGCCGCACTAAGCACGATAAAAGGCAGGCTAATGAGTGACCACCCCGACTCAAAGGGACCAATAATCAGGCCAACCGTCATCACCAGCGCAGCCAGTAACTGTACATACCCTATTACCTTCACCCGCATTTCTGCACTGTGAAATGACGCTTTCACCTGCTGTTGTTCGTAAATATCCACCTCTTCCTGCCGGGCGCGTATTTCTGCCATCAGGGCTGGGTAATTTTCCGAATCAGTGCTTATATGCTGCTGAGCTTCCATAAGCTCTTCCAGAGTATATTGAGCGTAATCCACTTTTATCATTGTTATATGACCCTAAAAGACATGACACTGGATGAGCGCATGAGTGTACTCTATTTAGGAAAACTCATCAGTAAGTATCTTTTGCTCACCCCGACCTTGCCATGTTACTTTGGATGCTAGCAGCCCCTGCGAGACATCGGGTGGTCATCGCAGTACTGGATCAGATCCCACAAATTCCCATACAAGTCCTCAAATACAGCCACCGTGCCATAGTCCTGTGTTGCGGGTTCACGTACAAACTGAACCCCCTCGGCCTTCATCGCTTCATAGTCACGCCAAAAATCATCGGTGCTTAAAAACAAAAACACACGACCGCCCGCCTGGTTGCCCACAAAGCGTTTTTGTTCGGGTTTAGAGGCCTTTGCCAGCAATAGAGCAATCCCACGAGAATTAGGCGGTGCCACGACTACCCAGCGTTTATCTTGCTCCGCCTGATAGGTATCCTCAATTAACTCAAACTTGAGTTTACCAACATAAAAGTCGAGCGCTTCGTCGTAGTCATTAACCACCAGTGCTACGTGCGCAATATTCTGTTTCATAGTCGTCCTTAACTTATTTGAGAGGTTGGAACTTCTTGGTCATACCCTGGCTTTTTGGGGCAACCAGTCGATATCCCAGTTTTTCGTAAAATACCGGCTCATCGGCAATCATAGACACACAGTAAATCACAAAATACTGTATATAAAACAGTTAAATATTCATGTTTGTCATCCACCACAAGAAAACGTGAGATAAGCGCGTTATGCCTGGCCTGGGAACGCGCTGACTTTGGCGTAAACCCCCTTTACAATCTGCAGCACAGAACACTTTGCATTGCACTAATGTATTTATATAGGCAAACTAAGGGCTTGAAAATAAGCCAATTTCAAAACACGCCCAGCTCAAGGAACCAGCTAATGAAAACAATAATAACAAAGCTCTCAGCCGCACTCGCCATGCTTTCGGTGGCACAGTTCAGCCATGCGAGTGAAACGCCAGCCGCTTCACCAGACGCACTGCTGCTCACTCAGGTGCAGATTGTCGATGTCGACCAGCAAACGATCCGCCGCGGTGCGGTGCTGGTAAAAGAAGGCAAGATAGCCGCTGAATACTCTGCGCCGCCAGCCAACTTTAAAGGTCAGACTCTGGATCTCAATAATCGCTGGCTGATTCCGGGGCTGATCGACATGCATGTTCATGCGTTTGGCAATCGGGCACCTCATGCCAAATCAGACTTTGCCGGTACTGAAAAAATCGCTCAACGCGTGCTGTATGCAGGTGTGACCGGTTTTGTAGACTTATTTGGCCACGAGCAAGGCCTTATAAACGCGCGGCAACAACAAAGAGCAGGCACCTTTTTTGGTGCCGATATCTACAGCAGCTTATCTTGTCTGACCGCACCAAAAGGCCACTGCACAGAATACGGCCTGAAAACACGCACTATGTCGACCCCTGAAGAGGCTATCGCTCAGGTGCAAAGCCTGGCTAAAGCCAAACCGGATGTGATTAAAGTGGTATATCAGCCCAGTGACGATCAACCCTCCATTGATAAGGCCACCTTTGCAGCCATCGTCCAGCAAAGTAACCAGTTGGGGATCAAGACCATTGTTCACCTTAAAACCTGGCAGGAGGTCAGTGATGCCCTCGAAGTGGGCGCCACAGCCTTTACACACATTCCCGGTACCCCCATCCCAACAGGGCTGGCTGATAAAATAGCCAAGGCAAAGATGGTGGTGATCCCCACCATGACAGTTCACACCGATTTGACGGATTTTTTGTTCGATAAAACAGTGATCGCCTCAGAGCTGCTGCAAGCCATGACCACCCCAGCCATCATTGCAGGTTACCAGAGCGAAGAAACCATGAAGAAGTGGGGCGACCGGGAGGCCAAATGGCGTAAACAGGATGCACAAAGAACCGCTAACCTGGCCGCACTGGTAACAGCCGGTGTAACCGTTTTAGCAGGCACAGACGCCGGTAACTACGGCACTATTCAGGGTTACTCTGTGCACAGAGAAATACTAAAGTTCACCCAGGCTGGCATGACAAACTGGCAAGCACTGGCCGCAGCCACCACACGCTCAGGTTCCTTTTTGGGCATTGATAACACACTGCAAACCGGTGCTCAGGCAAGCTTTGTGATCCTCGATGCCTCACCGATAAAAGATATTCAGAACACCCAAAAAATTCACGCCGTGATCCATCAGGGCAAAGTGGTGGACCGGGACCAGACTCTTAAAAACGGATTTTAATCTCGGGCGCCGCTTCAATGATGCGGCGCCTTTCATCAACAGGTAAGTTTTTAATGCGTAGTACACCTATTGGCCTGCTGACAGGCCTATGTCTTTCTATTTGTGTGTTAGTGTTTTACCCACAAGATCAGCATAAATCCGAGCATATCAAAGTTGCTAACCCCGTTGTCGAACAGGTTCAGCACCCGGACCTGACGAATACAATTATCAACACGACACACCAGCAACCCGAGCAGGAACAAGTGCAGGCCGAGCCGGCTGAAGCACTGTTTAAACAAGCCATGCAAATACGCCAGTGTCGCAACGTTCCGCGTAACGACGAAGCATTCAATCAATGGCTTGAAGAGGCATTATCTCGCGATGAAGTGCACGAGATAATCGAAACCATGAAAACCAGATATCAACGCTGTCTGAACAACACCAGCCGTGATGAAAACTATGTACAGAAGCTAATAAATGCAGCCAAAATGGGCTCTGATAAAGCAGCCGATACACTGTGGCGACTTGCCCCGGCAGAAGTGCATCAGGCACTGAATTTCAGCAAACTCACCAGAGATGAGCAGGTTGCTCGCATGAAAGCATTCACGGCACAAAAATATCAGGTGACTGAACAAGCCGCATTGCTGGGTGGGGAGAAAGCGACCTTGCAGTTGATCCGTGGCTATCAGTACCTGGACCCTGACACAGGCGGACAAAACTATATTCAGGCGCTGGCATACAGTCATTACTTTTTGCAAACCCGCCAGGACAGTGAGGTATATAGTCGCGTTGAGTGGACCAGAAATTACCTGGAACAACGCATGACGCTGGATGAAATCACGCAGGCACAGCAACTGGCCGGTGAGTTACACAATCACTAGTCACGCATGGATGCTATTGGATTTGCCTATCACATAGATTGATAACTTCTATTTTATTAATTTGCCTCGCTTTTTTACAGTTGGAGAACTAATAAAACAGGAGTTTATACAATGAATGGTACCATCCAACACACCCTGCGCGCTTTGTCTTTAACTACGTTGGTCGCCACGTCCTCAGCACTCGCAGATGCAGGCGACTGGATAAAACGAAGCGGCAACTTTACAACCTTGCAAAACAACGCCAACACAGCCGAGCTTTTTGTCGTGTACCCGCAAATGCATGGTGGCAACTGTGGTATAGGCATTGCCCTCAACAGACGCAACAGTTACACCGATAATTATCAAATCCTGGCCGATAGCCTGGTCGTCGATAACTACTACCCCAACACCGAAGGGTCTACGGAGCTGAGCCCGGGCACACAAACACGCGCCGGGATGACTTATACATTCGACCTGACAACTCAATACTATGGCACGGTTGTTACCATACGCACCAAAGGTGGCGAAACCTTTGGCGAACTGTTTGAAAAACTCTCCAATAACCCGGATGTACATGCCGTTGTCAGTGCCATTGACTGTGACCAAATATAACGCCACAGACAAGATAAGCGCTAATCAGATAGCAGCTGTTTAATCTCGCGATGTAACTGTGAACTGACCGCATGATTTTGCTTATCAGCCCGATAAATAAAGCACAGCTCATCCGGAACTGGCTTTATTTTTGCGCTATACGTTGTCAGGGGTGCCGGTGCGCGCCTGGCAACGCGCTCAGGTAAAATCCCCAAACCCAGCCCACTGGCAACCAGGGCAGAGATCACTTCAAGGTTATTAGACGCAATCTGATGATGGGAAAAGTCGGGCAGGGACTTAAGCAATTGCTGTGTTTGTTTGAGATTCGGGTCACAATACAAAGGCAGGGCTTCGCGCTCTGTGACATCCGTGGATTGCGCACACCAGAGTGTCACATTATCAAATAACAAACTGTGGATCACCAGCTCAGGGTGTCTGACGGGATTGATGACCAATGCAAAGTCGATTTCATTACTGATCACTTGCTCTGTCACTTTCCTTGACAAGTCATGGACCAGATTGAATATCAAACCAGGGTACTTAGTATTTAAGGGCCCAAGTATGTGAGGCAATGTATAGAGTGCCACGGAAGGGTGGCAACCCAGAGTGAAGGTTCCGGCCATTTCACCGTTTGCCTGGTAGACGTTCGACTTCAGCCGGCTCCAGTCAGTCATAAAACGCTGTCCCTGTTCTTGCAATACTTCACCCGCTTTGGTCAATGCCACACCATTTTTGTGCCGTACCAGCAAGTCGGTACCAAAACTCTGTTCCAGTCGTTTCATCGCGGCACTGACACTGGGCTGAGTGATCCCCAGGCGTTCAGAAGCGCGAGATAAATTTCTCGTACCGGCCACTTCGATAAAGTAGCGTATATCTTCAAAATTGGGCGTATGGGGCATAGCTCATAGTCACAAGTCATCATTTACAGACAAAAGTTAACACATATTTTACCAATGTACCCAACTTGGTTTGCTCCGTCAGACAAAGATCGGCAATAAAGACACCACCGTATACTGACCGCATAATTTGTACATTTTTGCGTGGCAGGATTATCATCCAGCTTCCTGAACGAAAAAAGAGGTCTTCATGAAACCCGGTTTGACTGTTTCTGCGTTAACGTTTGCCTTGCTACAGGCATATTCAGCACAGGCTGCTGCTGACACAGCAGGTATTGACCAGATAGAAAAAATCACGGTTACATCAACCCGTACAGCCAAAGCCAATACCGACCTGGCACTGAGTGTGGGTCAGGTATCCGAACAGACCATTGCTGACGACAATGCGCAGCATATCTCAGAGTCATTGCAAACCATACCGGGCGTTTTGATCAATCAGCTATCAGGTGGACAAGGGCACAATGCGGCCGTGCGTATGCCGATAAACTTTGACGGCTACACCTTATATTTGCAGGACAATATCCCACTGCAATCGGCGGCCTTTTATACCCATAACGCACTGTGGTGGACCACCAGTAATATTGGTTTGTCGCGCCTTGAAGTGCTCCGTGGTGCAGGGACCAGCCTGCATGGCGCAGGCGCTGTTGCAGCCACAGTCAACGTACTGTCAAAACCCGTCACAGCAGATAAGAATACGCTGGGCCTGACGCTGGGTGAGCATGGCTATTCAAGGATAAATGGCAGCACCACCTGGCTGGATAACAACCAGGGTGGATTGCGCGTATCGGCGGCCTACCTGGATAACGACGGCTGGCGAGATCACAATGCCGTTGAGAAAGCCGAGCTGGACGTACGCCACGAATATCAGTTGGACGACAAACAAAGCCTGACCACCTCACTGATCGCTTCATCCCTTGATCAGCAGATCCTGACCACACTCAGCATAGACCAATTTGAACAAGATCCCTCTCAGTCAGGCCTGCCTGACGAGGTGGTAGCTCTGGATCCGCGCAGAACCACGGATTATATGCGCCTCAGCACTGAATATCTGTATGAGGACAAAAACCTGAGCGTGTCCCTTATCCCTTACGCGCGTCACCGCACATTAGAGCACCTCGCTACCTGGCAGCCCAATTTCCCGGTAGAAGAAACACAAGTCACCACATTCGGCCTGCTGGCACTGGCCAGCTGGTCTCACCAAAGCAGTGCTCAAACGACACTAGGCGTTGATCTGGAGCATACGTCCGGAGACACCTATTCGTTTCAGCCCACTACCCGGATTACCACGGGGCGCGGGGCGGCGACATATCCACAGGGGCATGTATTCTACGATGACACCACTACCTTCAAGAGCGTGTCACCTTACATTCAGCATATCGGCTATTTTAGCGATGCACTCAGCTACACGCTGGGGGCACGGTTTGACCACAGTGAATACGAGTTCGACAATGCCTTGCCAAAATACAAAGACGACGGCTTTGGTTATCGCTCCATCGCCTCGCGTAAAGACACCTTTAGCCATCTCAGTCCTAAGCTGAGCCTGAACTATCTGCTGAATGCACACTCCAGTGTTTACGCACGCTTTGCCAATGCAATGCGATTACCCACGGCACCTGAAATGTATCACCTGAAAAGTCGCCAGAGTAGCGCACAGCTTGGCAGCCTGAAAGAAGAAACGTCCGATACTTATGAGCTGGGCTACAAAGCCAACCTGGATGCGTTGTCAATTGAACTGGCTTACTATCTGATGGATGTGGACGACGCCATTGTTACGGCATTCAGTGATCTGGGCGCCTCTTACCGGGTTAATGCTTCCAGTGTCAGACATAAAGGTTTTGAGCTTGGCCTGAACTACCAGTTTAACCGCGCATTTTCTGCCGCGCTGGCATACAGCCAGTCTGACCATGAATTCCGTCATTACATTCGCGATGAGGGGCGGATTCACCGCGAGACGGGCGAGTCGATGGAACAAGATTTGTCGGGTAACAGCCTGCACATGGCACCGGAATATGTTGCCAATTTCCGGCTCAACTACCGCAGCCAGGCCATTAAAGGGCTCAGGCTAACTGCGGAAGCCAAAAGCATCGGCGACTATTACCTGAGCGTTGAAAATACCGATAGTTACTCGGGTTATACCGTGTTTAACCTCAAGGCCAACTACCGGCTCACTAAGCGCGTAAAGCTTCACGCCCGGATAGCCAACCTCACCGACAAAACCTATGCACTACAAAACGAAGAGCGCTTTGGCCGAACCCGTATCCAACCTGGCATGCCGCGTACGGCGTATGTCGGGATCAGCTATGATTTTTAACCAACGACACGCAGCATCCGCCTGCGCCCTGATATTAATCATATCAGGGCCGCTCGCGGCCGAGCACGTCAAATTTGAAACAGGTTCATATAGAAATAAGTCATTATTGTATTACGATCACCAAAACTTGAGCCTGAGTAAAACCGACTCAGGCCAAACCTTCTCTGTGTGTGACAAACGCATTTCTGATAAAACACTCAACCACACATTGGCCTTTCTCACAGCGCTGGATGTTCAGAGCTGGCGGCCCCATTACTTTCGCGAAGGACTCAAAGGTAGCAGCACATTCACCCTTGATATTCAGATGGCCAATATCAGTAAAAAAAGTACGGGTCATATTGACCTTGCACCAACCGGGTATGACAAAATCATCCGATATTTTAATCAGGTGCTCATCGTCAATAGTTGCCCGGCTCTCTAGCCAGCCCGAAGCCAAACTACCACAGTTCTCTGATCAGGCTAATTTTGCCATCTTTAAAACCAAATACAGCCAGCATCGGCTCTTGCTGTTGCCAGCTGCCATCAGCCTGGTTAACGCCATAGGCGTACTCCACCGCAATGTGGCTTTTACCCGGGATCGTACGTAATACCCGGATCTCACGGCTGGTTGCACTATCGTAGCGACCGCTTTCAAGGTTACGTAAAAAAGCACGTCGCCAGGCGGGCTTATCAAAATTAGCCTGATACTCAATATGCTCGTACTTAACCTCATCGTGCATAAGGTTAATCAGGGCATCAATATCCGCAACCGTAGAGCCTTTATACGAGACCGTATCCAGCGCATCAAAATACTGGTTTACTTTGCTCAGCTGACAATCGGTTGTGCAGTCAGCTTTCGCCTGTGCTCCCAGAGAAAGCAAACCTAAAAAGGCGCTGGCCATTGTTTTTCTTGTTGTTTTCATTCCATTTCCTTCATTTACCGAGGAAATCATTCGTGTCTGGTTTACTTATTCAATCCAGAGCTAATCACCATTGTTCGATTGTTCATAGCCGTCAGTTATCGATGGCTCAGTGCCCTGCTGTTCACGGTATACTTGCTTTCCGACACTCAATCCCGCCAGATATCCGATACTGGCACCACCAAGCCCAACTCCAAGCAACCAGACCAGAGCACTTTCGGTATCAGCCATGCTGGCAAACAGGACCAAGTAATACACCGCTGCAGACAATAGCCCGATAACCAACGAAAAGATAAGCGGAAGCCGTTCAGCCCAAATAAACATCATAATTTTTATGTTTGTCTTTTTTTGCATATGACTTTCCTCTGGCGGCTTACCATATCCAATACCGCAAATACCTTAGCATGCGAATACCTTAGCATGCGAATACCTTACTTATCACCGAACCGACTGTTTCGGTTGTATTGAATTGTGACAGATTGGCAATCCTAATTGGATAGTTATTCGTTCTAACTATCTAAAAAATATGTAGTTGTAAGTTAACCAGTGAAATTTCTACTACATAAGCTATTCATCATTGCTTACATTTTTACTGGAGTTCGGTGAGGTTACATAAACCTCTTTTGGGCTCGTATGGGTGTATTATTTTTCCTTCTATGAACAAGATATATAAGCGCTCATTAAAGGGCGACTCAAGTGATTCACTGCTCACTCAAAGACAAACACATAAAACCTGTTTTGATGGTAATATAGAAGCCCTGCTTTAAAAGGGTTTCAATATGTTGAAGTGGATTCAAAAAAAGTTTGCGCCTGTTTTATATGTGCAAATTTGGGAAGACCAGTTAAAAGTCACAGATATAAAAACGAAGCAAACTTACGAGGATGTCCCCTTACTGGCATTACAATCAACAAAATCAGGCAAAAAAGTGATTGCAGCCATTGGTAAAGAGGCAAATGAGCTCACGTCACCTGACATTCAGGTCATTAACCCATTTTCTCATCCCAGGCTGTTATTTTCCGACTTCCATGTTGGAGAAAAAATATTACAACATGCGTTTTCCACATTCTACAAAGGTAAATTTCTGAAACTGACTCCGAAAACAGTTATACACCCAATGGAAAAAACAGAAGGGGGGCTTACTATGATTGAAGTCAGGGCATTCAGAGAAGTAGCACTTGGAGCTGGCTCTGCCGATAGCAAAATTCATGTCGGATGCCCTTTATCAATTGCCCAGTTTGACTTTGACCAGGTTGAAGACATTGGTGGCATTAACCCCTCTCAAGCGAGGCTTAAAAGCAGCGATGATATCGGGTTATGGCCATTACTGTGGGTTGCTCTATTTATCCTGGCCGCAGTGTATTTGGGGACACGCTGAGCAGGATAAATAAAAAAATCCAGTCATCCAACTTTCAATTACACAGAACTGTTGCTCAGGCGTATTCAACTTTTTGGCAATATATCAATTCGTAACGTGTGCCAATAGATCCCGTGTCGAGCACGGGATGATGATATTCAGACAGGTGAATCAAAGCAAGTTCAGAGCCCAGCTAGACAGTAATTTTTCAATGTATATCAAAGATATTGATAACTTATACGAGTGGAAATACTGATTGCTGCACAATTTAAATCCAGCTAAAACAGCTCATTTCACCTTGCGCAAAGGCCGCGCTAAAGCCTTGCTGTGCGCCCTCGCAAGTCTCGAGACGTTTTTCACCCATGAAAAGCGCTAAGTGAGCGGGGACGCCGAGTCTGCGACGATTATCAATCGTCGTTCTCATGTGGTACGAGTGGGCACACGTCCAAGTGGAGGGCTCCCGGCGCGTAACGCGTGTTATCGGCGTCCATGCCTCGCGTTCGCAGTGCGGGGACGCCGAGTCTGCGATGATAATTAATCATCGGTCGCATAAAGTACGAGTGGGGACACGTCCATGTGGAGGGCTTCCGGCTTTTCATCCATGAAAAGCGCTAAGTGAGCTGCGACGATTATCAATCGTCGTTCTCATGCGGTACGAGTGGGCACACGTCCATGTGGAGGGCTCCCGGCTTTTCATCCATGAAAAGCGTTCACAATATTCGATGATAATTAATCATCGAATATTGTTCACCCAATCAAGTTGCATGTCCCATTGGTGTTGGTTTTCCTTTTTTAACGGGGCCTGGGAGTCGTCTACTTGTTGCAGTACGTTGCTTGCCTCTACCAGCGTTGCGTCGCGGCCAAACAGGTAGCTTTGCTCTTCCACTATGGTTTTGTAGGCTTTGTTGAGTGCCAGTGCGCGCTCCTTTGATGGGGTGATAAGCTCGTACAGGCTATCTGCCGACTCCACTTTTTCTTTGTCTACCGTGCCGTCTGCTTTAAACCACTTTTGCAGCATTTCGCGGTTCTGGCGGAATTCGTCGCCACCGCCAACGCGATTCATATAGGTCAGGAACTCCCCAAGTGTCTCGCCTTTGTTGGGCACATCTTTCATTGCTTTGAGGTTGATATAGCCCCAGCCGCGTGCGCCTTCTACTTTGCGGGCGAACGAGAAAGTCTGGTCGTAAGTTGAGCCTATGGTTTTGTGGCAGCCATTACAAAATGCCAGCTCCTGCTTATGCTGTGGCCTCAGGTTGCCTTGTTTGTCTTCAATGTAACCATTAATGGTCCAGCCAAAGGTGTTGTTGATACCCTGATCGCCCAGATACAGGGTTTGCGGCAGGTTTCCGAATTCTTTTTCTTTTTCTTCACGGTGATATGAAGAGTTCAGTGACTGGCGGGTTTTAAATCTGTGCTTTTTCATGTAGCGCACTTCTTTCATACGCGGTGCGTTATAAATGCCCCCATGTTCGTCCACACCAATGTAACGTACGGTATGCAGGAACTCGGTTTCCTGAGGGTAGAGCATATGCGCCAGCGCATCGGTGGCATCCCCCACATAATGTGATTGCCTGCTTATCTCGCTGATTTCACTAAGCTTATTGTCGCCATTTAAATCCTGGCCAATGCGCTGCTCAGAGATTGTAGGAGTAGAGATCTTATCCAGCCCTTTTAACGTCAGCTCAACCAGGCTCAGGTTTGCCAGATACACGTCCTGATTGTACACACCCCCTTTTGAGCGAAACGCTTCGGGCAAACGGATCATCACATCACCCGTGGAGCCGTTGGTAGGCCAAAACGTCGATGGGAAGGGTTTGTAGTTAAACGCCACCCAGCCGCTGCCATCTCTGGCAAAGCCCATTTCATCAAAGGCTTTTTCCGGGTAGGCCAGATTTTCCAGCGGCGTTATTTCACCGCGCCATTGCTTGTCTTGTTTCAGCTTTTCGATAAACGGAGTGTAATTATCCTGATTGATCCACGCCATGATCTCTTTATCTGGCACACCTGCAATCAAATCTGTCCTGTCAACAAAGAGGTTTTTCCAGTGGTTTTTCAGGCCCAAGTCAGAGAATTCATACACGCCCTGCAAGTTGCCATCGCGCATCGCGTTGGGTCTTTCTGGCTCTTGCTGATAAGACTGATGACAGGCATAACAGGGGTTATTTACACCATCGGTTTTGGTGTAACACTGAGGTGGGATCACGGACTCTGGGTTATAGACCTCATCGTGCTCCAGGTAAGCGGTTGCCGGAATGTCATCACCGGGTTTGTAAGGTGCAGCTTTATGCGCTGACTGCGAGGCGATTAGTTCGGCAGCTTGATTATGATGTTGTGATTCTTCGCAGCCGGTCAGTGCCAGGCCAGTAACTACCGCCAGGCCGATTACGTGGTATTTCATTTTTATGACGCCCATTTTTGGATAAAAAAATGCGGTGCCACGAACGGGCACCGCGAGTCTTACAGTTACTTAGCGTTAGGATCGTACAACCACAGGGTGTTGTTTTCCTGAGAGCCGTCTTCACCAATGATGATGCGGCCGTCCTGCATAACAATCACGTTATCAGGCTGAGATAACTGATTGACATCACACTCTTGCGCACCAGTCATGCTGGAGCGGTGCGTACCACCCATCACCACCGGCTCAATACGTGTCAGATTATAGTTGTTGTCAATGTGCGCGCGGTACACACCACCACAATCTTTAACACGCTCAGACAGACGAATATCGCCCTTTCCATTAGTCATCGTATCGTCGATATCAGCAATACCGATATACATATAAGCCTGCTCAACCACTTCGCCAGGTACTCTGTCCTGACCGGTGACGGCTTCGACTACGCGGTCGTAGTTGATGCTGATCCCTTCCAGCTTACGCCATTCAGCCGTTGCACCTAATTGCTTGGCCGCCTGACGAGACTCCAGGAACGCAGCACGGTTATCCATTGGCTTACCCGCTGTAACCAGACCACCACCCTCAGCAAGTGTAGGGTAGGTTGCTTTACCTGTTGCCCAGGCTTTTACGTCAGCCACAGACAGGTAACTTGTCTGACCTTGAACAAAGTCTGCGGTGCTGATTTCATCGTACTCGGCAATCCAGGCTTCAATTTCGGCATTGGTGCCCGATGCAATTTCAACCCAGGTCACATCAAAGCCTGTTACCGCCGGATCGTTCAGGCCCTTGTCCTGAGTCAGCTTCGCACCATAAAGCGTACCTGAGCTCAGGTCTTTAGGTTGATCCGCAATAAACTTAAACAGTACGCCACCGGTATCATCCTGAGAGGAATACACAGTGCGCTCATCCGGCATAACGACGGAGTTTTCGTGCTCGTAACGACCAATAGTGAAGTGCTTCACAATATCTGGCGTATCAGAAAGCGGATTTTGCACTTCAGCAATATAACCGTAGCGGTAAGGGTTAGGGAACTCAGGTGCAACCAGCTCTTTCATTCTGTCTATACGAGTGAAGGCCGGGTCATTCCACTCAGCATGTTGAGTAGTGTCAACGTCAGACCTTACAATCCACTCTTCAGACGTTAGCGGTGTGCCCCATGGAGATACTGAGCCAAAACAGTTTGCCGCGGTGCCTTTGACTCCATCAAAGTCGAGCATCATGGCTTCTTCAATGTTCCATGTACCTGCGTCGCTCTTGCTCATTTTAAGGCGGCTCATGCCACCCGGGTAAGCTTCCCAGTTAGTAAATAAATAACCTGTATTTTCATCGTCAGCACTTGGAATAAAGCCATTGAAGTCCGGGCTGTCGTTTTCAAGGATTTTGTCACCTGAAGTGATGCCGTAGTGCACACCTAAGCCACCGGCCAGGCCTTTTTCACCCAAATCCGCATACACATCACCGGTCTGACCCAGGATCTGATATTGACCAATCGCAGTCACAACTGTTTGTCTCTCAAGCTCTGTCACTGGAACCGGTGAGCTCACAATATTGCGTGGCAACTCGTTGAAATTAACGCCGGTTAATACACCCACAGTACCGCCGTCATAAGGGCGCTGATTACCATCTACCAATTTATTCGCATCGCTTGGGTGCTGCACATTGAAGAACAGATCACCTTGCTCGCTCAGGAACAAACCTGTGACCTCAGCACCTGCTGGCACAGTGGCGATACGGATCAGGCCTGAACCACCGTTTTGACCATCTTTACCGGCAACACCGTCAACACCATTGGTACCGTTCGTGCCATTTGTGCCACTATTGCCTTGTTCTCCCTGAACACCTTGCTCACCCTGAACACCCTGAGGGCCTTGTTTACCATCATCACCATCACAGGCGGTTAATGCCACTGTGACGGCAGCGGCGATCAACGAATATGCTATGCGCTTCATTAGTTACTCCGAGTTAGTTGCTACAGTTATTGTTATCAAGCGCACAACAGGTTGGGGTGAACCGGTTACAGATACATTGCTTAAACATTAAAGTTTTCAGTCAGTTATAAGTCAGATAAAAGACACCCCAGATAAATCGGTAGCTGCATTCTGTGTAAAGGGGGTTTACAGAACACGCAGTGGTAAAAACAGATATAATGCTCAACGAATTAGTACACACCATTTACAGAGATCATGAATTTACCAACTTACGGATTTGGCGCAGAGCAGGGGTTACTGGCTATTTATGTTGAGCACCCGCCAAAACTCGCAGAATTTCAAAAATTAAATAAAGTCATAGCTTTACAGGCAGGAGAGATAGACTACATTAACCAGCAATGTGGCAACGGCTGGCGCAAAGTGTTTAATGTGTATGCTAAATTTGTGGCTGAGCTTAGCCATCCAGATCATGATTTTACTAACCATCCGGAGCAGTATCCAAGCTGGCAGCAGTATCGGGATAAACGACTGTTTCAGCAGGGCTGCCAGGAGGCTTTGCTGTTTTCTGTGCCAGATCTGGCTGCAAATCGCTATGACTGGCACATCATAGCGGGCCGCACCTATGGCAAAACGCTACTCAGAGATCATCTTTTTACTAACTCTTTGCGCTGGATAGATGAAGAGTTTGCCATCGACCCCGTCAATAAGTTATTGATTTGTCCGTATTTGGATTACCGCCAGCTTAGTAATATCAAGATCTCAAAGTTGGTGGCGCTAGTTCGTACAGGCGCCGCCTGATTTATTGTCTGATACAAGCTAAACCACTGAACCCTAAGGCTTTAAAAAACATCTGCGCGGTCGAAAAGCCACTTTCATCCAGCAATTCGGCCAGCCGCATCCGATCGAGTGGGTAAAATTCATGCTCCAGATTATGGCGCATCCGTTCTTCACCTATGTGAGTTAACCCCATCGCACGGCAGTGCTTAAGCTGAGACTCGCGCTCGAACTGGGTTTCGGGCTTCATCAGATCAGCCAGTAGCAGCTGCTTACCTGGCTTGAGGTTACTATGAATTGACTCCAGTAGTGCCAACTTGTCGCCATCGTCTGCCACAAAATGCATCACCAGCAGGCACAGCGCTATATCAGCCTGATACTGGCCCGGACTCAGCGGCCCTGAATGTATGGTCACCCGTGACGACAACCCCAGGTTAGTAAAATTTTGATCTGCGATGGCCAGCATGTCGTCCGATACGTCCTGCACAATGAATGTCCAGTTCGGATTACAATCGGCCAGCTGCAATACTTCTTTGCCCGTACCGGCTCCCACAATCAAGATTTGCGCCTGCTCGGGGAGCAAGGTTTGCAACTGTGCCTGCACCAGTTCATGGAGCAGCTGATAGCCAGGCACCAGGCGTTCAATGCGGCTGTCGTAGTGGGTTGCTTCGTCCTGTGTAAAACTGGGCATGATATGTCCTTATCGTTCGCTGATGGTGACCGACGAATAACCGCCAGCCTGTTTTTGTACTTTTATCTGGGTGGCAACCCGCTCGGTCATTTCCGCCACATGAGAGATCACGCCCACTTTACGCCCCTGAGATTGCAAGGCATCGAGTGCATCAAGCGCCACACTGAGGGTTTGTGGGTCTAAGGTGCCGAACCCTTCGTCGATAAATAACGAGTTGATCTGCACCTGATTAGAAGACAATGAAGCCAAGCCCAGCGCCAGCGCTAAAGAAACCAGGAACGACTCGCCCCCCGACAAAGTATTCACACTGCGCTGCTCATCGGCCATATCACGGTCAATAATGGCGATTTCCAGCGACTGACCAATCACGGTCAGGCGGTAACGCTTGCTCAGGCTGCAAAGATGATGGTTGGCGTATTGCAATAAGATCCTGAGCGTCTGGGTCTGCGCCAGGTTGCGCATGGTTTTGCCCGTCGCATCGCCCAGCAGGCGGTTTAATAAATGCCAGTGCTCATAGTCGGCTTGTTGCGCCTCAAGTGCCTCATACTGCTCTGCCAGATAGGCTTTGTTGTCATCGTGCTGTTTCAGTACAGCATTGACGCTGATTAGCTTTGCCTGGCTACCATCACGTTCCTGCTGCAGCTGTGCCAGTCGCTCTGTAAGTTGCGCCTGGTTTTGTTCTGTGACAGGTTCAGCACGCAATATCTGCAGTTCCTGTTGCAAATGCGTGTGTTTGTTCTGTGCACCGTGCAGCGCTTTACTCAGTGCATCATGCTCGTCCAGCAGTGTCTGCCACTGGCTTTTATCCCATTGCAGCAGTGCCTCAACCTCGTCTTCTGTCATGCTGTCAAACTGAGTTTGCAGCTCCGTCAGCCAGCTCTGATAGCGCGCCTGAACCTTATCAAGCGCTTCTTGTAACTGCTGCTGTGATTGCTGCTTATGTGCCAGCGTGAGAGCCTGAGATTCCTGTGCCTGACGCAGCTGGGCCAGGCCCTGAGTCGCCTGAGTTTGCAGGGCGTCAGCCTGATGTTGTTCATCCAGCAAAGACTGATGCCAGTTGTCTGCGCTGATCTCAAGTGGTTGAATGGCTACCCGCTCACGTGTCAGCGCATCGCCTTTTTCGCTCAACGCGTGTCGGGACTGAGCCGCTTTGTCGAGCTGTGCCTGCTTATCCTGACATTGCTGGCGCAGCAGCTGAGCAGTGTGTGCGTCTTCACTGATCTTGTGTTGTAACTGGCTGAGCTGCTGCTGTTGCAGCTGTCTGATCTGCACCTGCTCGCCAAGTGTAGTAATGGCCTGCTCAGGCGCCTGCTCAAAGGCCTGCCACCATTGCGGCGCACTGTAGAGCTGCCGCACCTGAGCCAGTGCCTCTTGTTGCTCCGCCTCTAGCTCCGTTTGTCTGGTTTGCCCATAGGCGCTGGCCTGCTCAGCGCGTTCAAGCTGGCTTTGTAGCTGCTGGTTTTGCTGCTCCAGCTGCTGTATTTCATGCTGGCAAGCTTGCTGTTGCTGCCAAAGCTGTTGCTGTGTTTTACTCAGCTGGCTGTAGGTTTGCAGCTTTTTATCCAGCTGCTCAAGATGTGCCTGAGGATCGTCGGTTTCACGCAACTGAGCGGGCAGCTGCGCCAGCGCCTCGGCAATTTGCGTCAGCTTGCGATTAAGCTGCGCTTCGTGTTGCAGTGCCGCCTGTAACTGACCGTTGCATTGCTCAGCCTGGCCAACCAACGCATGATACCGTTGTTGTGTCTGCTCGCGGGCTTGCTCGGCAGCCTGATATTGCGATTCAAAGTCTGCAATCAGCGTTTGCCAGTGGCTGTCGATATGCTCCACACCATAAGGGTGCTCCGTCGAGCCACACACCATACATTCCTGTCCGGCAACCAGTTGCGCCCTCAGTGTGCTGATATTGTCACTGGCACGAAATCGCACTTGCTGCAGATTTTCCTGGGTCAGCAATACTCGTTGTCTGGTCAGCTCATCCTGCTGCTCGGTGTCTTTGAGTTGCTGTTGCAGGCTGTGATGTTGATGCCGCAAGCGGTCAATATGCAGCCGATGCTCGCCCTGCTCCTGTTGTAACTGGGCACGCTGTGTCTGGCTTTGTTGCGCCTGAGCCAACTGAGTACGCTGAAACTGCAATGTTTCATAATCAAGCTCATTAAGCTCAGACTGAGTGGCACTCAGCCTGGCCTGAATATCTGCCAGCTGCCGGTTCTGCTCGGTTAATCTGGGTTGCAGCGCCTGCTGTGCTTGTTTGTCTTTATCGGCATTAAGCTGTACTTGTTGTTGCTCATCCGCCAGCTTATTGAGCTGACCCTGACACGCCTGCCACTGCTTTAATGAACCGCTTATCTGCCCCCATTGCTCGCTCGCTTGCGTCAACGCAGGGTCGGCCTCACAGGCTTGTTGTAACTGGGTAAGCTGTTGACGATCGGTGTTCAGCTGAGTCTCAAGCGCCTCACTTCGCTGTCGCAAGACCTCATGTTGCTCACGCAAGGCGTTATACTCCGCGCTACTTTGTGCCAGCAGTTGTTTATTGGCTTCACGTTGCTGATCCAGTTCACGCAATGATTGCAGGGCAGGGGTGCACACCTGCAACTGGTTTTTCGCCTCGCTGAGTCGCCCCTGAGCCCCTTGCAGTTCTTCCTCCGCTGCGCGGATCTGCGGTGCATAATCTTGCTGCTGCAATTGGCCGATATCCAGATCTAATTGCTTGAGCCGGGCAGTGGTATCGCGAGCCTGAGCGCGGTTGTCAGCAATCACCTCAACGGCTTTTGCACGCCGGGCGCGGTCGAAATCCTGGGCCTGTGCACTCAGGCGCTGCTGACACTGTGCTTGCTCCTGCTCCGCCTGAGCACATTGCTGAGCCAGCTTGTCACAGGCCTGATACCAGTTAATGCCTTGCTCCAGCTGTTTTTCTTCCTCACGGGCCTGTGCGATAGCCGCCGTCAGCTGAGCGGCGGTGTGCTGGTTTTCAGCCAGCGCCTCATCGCTGAGTAAGGTGACATGATCCAGCGACTGTTTGCGCTGCGCCAGTGCGTCTTGCTTGGCTTTGTGATGCTCAAAAATCGCTTTGCCTATGACACTGAATTTGGCCGTGCCGGTTAGAGTTTCGAGCAGTTGCGCCCGCTCATCACTGTTGGCTTTCAAAAACGCTGCAAATTCATGCTGTGCAAGCAGAACTGCACGAGAAAACTGCTCAAAGTTCAGGCCCAGCAACTGTTCCAGCAGCTGTTTAGCTTCGGTGGTTTTGCTGGCCAGCACCGTGTCATCGGCAAGGCGCACCACCTGATGCTCCGCTTCTTTGATACGACCGTCGAGTTTGTTATGGGCGCGTCCTACTCGCCAGCTGGCGCGGTATTGGTTGCCATCCTGACCACAAAAAGTGACTTCGGCACGACCACTAACACAGCCCCGGCGCAGTAAGTTACGGGGGTCGTTGAGCTTGAGCTCATCGCCATTGAGCATCACTTTGTTTTTTGCATCGGCCTTCAGTCGGGCCGTTTTGCCGTACAGCGCCAGACATATCGCATCCAGCAAGGTACTTTTACCTGCCCCGGTGTCGCCAGTGATGGCAAACAAGCCGGTGTCTTTTAACGGTGGCTGGGTAAAGTCAATGTCGGCATCCGCCAGTGACGCCAGGTTTTGCACCTGCACTCCAAGTAATTTCATGCTTCGCGCTCCTGTACACTCGCCAGCACCTGCATCAGGCAATCTTGTAAGGCTTGTGGCACAGCTTGTTCACTGTCTATTTGTGCCCGGTATGCCAGCTCCAGTAAACTCACCGGCTCTAGCTTCTCGACCTGGCCCAGGTCTTCAAAATGCGGCTCGTCTGCAGCTTGTTGTGTATTGCTGACACGCTCGATGCCACAAAAATGCACCGGCTTGTCTGTCAGCGCCTGCTCAATCTTGTGACGAAACTGACTATCCGTTTCACTGGCATTGAGCCGCAGCCTCAGATAGGGCGTTGCAGTGTCCTGGTATTGCGACAAATCGAGTTCACTGAGTAAAGTCATTAACTCATCCAGAGTCGCGCCACCGCGCTCGGGAAGCAAAATAACTTGTTTGAGGCGGGGAACGTCAAGGGGCTTTACACTACTCAGCGCGTTGTTGGTAAATTCCACCAGCAATACTTGATGGCGATAGTTACGCTCTGAAAACGACATGGGCAGAGGTGTGCCGCAATAGCGAATGGCCTCGCTGCCAGCGACTTTTTGCGCCTTGTGTAAATGCCCAAGCGCAACATAGTCGGGCCGTTCACCAAACACATCCGCCGTAATGGCATCAAACCCGCCAATGGTGATATTGCGCTCTGAATCGCCGGAAATACTACCGCCTTTCGCATGTAAGTGGCCCATAGCCAGAACCGGAAGTTGCGCGTCTAACGTTTGGTAAGCAGCCTGATAAGCGCGTGCAACACCGCGCTGATAGGCCTGCGGGTCGTCAGCCTGAGCTTCCAAGTCGGCGCTACGTAAAAACGGCATAGCGACAACCTGCAAAGTGCCATTGGCAGTGCTCAGGGTTTTCACCACATCCTGAGGAGTGTGCTTATCAAAGCGACCCACAACATGGGTATCAAACTGGCTGAGCAAAGGTTTAGCCGTTTCTATTCGGTTTGCTGAGTCGTGATTACCAGCCGTGATCACAATATGCAGATTGGGGTTGTCGGTTTTCGCGCGCCTGATGAAGGCATAGAGCTGCTGCTCCGCCATGGCTGAGGGCGTGGCACTGTGATAAATGTCGCCACTGACAATCAGTACATCGATTTGATGAGAAGTGAGTGTGTTGCACAGCCAGTCGAGAAAAAACTGATGCTCAGCATGACGGCTGTGCTCGTAAAACTGTTGACCCAGATGCCAGTCGGATGTGTGTAAAACCTTCATGCAGCGTTCCTTAACCTTAATGTCGGTTAATATACACTGCTTAGGCGAATAGGTTAATGGCTGAGTTGACGCCAGGCGTAAATCACCACCGGGATCACCAGCAACCACAATGCTCTGAGATAACGGTTATGCCTGCCATGCAAACGCTTCAAGGCCGACTTCTCGTTACACGCGGCCACTTTATCAACATAAAAATAGCCATCATCTAGATACTCTTTACAGTTCTGTTCGTCCGCCGGAATGGCAACGAGTTTCTCATGTTTTTTTAGTATGTAGAAATCCATACTGCTCACCACATTTTAAGCTAAACGGGTACTTAGTACAGAGCAAAACCAACGCCAGTTTTACTCGCCGATTGAAAAGTCCGCGATTTTACTGGGAATTTAGTTTCGATTTCAACCATTGAATTTGGCTTTTTTAATTTATTTGTAAAATAGAGACAATAAATTTGCAAAATGGGAACTTGGCACGAAAATTATTGTTATTTTGACACACAGACTCTGTCATTTTTACACACTCAAGATCTTAGCGCCTTGCGCGCTGGCAGTGGCGATGGATCCATTTCATCACATTCATAACCGGTGCACACAATGCAAAAACCTATTGTACTCACTGCATACCGATTATTTTAATCTGGATAACAAGCTCAGCAGTAAAATAACAATATTCCAGGGCGATACGCGCTATGATAGAAGCCGTAAGCAACCAAGAGGTACCCCATGAAGGATCGGCTGATTGCCGCACTGGCATTGTTCTGGTTAAACACAGCCACAGCGCACCAGATCAAGGCAGCAATGACAACCGTGCTGATAGACCCGGGCAGTGCGCAGCTCGAAGTGATGCACCGGTTTCATTTGCACGACACGGAGCATGCTGCTGAAGAATTGTTTGGTGAAGACACCGACTTGTTTAACAATGAGTCTGACAGAGCGCGCTTTGCGCAGTATGTCGATAACACGGTGGCGTTTAAAGATGAGAGCGGCAAAACCATCCCGCTGACTTTAATCAGCGGCAGCATCGACGGGCAATTTTTCTGGGTTATTCAGCGTGCGCCTGTGCCCGCAACACTAAACCGACTGCAAATGCGTCACGATGCACTCAGAGACATTTGGCCTGCTCAGGTCAATATGGTCAATTTCAAAACCCATAACACGGTTCATACCCTGCACTTTAACGCAGACGATGGCTGGCTTTGGGTCAACTTCAAAAAATAAATCCCTCTTTTATTAATAAAAACCACTCTCAGAGTATCGCATTTACGTAAGTTAACAAATTCAATCTTAAATAAAACAAAAAGTTGCATTCGATTCGGTTCGTTAAACTTGCCAAATAAAATCTCCCGATTAGAATGACATCCGCAATAATGACAACAATTAAGTAGAGACTGCATCAGGACGAAGCTGGTTCATAACAGGCATATGGCGCTCAAGGCTAAGCCAAGACATTTTACCCCTTCACCAAAAACACACTCAGATTTTACCCCTGTGCAGTAGCAACTACCTCGAAGTAATGGAGACTCAATATGGAATTCAAAAAAACCTTGCTCGCTCTGGGCGTTTTGTCTGTGCTCAGTGGCTGTGGCTCTGACAACGATGATACGCAAACCAACAAAGACCAAGACCTTACGCCAGATACAAAAGTAACATCCAGTGAAATCAAGGGTGTGGCAGCGAAGGGTACGCTCATCAATGCGCCGGTTACTTTCTTTAGATATGAAAACGGTAAGCCTGTTCAACTTGAGAGCAAAACAGCCGTTGTAACCGATGAAAAAGGCCTGTTTAGTGCCACAGTGAACAATGCACAAGGCATAGTTAAAGCACAGATCAGTGTTAGTCAGGATCCGCAAAGTCCAACCTATATGATCTGTGATGCACCAGTTGGGTGTGGTCAAAACGACGCGGGTAGTCAGATAGCCTTTGGCGAGCGCATTAACCTGACCAAAGCCGATCCTGATCTGGTACTTAGCACATTCGTTAACGTAAACGAGTCATCCAACACAGCAAACATTACACCCTTGACGCACTTTGCCGCCGCAATTGCCCAGCAACGCGGCGATATGACTGCTGAGTCAATTGCCACAGCCTACTCTGAAATCGCCGATCTGTTTGGCCTGGTAGGGGCTTTGCATCAGATGGCACCGGCGCAGATAGAAGACCGTGCTTCGCTAGTCGATGATAACGACAGTGATGATCTGCGTTATGCCCTGATCAACGCAGGTATTGCTCATGCCTTATTTGCCGACCTGGGTGAACAAAACAACGCGCTCAGCACACGCCTGGCCGAAGCCATTACCGATATTCAGGCCACAGACGGGGCATTTTTATCCAATGCTGACCACGATGATGATGCCAGTTTTGAATTCAATTTAAGTGATATCCTTGTAGGTGCTGAGCTTGCAAGCCAACAGTTGATCTCACTGATTAAAGCTGATCCGGCACTGGCAAACCAGCTGGGCAAACTCAGTGAATTAGAAAAGCTATCAACTCGCCTGCACAATGAAATGCTCAGTGCAGATACTCAGAGCACAGATCGCATCAAAGGCCAGGCACAACAGCAAAGTGGTGACGATGCCGTCGCGAAGGCTGCTGCAATGGTGCAGGATATTCGCGTATTTGCGAACCTGTTTGATGTTGCAGACACACACGGTAAAGAAGTCCGTACACAAGGGGATGAGTTTGTTGCACTGATAGACGATGCCACAGAGATGGTGCGCAGCCAGGCTAATTCTTATAAGTTGCTCGCGGACGTCTCTGAAGCACTGGCTTTAATCGACAGTGCGCGTCGTGCCGGTCAGCTGCCTAACAATAATCAGCCGATTAAACTTGATGACTATCTGGAACTGGCTGGCGCAACCGGCGTAGCCGTGATTGACGAAACGGGTTTAGTGTTCTCAGTTACCGCGTCTGCGGGTGAAGAGCAACTGGAAGCCACCGCTAAGCTGACCGTTGCTGAAGACAATCAAACCTATACGCTGAGTGTGTCAGGTAAAGTAGAGAATACTGCGGCTGCATTAACGCTTCACCCGAATAGCCAGGTTCAGGTAGTGCTGAATCAGCCTGTCACCACAGAGCAGCTTAAAGAAGGGACAGCCCCCGCATTTGATGGCCGCCAAGGTAGCCTGACACTGGACGTGACCATAGCACAGAAAGCAACAGATACGGTCAAAAACCCAGTCAGCTTTAAGGGCATGCTCAGTGCTGAACTAACTGCAAAACATATTGAAAAATTAGAACATGTATCAAGGTTTGAGGGCTCTGCAAGTTGGCACGAGTACTCAATACGCCCCGATACGATATTTGTACCGGGTATGCTATCGCTTAGCGGCGCGTTTAGTGCAGCACAGGGTAGTCAGTTCGGTGCAAGTTTGACGGTTAAACTGGATAACCTCAGTGAGTTTAACCCTGCCGGATTTGAACATTTTGGCCGTCTTATTCCTGATGCAGGCACACTGACCATTGAGTCTGACTCAAAGGCCAAAATCACCAGCAAAAACGGCGAGTCATTGCTGATTGAATTCCAACCGATTAATCAGCAGGGCATTGCTACTGTTATCACTCAATACATAGACGATGAAAACACAACTCCTATTCATACAAGAAAGATCAGCACCTATCAGGGCGTAGACTATGTTGAAGTGACCAGTGACTATGGAGACAACTTTGTCACTAAACGACTCGAGCGGATCGTGCCAGAAGGTACTGATGAATTTAAATTACAGTATTTTCGTTATCCGCAAGACAGCAACACTCATTATGCTAATGGACTGGTGACATTTGAGTCTGGTGAACAGGTACCTGTTGAACAACTGGATTGGAAGGCATGGCTTTATGCAGAGGACAAAGTAGATTTGCAAAAATTGCGTCGCTTCCCGGTTGACTATGCCAGCATCAAAGATGTCCAAACCTTATTGACTCCAGCTCATTCGGGCACCTTTTACGTTGCGGCTGTAGATGGTATTTACGTCAACTTTCAGTTTTTAGAACAGGACTATCAGGTCGGTCAAAGCTACGCTCTACCTGCACGATACATACGCCCATACGTTGACCATACCCCCGAAATCAAGGTATCTGCAGACGGTAATACCATAGTTTCAACTATCGGAGAACTTCAACAATCCTGGAGTTCGGCTGGTGACGATAGCACCACGGCCAGCTATCAATATGTCGCGTCAAATAACGACGGGGTGGCCCTAGAATACAGTTCAGTATTCATCAATGCGATGACGCAACAAGACAGTCAGAATGCGCTGATGATCAGTACGCGCTCTTTTGATCAGTTCCATAAACTTGACAACAGCCTTGCTGCGTACCTTCAGCCTGACACCTCAAAAGAGGGGTATACGGCCTACTTTATTCAGCCACATAGTCTGGATGAAAAAGGTATGCCAATGGACGAAAGCGGGAATTACCTCGACCCAGTCAAGCATGCAGAAAGGACGATGGACTATGACAGCTATCTGTCGGCGGTACGGGATATTAGCGGTACCGAGCTGATGATAGGCAGCCAGGGCTACGCACAACAGGCATTTGAAGAAAAGCTATACCAGGGATACACACTCAATTATCCGGGCTATGGTCAGGTCGAAGTTGTCTATTACGAGCTCTACAACGAGCGAGGTTATCGAGGCACTATCCATTTTGGTAAGCCCAATGATACCTACCAAATCGAGACCGAAACTAACTACCTGGACATCAGTGCAGCCATGAATGTCAATGTTAAGCTGGGTGAGTACCATGTTGACCTGTCTCTGGTAGGCCAACGCACCGACTTTAAAGCGGGCGAACTGGAACTGGATGTTAACTACCAGGTACCAGGCTCTGAGCTCAAGCGCAGCTTTACGGTGTTCTACAACACACAAACAGAGCAGCTTTCTGCCAACAATGCCGAAGGGGTTACTTTGGTGATGGCCGAGACAAACTCCGATGATGACAGTGAAGGGGAGCAAACGCTGGGCACCATTATGGTGGGTGACGAGCAAGCAGCCAGAATCGTCAAGCGAGATGCGGGTGTATTCATCATTTACGCCAACGAGCAAATCGAAACGCTCTAAAACTCGTGTCGCTTTGGCCAGGTTTTTCTGGCCAAATGAGTAACACCTCACTTAGGGTCAGCGGATGCTGGCCCTTTTTATGGAACACTATGAACAAACAATGGTTTTTGGGCTTGTCTGCCAGCCTGTTGGTGTCTACAGGCACAATGGCAAACACCCATGAAGTAACACTCTATCTCGACAGCAATAGCCAGACGAACATTGCGCCGGTATTAGAAATTGCCCGTGACGAATGGGACCAGCACCCTGAGTCGGATGCCTCATTTGGTTTTTCTCAGTCACGCTTTGGCGTGGCTTACCGCCATGCGGCCCTTACAAACTGGCAACTCCATACCATGCAGCGTATTGACTACCTGATTGATACCAATGCGCAAACAGCGCTGGGTTATTATCAGGAGCAAAATGATCAGCCACTAACCAGCTATGACAGCTACGACACCAGGCTGGCGCTGACTGGCGCTCGCAGTAAAGGTCTGGGGCTCGCTTATCAGCACCATTTTGATGCTTTAACAGTCACCGTGCAGGCAAACTACTGGCAACTCAACTACCTCAGAGATTCGCAGCTGAGCGGCGCACTCTCGGGCAGCGACAATGCCCAATTACGTGGCGCGCTGCAATTTAGCGAGTTTTACAGCGATAACAACTTTCTAAAGCGCCCTAACACAGACAATGCCTGGCAAACGCGCGGAGATGGCTTATCCCTAGACGTGCACTTTGACTGGCAGGTGACCGAGCAATTTGCGTTTTCAGGCCAGGTTATAGACCTGTACAACCAGTTTGAACTTGCTAAGGCTGGCTTTACCGAGGCCGACATAAACACCAAAGGCAGCTTTGTCGACAATGCCGGATTCAGCAGCTTCCGGCCCCTGTTAAAAGGGCGAGAAACCGCGCAAAATCATGACTTTGATTTACCCACTCAGGTTTACCTGCAAGGCCAGTATCAATACCAGGGTTACCACTATCTGGCCAGTGTTCGTCGCCAGGGCGACCAGCACTTTGCACAGCTGGGCATGCAGCTAGGAGACTGGCGTATGATGCTGGACCCGATAAACCTGGCACCCGAGCTGGCTTATCAGGGTAAAACCTGGTCAGTCACCACCGCCCTGGATCACATCAATCCAAACAAGGCGCTGACACTCAGACTAAGCCTGAGCTGGCAGCTGGCCTGGTAACCAAAATGCCGGTCGCCACCTTTGCTCAGGTGGCGGCTTAGCGCGCTATCTGGCACAGGGCTTTACCTTGTTCAGCCTGCTTGCTGCCACACTCAAGAAACACCTTGCCCTGAGTGTTGTAAAACTGCCCCTGCCATTGCTGGTCTTTTTCCAGCTTAATGGAAATATAACCAAACTCACCTTGCGTATTGCCCTGTGCACGCTTGCCATCAATCTGGGCACTGAATCCGCTGTTTGCGCCGGTTGATCTCAGGCTGACACCACTGTTGCCCACCACCAGTTGAGGGGGACGACCACTGTCTTTACCAAAGGCCAGAGATTGGTAAATATGCATATGCCCGGACAAAGACAAGCTGACCTCAGGCGGTAATTGCTGCGACTGGGTGGTTTTCAGTGCGGTTTGCAGCATATCTGTGATTGAGGGTGTGCCAACCGGTCCGCTTTGCCCCCACAGCGGCCTGTGCGTCATCATCCATAACGGGGTTTTGACCTGGGATGCAACTTGCTGCAAGCGGGAATACTGGTCGCGATAATGGCGCGTCAGGGTTTGTGGCGCGCGCGAATCGCAGGCGTTGGCCGAATCCATCACCCACAATGCCAGCGAGTCCAGCTCAAGCAAGTAAGGGTCTATCATGACAATATGACCGCTGGCCTCGCTGGGCGGCTGACTGAACTCGCCCTGATAGGGGCAAGACTGCTGCGCGATACCGCCGGGTAGGTCTGAGCCTGGCCCCAGGAAATAAAACCAGCCTGGGCCTGCGCGACTGCACAGTTCATGATTGCCTCTGGCAAATACCCAGGGGGCGCTTGCCAGCAAAGACTTAGCGGGGGCGAATAAATCGGCCTGCCAGCTCTGCCAGGTGTCGGGCTTAGGACTGCCGCTGGCATTTTGTGAGTAATAGGTTTCAGTTAATCCGCACGAGGGGCCACCATAGCCGCCATCTCCCGCATCATAAGCGTAAATGTCTTTGCTGATACTGCCCGACGTGCCGCGATAGTTAAAGTCACCCATATGCAGGATCAGCTGCTTGGTTTGCTTTGCCCCCAGGTCTGCCAGCTGAGCAAAGGGCTGCGCAGCACTTGCGCCTTCGCACACCGAACTCTTACAGCCCGAATCACCAAAGACCTGAATATGCTCAGGAGCCAGCGTGACCGGAGCCAGCTCTATGCCACCGTAAGAGAGCCGATAACGGGTATCCGGGTTTATCACGGCTTCACAGACCGTCACCGGAAAGTTATCCGGATCCGGATTTAATCGTCTGGCCTGCGTTTTTATCACCTCACCACTTGAGGGCAGCAATTGCGGGCATTGCTGATCGCTGATATGCGCACCATCAACAATCGCTCTGGCGTAGACTTGCACGCCACCTTTTTGAGTGGGTGCCAGCATAGTATAAGCGGCATAAACTTGTGGATCGTTGGCAGCACTGTCTGCGGTGCCCATGCACCCGGAGAGTAGAACAAACAGAGGGAGAATATGTTTGCGCATTGTTTTTCCTTTATTGCGGCTCCATTAGCTTCCTCAGTGTAGACCACAATAAAGCGATATCTATATTACCGCTTATTTCAATGCGCTCAGCGCGGCACGGTGTGGTGGGTATAATGCTCAACCAGCTTGTCTATGTCCGGACGCAGGCGCTTTATCACACCATTAAAACGCGCCAGCTGCGCTGCGTCGAACAACTCTTTGCGCAGTAAAAAGTGCACCTGATTGTTATGGACCGGATAGTCCCAGATATAAAAGTTTTTGATCCCCAGTTTGCGACCCATAAAGCGGCCAAGAATTTCGTCTTCAATAATAAAGTCGACACGCTTTTTGGCCAGCATTTCGACGCGCTGTGTACTGCCCGAGATCCCCACCAGCAAATGTCCAAAATCGGGGTTATCGGCAAGGTTTTTAAGCTCCTCACCATAGTATGAGCCAATGCTCAGCCCAATACGATAACCCAGCCGCAGCAATGCTTTTAAGTCCATTGCCATACGCGGCTGGCGCAGGGAAAACAGGCGCATTTTTTCCCACCGGTAAGGGTCAGAAAACACCCCCAGCTCGGCCCGCTCCTGCACATAGCTGACCATCAGCAACACATCAACAGCCCCTTTACCCAGCTGATCTAAACTGCGGGCAGACGTAGGCAGGCGTAAAAAGCGTGGGCAAATATTCAGCTCACTAAACACCTTGCGGGCAATCTCTACATCCAGCCCGTACGCACCGCGCTCATCTACCGCTGTCAGCGGCGGCCAGTCGGCGACAACACCAATTTTAACTTCGCTGGCACACGACTGCTGCGCCAGAGCCTTTGGCCCGTAAAACAAAAGCCCCGCAATAAAAAAGCACCACACTCTGAGATACCACCTGACACCAACCACTCTCACCTGCTTATTATCTGACCTTATTCCTTTAGTTATAGCCATTATCGCGTCAGTTTTAAATCAAAGCAGCCAGTTTGGCAGCAAAGTATGTTCAATGTAATATTTTTGTTATATAAAATTAACACAAACGCGTTTAAATACCGCCCAAAAATGATAATTAGAGTATTTACTTATGAGCCTATCCCGTCGCGAATTCTTTAAAACCAGCCTGATGCTGTCCACCGTCCCCCTCACTCTGGGGCTGAGCGGCTGTACTTTTTCACAAAACCCGTTCAGCCATGGCGTTGCCAGCGGCGACCCATTGGATGACCGGGTGATCTTATGGACCCGTATTACCATTCCGCCGGAGGTGCAGGAGCGGGTAGATATGACCACGCTCAGCGTCAAAGTGCTCTGGCAGGTCTCGGAGGATCCGCAGTTTTCTGTGCTTGTTGCAGAGGGCTTTGAGATCACCGACGGACAACGCGATTTCACCGTTAAGGTTGATGCCAGCGGACTTGCACCCGATACCCGCTATTATTATCGCTTTATCATTGATGAGCTGGATAAGCCCATCACCTCGCCGACAGGGCGCACCAAAACGCTGCCAGCCTATGATGTTAGCCAGGTTAAACTGGCCATGACGTCGTGCTCGCACTTTAGCTATGGCTACTTTAATGTGTATGCCCGTATCGCGGAAATTGACGACCTGGATGCCGTACTACACCTGGGTGACTACCTGTACGAATACGGTAATAAAGATGTCTACCGCAATCCGTTCCTTTGGAACCGTAAAGTTCAGCCAGCTCATGAAATGGTGACGCTGGACGACTACCGGGTGCGCCATGCCTGTTATAAAACCGACGAAGACTTGCAAACCCTGCATCAGACCCACCCGATGATCTGTATCTGGGATGATCATGAATTTACCAACGACACCTGGTCGGGCGGGGCAGAAAACCACAATGACGGCGAAGGCGACTGGCAATCCCGTAAAGCCGCTGCCATTAAAGCCTATTATGAGTGGATGCCGATCCGTGAACCAAGCGACAACAACCGGGAGCGATCTTATCGCCGCTTCCAGTTTGGATCTTTGCTGGATCTGAATATGCTCGACACCCGTTTGATCGGTCGCGATCAGCAAGTTGAGATCAAAGATCCGGCGCGCCTGGATGAATCACGCACTTTACTGGGCTATACGCAGGAACAATGGCTGTACGACAACCTGTTTGAGGCCAAGCAAAACGGCGTGCAATGGAAGCTACTGGGCCAGCAGGTACAGATGATGCAAATTCAGATGCTGGGCAAGCCCATTAATGGCGATGCCTGGGATGGTTACCCGGCAGCACGCCATCGTCTGCTTGATTTTATTGACCAAAACCAGATAGATAACGTGGTGTTCTTAACCGGTGATGTGCACTCTTCGTGGGCCGCGAACATCTGTAAAAACCCCTATGACTGGCACGAATACAACCGCTTTACTCACGAAGGAGCCATTGCAGTAGAGATCGTCACCTCGTCGGTCACGTCACCGTCAATTCCGGTGCCGGGCCTGCAACAGTTGGTAGGCGATATTGGTAAAATTCTGATCCCGGAGAATCCCCACATCCGCTATATCGACCTGGCCAATCGCGGTTTTGTAACCCTAGACATCACTCAGGATGAACTAAACGCCAGCTGGCACCATGTGCCGTTCGTCGGCTTCAAGAATGATCAGTCGCACATTGGCAAGCGCTTTACCGTGAAGGCAGGCAAAGCCAAACTGGTTTAATCTCAGCACAAGTGGCACTTTTGCGTTATCAGGTCGCATCAGTGCCACTTTGTGGTCTTATCCGACTCTGCGCCTGAGTCATATACTACCAAGCGACGCATGCTTTATGGTCCATCTGCTGGTATGGCAGTGCATTCAAGTAGATCCCGCATCAAGTGCGGGATGACTGGTTGTGTTTGCTAATTTGTGCGTTACTCGCTTAATTCCCATGCGCGATAAATGGCGGTTGTAGCTTAAGTAAGGCTTTATTAACCCTTTGGCATATTCATATTTTCACTCAACTTTACTCACATATCCATCATCCCAGCTTCGCCTTCGTCATCCCGGCCTTGAGCCGGGAACCACCGACAGCAAAACGGTGGCTAACCTGAGCAAAGCTCCAAAGCAAATAACCAAAAAATAAAACCAATTAAAATCAAGCACATAAAAACAACCTCAAACTTTTTTCAAAAAACTTCCTTGAAAAGCATTGGCCCCGGCCATAGATAGATTTGTGAGGACGCCGGAAGGGTCCTAAACCAAACTAAGACTTTGTTTTAAAAGTCTTTATTTAAGTAATGTTAGAATTAAAAACCCGCTATTTACTGGTTTATTGCAAAGAGTAAATGGCTTAATTATCGCTTTATGAGGATATGATTATGCGTACAGTAGATTTATCACCCCTTTACCGTTCATTCATTGGCTTTGACCACCTTGCATCTATGATGGATGCGGCGCAGCGTAGTAGCGAAAAACAGCCCAGCTACCCGCCTTACAACATCGAAGCCTTAGCCGAAGACAAATACCAAATTACCATGGCGGTGGCCGGCTTTACAGAGCAGGAGTTGTCGCTTGAGTCGGAAAACAACACGCTGACCGTTAAAGGCGAGAAGCAAAACAAAGCAGACAAAACCGACCGTAAATTTATTCACCAGGGCATTGCCGAGCGCAACTTTGAGCGTAAATTCCAGCTGGGCGACCACGTCAAAGTGATTGGCGCAGAGCTTGAGAATGGCTTGTTATTGATTGACCTGGAACGCGAAGTACCGGAAGCGTTAAAGCCAAGAAAAATTGAAATTGGCACTGGTAAGTTGCTAGAGAGCAAATAACACACACTCCCTTTTCCTTGTATTACATTGTTGATTTCCCACCCGCCGCCCGAAAGGGCGGCTTTTTTGTGTATAAAGCACCGCATAACGACAAACCAAATCAGTCAAGACCAGCCCGACAGGCGACTTTTTCAATCCTAAATATTGAGTCAGCCATAGGTGCTCGACTAAAGTTAGATTAAGATAAGTATAAACTTTTGTTAAATCTATTCTCTCTGCAACCGATACAGTAAAGAGTGGAGCATGTAATTTAAGGAAAATGACATGAAGATTAACCCAAGTGTGGGCCAACACCTGCAAGCAAGAAACAACCAAGTTAGCGATGAAGTGAAAACTGTCGCCTCAAACGGCAAAGAGGCGTTCAAGATCGACCCAACCAAGCAATTTATCAATTCAGAGCCGACACATCCAGCTGAACAAACGCAAGCAAAGTCTGATCATGGAAAGCTGACAGAGATCACCTATAAGGCTAACGGCAAACTCGACCTCCCCCCCAGATACGAAAAACACAGGGACTTACTTGAAAGTGCCATCATCTCCACCAGCAAGCTGTATTTGCACGAAACTCCGGCCGCAGCAAATAGAATCGCAGAAGAATATGAGAAAGTATCTGCAGATCTATATGCCCAAAATCCGCGACTACGCCATAAAAGCTGGGGCTTTTCAGTTGATGACACGGGCAAACTGGTTGCAACAGGCCATTTGAGTCAGGCAGATAAGCAACTTGTTGAAGAGGCTTTGAATAGCAATGACGAACTAGTCAGTGCCGCCAAAGACTTTAAAGCCAACTTTTTAGAAGGGCTGGAGATTGAGCGGGGTAGCTCCGGCACGAGCCAGTACTGGGGAAAATATGATGTCAATGAAGGCAACTTTGCGGAGATCATCGATTTTAAAGAGATGATCGAACAAGGCAGCAATAACGAGATAGAAAGAGAGAAAAGAGGCTATTTGCTCAATAAGTGGGAATGGACAATTAATATAGCCGACCAGTTACAGGCAAGAGCAGAGCCTGCCTTTGCAAAATAGGCATGGCTAAATGCACACAACACTTCGAGTATAACTGCTTATAAATACGGTAAATTCATACTATAAAACGCATGCCACGGCGCCTTTTCGCTGCTATTTTGATGTAGAACATGGTCGGCGAAGATCCACAGAACTTAGATTGATTTTTGCGCAGAAACTGTGCCACTAAGCTGGCCCGGCTGGTGACAAAAATGGACGCACTATTCGACAAGTCAGCCGTGCAGTACCTGCAACCCAAGCTGCATCAGGTCAAAGGCAAAGCCAGCAAAGAGATCCCTCTGCTGGCACAAAAACACCAGATTGACTTAATCGTGATGGGCACAGTCGGCCGTGTCGGCATTCCGGGTTTGATAATCGGCAACACCGCCGAGTCCATTCTGGAACAAACCCAGTGCTCGGTACTGGCCATTAAGCCCAAAGGCTTCCAGACGCCAATTAAATAGCCCGCCAGGGTAACCCACAGGTCCACCGGCTGACGAGTCGGTGGACCGTTTTTCTGGCTTTTCTCACTTCGCCAGCGCCAATACAGCTTTAATGCTCTCATCCTCGTACAGGCAAACTGTACCCAATGAGTAAAATCTATCCCATTGTCAGCCATCATAAAATACCGTTTAATAAGGATATTCAACCCCACACCAGACTTTTACGGGGTTAAGCAGTTTAAAAGGAATATTGATGTCAGAACATAACCCCGAACTAACCCCAGAGATTGAAGCACTTACTAAAGAAGCCCAGAGTGGAGATTCCGAAGCGCAAGGTGAGTTAGGCGATGCCTATTACTTTGGTGAAGAAGTCGAACAAAATTATGAGAGAGCCGCTTATTGGTTTGGAAAAGCTGCAGAACAGGGGGAAGCCCATGCACTTTATAGCCTCGGCTATATGTACAGAATGGGACAATACTTCGAGCAAAGCGATATAAAAGCCGTAAAATTATACCGACAAGCAGCAGAACAAGGAAATGCTGTCGCTCAATGTGGGCTAGGCCTCATGTACGCACGAGGTAGAGGCATCAGGAAAAACGATACAGAAGCGGTAAAGTGGTATCGTCTGGCAGCAAATCAGGGCAACACTCAAGCTCTGTGTAACTTAGGTTACATGTACGATTTTGGCAGAGGAGTGAAACAAAGCGACAAAGAGGCCATTAGATATTATCGCCTCGCCGCAAAGAAAGGAAATAACCAGGCCCGACTCAATTTGGCCTACAGTTATTTTGACGGTGACGGCTTAAAACAAAGCTACGTTCGGACCAAAACACTTTGTGATCGGATTCTCAAAGATCCGAAACTAAGCTTTGAAGCTTATGAGCTGAAGGATAGAGCTGAGCGTTTTAAACAATCAAAATCAATTAGCGCTTTGAGAGAGGAGATACTCTCCCATCTTCAAGTCAAAAAACATCGTACTATGACTCATTACACCTCCTTCGATGTGGGCCAGGCCATTTTACTGGAAAAAAGTCCCTTCAGACTGGGACATATCAATGCAGTCAATGACCCCAATGAGGGAAAGTTACTCTGGCAGGAGTTAGGCTATGAGCCGGAAGAGGGCAATCCGGTATTTATCGGCTGCTTTTTACCGGACAGCGACAGCCTGAATATGTGGCGTTTTTACAGTAAAAACCATTTAAATGACGATGCCTGTGGCTGCGCCATTACTTTTAATACAGAGCACTTTTTTGACTATCGATTACTGGAAGAGCAGGGCAACCACACAGAGCAAGAGGAAAGGATGCTGTCATTTACCAATACCGGCCAGTCTCCTCGGGAAAGCGCTGCGTTTTACCGGGTTGTGTATCTCAAAGATAATTTTAAAATACTGGGCGAGGGTGCCACCAAACTACAAGCTTACTTCAAAGATCTCAAAAAAGAAGTCGATAAATTTGTTGGCAAGAAACCTACACCTGAAAAATTACAAACGCTTGCCTGGCTACTCGGCCCATTACCCTACCTGCTAAAAGACGCCCATTATAAAGATGAGCAGGAACACAGAGTAATCGTCACGCATCTGGACTATGGCGCAAAAGAGATCCAAAGCTCTGCTCCTGATTTTGCCACAGGCACTGCGCCACGCTTATATCTGGAACTGCATAGAGACGATCATCTGGCGCCGATAGAGTACGTGACGCTCGGGCCTAAAGCGCCGAACAAAGAGATGATGGCACCGTACTGGCGCCATCAACTAGCCAGTAAGTTTGAGTCTCAGCTTGCAAGACGCAAAGATAAACAGCTGGATATTCGCCCCTCGCGCTGCGCTTACAAATAGTGCGAGGCACCTTCGGAGGTTGCGGCCGGGCGCTTAGCGCGCTCGACCACCAGCAGGCCGCAGGCGACGGCGGCGGGTAGCCACATGGCCAGCCGGGCTCTGAGCAGAGCAGGTTCCATGCCCTGACGGCGGGCGCTGTGTATTAGTGCCTGTTCAAACGACATAGCCTGACCACAGTGACTGAGCAAATCCGCCTGCCAGTGGGTGAGCGGCTGGGTGATCAGCCGATAGTTTTGCCGGGTCAGGGCGATATAACGGGTTTCTCTGGCCGGCAGGGCGTAGGGCTGATTATTTTCCTGCTGAGGGCTTTCTAACTGCTCAACCATGGGCAGCAGATCATAATCACTGACCAGCAAACGCAGGCACGGTGGCACCACCAGATTAAGCGATGCACCGCCGCCCAGCAGTTCAAATTCGTTCAATACCAGCTCGGCTGGGGGCGTGTTTTCCAACCCTTCGGCCAGCAGCACCTCAGCCTTGGCACGCTCGAACCGGGCCAGCTCCACGGGCACATCGAACATAGCACGCTGCTTGTCGCCGAACTCCCCCTGTGGCCGGGTATTAGCCAGAAAACTGACAAACGACTTACCCAGCGTATGCAAAGTGAATGACCGCGACGGTAAGGTCACGATATACGCCTTGGCAAACACCTCAAAAACGTCATCGCCCATAAAGGCGCAGAGCAGGGCAAATTCTCCTTTCAGGCACTCTACCAGTCGCATAACGTAGCCAGCGGCATAAATATCCACCCGACGCTCGGCTGGCAACTGTGGGGTCGATTTAACGCACTGTTCTAGTGTCAGGCCGTCACGCTGACCTGCTGTAAGCAACTTTTCTGGCAAGTCGCCACGAGAAATTAAAACGTGAGACAACCAGTGCTGCAATTGGCTGAGTTGTGGGGTTGAGTACGTCATTTTGCTACCGGTTTTAAGCTGTGTGCCAGGTCTGTTTTTTGATGCATTTCCCGTACCATGGGCGTTGAAAATTTCGCCATATCGCTCTGGTGCACGGCCTGTGCGGGCATCTCGCCATTAAGTACCTGCTTTGCCTTATTCAGCTCTGCCACCAGAGTGTCAAATGGCGGAATATTGGCGTCCCATTCCAGTAGTGTCGACACGCCGCCAGTCAGCTGTTGTGCCAATGCATAAAGCGCCCAAACTTGCTGCGGTACAGGCTGGTCGTGGGTGTCAATCAGACAGTCGCCGCAATCGCTTGGGCCCGCCAGATGGATCTGCACGATCTGCTGGTGGGGCAGGGCACGAATATACGCCTGTGGGTCAAACCCATGATTAAAGGCACTGACAAACACATTATTGACGTCGAGCAAAATACCACAGCCGGTGGCATTCACCAGCTCGGTAAAGAAAGCCGGTTCGCTCAGACTGGAATGACAATACTCCAGATAGGTAGACGGGTTTTCCAGCACAATCGGACGCTCCAGCACTTCCTGCACTTGCTTAACCCGGCGGATAACATGGTCAAGACTTTCATCCGTCAGCGGCATGGGCAAAAGGTCGTGGCTGTTTACCCCGGTCACCCCTGTCCAGCACAGATGATCCGACACC
The DNA here is from genome assembly GCF_021532535.1 of Pseudoalteromonas sp. DL2-H2.2. Lineage (NCBI taxonomy): Bacteria > Pseudomonadati > Pseudomonadota > Gammaproteobacteria > Alteromonadales > Pseudoalteromonadaceae > Pseudoalteromonas > Pseudoalteromonas sp. DL2-H2.2. Next base: position 317,416 of record NZ_JAKGBD010000001.1, on the reverse strand, counting down.
CACGCAGGCTGCACACAATCGCTCAGTGCTTTGAGCTTGTTCAGATAGGTAAAATCAAGCGGATCGATACTGCCAATGTTCATCGACACGCCATGCATCACCATAGGGTAGTGTGCTCTGAGTGTTTCCAGCACGTGACGGCCATAGCCAAAATTGTCTATGTAGTTTTCGCTGATGATCTCAAACCAGTCCACCGGCTTTTTTACCGTGTCGTGGTCAATACTCATCAGCTCAGGATAATGCTGGCTGCGCAAGCCAACCCCAAATCCCAGGTTCCCAGTATGAGACAAAGAGGCCGCGGCATTACGCCGCGCCTCCGCTTTATAATTATCTGACATAGCGCTTCCTTATGTTGAAGGCGGCAGTGCCAGACGAATGTCATCCACTTCAGGTGGTTCTGGGATTGTACCTGTCTGCTTATCTACCAGGCCATTGGCGTTACAATATGCCTGCCAGGCAATCTTGTACACCGCGTCACCCTCTTTATAGGGCATCGGCGTCGTCTCGTCCGATGATGCGCAACCCTGTTGCGAGTCGCGCTTATCAGGTGTGGCATAGCTGATAGGTTTAAAGTGGTTCTCTTTGCCATAAAAACTAAACAGCTGCATTTTAGGATGTTCTTCAGGCTGTGACGGAAACAACTGAGAGGCCGAGATAGGCACAGCACACCCACCCAGGTTATTACACTTGTTGTCGGCCGGCGCACTCTTAATGCCTGTAGCACTACTTGATCCGCAGCTGCCACCCGGTGTGGTGCTGTGAACAAAACCACAGCCGCCCTGGGCTTTACAATCATTTGAACCTTTGCAGCTATGGAAGACCTGAGCCGGCGGCAAGCCAACATTATCTTCGGTATAACTCATACCCTGACAGGCATGATACAAAACGCCGTCTTCCTGTGGCGCAATGCCAGTCACCAGGTCCGGTGCTCTCCCGGTCGTGGCCCAGCAAATAGAGACTCGGTCGCCAGAACCACCCATTGCAGGTCCGGGGAACTCATTGGTTTGCCCCGACCAGTAGCGATCCAGCGCCGTTGTCAGGCCCTTGATAGTGCCAACCGCAGACTGACTGAACAGCTGGTGGGTTTCCTTCAAGCTTTTCTCTGTGCGACTTAGGTTGTTCAGTGCCGCGGTTATTTCATCAACCCCCGGTAAATCTGGGTGCGCATTTTTAGCTTCATCACTGTCTCCTGGATTTAGCATGTCCTTGTTCCAGCGATTGCCCTCACAATGCCAGTCTTTCCAGGTGGAATACCTGTCTTTGCCCTCGTAGCAAGGTTCGCTGAATTGCACAATCAATTCCAGTGTTTGCTTAAAGATCTTAAAGTGATCATTTTCCTTATTCATGATCCTTGCACAAGCAGAGCCAGAGATAGGGTCGCCCGGATAGTCATGCTCTAACGCGCTCTCTTTTGGCTGAAACTTTGGCTTTACGGTATGTGGTTCTTGTTTCTTTTCTTTAAACAATTCCCTCAGCATTTCTTGCGCCCAAGACTCATGGCTCCATTGTTGGCAAATAAGCTCTACGACCCCCTGACCTTCACCCTGATCGGTGATGGCATTGATGTTATTAATGAGCTTAAGCTTGAGTTCGAAGTGATGGGTACCTTCAGCCAAAGCAGAGTTTAAAGATCCCTTTATGCCAGGATACTGCTTCTGGTAGCCACTATCGCCCGGACGTTTATTAAAGTAATCTCTTTGAACGGGCTCTGCCAGTTCATCGAGCAAGTACGTACCATCGTTATACTTAATTTGCAGATAATTCCAGTAGCACAAGTACATGTGGCCGATTGAGCCAAACAGAGGCAAGTCTGTTTCTGTGTTATCCGGCGTCCACCAATCAAATGGGGCGCTTTCAAAGTATTTAGGCCGACCATCTTTACCAGGTTTAAGATACTCAGGTGCAATGATCTTTTGCGCGTCTTCTTCGGTTTCTTCAATCAATAAAAACAACAGCGCCTGCTCTTTACTCAGCTCAGTGGCGTTCACCCTAAGGTCTTGCAAACTCTTACCCTTAAAGTGGGCTTTAAAGTAGTCTCTAACCTGCGGGCTTAGTTTATTCAAGTCGCTGTCGCAGTCTCTGAAATCCAGAATGTGTGGGATCATGGGCTGATTGTCATAACAATGCCAGCCGTACTGCTCATTGATCAAAGCCGGACTGGTGAACCTCGGTGTAAAGCCAAGCTTACTGGCCATATTAGAAGCCAGTTGCAGGTGCAGCATTTCCTCAACAAACACGCTGTATACCCCATTGAACACTTGCTCGTTGACCGATAATTCATGTTCCAGCGGTGGTAAATTTTTACTATAATACTCTTCGTCCTTTCTGTCAGAGTTGTCAGGAATAAAACCCGCAGTGGCAGCCAAGCCCGGCCACCAACGCCCCGGATACAATCCAGAGTCGTCGCCTATCTGGTGCATTCCATAAATGGAATAAAGGCCTGTCATATAAAGCGGAATAGTAAATAATTCTACATTGATTGCGGCCTGTGCAATGGCCTTAACACAAGAGACATCGGCCGCTTTATACTTGCTGTCGCGATCCTTAATCTTGCGCTCTTTTTCCTGGGAGATCCTGAGTTCCGGCTTAATGATTTCTTTCAGCCCGGTCAATACGTCTTTGTTAATTGGTTCGTTCATGAACTTGCTCCTTCGTGACGGTAACCTGCTGCCTGTGGTTTGCTTCACAGCAGCAGCGCCTATAAAAGGTAGTTCACAACAAAAGAAATTCCTATTACACCCTATTACTCTCAAACAGGTGTGCAAAAGAACAAGGATAATCAACGGCGCCGTTCAATCTCGCAGAGATCATAGGCCTGGTTGTCGCAGTATTGTGACTGTTTGACTTGAGATTTAGCGCTACCGGCACTCAGCTTTGCTTCGGCATCAATATCAATACCGTTCGCCAGACAGGCTTCTTTGTAGGCTTGATGTTGTTGGGCTTTTACAACCCCATTGGACAAGGCCAGTGCCAGGCCACCAACCAGTTCGAGTTCATGAAACACCAAGTTGCTGGCAGCGCGGGGAGCCATGTCGATACTGGTCGATTCTTTGTAAACGCCGCAGTATTCATCAAAACTGACTTCGGTGTGCGGCACAAAAACACACCCCGTCAACAGCAAGGTGCTACTCCCAAGTAATGTATATTTCCCTGACAACATAGTCATTATTATCCGTATTTATTACTTTAGATAAGGGTATGCTGGGCGCTTAAAGAATACAACGGGATACTACATAAATCTGACGTAAACTTACATCCGCTGACATTTAGCAGGGCAACAGAGCGTAAAGCCCCTTTACACTCTGTTGCCCAGACTAATCAGAGAAACTACTGAACAAGGTCCTTGTATTTACGTCGATACGCATGCAGCAGCGGTTCAGTGTAGCCATTTGGCTGTGCCTTGCCTTGCAGCACCAACGCCAGAGCCGCCGCAAAGGCCAGATTGTCTTCGATATTTTCGCCGCTCATTGGCTGGTATTGCGCGTCATGGCAATTTTGCTCATCGACGATTTTTGCCATACGAACAAAAGTACGTTTAACCTGAGCTTCAGTGCAAATACCATGATGCAACCAGTTAGCAATGTGCTGGCTGGAGATACGCAACGTTGCTCTGTCTTCCATCAGACCAACATGGTTGATGTCGGGTACTTTTGAGCAACCAATCCCTTGATCTATCCAGCGCACCACATAGCCCAAAATCCCCTGGGCATTATTGTCCAGCTCAGTTTGAATTTCATCATCGCTTAACTGACGCGCGCCCAGTAACGGCGGTGTCAGCAGGTCGTCCAGGCTTGCCATCTGCCGCTGGGCAATTTGCTGCTGCAATGTCGCCACTTCAACTTCGTGATAATGCATAGCATGCAAAGTGGCCGCAGTGGGAGAGGGTACCCAGGCGGTATTGGCACCCGACTTAGGATGTGTCAGCTTTTGTTCCATCATTAGCGCCATTTTGTCTGGCATCGGCCACATGCCTTTGCCTATCTGCGCCTTACCCGCAAAGCCTGAAGCCAGGCCAGTGTCTACGTTACGATCTTCATACGCTGCTATCCAGGGCTGCGCTTTTATCTCGCCTTTGGGTAACACCGGGCCGGCCAGCATGGATGTGTGGATCTCATCACCGGTTCTGTCCAGGAACCCGGTATTGATGAATACGACGCGGGCGTGAGCCGCATTAATACAGGCCTGTAAGTTTACAGATGTACGGCGCTCTTCATCCATAATGCCCATTTTTAGCGTGTTTTCAGGTAATTTCAGCAGCTGCTCTACCGCACTAAACAACTCGCCGGTAAAGGCTACTTCCTCCGGTCCGTGCATTTTGGGTTTAACGATATTCACACTCTGCGCCGTGGAGTTTTTAAGCGCTCCATCACCATGCAGATCGTGTAGCGCGGCAGTTGCGGTGATCACCGCATCGACTATCCCTTCGAACACCTCCTCGCCATGTTCATCCAAAATGGCGGGCGTGGTCATCAGGTGACCAACATTGCGCACAAACATCATAGCTCGGCCTTTAAGGCTAAGCGTCTGGCCATCAGGTGTCAGGTAAGTTTTGTCGGCATTCAGTGAACGGGTTACTGTTTTACCCGCTTTTTCAAACTGCTCTTTGAGTGTGCCCTGCATCAGGCCCAGCCAGTTGCGGTAAACCTGTACTTTATCTTCGGCATCCACAGCTGCAACCGAGTCTTCACAATCCATGATGGTGGTCAGCGCGGATTCCAGGATCACGTCTTTGATCCCTGCCTTGTCTGCCTGGCCGATCGGATCCTGAAAGTCGATCAGGATCTCAAAATGCAGATCATGGTGCTTAAACAGTAACGCCGACGGGCTCTGTGGCTGTCCGTTATATCCGGCAAACTGCACAGGATCCGCCAGTTTAACCTGACTTGAGTCGTTGAGTGTGATGATCAGTTCACCCTGAACCACCGCATAGTTGGTGCTTTCGATATGAGAGCCGTGTGCCAGCGGCAAAATACGGTCCAGTAGCTGGCGCGCATAGGCCATTACTTTAAAGCCCCGCACCGGGTTATAACCACTTGCGCGCTCGGCACCGTCTTCCTCTGGTAACACATCGGTGCCATAAAGTGCATCATAGAGCGAGCCCCAGCGCGCATTGGCTGCGTTTAGCGCGAATCGCGCATTACTAACCGGCACCACAAGCTGAGGACCCGCAATACGGGCTATTTCAGGCTCAACCTGCTCGGTGGTGATAGGCTGCGCAGCAACATCAGGCACCAGATAACCAATTTCGGTTAAAAATGTCCGATACTTTTCAGCATCCCAGTCCGGATTCGCTAAGTGGTAATCATCAATTTGTTTTTGTAATAGGGAGCGCTTGGCAAGCAGCGCCCGGTTTTTAGGTGTGAGAGTGTGGATAATATTAGAAAAACCAGACCAGAAGTCGTCTGCGTTAATTTGGGTGCCAGGCAGCAGCTCCTGGCTGACAAAGTCAAACAGGCGGGTATAGATACGCAATCCGGCCTGTAAAATGTGAGAACTCATGTGAGTGATCCTTGATCGGGTTTGAACGGGTCACTTTAAAATAAGCCAATTTCACTAAAAACAAACCCCTTTACCCATTCACAATAAATATACTGGCAATAACAACTATAAATTTAAAAAATTCCACTGGTCGGTCTAGTGTTTATTTAAGCGCCAGGCAGCACTCTCACACTCGCTCTCTGGCAGACAAACATAAACCAGTTAGCTTAAACCCGTTCGAAGGAATTTTGTTATGAGCAGTTACACCTCTCAAATTGATCGTTTTACTACATTGTGCCAGTCTCAGGGCAATACCTGGCAGGGGATCAACCCTGAATTTGCAACCAGAATGCATTTACAAAACCGCTTTAAAACGGGTCTGGATATTGCCAAATACACCGCGAAGGTAATGCGTGAAGATATGGCTGCGTACGATGCCGACAGCAGCCAGTATACACAGTCGCTGGGTTGCTGGCATGGTTTCACTGCTCAGCAAATGATGATGGCCATTAAGCGCCACAATAAGACCACCAAACGCTCTTACGTATACCTGAGTGGCTGGATGGTTGCCGCGCTTCGCTCTGAATTTGGGCCACTGCCAGATCAAAGCATGCACGAGAAAACCGCCGTGCCTAAGCTGATAGAAGAGATCTATACCTTCTTAAAACAAGCAGATGCACGAGAGCTTGATCACCTCTACAAGGCACTGGATGAGGCCAAAGCACAGGGTGGTGACGTACAGGCAATCACAGCACAAATAGATAACTTCGAAACTCACGTGGTACCCATCATTGCCGACATTGATGCCGGTTTTGGTAACGAAGAAGCCACCTACCTGCTGGCAAAACAAATGATTGAAGCGGGTGCCTGTGCCATTCAGATTGAAAACCAGGTATCGGACGCCAAGCAGTGTGGTCACCAGGCCGGTAAAGTGACCGTGCCTCATGAAGACTTTCTAGCCAAGATCAATGCGGTGCGTTATGCATTCCTGGAGCTGGGCGTAGAAGATGGCATTATTGTCGCCCGTACCGACTCTCTTGGTGCCAGCCTGACGCAGAAAATCCCGGTCTCTAAAACGCCTGGCGATTTGGCCAGCCAATACAATGCATTCCTAGACACCACCGTTATCTCAGGCGCTGCTGATCTGAGCGAAGGTGACATGGTCATTAAACAAAATGGTGAGCTGTGCAAGCCGGTGCGCCTCGACAATGGCTTGTATCAATTCAGAGAAGGCACAGAAAAAGACCGCGTTGTACTTGATTGTGTCACCAGCTTGCAATCAGGCGCCGATCTGTTGTGGATTGAAACTGAAAAGCCCAATGTAGAGCAAATAGCAGAACTGGTAAACCGAGTCCGTGAGCAGGTGCCCAACGCCAAACTGGTATATAACAACTCACCGTCATTTAACTGGACCCTGAAGTTCCGTGAGCAGGTTTATGCAGAGTGGCAGGCACAGGGTAAAGATCTGTCGACCTACCCGGATCCAACTCAAGATCCTAAAGCGCTGATGTCTCCTGAGCTGGATCAATCAGAGCTGGCAGCAGAAGCCGATGCTAAAGTACGTACCTTCCAGCGTGATGGCGCTGCTCAGGCTGGTATTTTCCACCACCTGATCACCTTGCCGACTTATCACACGGCTGCGCTGAGCACAGACATTCTGGCGGAAGGTTACTTTGGCGACCTGGGTATGCTTGCCTACGTACGTGATGTTCAGAGACAAGAAATTCGCCGCGAGCAGGCTTCCGTTAAGCACCAGGACCTGGCCGGCTCAAACATTGGTGATACACATAAAGAGTATTTCAGTGGTGAAAACGCGCTGAAAGCAGGCGGTGAAGCCAACACCATGAATCAATTTTAATTGTCATAAAGTTCCTACATCTACAAGGGCCTGCGGGCCCTTTTTAGATCAGTTTTTTACCAGCACATTACCGACAACACATATTCCAATCTATCAAGTCGATGGCCTGTTGCCAGACCTAACAGACTCGGCCTCTTTAATCTCGGCCAGATTAGTGCCGGATCACGATTTTACCCGCCTGCGAATGTCAGATCAGGATTTTATCAGCTGAGGCACTTTTGATCACAGAAAAGGGCGTGAGCGGCAAAAAAAGAGGACGACCACAAGATTTTGGCTTAAAATTCGAAAAAATCCGCCTGCTATTGGCTTAAAAATTCGACTAGTTGCAATAATAAACACGGCTCAGGCCACATTTTTACTAACTCCGAAGTCAATAAACCAAAATTTTACTAAGTCAGCAGCGGATAAAACAGAATTTTACTAACTAGGTAGCCTTACAAACCATCATTTTACCAACTCAGCAAGCTGTAAACCCCCTTTACAGCTCCATAATTGCACCACAATTATTGCATACTCTGAAAAAAGTCTGATGTGCCAAGAAAAAATTATGAAAAAAATACTGCTTCCACCAGCTTTTGCGTTACTCAGTATAGTCACTGTTAATGCGCAGGCAACCAACTCGACGATAACAATACAGGAAATAAAAAAGCTTGAGTTGTCGGGCAATTACGAGCAGGCACTCAGTAGTCTCACCCCATTTTATAGCCATAGCGACCTGAAAAAGCAGCTAGACGCACGCTTTGTTGAAGCACTAATCTATCGCAAGCAGGGCAATCATCAGCAAGCTATTGATGCGTTAGACAGATTAGCCAAGCAATTTCAGCTGGATACCAACAACCAGTACCGCCTTTATAAGGAATTGGGGATAAATTACCGCCGCATGGGCAAACTGGATGACGCTGAAGACAACTACAGGCAAGCATTAAAAACAGCTAAAGAGCTGAATAATAATGACTTTATAGGGCAGAGCTATTCTAACTTGGGTACTTTATACGATTTCAAAAATGAACTCGCTATCGGCATGCAGTTTCAGCTAAAAGCCAGAGATGCACTGAAAGGTAGCCAAAATCATGGCATAGTTGCAAACAACTACTACAACCTGGGTGACATGGCTGTACGCTTCAATGACCTTGAACAGGCCGAGTTTTTCTTTACTAAAGCTTTGATTGCCGATAAAAAAGCGGGGGAGCTCAGTCATATTGCAGGCACAGCACTTAGATTAGCTCAGGTGACCTTTAAACGTAAAAATTACTTGCAGGCAATTGAAAAAGCAACGGAAGCGATAGAGCTGTTGGAGCAAATCCCGGCCAATGTGAGCCTGGCGCGCGCCCATCAATTAATCAGTAAAGCCTATATAAAACTAGAGAAAGGCACACAAGCGCTGGAGTATGCTAAACTTTCGATGCATTATGCCTCTCAAAGTGACAATCTAGTTCAACTCTTTCATGCACATAACAGTATGGCGAGCACTTACCTCTATCAAAACCAGCCCGAACAGGCACAGCCCCACTATGAATGGCTGACACGCTTCATAACAGAAGAAGAAATAAACACCTATTTTTCTCAGCTATATTACAGCCTGAAGGCCAAATATGACTTTCAGCAAGGCAACCATCAGGAAGCATACGAAGCACTAAGCCAGGCAAATACCTTCTTTGCTCAGAATATTGAAAAAACCAATTCCGAACAGGCACTCACCCATAAGCGCACTATAGACACGGTGATGCAACAGCAACGCATTGATGATTCAGAGCATCACCGTAAGCTAACAGAAAGCCAACTGCACAATGCACAACTGATGCAGCGCATGTGGCTGTTTGTAGCCCTGACCTGCCTGCTGCTGGGAATTCTGATCACCTATATCTTGTTCAGTAAAAACAGAACGGCACGCCTGAAAGCCAACCTTTATCAGCAAAACCTCAAACAAAAAGATCAGATGCTGGCCGATATTTCTCATGAACTGAGAACGCCACTGAGTGTGTTAAAGCTTCACATTGAAGCATTAGAATATAACCTGCTGGACGACGACACACTGGCATACAGCAAGATCAATGAAAAAATATCCCAGCTTAATCACCTGATCTCAGACGTTTATCAACTCTCCCAGGCCGATAACCAAGCAATGGTGGTCAATAACCAGCCTTACTGTACCCGTACACTGGCTGACAGTTATTGCTACGACATCAAACGTATGGTGCAAAGCAATGAACTGCACTTCAGTGCTGACATTTCGGTCCCCACCCATGCCAGTGTGTTAATTGACAAGCCCAAACTGGACAGGGTGATAGACAACCTGGCAAAAAATGCCTGCCTGTATACCGATAAACCAGGGCAGGTAAAACTCAAGATCCGGCAAAACAGTGAGGGGTTGATCATTCAGCTGGAAGACTCATCACCGGGCGTGTCGGACAACGAAAAACCACGTTTATTTGAACGTTTATACCGGGTAGAAAGCTCACGAAGCCGGGCAACCGGTGGCTCAGGTCTGGGGTTATCACTGTGTAAAAGCCTGGTCGAATCCATGTCTGGTGACATTGAGCTCAGAGATAGCAGGTTAGGCGGGCTGTCGGTTAGGGTGACACTATTTGCCGCTTCAACAACACCCACGGCCAAAATACCACAAACGGTATCACACAGTTAGTACAGCAAGTGCCTGGCATATTGTCGGGCACTTTAACCACCTTTTATTCGGTCAAACGAATCGCACCTTTTTAAACACAACATATTCAAATCAACCTGGGTGATTAACAGCCAGAACACGCGATTAAATTATTCTAACTTTCACAGATCCGACCTCAATAAAAATCGACCAATAACTGATCCGATCAGGCACGATACACAATCGCCTCCATTTTCTTTCCACAATGATTGGTTTTAATAAGCCATATACACGGGAGGAATGGTCTATGACACAGCGAACTATGAAACACAATGAATGGGTAAAAATTGTTGAATCCAGACATCGTCAGAAAAAGCAAAATACGACAGTAAAAACCACATTACCAATCTGGTCTATGTTGTTAGGCGGCTTTATCATACTTTCAGCTGCATGGACCTACTTTGTTGATAGCTCATCTGAACAGGTGCAAGTTGCAGCAATTGATTCGAGCGCCCAAAAACGCATTACGCGCTATTTTTCTAAGCAGTTCATGATGGGCAGCTGGAAATTCAACAACATTGATTTTAAAAATGGTGAACTGAATGTATTTATCCAGATCCCGACCAAACTGGCAATGTCTGAACATGAAGTGAAAGAATATATTCGTAACTCATTATGCCCGGCTGCTAGCAATCGTGTCTGGCAGGATGTGCAAAATAACGATATGTATATTTACTTGTATACAGACATGCCACGCAGAGGCAAGTACGCCCTGTGTAACAGCTGATCATACGACAATAAAAAAGGGGCCTGATGGCCCCTTTTTTATTGTCAGCCATTCGTTTACAACGCCTCATCTAAATAATCATCAAGTTAGCTGCGCTTTATTAAAAATGATAATCGCTGCTTAGTCGTGTATTATCAATCTGCTTATCAGCTTCCTGCCTGTTTACCAACTAAGGAAAATCAGTAAAATTAATGAGTGACCAACAATGAAAATAATAAAAATACTCCTGTCCATCACGTTTGCCGCTACCCTGGGTATCGTTTTCTTTCATCAGACACTGATATCTTCTGTACTTTTGCCCCAATATATTAGCTGGGCTGAAGAAACTGATATGCAAGGTCGTCAGATTGGCAAGCCCCTGGATGCAAAACACTTAGCGATTGCAAAAGAGATAGGTATACAATTACCGGAAAAAGTGAGAATAGTCTATGTCGATGAAGTCCCTTTTCCTCATGACAATTTTGCCTTGAAAACACTGGGCGAGGCACTTGGTTTTGTGGGAGAAGGCATTATCAATAACGCCCAGGTATTTGGCTATTCCATCTATGTTCGCCACGGGTTTGAACTCACTACGCCTAAGCTGGCACATGAACTTGTTCACGTCCTGCAGATTGAGCGTTCCAGTCTACAGGCCATGGTGACGCAGCACTTTTCTGATCTGGCCGAGTATGGCTATAACAACTCCCCACTGGAAGTTGAAGCCTTTAAAGCCAATGAAATGTACAAAGATCGTTAGGTTGCAAAGTAAAGAGTCGCAAACTCAACAATGAGTATTGCGACTCCAAAAGGTATTATCTACTGCACGAAACAACCACGAATACTCGTCCTGCAGAAATATTCGCGTTAGAGGTTGCCCCTTACTCTAATTCAAGTTTTGCCTTTTCAATTAACTCACTCGGTAACTCGCGAGACACAGAAACACCCAACTCTTTAAACTCAGAGGCTTGTTTAATTAAATTGCCTTTGCCACTGTAGAGCTGAGCCATCGCTTTATCGTACCCTTCCCGAGCCTTATCCAGTTGTTTACCCACGCCTTCCAAACTATGTAAGAAGGCATTCAGCTTGCTGTAAAACTTCTCCGCTCGCAGCGCCAGCTCTTTACTGTGTTTGCTTTGCTCTTCAAATCGCCACAACTGTTTCACGATATTCAGGCTGGTCAGCAGGGTAGTGGGCGTTGCAATTAAGACTTTGTTCTCGAGGGCATACTGATATAAATCCGGTGCATACTTAATGGCCTCGACAAATGCAGATTCGACCGGAATAAACATGATCACCACTTCGGGAGAGTTTAAACCAGGCAAACGTTCATAAGATTTGTCGCCCAGCTCTTTCACCCGGGCTTTAACGGCCTCAACATGCGCGACAATGGCTTGATTGGCCTCGCTATCCTGCTCGGCGTTTACATATCGGGTATAGGCGTTTAGTGAAGTTTTTGCGTCTACCACCAAATGGCGCTCCTGAGGCAGGTAAACAATAACATCGGGGCGATATTTACCTTCGTCGGTCGAAAAACTCACCTCTCGCTGATAGTCATTACCGGGACGTAAACCCGCGCTATCGAGCACATTTTCCAGCATCAGTTCACCCCAGTTGCCCTGGGTTTTCTTCTGGCCCTGCAACGCGTTTGTCAGCTTATGCGCCTGCTCGGTGATGGCCTGGTTATTGGCCTGCAAATGCAATAACTCGGTGCGCAGCGCTGCTCGTTGCTTTAGCTCTTCACTGTGAATGGCTTCCATTTTATCCCGAAAACCCTTGAGCTCGCCCTGCACCGGTTGTAGCAGCTGAGAAATTTTATCCTGACTGTGACGGGCAAACTTTTCACTTTTATCCTCAAAGATTTGTGTCGCGAGGTTTTCAAACTCCTGCTTCAAAATAGATTTTGATTGCTCCAGCTGTGCCAGTTGCGCATCAAAAGATTGCTGCTTCTGGGTCAGCGTGGTTTTCACATCGGTCAATTCCAGCTCCAGGCGATGCGCATACGCCTGTGTGTCCTGAGCCATGTCTTCCGCTTTTTGCCAGCGAACCTGTAACTCACTGGTTTGGCGTTGCTTTTCGGCAAGTCTGGCCTGCAGCTGTTGGCAATCACCATGTAGCTGCCAGTGTTGGGCCTGTGCCTGTTTAAGCTCATCATCTCGCTGCGCCAGCTGGTTTTGCAGTTGCTCGTTTTGCATCGTCAGTTGTGCCTGGGCAGTGTGGTTTTTTTGCCGAAACAGTAAATACAGCGGAGCAAAGATGCAGGAAGATAACACAGCGCCGGCACTGAGCAGGGTCAAAATTTGTGTGGGATAAAGGGAGGCTAAACTAGACCAAAACATAGGCATTCTCTTGCTGTTGCTATGTTTAGATAATATCAATTACATAGCCTAAATGCCTATTATATTGTGCTTTTCTTCGGGTTTATTGCGGTGATGTCGCGGTGCTAATGCGCCGTCTATTATACGTCGAGCTGTTGCTCGTTAAAACGATAGCCCGCACCGTAAACCGATTCTACAATTTTGGGCGAGCAATCGATTTGTTTAATTTTTTTACGGATGTTCTTAATGTGGCTGTCGATAACGCGGTCGGAAATATCAAAGTTATCTGGCTGAATATGATCAAGGATCTGCTGGCGTGAAAAAACCCGGTTTGGCGCCTGGTACAACATGGCAAACACATCGAACTCAACTTTGGTCAGAGACAGGGTCTGCCCCTTGATAGCCACAATCAGTTGCTCAACATCAACGACTATTGGAGCCTCCTGAGACGCGCTGGGCGCCGCCTGACAGCGACGTAAGATGGCTTTGATACGCATCACCAGCTCAGCAGCACTGAATGGCTTACAGACGTAATCATCGGCACCAAACTCTAAGCCTTTTAAGCGGTCGGCCTCTGAGACCTTTGCCGTCAGCATCACAATTGGCACCATGGAGAACTCGCGGATCTGGCGCATACACTCCACACCGTCCTGATTTGGCAGCATGATATCCATCAAAATGGCCTCGGGTTTGTTTTCTCTGACCCAGTCGACCACCAAAGCACCATCCGCAATATGAGAAATGTCGAATCCAGAAGCCTTGAAAAACAGCATTACCTGCTCTGCAATATCGTAATCATCCTCAACGATAAGAATATGGTGCTTAGATGTCATTTAGCCTCTCGATTTAGCCTTAAGTTGTGAAAGCTGCTTTTTAACCTGACCTTTTAGTTTATCCGATAATGTTTCATCGAACAGCAGCATGGTCAGAATGCTTGCCAGATCCTCTGAACTGGCGACCTCGTTCAGTAGATCATAATCACACTGTGACTGAGGTTCAATAAAGTTTAACTGTGAAATTGCATTTTCGTAGCACAACATAGCTCGCCCCTTGAGTCCATTGCTTCCTAATTCGCCAATATAGCTATTAAAGTCGAACATTGTGGATCAAATATGGAACAGCTTAAAAACGCACAAAAAAAAGCCGGTTCACTGGGAACCGGCTCGATACAATACTTGTATTTAATAGGGGGAAATCAACAATATGCTTACTACAAACTGGGCGTTAACAACAAGCATAATGATAGACCCCCGGGTGCTGTGAAAAGTTCAGAAAAAAATTAGTTTTTTATCATTTCGAGCATTTGTGCTTCATTGAACTGGGTTAAATTCACGCCCGCATCAGCGAACAGGGCGTCAACCAGCGCCTGTTTGTCTTTTTGCATCTGAAAGACTTTTTGCTCTATGGAGTTGGCAATGATCAGCTTATAGACAAATACAGGCTTGTCCTGGCCTATTCGATAAGCTCTGTCGGTTGCCTGATTCTCAACCGCCGGATTCCACCAGGGATCAAAGTGGATCACGGTATCTGCCTGAGTCAGGTTTAGGCCGGTTCCACCCGCTTTTAGGCTGATCAGAAAAACATCCACTTCGCCTTCAGTAAACAGCGAAATCACTTTATCTCGCTGCCTGGTTTGCCCGGTCAGCATAGTGAATGGAATGTCTAAGCCATCACAGTGACTGGCTATCATATCCAGCACACTGGTGAACTGACTGAAAATAATCACCTTACGACCTTCTTTGAGGAAGTTAGGCAGGTGGCTTGAAAGCCAGTCAAATTTGGCGCTGTTAAATGCCTGTGTTTTGTCGACCAGGCTTGGGTGGCAGCAGATCTGGCGCAGCTTTAACAGTGCATCAAGAAATGCCAGCTTGCTTCGCTCCACGCCTTGCTCTTTGAACAAATCAACCAGGTTAGATTCAATCTTGGCCTTCACCTGATGATACATATCTGCCTGAGCCCCACTGAATTCAAGCTTTTTCACCAACTCGGTTTTCGCCGGCAGTTCCCGAACTACTTCGGACTTAGTACGACGCAGAATAAAAGGCGCAATCAAAGACTGGAGCTCTTTGGCGCGACGAGTATCGTTTTCTTTTTCAATGGGCTGCTGAAAGTAGTGTTTAAACTGCTGCTTGGTGCCAAGAACATCTGGCATCACAAAATCGAGCAGAGATTTAAGCTCTAAGAGGTTATTCTCAACAGGCGTGCCGCTGAGACACAGCTTAAACTCGGCGGATAGTTGTTTTACGCACTTGGAAATTTGCGCGGTTTCATTTTTGATGTACTGCGCTTCATCGAGCACGATAGAATCAAACTCAAGTTCTGAATAGTGCGCCAAATCGCGTTTCAGCAACGGATAGGTGGTAATAATAAAACGCGCATTGGCTACCTGATTGAGCTGTTTATCACGCTGCGCACCATGCACAGTTAATAAAGGCAAATGCGGTGCAAAACGACGGAATTCGTTTTGCCAGTTACCAACCAAACTGGTCGGGCACACAATCAAAGAAGGTTTTGTCACCAGGGTGTTATGCTGAGAGATAAAGTAAGCAATCACCTGCAGGGTTTTTCCCAGGCCCATGTCGTCGGCGAGGATCCCACCCAGCTGATGACGATTCAAAAACCGTAGCCAGTCAACGCCATGCACCTGATAATCACGCAGGGTAAAATGTTCACTCTCTCCCGATGTGACCGCAGTGCCAGTCGGCTCTGGTCTGCTCAGCTCATCCAGATAGTCAAGCAGGCGAGCGTCATCAGAGACGCTCTCAATAGCTGACAGTTCAAACAACTTGCTGGCATAAGAAAGCGGAAACTTAAATTGCGAGCTGGAAAGGTAATAGCTAAACCTGGCTTTCAGCTGTAATAGTTCATCATAAACGGCCTTGGGGATCGCATAAAACTGCTCTGCAATGTTGATGTACTGATAGACATTGGCCAGTGAGTTAACCTCATGAGAAGGCACTTTATCCCAGTCAAGTGTGACCAGCTTGTCATCAAACATGACCCGGCCAATCACATGGTGTTTTTTATCTCGTTTCAGTACCAGCGTTACCTTAGGTGTTAACACCGGACGACCGCCTTGCAGCTCGTCGACTTGCCAGAGCTTGCTCTGTAAGTAAGGGCGGACTTCGCTGTTAAACCAGTGATAGGTAACATCATCGTCATGGGGGAGTACAAAGTGATTTTGCTGCGCGGAGAATCCAAGTCCGTTAAGCATTTTTTCACAGCGGTTTAGTTGCTTCGCTTTTGAATATCGGCCTTCCTTATCGAGTAAGGACAATGCCAGCTTCAGCGGCGAGCCGGGCTCAATACTCAGTTTCGCGACCAGCTTGTCCTTGTTAACCAGATGCTCATGCCCCTGGGGTGGCGGCACGATATTGTCGGCAAATACATCCTGAAAACGTTTAATCACAGCTTCGATCTTTGAGGCGTTGATCAAAGGCATGGTGTGTAAATGGGCAATTTCCTGCGCACTTAACTCAGATTCAATGCGACCCAGGATCATGTTCTCAGTATCAAGATACACCGGCGGATCTGTTTTGATCAGTTGCCATTGCTCTACGCCCGTTAAATGGCTGGTTAAGCGGTATTCGTCACGCTCTTTTTGCCAATTGAACTCAAGGTGTTGCTTGTGCCCAAAAGTAAGCGGCTTGCGACTGCTTTGGTAGAAGCAGCGTTTACTCTGAACCAGTTGCTGCAATGCCGAAAATCCCCAGCTTCCGGAAAGCTCAAAGTGACCAGGCGTATTTTGCGAGCGGATCCAGGAGAACAGCCTGAAATCGCTTTCCAGTATGTCCTTGGGCGGCACCTGACTATTTAGTTGATGCTCGGTCAGAGCGCGTCCAAGCGGATAGATACCATCGGGCTTTTGTGGGGTGGTTTTTGGGTTAACCAATAACTCGTTGCCGCGTAATTCAAGCACGAACAGCAGTACGTTAGTCACATCCAGGTCATTGGCTTGCTGTAACTGAGCCAGCTCATTAAACCAATCGTTGACCAGATAAGACTCGCCAAACCCACCCGAGTGGTCAATTTTGAGTTTAAGCAGTACCGCAGCAATATGGCGACACTTAGGGTTGTTTGAGCAGGTACACTGCGCCTCAACGGAAGGCGTGCCTTTGACTTGCTCAATTTTGATATGCTGAGTAAAGGTATTACCAAAATTGCCCATTACCTGGGCGTCAATTTTTGTAAAATCGTCGGAATGATCCAAAAAGCTTATCTGCTCGTCATGCAAATACTGTTTGGCCTTGCTTAACAAGGCAGCATTGAAATACTGTTTGAGGAACCGCTCTGACAATGGGAACTGAGTCGACTGTTCCTGCTTAATTTCCTCAAATAGTGCTAGAAGTTGCTCTTTAGATAACTGCGAAGACATTCGTTTACAATAAAAAAGACGTAAAAGAGCAGTATATGAAATTACGTATTTGAGCTAAAGGGGCAAATGGCGATAAATCGGGAAAAAGTGACTGGTTGGATGACAAGTGAGTCGATAAAGTACGAAAAACGGCCGGGAAATCCGGCCGTTATGCTTAATTGAAACTTGCGAGCAATTTCTCTAATTGCTCAAGGCGTTTCTCAGTGATCACGCGATCATCAATTTTTACTGTGATGGCACCGCTTTTTATGTTTTTTTGTACCTTCACATAGTCGTTTTCGAGTAATGCAACGTTTCTGGACTCAGCCTTTGCGAATGTAGTCAGATAATTGGTCAACAAAACGGCTCGCTTTTCATCGCTGACTGGCTCTGATGTTAGTTTATCAGCATTGTATTGTGCGACTTTTTGTTTAAATGCTTCACTGTGTTCCTGAATGGCTGTGATGAGCTTTTTAGCCGCTTCCCGGCCCAGATGATTTGCGGTTGGATACAGACTCACCACTTCAAGTGGAATGTGCTCATATGCTTTTAAAGAGTCTGCGATAGCGGTGTGTGATAAGCCTTCAATGGCTGCAATTTCACGATAAGAGCCTTTCTTACCTTGACTGATAAGTGCTTGCTTAGTTTGTGAAAACGCTTTGCCTTGCTCCCACAAGCTCGGTGCAATGTACTGATCTGACGATACAGAGAGTACTTTTGCATCTTCGTCCGTAAAATCTGCAGAGGTTAAAATCACATAATCTGCGTTTGCGAGCAAACAGGCTTTTCTGCGTCTGGAGCCTGACAGCACCTCGTGTACCGCGCCTTTATCCCAACACAGCGCTGGGTGAAGGTTGCGTTTGTCCGCTTCAATAGCTGGAAGAATATCGGCAACTGAGCGCTCATTGAGTAATGTTTGATCGCGTCTGTTGTCACCATAGACCTTTGTGACTTGCGAAATTTCATTATGCTTGATCACCTTACAGATCAACGTGATCATTCTGTTTGGATCGCTTGGTGCAGGCATGGTCACCACATCACCAACTTTAGCCTGATCTAAAAGATCATCCAGACTGCTTCCTTCAACGGGAGTTGCAAATGGATCTATGCGAGTGTCGTTTTTACGTTTTCTAGCCATGAAATTCTTTACCTGCTTACTGATCGAGTGATGACTGAGTTGAAGGCCAATTTGAACGGATCAACATTTCGAGCTCATCGACAACATCTTTAATGTTTTCCTGCGACTTAATGAGAGACTCTCGACTTGCGAGTGAATCTGATGTCTTCTGATCGAAAATCGTATTGAATGATGATGAACTTGCCGTAATTGCGGAGCTATGGTTAATCGGGTAACTCATAACCTGACGGCCAAAAGCACTTCGAACATCTTTAACTATGTCGCGTTGTGAATGGTTGCCTTTAACGTAATTGGTCACCAGGAACTGCATAAAATCCCAGCCTTCATGGCCAAGCGCAGCGACTGTATGATAGATCTCACCCAAGCGTTTGAGATACTTGTTATTCGCGTCAAAGTCTACCGCTTCCGGATGGACTGGTATCAACATCGCCGTAGACGCCATCAGCGCGTTGTAGAACATAAAATTAAGCGAAGGTGCGGTATCTATCAGGATAATGTCGAACTGCTCTGAAACTGGGTCTATGACCTTCTCTTTCAACTTATGATAGTGCCGTGTTTGCGCATAGCTTGATGACTCTTTTAATTCAGTTGCTGTTTCGTGCTCAAAATAGAAATCATCCATGCCCGAGGGCAATACCCGAATATTAGGTATATGTGTTTCTCTGAAGGCATCTGATACGAGTTGCTCCCATGTTTCACCTTCATCAAGTTCAATACAATCGCGCATTAGATCGCCAACCGTGATCGGTTCGGGATCTTGTGAAGGAAAGAAGCTTGACGATGATCCTTGTGGATCCAGATCAATGATCCCAATTCGATATCTTTTAATATTTGTTGTAGCCAGCGCTGCAGCAATGTTTACCAGACTGGTAGTTTTACCACATCCACCTTTGAGGCTGTTGATCACGATAACCTGAAGTTTATCAGATGACTTTCTGTGATCTGCGTTGATCCCTAAAATTTCAGCCATAGAGAAGATATTGGCCAAAGTATAGGCATAATGACCGTTGGCACCTTTTTGGATAGCTAAATGATCAAAGTCACCTTGATCATGTCGTCGTTTAAGGGTTCTATTATTTACGCCCAATAAGTCTGCTGCTGCTTTTTGCGTATAAGTGCGAAGTTCTTTATCCTCACTTTTCAGGTGTGCGCGATAATGCTGAATTCGGCCTTCAAGTGATTTTTCTGCTACTTCAGCTGTTGCTTTAAGCAGCCGGTAGGTTGAGAGCGCATTGCTATTGATAGACATACGTTATTTCCTTCAAATGATGCCTATTATTATAATGTCCATTACTTTGGCAGTAAACATAAAAAAACAAAGACATCCTACATTGCACTTTGCCTAAGGTATAAATAAATAAGTTTAGAAATGGTTAGATCTATAGGTATTAAAGGCTAAGGGTAAACTTATTATGCCTAAGCTGATGTTTTAATTGAATATTGCTAATTATTTCGGATCAATCAAATACTTGGTTTAGATCAGATCCTTCTGTACTCGCGGATCGGGTTTTTACCTACGCCATCTTCAGAACTTTCATTAGTCACAGTTTATACACAGCCTTATCCACTTTTGCATGCCTGTGGATCCATATTTTACTAAGTAATTTCATGTAGTTATACACTTTTTTAAATTTTAAGAGGTGATCTAATAGGTATAGATCTGATCTCTACTTGGAATGGATCGGATCCTTACTAGCAAGATCTCTGTTTATCCACAATAACTAGTGCCACGAGTGATAACTGCCGGAAATCCGCGCTCCTATTTGCTATTGTACAGCGATTTTCTTAGTCAGTTGGTATAATATTGATCTAGAAAAGTGCACTTGTTAGTAAAAATGTGATCTCTCCGTGTTTTTTAGTCCAGATCAGTTTTTTACTAACTTAAACAATTAACTTTTGATCGTGAATGTGTTGTCATTAACCGTCACAAAATTCTGGAAGTAATAAAATGAGCCGCAAGGTAAACATCTCCGTTGATAATTTACCTGATTCCCTTAGAGGTCAGATCCATGGTGTCGAAAGTGCAACCGACAATGAAAGTTTAGCATTGTTTACAGACAACAAAGATGTGCGTGTTTCACTCGAAAGTGCGACTCATGGTTTAAGAGCCTACTCTAATACCTTTAATCATTATGACCTTTGGGGACGGTTTGTTCGTTCTGGCTATAAAAAGTTACCGCTAGAAGAAGCGCCAAAGAAAACCATCATTTCGAGAAGAATTTCTGAAAAAGTTGATGGAATTGTATACGATGGCGAACTAAAAATTACGCCAGCAGTTGTGAGCAGCAAAAAGGATGGTGAAGAGGCTGAGTTTTTGGTCTGGCCATCAGACAGAGAAGAAAAAGTAGAGCGGGCACTTATTCGGTTAGCCTCAAAGGGTAAGATAGTAAAAATTAATTTTAAGTCCGGTATTCAATATGCGGTAATTTTTTCTATGAATGAGTTGGCTCAGGAGCTAAAAGCTGTTGGCCAATCAATGCCTTACCCACAAATTAAAGAATCTTTAGAGGCGCTTCAAGGCTCAAAGTTATCATTTAAATATCGCGCTACAGATACGAAAAGCACGGATATAGACGACTCTTTTTATGAGTCTAATATGAACTTCTTATCTTCATTACACTTTAGCGGGAAAAAAGGCCAGGGTGGTAATGTTAAATGTGTTGCTTGCCTTAATGCTTTTGTTCATAACATGATCGATAACTTGGAGTACAAAGGCTACTACTTCAACAGTGCACAAGAATTGAAACGTGGTTTATCCCGTTGGATGATGCTTCGCTTGTACCACTTGTGGAGATATGCTGCGCCAGGTAAAACTTATCATTTTCGCTTACTATCTATCATGGAAAAATATGGTTCTATTTATCCTGATGATGAAATAACCGACAATAAGTTGAAAGCATTAAGAAGAGATATGACGACAACGATGAAAGACCTGATCGAAAAAGGGGCTATCTCTGAGTATCATATTTCCAATGTGAAAGATGATAAGAGCGGTAAAATCATCGATTATGTGTATGAAATGCACCCTTCTGCACAGTTCTGTGATGAAATATTAGCATTAAATAAACATAATAAGCGCATTGAAATACAGGGTGGTAAGCGTATTGTGGAAAATGCTGAAATAATTGATGAAGATACGCTTGAAGAAATCGTAAAGAAATAACACATCGACTTAAACCTGCCTAACGAGAGCGTGTATAAACGCTCTTTGGAAACGAATTACTTCAACTGCTAGTTTTCAATAAGTCATCACCGATTATGTTAAATCGGTGATGATATTTATACGTCTATTGCTGCACTATTGTTTTATTAGATTATTCTATGATGTGTTCTTTACTGGGTGGTGGTCATATAGAATTGAGTGGTGACGTGTGCCAGGGTCATCGAGCAGCTCAATCAAAACGACGGGTACCTCCTTGAGTGCAAGAATGGGGATAACAATATCTTTGTATAAATCTGGACTATTTAGGTTTCTCAATCTAATGATGTGTTCCAAATGAGTTGTGTACTGACTTGCTTGCAGAATTGCTGAGCAAGCGGGTAGCAGGAAGGAGTTTCTATAGATGATGACTGGAATAAGTACATTTTTATGGACTGAGGTATATGCGGTTTTACCATTTAAATGGTGTGTTCTCGAACTGGGGATGGTTAGTATAAAACTGAGTGGCAGGGTTATCGATCAGCCCAATCCACAAAAGGGTATCTCTTTGTAAGGCAACAAAGTGGATAACGATATTTTTGTATGGACCTGGGATGTTTAGGTTTATCATTTTAAATGATGTGTTCTAAATGAGCTGTGCACTGACTTGCTTGCAGAATTGCTGAGCAAGCGGGTGCCAGGAAGGAGCTTCTATAGATGATGACTGGAATAAGTACATTTTTCATAGATTTGGGTAATTGCGGTTTTATCATTTAAATGATGTGTTCTTTACAGGTTGGTGGTCATATAGAATTGAGTGGTGACGTGTGCCAGGGTCATCGAGCAGCTCAATCAAAACGACGGGTACCTCCTTGAGTGCAAGAATGGGGATAACAATATCTTTGTATAAATCTGGAATATTTAGGTTTCTCAATCTAATGATGTGTTCTAAATGAGCTGTGCACTGACTTGCTTGCAGAATTGCTGAGCAAGCGGGTGCCAGGAAGGAGTTTCTATAGATGATGACTGGAATAAGTACATTTTTATGGACTGAGGTATATGCGGTTTTACCATTTAAATGGTGTGTTCTCGAACTGGGGATGGTTAGTATAAAACTGAGTGGCAGGGTTATCGATCAGCCCAATCCACAAAAGGGTATCTCTTTGTAAGGCAACAAAGTGGATAACGATATTTTTGTATGGATCTGGGATGTTTAGGTTTATCATTTTAAATGATGTGTTCTTTACTGGGGGGTGGTCATATAGAATTGGGTGGTGACGTGTGCCTGGGTTATCGCACAGCTCAATCAAAACGAGGGGACCTCCTTGAGTGCTAGAGTCGGGACAACAATATTTTTGTATAAATTTGAATTATCTAGGTTGCTCAATTTAATGATGTGTTCCCTATGAGCTGTGTACTGACTTACTTGCAGAATTGCTGATCTGATCAAGTGGGTGCCAGGAAGGAGTTTTTATAGGTGATGACTGGAACAAGTACATTTTTCATAGGTTTGGGTAATTGCGGTTTTATCATTTAAATGATGTGTTCTTTACAGGTTGGTGGTCATATAGAATTGAGTGGTGACGTGTGTCAGGGTTATCGAGCAGCTGAATCCAACTACGGGGATAACAATATCTTTGTATAAATCTGGATGATCTACCTTTGTCTAATTAATGATGTGTTCTTTATTTGGGTGGTGGTCGTATTAAACTTGGTGGTGACGTGCAGATTAGATGAAGTTGAAGGCAAGAAGGAACTTTGAAAGGCCATGATTTAGAGAAGTGCGTTTTGCACGAAAGAGATTATTTTAATATTGCGGATTCTAATGATGTGTTTTTGATTTGGGTGGCGGTCGTAAAAAACATGGTGATTATGTGCAGATCAGCTGAAGACAGGAAGGAACCTTGAAAGGACTTGATTCGGATGAATCCATTTTCACTAATTGAGTTCACTTCGATGTGACTAAACTAATGATGTGTTCTTTAGGTGGTGATGGTCGTATAAACTCTTTGGTGACTTGTTGATCTGCTTAAGCAAAGACTGGGAATAGTTTCGAAAGGCTATGACTTGGATGAGTACAGCTTGCTCGGATTGAGATTATTTTATTCTACTATTCTAATGATGAGTTCTTAATTTGGATAGTGGTCATTCAGAAGTTGGTGGTAACTTGTAGATTAGCTTAAGCGGAAGACAGAAAGGGATTTTGAAAGGCCATGAGTAGGATGAGTGCATGTTAGACAAACTGACATTAGTTTGATTTCACTATTTAATGATGTGTTTATGCGATGGATGATGATCTTACGGAACTTACGGATCTGCGAAAGTAGAAGACAGGGAGGAGTTTTGAAAGGTCATGATTCGGATGAGTGCATTTTGCACGGACTGAGATTAGTTCGATTTCACTAGTTAATGATGAGTTCTTTAATGGTGTGATGGCCGCAAAGAATTCAGTAGTGACTTGCTGCCAGTGTTACTGATCAAATTGATTAAAAGGAATGTAAAAACTTGGAAGAGAAGTTGTTGAGTGAATTTGGGTTATACAGGAAGGATATTTCGAAGAATTTAATAAATGAGAACACATCGTACAGCAAGTCAATTTAATGCTTCCCTCGGCAAACACTTTGTATTTCAAAAACAAGCTGCCAAACAACCAAGTTTTTGAGTACATCTAATCTTAAGGAGATACATCTTTATCTAATTTAATGATGTGTTTTTGATTTGGCTATTTATCTGATAAATCGTTCTAAAGAGAAAATGGTGGTTAATTTTATATTGCTTGAATTCATATTTTGTGTAATTACCTTTTAAATGATGTGTTCTTAGTTTGGATGATTGTCGTACAGAATTCAGTCGTGACTCGTTGCTATGGTTGCTGATCAGCTGATTCAAAAGAAAGGGAGGGGGTTCATAATTCTGTGTGGATATGTTCTTGAAAAACATCGACGTGGGAGAGTTATTTTTATGTTGACTTGGAAGCAATTGATTAACTTATATTTATGATGTGTTCCTAAGTTGGCCTTTTTTGGGTATAAATCAAATGACAGTGTCTTATCGTAAGAGCATCCCGGCTATCTGAATCTACATTATTTAATTGGTGTAGATTCAGGCGCGGTATTCATATGGGCAAAAACTTAGAATCATGGTTGAATTAGAACTATATGATTCGAGTCGGTTGTTGGGTTCGTTTTTAAACTAACAAGAGATAGAATAATATGTAAATGGGGCTTAGTAAAAGAAAGCACTTTTTTATACATAAATATCATGTCCGTCGACAGAAAGAAAATCACAGAGTAAAGTAATGGTTTTTAATCCGTGAATCCTAACTCAACTGTCATTAGGCCTATATCTATTTTAGTCAGTTTTCAGCTTCTTCGAGATAGATTCTTTCAATTAGATAGTTGTACTCTTTTTTCCTTGGGTCACTATCGTCTCGCATATAATTCTTAAGCTCACCTATTTTAGTCTCCTCCTGTGGATTTAATAACACAAAAGGAAGTGCGCCACTCACATGATATCTATTTTTAGCACTAAAACGGACATTCACTTCTGGACTTACCCTAGTTGGCCTTCTTATTCTTAGCTTCGAAGTTGATGGTAAACTTGAAACTCGGATTTTCTCTTGCTCTAGTAGTGTTTGCCAACTTTGCTGGTCAATTGCTCTTGGGTTTGTGTACTGAGAAGACCTTTGGAGTATTTCTAAGGCCGCTTTCTTTGAAAGTGATTTAGTGGAGTGTTTAGTCATCCATGTAAAACGAACAGAGTATGGAATAGAGTGTTCAAAATGGATCTTTCTATATGCGGCGAGAGTAACCAGACCAGGTACTGCGCTATGAACGGCTTCAAATCGAGCGTCATTATTTGCAATTTCGAGAACAAGTTCTTTAAATGCTTCTTTCGCGAGATTTACTTCGACAAGCCTGTTTTTCAACTCATCATTGGGGTCATTAACGAGAATGATACCGGGGTGTCTGGTTAATACTTTTCCGCTTTCTTTTTTTTCAATGAAAAGGTCTTTGTATGAAGCAATACAGTTAGCCAAAGCCAAATCACCGGTAATTTTTTCTACATGGATATTTTCTGGCGCTGAAAGCTCATCTTTTTTCTGGACTGGAGGAAGTTTATAGTAGTACGCCTTTGTTATGTCAGCGTGCTCGATTTCTTCACATAACAGAGATACCTGTTCAAATAGATAATCAAAATGAGAACGTATTGAAAGTTTGTTTTTCATAGCGCAAAATCAGTGTTACATAAGTTGTCATTATACATGTTATTAGTTTAAAAATTAATAAATGATCGACTGTTAGCTTTCTGATATAGAAAACTTGTAGCCTAAGATTTAATGATATTCATTTAAAGGTATGATGTGTTCCTTTCATTTTAATTAAGTTTCCGCTTTAATGCAAGTTAATGAGCTTTCACTTTTATACAGTTAGGATGAAGAGTACTCTGTAACGGGTAGGATTAGTAATGGCTGTTAAGGTGAAATTGTTATAAGTATTCTCTCAGAAAGTGACTTTCAAAAATTTCCGCATTACTTCCTAAGTGCTTAAGCCTTATAAAAGTATCATGTAATTAATTAAGAGAGAAGTGTTTCAATGGTGCTCACTCATCAGAATTTGAAAGACAACTATTGTCCTGTGACATTTTTATGAGCCAGTGGACTAAAAATAAGCATTTGTTTCTCATATTTTCGCTCTGACTCATAGATGGAACAAAAGAAGGTTTTAAAATTTCTACTCTGCAAAAAACCACAAACAATGTTGTGACTAAGCTAAGTTTTAGTCTCATGCACAATTGTAACTATGGAGAGCAGGTTGCCCAACCACTAAAAAACGATAAAGCCCATTCGTATATTGGTGAGTTAAGGTCACCAAAGCAAGAGCTGTGAGTCTGAAAATTGTATCAACCTTTCCGACCAGGTGTTGTTTATTTAAATAATAGAGCGAACTTGGCCTTGTATTATCAGATCTCAAAAGTAGACATAGAGACGTAATCTTGAAAAATACTAACTCTAACCGACGCGATTATCACAAAGTTATATCCGTTAGATACGAACCCCAACTTTTGTTTCTAAAGGGCGATTGAAGCCTGACTGACTTTACGAGTTGTATTTCTCTTGTCTCTTCAAGCTGAAAATGCGTTTATTAGTGATCAATGAAAACATTCGGTTTAGAGCAAAAAGCTTGTAACTGCTTAGGCAAGCATAATACCAAACCGGCATTTATCTTAGTCCGCTCTCTTGATTGACAATTGTTTTGACTGCATACGTAATTGCATATGTTTGGCCAGAAAACAGGGTGCGATTAAGCGCTAGGCCTAGCTAAAGCTAAATATAATCTTTGATGTAATTACGCAACAAATCTTGAGTTGCCCAAAACCCTAATAAACTGCTCCAAAAGTTCAGGGCTACTTACTCAGGCTAGTCCATTGCGTAGGAAGAACAGCTCATAAAGCAGTTGGCACGAAAGATACCAGGGCAATTAAGCAAGAGCCTAAGAAAAAATGCATTTAGTAGTGGCCTCAAGCAATATGCACTTATTGCCAGGTGAGAACGGAGCAGAAAGTGTATGAGCTAGCGCCAATTTTCATTGGCGTAAAAAATAATGTATCGGATACGCCGCTAAAGGGTATTAACCAGCAGCATTCCGAAGAGATGATGAAAGTGCTACGTAAAATTGTGCAGCTTTGCTTTCCAAAGTATCAGGGTAAAAACCGAAAGCACGATGTTACGAAAGTAATCTTAGGAGTAAGTTATAGGAGAGGTATGGTAATAATCAAAACTGTTTGTAAGCTCTTCAATGTGTAGAATAGCAGACCTAAATAAAGGAATTAAGCACAGTGCTAATCGTTAACCACAAGACAATTGAAGTAGAGAATCACTGTTCTATATGTTTACCGCACATTTAACATAATGCAATTTCTGAGTAAGTTACCTTATCTCCCGCTACAGCAGGATGTGTCTCCTTGAGATTACCCGCACTCAAAAATCTAGTTGTTTGCGGGCAATTCTTATAAACAAAAACTGATGCTGAGTTAAATAAAAAAATAACATAAAGTATGATGTGTTCTTTCTCGTTAAATTATCCTTTAAATTCTTCGAAATATCCTTGAAGCTAGTGCGTCTATAAGGTACCTTGCCTTTGAGGTAACTAATGAGGAATGAGGAAAAAACATGAAACCTTGGAGTCCAGATAGCTGGAGAGATCACCCGATAGTTCAGCAACCTGAATACCCGGATAAACTAGAACTGGAAACAGTCGAAAAACAAATTAATGCAGCACCGCCTTTAGTTTTTGCAGAAGAGACCAGAAGTCTTTACAAAAGCCTTGCTGATGTATGTGAAGGTAAAGCCTTCTTACTTCAGGGTGGCGATTGCGCAGAATCTTTTGCCGACTTTAGTGCAACCAGTATCAGAGATACATTTAAAACCTTACTGCAAATGGCCGTTGTACTTACTTATGGCGGCAAATGCCCGGTAGTCAAAATCGCGAGAATGGCTGGACAGTATGCCAAACCTCGTTCATCAGACTTCGAAACCATTAACGGTGTCGCCTTGCCTTCGTACCGAGGGGATATTGTAAACAGTTTTGAGTTTACGGAAGAGGCACGTATACCAGATCCTAAGCGATTGCTGACTGCATATCACCACAGTGCTTCAACACTTAATTTACTGCGCGCATTTGCTCAAGGTGGCTTAGCTGATTTGCATCAGGTGAGTCGCTGGAATATGAGCTTTGTTGCAGCGAACCCAATGAAAGAAAAATTCCAGCAACTGGCTAACCGTATCCAGGAAGCACTAGAGTTTATGGAAGTATGTGGTATTGATTCTACAGTGGCACCAAGCCTTAAAGAAACACACCTTTATACATCCCATGAAGCTCTGTTATTAGGCTATGAGCAAGCGCTCACTCGACGTGACCACCTTAGTGGAGACTGGTACGATTGTTCAGCCCACTTTGTTTGGATTGGTGAGCGTACAAGACAGTTGGATCATGCTCACATTGAGTTTTTCAGAGGGATTAAAAACCCAATTGGCGTAAAGGTTGGTCCAGGCATGAAGCCTGACGAACTGATCCAGCTAATTGACGCATTAAACCCAGACAATATCCCGGGTCGACTTACTTTGATCACGCGAATGGGTGCCGATGTTCTACCTGAAAAGCTACCTGCGCTTGTCAGAAAAGTGCAAGAAGAAGGCCGCAAAGTAGTGTGGAGCTCTGACCCGATGCACGGTAATACTGAAAAAGCCAGCACGGGATATAAAACTCGTAGTTTCAATAACATTTTGCGCGAAATTAGCCAGTTTTTTGCCGTTCACAAAGCCGAAGGTTCTTACCCAGGTGGCGTTCATCTTGAAATGACGGGTCAGCACGTCACCGAATGTATTGGTGGTGCCTATGGCTTGTCAGATGAGGACTTAGCACAACGCTATCGCACGCAATGCGACCCACGCTTAAACGCTGATCAGGTACTAGAGCTGGGCTTCCTGGTTGCCGATCTGCTAAAAGACGCGAGAAATCGGGTCTAGAATAAAAAGTAAGAGGCCCTGACAGGGCCTTTTTTAGTATTTACGCCTTTCCAGATCCGTTTCTGAAATTATTTTTGCCGATATTTCTTCGACTGAAAACTTAGTAGAATTTAAATACGCAATCTTATTTTTCTTAAACA
Source organism: Pseudoalteromonas sp. DL2-H2.2 (assembly GCF_021532535.1). NCBI lineage: Bacteria > Pseudomonadati > Pseudomonadota > Gammaproteobacteria > Alteromonadales > Pseudoalteromonadaceae > Pseudoalteromonas > Pseudoalteromonas sp. DL2-H2.2. The sequence goes on along the minus strand of NZ_JAKGBD010000001.1, from coordinate 288,101 downwards.
ACATTTCGACTTCACGTACTTCAATTCTACACTGACGTATAGATGCGTACCGCGAATTTGCCATACGCTCTTGCCTGATAGCTGACAAGCGTTCTGGATCTATCGTTAAACCAAAAATTTTATGCTTAAAGGGCAATAGACATTTAGGTAACACACCTTTTTCAAGGTCATCTTCTGTCATTGGGTAATTTGCCGCTTTAATGCCATATTGTAGCGCCAGGTATAAACTGGTTGGAGTTTTGCCGCTACGACTCACGCCAACCAAAATGATATCGGCTTTTTCATAGTCCTTTACATTCGCGCCATCGTCATTGGCCAGCGCATAGTTAACTGCATCAATCCTGAAATCATATGTTGCCTCATGAATGCTGTGCGTTCTGTGTACTTTTGGCACAGGTGCTACTTTTAACTCCCTTTTTACGATTTCGCTCGAATAGGATAAAAAGTCGTAGCAAATACCATCAGAGGCCAAGATAATATCTGACAAAACAGGATTCACAAAAGTGAAAAAAACCAGCGGTTTTTCGCCGCTAGACTTTGCTGTTGAGTTGATTAACTCTTTGATTTTTTGTGCCTTATCAACTGTTTCAACAAATGGTATTGTTTTATGATTAAAATCCACAGGAAACATAGATAAAGTCGCGTGGCCGAATACTTCTGATGTAATCGCTGTCCCGTCTGATATATAAAATGCAGTTCTCATTTTAACCTTTAAATTACTTTTTTAGTATTTTTTCGCGTCGCGGTTTACGTCGCTATGCTTTAAGTTGTAGAATGCCTTCGACCTATAGGAAGGTCAATTTTTCTCTCACATTAAATACAATTTGTTTTTGGAGACAGTTCCGTGCAAGACTACGTTCTCTGGTATCAAGAATTAGGTATGCAAGACGTACCTAGAGTTGGTGGTAAAAATGCTTCTCTGGGTGAAATGATATCTAACCTTGCCAATGCAGGTGTACAAGTACCCGGTGGATTCGCAACAACGGCAGACGCCTTTAATGAATTCCTCGAGCAATCAGGCCTAAATGAGAAAATTCACACTATTCTCGATTCCCTCGATGTTGACGACGTCAACGAACTAGCCAAAGTCGGCGCCCAAATCCGCCAGTGGGTTATTGACACACCTTTCCAGCCAGAATTAGACCAAGCAATTCGCGACGCCTATGCATCACTTCATGGTGATGACAACAACGATGTCTCCTTCGCAGTGCGTTCATCCGCCACAGCAGAAGATATGCCAGATGCCTCATTTGCAGGGCAACAAGAAACGTTCCTGAACGTAAAAGGGATAGATGCTGTGATGGTTGCCATCAAGCATGTATTTGCGTCTTTGTTCAACGACCGCGCGATTTCATATCGAGTTCACCAGGGCTATGACCATCGTGGTGTTGCACTGTCAGCCGGTATTCAGCGTATGGTTCGCTCTGATAAGGCGTCTTCAGGCGTTATGTTTACTATCGATACCGAATCAGGTTTCGAAGACGTAGTATTTGTTACCTCAAGCTATGGCCTTGGAGAAATGGTCGTTCAGGGTGCTGTTAACCCAGACGAATTCTACGTTCACAAGCCAACACTGGCCAAAGGCTTACCAGCAGTTGTAAGACGTAACATCGGCTCCAAAGCCATTCAAATGGTTTATTCAAGCGATGAATCTCACGGCAAGCAAGTTGAGATCGTTGATATGGAACCTGAGCTGTCTAACAAATTCTCTATCACAGACAGCGAAGTACAGGAACTAGCCAAACAAGCTGTTATCATCGAGAAACACTATGGCCGTCCAATGGACATCGAATGGGCCAAAGATGGTAACGATGGCAAGCTCTACATTGTACAAGCGCGTCCAGAAACCGTTCGCTCAAACGAAGATGCTAACGTTATGGAGCGTTACCAGCTTAAAGAAAAGTCAGACATCGTATGCGAAGGCCGTGCAATTGGCCACAAAATTGGCAGCGGTGTAGTACGCGTACTTAACTCCATCGACGAAATGGATAAAGTAGAGCAGGGCGACATTCTGGTTACCGACATGACAGACCCAGACTGGGAGCCTATCATGAAACGTGCTGCTGCTATCGTTACTAACCGTGGTGGTCGTACTTGTCACGCTGCAATCATCGCACGCGAACTGGGTATTCCAGCGGTAGTTGGGTGTGGTAATGCAACAGATACCATCAAACATGGTGATGAAGTCACTGTTTCTTGCGCAGAGGGTGACACAGGTTATATCTACCAGGGTAAACTTGATTTTGAAGTAATTTCATCGCGCATTGATTCAATGCCTGAAATCCCAATGAAAATCATGATGAACGTCGGTAACCCGGATCGCGCATTTGATTTTGCAAAGCTGCCTCATGCCGGCATCGGACTTGCGCGCCTTGAATTCATTATCAACCGCATGATTGGTGTGCATCCAAAAGCACTGATTAACTTCGACACGCAATCTGCTGAGCTGCAAGCTGAAATAAAAGAAATCATCGCCGGTTATGAATCTCCAGTAGAATTCTATATTGCAAAGCTGGTTGAAGGTATTTCAACTCTGGGTGCAGCATTTGCACCAGAGCGCGTTATCGTTCGTATGTCTGACTTCAAGTCAAACGAATATGCCAACCTAGTGGGCGGCCAGCAGTACGAGCCGGAAGAAGAGAACCCAATGATTGGTTTCCGCGGCGCTTCTCGTTACATTTCAGAAGATTTCCGCGAGTGCTTTGCGCTTGAGTGTGAAGCAATCAAACGCGTACGTAACCAAATGGGTCTGGAAAACGTTGAGATTATGATCCCATTTGTGCGCACTCTTGAAGAAGCCGCGCAAGTAATCCAATTGCTTGAAGAACACGGTCTTAAGCGTGGTGAGAATGGACTGAAAGTCATCATGATGTGTGAGCTTCCTTCAAACGCACTGTTGGCAGATGAATTCCTTGAGTATTTTGATGGATTCTCAATCGGCTCAAACGATCTCACTCAGCTTACACTAGGTCTTGACCGTGACTCAGGTCTGATCGCGCACCTGTTTGATGAACGTAACCCGGCTATTAAAAAGCTACTATCAATGGCAATTCAAACCGCTAAAGCAAAAGGCAAATATGTTGGTATTTGTGGTCAGGGTCCTTCGGACCATGAAGATTTTGCAGCTTGGCTAGTAGAGCAAGGCATTGATTCAGTATCGCTAAACCCAGATACAGTTCTGGAAACATGGTTATACCTTGCTGAGCAAAACAAAGCATAAGGCAACCTAAGATATATAAAAGGCCTGTTTTAACAGGCCTTTTATAATGCTCCACTAACGAAGGCGATGATCGAGTTTAACGCACATATTTTTGAATGCAGTCTGCGTTTTCCTTAACCAATTTCTTGCCCAGGAATAATTAATAGATAAGCAAAGTAATCCGCCAAGCAAGAAAATAACGGATGGACCAGGCACAACGATAAACACCAGAGCCAGTAGGGCACACATCACAGCGGCCAGGTTTAATAAAGTCTTCTTCATACGTATCTCACTTTTATCGTTTCATATCAAGCCTACTCTAAATTCGGTTCCTAAGCTTTTTCAAAATGTAACAAAACGAAAAATTCCGGATTTGTAATGCCACTCAACATGGTACAATAACCACAAAGCAATAATTTATTACCGTCATGATTGCCGAAATTACCCAGCAGGATTCTGCCAACACGTTACTAAACGACTATATAAAAAAGATTACCGGTCAGGGGTTTTGTGGAGATACCGACACAAGCTATGCTACCCGAATAGTTACGGCTACCGATAACAGTATCTACCAAGAGATCCCTCAGGCTGTTATTTATCCAAAATGCTCCAAAGATGTTCAGGTAGCAATGCAGGTTGCATCTCTGGATCCATTTCTGTCTTTAAGTTTTGGCCCACGAGGTGGCGGAACTGGTACAAATGGTCAGTCACTGACTCCCGGTATTGTTGTGGATTTATCACGCTACATGCGTGAAATCATCGAGATCAATGAAGAAGAAGGCTGGGTCAGAGTACAAGCCGGCGTGATAAAAGATCAGCTTAATGATTTTTTAAGACCCTATGGTTACTTTTTTGCCCCCGATCTGTCTACCAGTAACCGTGCAACGATAGGCGGAATGATCAATACGGATGCCTCTGGCCAAGGGTCACTTGTCTATGGAAAAACCAGCGATCATGTTCTTGAATTGAAAACCATTCTTGTGGATGGCACGGAACTAAACACCTGCAAACTTGAGTTAGAAAAAGCACAAGTCCTTGCCGAACAAACCAATCGAGTTGGCGAAATTTATAATGTGGTATTAAACAGTTGCAGAGACAATCGTGCGCAGGTACTTGAAAAATTCCCAAGACTGAATCGATTCCTGACGGGCTACGATCTGGAGAATGTCTTCGACAACGATATGACAACCTTTGATCTGAGCAGAGTGATCACAGGTTCGGAAGGTTCTTTAGGCATAGTGACAGAAGCGAAGTTAAACGTTACTCGTATCCAACCATTTAAAACCCTCATAAATATAAAATACGACTCGTTTGAATCGGCACTCAGAAATTCTCCATTTTTGGTCGCGGCCAATGCGACATCAGTAGAAACGGTAGACAGCAAAGTCCTTAACTTGGCAAAACAAGATGTTATCTGGCATTCAGTATCGGACTTAATCTCAGATGTTCCGGGTGTTGATGTTCAGGGACTCAACATGGTTGAGTTCAACGGTGAAACCCCGGAAGAAATTGAAGGCAAAGTCACGTCGCTGTGTGATCAGCTTGACCAGCTGATAGCAAACAAAGAAGCCGGCGTCGTAGGATACCAGCTCACCAATGACAAGTCAGATATTCTGAAAATATACGCGATGCGGAAAAAGGCCGTCGGTCTGCTGGGCAATACAAAAGGCAAGCAAAAGCCGCTGGCGTTTGCCGAAGATACCGCAGTACCGCCAGAAAATTTAGCAGACTTTATATTAGAGTTCCGTGAGTTGTTAGACAGTAAAGGATTGCACTACGGTATGTTCGGTCACGTTGATGCAGGCGTACTACATGTTCGTCCGGCCTTGGATATGTGTGACCCAGAACAGGAAAAGTTACTGAGAGAAATTTCAGATCAGGTGGTTGCGCTTACGGCTAAGTATCGCGGCTTAATGTGGGGCGAACATGGTAAAGGCTATCGTAGTGAATACGGCCCTGCATTTTTTGGTGATGCACTTTTTACTGAACTCAGAAAAATAAAAACCATATTCGACAAAAGCAACCGCCTTAATCCTGGAAAAATTTGTACGCCGCTAGACAGTGCAGATAGCCTTGTCAGTGTGGATGACCAAAAACGCGCTTGGTTTGATAAGTCGATCAATATTCAAGTACGCGAGAGTTTTGAAAACGCGATGAATTGTAATGGCAATGGATTGTGCTTTAACTACGACCAAGACTCACCAATGTGTCCATCATACAAAGTGACAAAAGATCGCCGTCACTCACCGAAAGGACGCGCTTCTTTAATACGCGAATGGTTCCGTTTGCAAGAAGAGCAGGGCGTTGATCTATTGGCAGCGGAAAAAACACTCATAGAAAAACAAAATGATACCACCTGGTGGGAACGTTTTAGAAATACTCAGAAAAAGCAAAAAGGCTTTTATGATTTCTCGAACGAAGTGAAAGAGTCGATGGACGAGTGTCTGGCTTGTAAAGCATGTACCACGGCTTGTCCAATCAAGGTTGACGTACCGAGTTTCCGGGCAAGATTTTTGAATCTTTACTATAGCAAATACAACCGGCCGCTAAAGGATCACCTGGTAGCCGGCGTAGAGAAAACAACTCCACTGATGGCCAAGGTGCCAAGGTTAACCAACTTTTTCGTTAATCTGCCACCGGTCAAATCAGCTTTAAAAAATATTGTTGGCTACGTTGATACACCAAAGCTCAGTGTGCCAACGTTATCTTCACGTGTTAACAGTGCACAGATGTATGACGAAGCTCAATTTGCAAAGCTATCTAAAGAAGAAATGTCCGATATTGTTTTTATCGTGCAGGATCCCTTTACCAGTTACTATGAAGCAGAGTTGGTTGAATCGTTTATCACTTTGATCAGCAAACTAGGTAACAAGCCGGTATTATTGCCATTTGTACCTAATGGTAAAGCACAGCATGTGAAAGGCTTTCTGAAGGAATTTAAATCTACAGCGTCTTCGGCCAATGAATTTCTTTCTCGCATCGCGAGTTATGAGAGACCTATGGTTGGTTTAGATGCCTCGTTAGTACTTTGCTACAGAGACGAATACCTCAAAATACTTAATAAAGATGAACTAGATTTTCAGGTTCAGCTTGCGCATGAATGGCTCGCAACACAAGACTGGAACTCAATAGGGCGGATAGAAAGCCACGAGTCGGTTAAGTTACTGAGTCACTGCACTGAAACCAGCGCGATGCCGCAAAGCAAAAATGTCTGGAGCGAGATATTCAGTAACCTAGGAATAGAATTGAATACGCCAGCGACAGGGTGTTGCGGCATGGCCGGAACGTACGGCCACGAAACAGATCATCAGGAGAATTCAAGAAACCTGTATGAAATGTCTTGGCAGCATCACACTAAAAATATGGCCAGTGAAACAATTTTGGCGACCGGCTTTTCATGCCGCTGCCAGGTGAAGCGTTACGAAAATCAAAAACCCATGCACCCGATTGAGTTCATTGCTAAAAATATTTAGATAAGTCAGCAGCGACGTATTTTCACGTCGCTGCTTTACAATTCCCTACAACTCATCTAACCATCCCTAAAAACACTCAATTTAACATAACTACTTATTCGCCAAATTCCAGGATTCTTTTGGTAATATTTTGTTCAGTGCTGCCACAGATGCTAAGCTGGCCTTTGTTTTTTAGATTGTAAGATGTGTTCGTATCTAGTTTTCTTATAGAGTTCCCATATAAACTCAGTAAGGAGCATTTTCCAGGATCTCTCGTAATGTACTGACTGTATTTGGCGGTAACTATACGAGTATTTCAGGGGCAGGCAGATAGCTAAATGTGGGTAGCGATACTGTTTTCAGAAATGCGACTTTTGAAAATACAACAATTCAAGGTATGGCTGCTTGTTACAATGTACATTCAGAATGGGTGGTCAAATTTGGCCATAAGACCAAAAAATATAATAGCGAATTTGACAATGTATCGATTAATACGAGCCTGAATAATCGATTACAGATACATCATTCTTATATTAATAATGTCTTCGAAAGTTAATGACGGACACATATATAAAATTACAGAAAGTAGAATTAAAGATAGTATACTAAGAATAAGTCAGCCGCTGCTCAGCAATGAGTTATATAAGACAGATATTTATATTAAGCCAACAACAGAGTTTAGAGTTATAGACAACTCTCTCGACCGTGAAGGAAACTCTATCTCGATGCTTCTAAAAAATAAAAGTAGAAGTTATATCCATGGCCAAATTAAAAAACCTGTTCTTTGATATGAGAAACGAAAGCATAACATTGATAAATAAAGCAGAAGGCACCAGTATAATCTTTACAGGCAATGATGCTTTAGGTTGATAAACTAACTCAATTAGAATAATGGTAGATATGGCGCTATACTTTTTAAACGAAAATCACGATCCTAAACGATATGCTTAGAAAAAGCTGCCACTCAAATTCATGCGCGTCGCCTTGATTCATTAAACTGGCAACAGAGACTTTGCTCGATAGCAATCAACTTTTTCTTACTGAGCTGGATCGAAATATGATGGGCCTGTTGCAGCTCAGCACTCAAATTTACAACGAAAGTTTCAGGGAAATACAATCAAATAGCGTGTTGTTCTGTCGACTGCAGCCCATGGCAAAGAAGTTAGGCGACGAAGCGATTAAGTTATGACAGAAAAGCAACTGCGCTGGGCTATACGTGAATACGTGCGCTTGATACATCAACTAGCGAGGCGCAGATTATGGGGGATCATCCGGCGCTCAAATAAGGGGGAGTTTGTAATGGACTAAAATTATTGAGCGCAGTGAAAACAGCCAACTGTTAATTTTCCCGCTTTATTGCCTAGTTAGGCATACTAGTCCTCAAACTGTTCAAAGCAATGAGGTAAATACCCCCAAACCCTAATAAAATCATCTGATATTGCAAATGAAAAGCCTATATTATCTAGGAGGTTAATGTGTACTAGCTCAGACTTGACCTGACAGTTACCCGTTTTTCAATCGGTGACTGTCAGCCTAGATTTGGGCTAAATTCTTTTCAACCCAGATCGATTTCCCATCTAATAATGTTTCAAGCGGCGTTCTTCCGCAGCATTTTTTACCTTGATGAGTTCGGTCATTATTGTAGTAATTCATCCACTCGTCCAGGTCCTTTTGGAGCTCTTCCAGAGAACTGTATAATTTTTTGCGAAATGTCACTTGGTAAAACTCTTGAAGTATCGTTTTGTGGAAGCGTTCGCAGATACCGTTTGTCTGCGGCGACATCGCTTTGGTTTTGGTATGGTCTATGTCGTTGATCGCTAGGTAAAGCTGATAGTCATGGTGCTCAACCTTACCGCAGTACTCAGTTCCCCGGTCTGTGAGGATCCGTAGCATAGGTAGCTCGTGCTGCTCGAAGTAGGGTAAAACTCTATCATTTAGTAGATCTGCTGCGGTGATCGGTGTTTTAGTGGTGTAGAGCTTTGCAAAAGCGACTTTGCAATATGTATCAACAAAAGTTTGCTGATATATACGGCCAACTCCCTTTAGATTTCCGACATAGAAAGTGTCCTGTGAACCAAGGTATCCGGGGGGCTCAGTTTCAATTTCGCCGTAGGCTTCATCATCCTGCTTTTTCTTCTCAAGGGCTGTTACCTGGGACTCTGTGAGAATGATACCTTCTTGTGCGACTTTAGCCTCTAGCGCTTTCAGACGCTTTTTAAAGTTTTCCAAGTCATGGCGCAACCAAACTGACCGCACGCCACTGGCAGAAACAAAAACGCCTTGTTTTCTTAACTCATTGCTGGCTCTGACTTGCCCGTGAGCCGGAAATTCAAGCGCATAGGTGCAAACTGCTTTTTCAGTCTCTTCATCTACACGGTTCTTCAGGTTTGGTGTTCTGCGCGATTTATTGATGAGTGCATCAATACCACCTTCATCAACGAGCTCTTGATAACGATAAAACGTATCTCGCGAAACCCCCATCATTTTGCAGGCTTTAGATACGTTTCCAAGCTCTTCAGCCAGATTGAGCAAGCCTGCTTTGTGTTTAATGATTGGATTGTTAGTATGTAACATGAGAGTTACTCCTTAGTTGTTTTGAACAAAGATTCGACACCTTTATCAAAACGGGTAACTCTCAATTTTTCAAATCGAAATGTCAGGTCTGGTCGGAACTAATTCAGTTAATGATTTTTTCTGAATAGTCGATAATTTCATGTTCAATTAATTTACCAGTCATAACTTCTTGATGTGTTCCAATATCAAGCCACTGGACCCCAACAAAGGGAAATGGTAAATGATAATACCATTCAGTATCCCAATAAGAGATGTATCCATTTACCCATTTAGAGCGATAAGATGGTTGCCATGGCTTCCATTCTCGAATTTCCGAAATGAGCTCTTTCCATTTAGTATTGTTCGCAGCACCAACAAGATTACGTTCATAAATGAACCTTCTGGCTTCTTCTTTAATTTTCTCATTACTGCTGGCATCTGCCATTGGTAGAAGACTCATCTTGTATGCCTAACGCCTTGGTCTGAGAAATCCCCAGATACTCATAATTCAAATCAATATGTTGGACACTCACAGCATTGTTAAATCAAATTTATTTCGCCAAAAAAATAAATAACAACACTATACGTGATATCACGATCCTACACGATATGCTCAGAAAAAGCTGCCACTCAAATTCATGCGCGTCGCCTTGATTCATTAATGCTGGCAACAGAGACTTTGCTCGTGAGCTGGATCGAACTATGATGGGTCTGCTGCAGCTCAGCACTCAAATCGACAACGAAAGTTTCAGTGAAATACAATCAGAGAGCGTGCTGTTCTGTCGACTGTCAGACTTGGCAAAGAAGTTAGGCGACGAAGCGATTATGTTATGACCAAGAAGTATTTACACTGAGCTATACGCCAATACGTGCGCTTGATACATTTTTCCGAATTATGAAGGGATCCCCCAGAGCCAACATAAGTAGCAATTAAGCCAGCTATTAAGGTGGCTCATCCAGTGATGTGCCACTTAAATATCAATCAAGTATAAGTCGGTTTATTACGAAATCTCATTTTAATCTGCAAGGCATATCTGCCTGGTGACTAACTTAGCTACTAAAAAACTCCATCGTCGACCTAACTATTCACGCCAATTTGGTATGATGTGTTCTTTGAACTTAACAACTTCAAGTGACTCCTTAAAGTTTTCTCTTTACCCCTGATTTGGCTCTTTCTTTGATGTTTGTTTGAATATATATCTGATCGGTCGTCGCGATTTTTGAGTGACCCAGATCTTCAGATAAATGTTTTAACGGTCTATGCTGTGCATCGTGTGTTGCGCCAGTGTGCCTTAACCAGTGTGATGTCGCAGCCTGCAAGTTTTCGGATTCTTCCACAAAGCCATCTTCATTGAGTTTTTTAATGGCCAGATCGAAACTTTCCTGAACAATACGGCGTATCTGCCTGACATTCATTCCGCCGCTGCCTCGTAATTTGTGAATGATGGGGTGTGGTTCATCAACTCGGGGCAGGGACGTCAGTCCGCGACTGAGGCGATAACGCTTCAGATAGTCAATAAAGTCCTCGCTTAATGTCACATCGCGCAGTTTATTGCCCTTTCCCATAATGCGCAAAAACCAAAACCCATCCTGATCTTGCCAGAAATGGCTCATAACAGGTGCCCACTGTGGTCTGTCGGAAAGCTCCGAAATCCGTAAGTAAAGACCTTTTAAACAGGCGAGGGTAAACAAGTTTCGCTCAAGTTTGGGGTCCTTCTCACAACCGTCTTTAGTTACGCCAAAAACGTATTCCCACTGCAAGTCACTTAACGTATCTGGCAGTTTAATTTGGGATTGAACAACCAGGTAGGGGCAATTCTTTTTCACCACAGGCACAAAATTGGCGAAGGTTTTTTCCTCTAAAATTGCGAATTTATAAAACACATTTAAGGCTGTGAACATGGATGCAAGTGTTTGCTGACTAACCCCATTAGCCTTATGAACAAAGGGGCGCCAGTTAGGGTTCACGCGTCTGAAGCCATTACTGTCTTTAAATCGCCATTGTACAGAGGCGGCCACCCAGTCGTCGCTTGTTTCTACAACAAACTCAACATACGCCTCTATGTCTTCACGTTTTAACTCGAACACAGATGTTTTTTGGACACACCAGGACCAAAGATAAAAGCGCTCTATTTCATTGCGAAACCGGTTAAACGTGGCCTCCGACTTACGTCCATACACATACAAAAACTGATAAAGGAACGCCAATTCATCTTTGCACTTTTGCGGATCGAAGACTTCATCCTGCATAAAACGTGCGATATCAGGGTATTCAGTCGCAAGCGTGTTGTCTTCAAGGTGCGCAACTAAGTACCTGAGTTGCTTTAGTGTATCAACGAGTGGCGTCATAAGGTGTATAACACTGATTATTTAAACAGTGGTTTATTCTGACCTATGCACCCTTAGAATGCAACGGCCAGACTTCAGTAAAGCGAGAAAACACGTCAATATCAGCCGTTATCTCTCTGCAGCGGTATCCTCGCATCCTCTGGCGTACTCAAAAATGATGTACAAGTTACAGATAAACCATAAGTCCTTGATGATAAATAGGCCCAGGCCATCTATTAAGGTTGTATCGGCGAAACCACCCTGAGCCGTAAACAAAAATGTTTGGGTCATAAAAAACACGGCACCGGTAGCTGCTATTCCCAAAAGTACTATATAGCGCTTTCTAAACCAGATCCCGACACCGAGTAGAATCGCAAAAACAAGGTCGTATATACCAATCAAGTCAGACGCCGTTTGTACGCTAAACAAAGTATATAGCCAGGACATAAACGGCGAAGTCTCAACCAAAGGGACTATTGCTTTGGCTTCTAGCTCGAGAAATTTCATACCGCCTATCCAGAACAACACAATAGCGACTGGAATATAATTCATCAATGCATGTGTACGCTCAGTGAAGCGAGTTCCAAAACACAGATAAAATGCCAGTGGCAAAAGTGCAAAATACTTGATAATACCCTGACCAGAACCAATAACGGGAAATCCGCCATGCTCAGCTATCCAACGGCCAGAATCAAATAAGGTTAAAAGCATAATGACACTCAGCAGCATGAGCAGGCCAAACTGAGGTCTGCGAAGCGCTGAGAGATAGGGCGCGGCTGCCAGCGTTATTCCGGTCAGCAAACAGAACCCTCCCCAAAATAACCCCAGGCTTTGCGACGAATAAATACCTGTCATTGAGTAAAAGCCAAATGCATTTTCAATATAACGGGTGTGTCCGCCAAGGATAAAAGAGCTGCCGATAACAATCAGGGTTACAGCCAGGATATAGGTAATTATTTTATGGTTAGTTGAGTGAGACATCGTTTTATCAAAATAGTCAGTGTCCCTAGAAGACCGGTAAAACTAAACTTTATTTCACAGTAATCTTTAGTTTTCTGACACAAGGGTGATGCAAAATCAGTTTGTAGCGTTAGTCTGCACTTTTTGTGAAAAACGAAGTTGGTACATTGCGTTGGTCAAAAGCATAACTTTAGAATTTTAGATACAGGGCAACACCTTTTGAATCAAAATCGTGTTGCCCCGCGTCGGTTGATTGTCACTTTAAGTTGCTTGTGAACAATACAGCGTAAAATTATACCTTAGTTAGTTTGCGCTTTAAGGCTTACACCGCTATATGAACTGTAACCTTGCAACATGATGTGGTAAGTGCCTGCCGAAGGACTGTTGAATGTACATTCTTCGTTATTGCCATTTTTATAAGGACGGCAATTGAATACTGTACTGGTAGGTTTGGCGCCTATACGTACATATAAGTCAGCGTCGCCTGAGCCACCACTCATTGTAAAAGTTACTTTGCTCACGCCACTGGCAACGTTAAATGTATAAAATGTTTCGCTACCTGTACCACCACTCAAGCTTGTCTTTGCGACGCCATTTTGTAGTTCGTTGCTACCTGTACCATTCAATGCAGCATCAACCGCAGCGTAAGCATCGACGATACCAGTACCACAGCTTGAGCAAGTAGCAGGGAAGCTACGAGTGGTATTCTTCAGAATACTTTCAACTTCATCGGGTGATGCTGAAGGTTTAGCTTGTTTGATAAGTGCCGCTACACCTGCAACATGAGGTGCCGCCATTGACGTACCTTGTGAATAGGCATAGCTGTCACTTGAAGGTCCGTTGCTGCCAGAGTTGTAAGTTGACAAAATACCTTCCGGATCATTTGCAAAACTTTGTGCGCCACCTGGTGCTGCTACGTCGATGTTTGAACCGTAGTTTGAGTAGTAAGCACGGCCGCCGTTACGACCTACAGAAGCAACATTGATGATACCGGAGCAGTTACCCGGATTGTAGTTTGCAGAGTTATCGTTGTCGTTACCTGCTGCAATTACAATGGTTGTACCGTTAGCACGCGCCGTGTTAATCGCGCTCTGAGTAGTTGAGCTACATGCGCCGCTGCCACCTAAGCTCATGTTAATGACGTCAGCCGGGTTTGCGTTTGACGGCACGCCTGATACTGGACCACCTGATGCCCAGATGATACCGTCTGCGATATCCGAAGTCAGACCACCACATTTACCAAGTACACGCACAGGGACCACTTTCGCATCGTATGCAACACCGGCAACACCTTCGCCATTGTTAGAAACGGCCGCAACCGTGCCCGCTACGTGTGTACCATGCCAGCTAGAGTTTTGCGCACTATGCGTGTAACCACACTCATTTCTAGAAACAGCATCACCCGGGTCACGTGCATCGCTGTCGCGACCATTGCCATCGTTTGCAACAGACAGATTAGAGATCATGTCGTAGCCTGGCAGAATGTTAGAATTCAAATCCGCATGAGGGCGATAACCGGTATCAAGTACTGCGACGACTACGCCGCTACCTGTTGCTTTGTCCCAGGCTGCTGGTGCGTTGATACCGCCCGCGCTCTCAAAGTAATGCCACTGATCTGAATAGCGAGGGTCGTTTGGCGTTGCGAATGGCTGTAGCATTTGGTCAATTTCGATGTACTCGATATTGCCGGTTGCCGCCATTTCCTGCATCAGAGTTTGCGCTTCTGCCGCAGTCAGCTTTCTATCGACGCGCATAACGTGATGGTTGCTTAGCGCCATTTGACGTACATAGCTTGTTTTAAGTGAAGATTTTTTCTTACTTTTGAAGTTTTTAACAAAGCTCTGAGCGCGTGAGTTCATCATAGCAGGGGACATGTCAGCCTCTGAAACAGACATAAGCTGATTACTGTTGTCCTTGTATTTAATGATAAACTGAGTACCTGCAGTGTTTTGACCTTGGATCTTTTGGCTAAGTTGCGCCACGTTTAATCCGTTATTGATGGCTTCAACGCTGTTTGCCATTGCATTATATGCGCCAAACATGCCTGAAATAGCCAGTGCGATAGCGCCGATTTTTAGATTATTAGTTGTCATAATAGTTTTTCCCTAGATTAGTTGTTGTTCCTTCCGTCCATGATTCCGTACAGAAGGTACTTGAAATGTAAACACTGAGTTACCCATTATTTAAATTACTTTTACTTATATAACATATTGATTTGAGCATAAGACTTGAACAAAATTCACACAAAATATTGATTTATAATAATTAATTCATATTTTGGAAGGTTGTTATGATATACCCTTCATGTAAATGAATGTAAACAATTAGTGATAAAATATTAGACTAAATAGGCTGTCTGAGCCTGTAATCTGTACAGGATGAGCATCAATGAAAACAAGGTTTGCGCTGTTATGCGCCAGGTAAGCTTAGTTATGTGGTTTATTTTCCAGTCTTTTTTACTATCTTGCTAAAAACTCTGAATGAAGTTTGCTTATACCAAAAACAAACCTGAACAGACTTAAAGCGCGTAATGAGCAAAAAAGCAGCATCTATTTCAGATGCTGCTTTGTGCTTTCACGTAACTTATTCATGTTCACGACATTGCTGTACATCAAAATCTACAACAATACTGGTGTTTTCTGCATTACCTGAGATCTTCAAATAAGACCAATAATCAGCTCCGGCCGCGATTTGAATGCATTCAGTAGTAGAGCCTGAGTTTGACTCGGCATCCTTGTCATTATCGCTTGGCCAGCCACCGTTTTTGTACAGTATGTGCAAATTGCTACTGCCGTGTGCCGTTGTTATCGCCACATTTTGAGTAGAGGTGATATCACCAATCGACAGCCATAAGGTACCATCTCCACCCAGGCATTGTGCCTTGCCAGGCTCCAGCCGGCCGCCGCTGATAGGCTGCTGCGTAGCACACGTATTGGGAACTGTGCCGACATTATCTTGCTTGACGATTTCTACGGTATAATCTTCAACTTCGCCATCGCCAATCGAGCCACAGGCACTTGATGGCGCGCCGTTATACTTCATCGCAATACGCAGTCTCGCTTGGGTGCCAGCCATATTTTCGGGCACATTGATTGTCCCCGTCACAGGACCTTTACCAGAAACATCAGACATAACCTGTTCAGACTCTTCAAACTGACCGTTGTTATTAAAGTCAATCCAGGCCACCCAATGTTCGGTGTAGTTTCCGCCCGGCGTAAATGTAAACTGATTTTCTCCTTCATTCAGTTTAATAGTCTGAGCCGAGAAATCGCTATAGCCGTTCGCCTGAGAAGGGTTGCTGAATGCGCCACTTTGTACGTTGGCTATCCATTCATACTTAGTATTACCGCTGGTGGTGCAATATTCGAGTGCGTTAATCGTGACTGTAGCTTGTGCACTATGACGCAGCCCGTCGTTATCAGTAACCTCAAGCGACGCGATATAGTCTCCCGCTTCTGAATAACTATGAACCGGGTTAGCTTCGGTACTCGTGTTGCCATCGCCAAACTGCCATAAATAGCTGACAATATTGCCATCCGTATCCTCAGAGCCTGCGCTACTGAAGCTAACAACATTACCAAGCATTGCAGAGTAGGGGCCATTGGCTTGTGCTATGGGTGCAATACGCTCTGCTTTTATTTCAGCAATCGCCGTGTCACTGGCAATATTACCGTCATTGTCTGTTACGCTGAGTTTTACAGTGTAAACGCCGGCATTTTGATAGGTATGGACCGGGTTTTCAGCCGTCGAGGTATTACCATCGCCAAACTCCCAGAAGTAACTCACTATGCTGCCATTGGAATCGTTTGAGCCGCTGCTGCTAAACTGAATTGAGTCTGCCAGCACAGCGCTGTAAGGGCCATTCGCTTGGGCAACGGGCAGCTGTGAGTCTGCGGCTCGTTCGTAATAAACAACCAACGACGCCCCGCTGTATTCAAGGAAAGGATCAATCATAACGTTCAGTTCACCGCCGCCTGCATTGAATTCGCAGTACTCACTGTGTCTTGGCGCACTGAACGGACCACAGTCGTGGTTGTCCGATGTAGGCACCGAGTTCATGCTCACGTAAGCATCCGGATCGCCCTGATATCCGCCCGGTATAACGGCAACCGTGCGTAACGCATCAGAAGGTACGCTAAACTGATAGGTCTTAGGTTCAGCGCCTTTAGCTGACTCAAGGTCAGTGATCTCAGCTAAAAATACCCGCTCACAACCCGCACACAGCGTATCATCTGTGCCAGAGATCACACTCAAAGTCGCATTAGAATAGGCACTAAAGGCATCGATGGCCGTATGATAAGACTCAGTGTTTGACGGCGCAGAAATCGTGACCAGCTCTGGCGAACCTGCGCTTCTAAACGAAATAAAGTCGGCCTCCCAGTTATCGCCATTTTTAACCGGGGCTTTGCCTTTGGATACATACATGTCCGGGTCTTCATCGTAACCGTCCAGATAAAAGGCAACGGCCTGAGTACCTTCAGGCACCGAGATCTCATAGTTATCTACTTCACCTTTTTGACCCGACAGATTTGTAAACGACTGAATAACATCGCCCTTTGGTGGCAATACCGCGCCTGATGTGCCATCCCAGGGGTGATCGGCATTGCTGGTATATTCTTCAAGGCCAACAGCGATAAGGTTGGCGTTTGACCAAAGCGTGGCACGTGCCGGACCATGCAGGGCAGCGGTCATTCTGTCTACCTGATCACTGGTGAACATGGCATAGTTATCAGAGTAGTGCATAAAGTTTTCTGTGTTTGTTGGCTGGCCCAGGCAGTTTTTGGCATTGTTTTGTAAAATGCTGCTACTCATTTGAGGCGTATCACACGAGCCATCACCGGTGGCGTTACAAAACGCTTCTGAATGAATAGTACAGACATCGCCGTCGAAGGTGTGAGGCAGGTTAAGCCAGTGGCCGAACTCATGGGTTAACACAGAGCGGAAATTTTCACTGGTGTTGGCACCCACATAGTCGCCATTATAAACAACGCGCGATAGTCCATTTTGCGACATGCTTAGCTGAGGATACCAGGCAACACCTGAGTTGTTAGTTGAACCATCATCATATAAGTCTTGCTGAATATAAATATTCATGTACTTAAAGTTATCCCAGGCATCGGCGGCAATCTGGTCATCAACACCACTGCCTTTACCGTAGCCTGCTTTTTGCGGATGGCGCACAATACCATTGGTAGGCTGACCATTTGGATCTTTTTTGGCAAGCACAAATTCAATATTCAGATTTTCGCGTATCGCCTGAAATTCCGGTGCAATAGGGCCGTCATCAGTGATCAACCCCAGAAAATCCTGATTTGATTTGTTCAAACCATCAATCACTTTTTGCTCGGTTAAGCAATAGGTACCTGACTCACAGTTGTACCTGTCACCATATATATGCACCACGACCGGAATATAGTAACGTCCCGGAACACCATTGCCATTCTCTGCCGCCAGGTCATCCTGACTCGCAAGCTCAGACATAATGTGCGTTGCAAAACTGGAACTCAAAGACCGTTGTCTGGCATTCTCTTTTTGGATAGCCGACCAGTCCTGTGAATTGTGATCAGTACCACAGATCTGCTCAGCATGTTTGTGACTCGCAGATGCTGTACTTAACAGCGATGAGCCGCTCGACATAAGCTGGTTTGACTCCAGGGATTGTCCGGCTAAAACCGCGCCAGATGACAACGAAGTCAATACAATCGCGCTCGCCCGACACAGTGTTTTTCTGGCAAATAGTTTTGCCAACGCACGTTTAGCAAAAGGCATAGATGTTCTCCTGTTGTTTATTTATTTGTTAACAAGCTTTATTGATAAGCGCGTTCTGCTCACCGCCAAGTTAACTTGTAGTGTTATTGTTATTGGTACACTCAGTACATTTAAGCTTTGCCCAGGCCACACCAAAATCCATTACTATCAGTCTCCTAGCATGGAATAACTTATCGCTGGTGGATTTTCATCCGATACAAAAGCTAGATGTAACTTACATTAATTGAATTATATTGTATACAGTATAATTTAACATTTTGCATAATTGTTATTTTGGAGAAAAAGGGCAGGCGTGCCCAAAGGGGTTAATGGATTGTTTTTGGTGGTAATGTTGGCGTTTTAGAAAAGGGATATAAACGGTAAAGCATTACCCTAAAGTCTTGATTACTTCGATTCCAGCTCTATAGTGTTTTACGTGGCAAAGCTACTGCGCTTACCTGGTTGCATATACTACATACCACAATAGAAAAAATGACTAAATGATTGCAAGGACACTACATGACAACAGACACAAGTGACTTTAAAAGATGGGAAAAACAATACAGCTGGGAAAACTGTAAACTTGGAAATGAACAGTACGGTAAATTTATAAGTTCATACATAAAATCCCAAAACAAGCCTGTTACTCTGAACATTAACGGCTCGTGGGGTATAGGTAAAACGCATTTTCCTCGACAGCTTCATTCCAACTGAGGTATACAGATGAAGTACCTGTTGTATACATCAATGCTGGGAGTCTGATTTTTCCAAAGATCCATTGCTTGTAATAGTGAGTGAAATTACTTCTCAACTAAAAAGTCAACATGATGGTTACGTAGCAGCTGAATGGGAGGCAAAACTAATAAAACTAATAGAGCAGGGGAAAAAAGTTTGGAATTCCTTGGTGAAAATCGGTGGATGTGTTGCAGCCGTTAAAGGGTATGGCCCCATATACTCACCGCTTAAGGACCTGACGACATTCGAAATTACAGACAAACAGGGTCAAAGCCTAGAATCCCTTTACATGAAGCAGCGTGAAGCTGTTAAAGAGCTCAAGCAGTTCCTGAGAGAATACTATGATGTCATAAACACTTTTAAGGGAGACAGAACGCAAATAGCGATCTTTGTTGATGAACTCGATCGATGTAGACCTAATTACGCAATGGAGTTGCTTGAAACAATAAAACACTTCTTTGAACTCGAAGGCTACTTGTTTGTCATAGCAACAGATACAGAACAGCTTAGCCACTCGATAAAAGCGGTTTATGGTTCGGAGTTTGATGGTAGAGAATATTTATCTAGGTTCTTTAACCCTAGTGCCAAGCTGCCTGAGCCTGACAAGTTTACTATTTGATTGTTCAACTTCTGTGCGAGTATGACCATCCTGATTATAGCTACTCATACGAAGAGAAAAAGAAAGGACGCGATATAGTAAGTAAGGAAGTGAAATAAAAACTCAATAGGACAATTTCTAGTGATTCTAATGGTTCTGCACGCTTTGCTTTGTCTGTCTCCACTCATCGTGATGAGCCTAGATTGCAATGGACCAGTTGCTTTAGTCACATATATGAACTTCTAGAAACGACAAATGGGAGGATTTACCCAAGCCTTGAAGGGAGAGACAGATACATGCTGGGTCATTTTAGTATGACAGCAGATACCGGGAACTTTGTACTTAACGCTTACACATTGGCTCATCGAGATAAACTAATTGGCTCCAAAACACTTTCCTTCGAGGATTACTTCAGATATGTAGAGCTAGCAGCGAACTTCGAATAGGAAGTTTGACCTTAGTAAAATAACCACTGCGAAGCACAAAACTCCTGAGAAATTTACGCTGAATATAAAATCCAAGGCAATTCAAGGTAAAGACCGATACTGTTTAGTATCGGTCTTTAAAGTGCGCCAGATATCCTTTATTTTCACATCTGACGAAAGTGCTTATCATCTCAGAACGTCGAGTGAAAGTCTTACTCAAGATTTTCGAAAAAGAGATGTAGAATTAGCTGAGCCAAAATGCCACATTCACTCATGACAAATAACATCAAGATACGGTCATCAATTTTTAGCGTTTGCTCAATAGAAAACGGCTCAACCAATAATTCAGGCGTTGCCAGCTATCCTCAACTAAGCATGTCTCAAGCTAGTAATACAAGATACATAGGGCTCATGGAGAAGCTAATTTAGAAAACAGCATATTTAACATAATATATATTATAGGACATTAATTGTAGGGCTATTATGTGGCTGGTCGTATGACTATTATCAGTGTTATCGTTCGCTGTTCAAGCTTTAACTTGGCTTGTAGATAAACAAAGCACGCTGTTAAAGTGCGTGCTTTGTTTATTCTGAGATGTGTTGTTTAAGCAAAGCTTATTGCTCAACAATGATCCTGAGCATACGACGCAGTGGCTCGGCCGCGCCCCAAAGCAGTTGATCTCCTACGGTGAATGCACTGATATATTCCGGGCCCATGGTGAGTTTACGTATTCTGCCAATTGGAATGTTCAAAGTGCCAGTAACCTTGACTGGTGTAAGCTCTTGCTCAGTGGTTTTACGGTCGTTTGGAATAACCGTAACCCATTCGTTGTGTGCTTCTAATATTTCCTCAATCTTCTCAACGGAAACATCTTCTCTTAACTTAATCGTTAAGGCCTGCGCATGACAACGCATTGCGCCGATCCTTACACAGATCCCGTCGACCGGAATGGGCTGTTTACTTGAACCAAGGATTTTGTTCGCTTCAACCTGGGCTTTCCATTCTTCTTTACTCTGGCCACTTTCCATAGGCACGTCTATCCAGGGGATCAGACTGCCAGCCAGCGGCACGCCGAACTGATCGGTTGGTAAGCTGTCTGATTGCAGCTTTTGTGCAACCAGCTTATCGATTTCTAAAATTGCAGCTCCCGGGTCATCGAGCTGGGTTTTTACACAATCATGGATATCGCCCATCTGAGCAATGAGTTCTTTCATATTTCGCGCACCGGCGCCCGATGCAGCCTGGTAAGTCATGGGGCTGACCCATTCAATCAGGTCTTGCTCAAACAAACCGCCCAATGCGAGCAGCATTAATGATACTGTACAGTTACCGCCCACGAAGGTCTTAACCCCCTGCTCTAACCCCTGCTCAATGACATCTTTATTTACCGGATCCAGAACAATGATGCTGTCTGATGACATTCTCAGTGCAGACGCCGCATCAATCCAATAGCCATTCCATCCAGTTTCTCTTAGCCCGTTATAAACTGACTTAGTGTAGTCTCCGCCCTGACAGGACAGAATAATGTCCATTTGCGAGAGGCTATCGAGATCATAGGCATCGAGTAACGCTTTGGTCTGCGACTTAACTTCTGGCCCCGGCTGGCCAGCTTGAGAGGTAGTGAAGAAATAAGGTTCAATGTCAGAAAAGTCATTTTCTTCATGCATGCGTTGCATCAATACAGAGCCGACCATTCCACGCCAACCAATTAGTCCTACTTTTTTCATGGTATTACCTTTTTTGTGATTCATTGAGTATTTTGCGTGAGAGGTATGTCTAGACGTCTAAAAATAGCAAACATTATCTGAAGAAACTATACTTTTAGCGTCAAAATTGAACATTTATGATAAAAAACCCCGCGAAAGCGGGGTTTGGATACAACATGTAAAGGTTGTGTCCCATACTGCCGCGTAAAGCCGCAGTTTAGAACTAGGTTGTTGGCGACCAGAAACTCATTCTAATGGCCAAAATTCTGAATTAGTATGTGAGAACAAAGTATGGCTTAATTTTAACGAGTGTTCAAGAAGTTTTGATTACAACAATCTGAAAAGTAAGAAAATATTTTCCCAGTTTTGCTACTTACTCACTGTCACATAAGTTTAACGTTTTACCATCAAGTTTAGGCTGAGATTTTGACCCATAACAATAAAACCAGCCATTAAGTCACATTAAGCAAGATTTTTGGCTTTTACTACTCACTATAGTAGTTCAAGAAATGAGTAAATTGAATTTTATACAAGAATGTCCTTGCATCTGCGGCTATTCAAAGGGATAAAAAACAAAAAAGCCGCCCAAGCTTACCAGGCGGCTTTGAACTGGGTTAGATTACTTAGAACTCGTATTTGTAGCTCAGGCTCACACTAGTGCCGACTTCTTTTTGACGAACGATATAGTCAGACTGAGTGACTTCTTGTTCTTCATCCAGTAAGTTCTGTACCTTGAACTTAACTTGCGAGTTAAAGTCAGGATACCAAGTGTAAACCAGGTCCAAAGAGTGGAACGGCTGCTCAAACGCATCCTCGCGGCCACCAATCCCTGAAGCCAGGATCCGTTCGCCGAACACATTGTAAACAAGCGAGCTACTGTGCTGACCATCAGCCGAGTCATAGTTCAACTGCAAGTTCACAACATACTTAGAATGGCCCGTCATACGCTTGGTTGGGTTTGTTAAGTTACCAGACTTAGCAGGGTCAATTTCCACTTCTGAATCACTGAAGGTAACATTACCAGAAGTAAAGAAACCACTCACTACACCAGACAGGTCATATAGCCATTCGGCTTCGACACCATATACCTCACCGGTTTCACCGTTAACGAAGGTAGCAGTGTAGTCCTCATCACCTACTTGCAACACAGTTTCTATCGGTGCCGTAATATCTTTAAAGAATGCACCTACCGAGAAGTTATCACCGTTATCCATGTAGTATTCGAAACGCGCATCATAGTTTTGCAGCTCGCTGCTCTTAAGGCCTGCAACACCGAATGTGCGAATGTCTGTCAATGGATCAAAGTACGAAACAGGTACCAACTCACGTAAGTCAGGGCGAACGACTGTTTCACCGTAACCAAATCTGATTTGGTACTTTTCACCGCCCAGATAAGTCATGGAAAGCGCGTTATAGAAGTCATCTTCATTAACTGTTCCCGCCAGGATCCGTTCTTCTGAGTAGATTGTACTATGGGTAATGCGATCAAAAATAAGGCTCGATGTACCTATAGAAACCTGCTTAAAATCTTCGTATCGGATACCACCGCTTAGACGCCATGTGTTATCAAAAATCGCATCGAATTCAAAGTAGCCTGAATCAATTTTCTGAGCCGCAATATAATCGTCTGCACTGGGCGCGGTTGGTTCATTGAAGGCCAACAAGAAATCATTACTAGAGACAAAGTCGTCGTTCAAATAGGCTGTAATGTCATTGATGCCCTCTGAACCCGTGTTAACCGGGATTGAGATATTTGTCTCGTTGTGAATCGCAAAACTCGATGTTGAATAAACACGCGCCCTGTCAACGAAGTCATAACCAGCTTTAAAGGTCAGCTCAAAGTTTTCCAGATATAGTGGCAATGTAAGGTTACCGCTGTACGACTTTACATTGTCTTCCATTTCTGTGTACGAGTAGAGGATACGGTTATCATCACCCGTTACGATAGAATCTACATAAGCGCCATCATCACCATAATTATCGATGAAATCATAATCGATATTGGTTGGGATTTTAGTTTCCGCTTTTGACTCTGTGTACTGCCAGTCAACACCGATCCCCATGTAATCCATAAATGTATGTTGACCAACAGCCTGGTCGATGTCCAGAACGCGCTCTTCGTAGTTGAAGTCGTAATTACGATATGCCTGCCCTGTTGCTGCTATCGTTCTAACAGTACTACCATTGGGGCTTTGAGAGATAGACAGCTCCGACTCGTCTTCGGTGTCTTCAAGATATATCTTAGAATAGGATACGTTGTGTTGCTCGTACTTATATCCAAGGTTAAACACGCCACTCATTTTCTCAGTCTGGGTTGTTACTTTAGAGTCTTTCACCGTAACGTAACAAGAGTTAACCGCGTCTTCTTCTGTCTCTAATTTCGTCGTACAGCTTTCATCAAATGACTGATCCAATACCGCGCTCATGCGCTCTGAATATTTCCAGTCATTGTCATAAGACACAGCCGCAAGCACACCGATAGTACCGCCCAGCCAGTCTTCGTCAAAGCTGTCGCCAATGCTGGCCTTTATGTCGTAGTTCGGATCCAAAGACTCTTCTTGTACCCGAATATCCCGGGGCAGCTCACGCACCAGAGACTTGTTGATGACCAAAGCTTGATCAGCAGCACTTTGAGTCTCAGTGTTTTCAAACCCTTCTCTTTCTACTATACCGCGCAAAGACAGATCACCACGATAACGTACTACGGCAGTTTGAACTGCAACAGGGATCCCTTTTTCGTTACGGTTATAGGTATAACCATCTTGCGAATTGAGGTTCTGGCCAACACCGACTTCAATATTTGCTACAAATTCACTCGGTACCGACTTAGTCCGAATGTCGATGTTACCACCACCAAAAGCAGCAGGCATAGAAGGAGAATATGCTTTTTGAACAGCCAGGCTCTCTATGATGCTAGACGGGAAGATGTCCAGGGGAATTACGTTGCGGGTCAGATCCGGGCTAGGTACCGCTGCACCGTTTAATCGAGCACTTGAGTAACGCTCACCGAGACCACGTACATAAATGAACTTACCATCGACAAGTGTTAGGCCAGTTACACGGCGTAGAGCAGATGCTACATCGCTATCACCAGTGCGTGACAATTGCTCGGCGCCCAGTATGTCTGCAACAAATGCCTGATTTTTACGCTCTTCAATAACAGCCGCAGCACTACCTTGTAGACGTGAGCCGACTGCAACAACTTCTTCAATTTCCTGCGCTTCTTCAGCAAATACAGGCGCAGTCATACCGACGGACAAAGAAGCACCTACTGCCAAAGCTACTTTTCTTAATTTTATCTGCGTATTCATTTGCAATCCTGATAAAACTCGTAAAAAAGGCGCAATCAATGCGCCTAGTTCGAAATACTTATTGAGTTAAAAACAAAGTAATCTCAGAGATTAATCTTTGTCAGCTAGCTCAAGAGCTTCTTTAACCCACTTGTACCAAGCGCTTGACGTATCTGCGCTTGAAACTGCGCCTACATAGTCAACTTCTTCAAAGAAATCGTCATTTAGAGATTTCAGGTCATTTGCTTCAAGAGTGATATCCGTAGAGTCTTTGTTTGTAGAGAAGCCATCAGCTGCTAGTACATCACCTTTTTTGTCAAGAATGATGCTGGCAGCGTCGTTATCCCACCAAGCGGTGTGCGTTTCACCAGGAAGGTCTTTACTTCCTTCAGTGAAGTTAGTCACACAAGCCAAAACTGAATTGTGGAAGTTTAGTACGTTATCAACAGCGTTTTGCGCTGCATCGCTGTCTTTAAAGTGAAGACAAGCTGTTGCATTTGTTGCATTTTCTTCTTTTACAAACAAAGTGTTGTAGTACTGACCACGAATTGCATCGTCAAATGTTGCAGCTTGTGAAGGGTCGTTATCACGGATTGATTTACCATCAGTAGTTACAACAGTAACGTTTGCGATAGTTGGGTTAGAAGGTGTTACGTCGTTGTACTCTTCTCCCTGGTTCTTCTCGCCGTCAGTTTCAAAACCGTTGTTACCCATGAAGCCTTCGGTACCAGCTTCGATAGTTTTAACAACCTTATTCTTATTCTCGTCTTCGCCGGTGTAGTTAACGTCTTTCTTCGTTTTAATAGTACCGTGCTTGATGTAAATGAACTGAGCTTTACCCTGCCAGCCTGCATCGATATCGATAGAGTCATCCTGGGTATCTGTAACAACAATGTTCTTCAAGTTCGCTGCACCACCAAAGAACTCAATACCATCGTCAAAGCCTTGGTGAATATGAAGGAATTCGAAGCTAGAACCTGAACCAACACCGTTCAATGTCAGAGAGTTAAGGTCATCACCTACACCGCCTTCACGAGGACCCGATCCTGCGTAGAAAATTTTAGCGTACTTAATGTTACCGCTGCTGTCTGCGTTATCGTTACCACCGAAGTGACTAGTGATACCTTCAGTTTTAGCGTTACACAGATCTTCTGCGCGTTCTTCGTTCTTACACTGGTTAGTCAGACCTTTACCGTTGATCATGATACCGCCCCAGTCCGCAAACTGCGGGCCGAAACCAGTGATATCAAATTCTTCAATGTCGTTTGCTGATGTAAACGTAATTGGTGCCTCAGCAGTACCCTCGGCCATGATTTTAGCGCTACGAGCGATGCGAATAATCGCTTCACCTGAAGCAAACGCCATGGTTGTACCAGGTTTTACCGTTAGAGTAGGACCAGTCTCTGGCACTGTACAACCTGTAGTGGTATCACAGTTTTCACCAATCAATAGAGCGCCAGCGAATACATGTGCGCCGCCATTTGGCAAAGCATCGAAAGTAATGTTTTCTTTGATTTCTAGTGCTTTACTTGCGAATGAAGAATCGTAGTAACAGTGTTTAGAGTTACGGTAGTCACCCTGAACTTCTTGACCTGCAACAGTACGGCTTACACACGGGTTAGTAGTACCAGAATCTTTGTCACCACCATCTGTGCCACCGTCATTGTCGTCGCCACCGGAATTATCGTTGCCTGTGTTTGTATTATTATGAGTTGTTGTATTATTTGAATCAGTAACGCTTGTATCATTAACTGTAGGTGTTACTTCGATGTCACCACCACAACCAGCTAGTACAAGTGCAGATGTAACAAGGCTTACTCTGAATAACCCAGTAAGTTTCATTTTATTCTCCGTTGTGTATTTAAATGAGCTGGCGTTATCATATAAAGCCTATATTTCATTTGTGTGTCTAATTATTTTCAGAAAAATGAAAGTATCAAATTCAGGGGATTTTTTATTTTAAGGCAGGCATAAAAAAACCGCCCGAAGGCGGCTTTGGTGTTGCGATTATAAAATCATAACAAAGCTTGCTTTAACGTTTCGGCGTGAATTTTTTCGCGTTTAACGTACTTAATCCATTGCTTGGCGAGATTAGCTGATTTTTTGTGCTTTTCCGCCTGTTCAAACGCAAGTATTGACGCGTCGAAGTTTTGCAGATTGTATTGTGCCATACCTAATGCCACATAGGCGTTGGACTCGAAAGTCAGCTCCCCTTTATCCAGGGCCGCGCGCGCAGCGTCGGCAGCTTCATCAAACTTTTCCAGATTAATGTAGACCTCAGCAATACGTTGCAGATAGTTGCCATGCGCTACTTCTTTGTCTGCTTTTACAAAGTAGGATATGGACTTATCTTCATCCTTAGACTGAACATAGGCCTCGGCGATAAAAGCGTAATTTTTAGCATTGCCTTCGACAACCCCACTTTTGATGCCTTCATCCAGAGCCACAGCCGCCTTATACGGTAAACCATTAAACAGATAGACCTGAGCCAGCTGGATAACGTCACTGCGCTTTTTAATAAAGCCGCGTTGTTTGGCTGTTTCGAGCAAGGCTAATTGTTTTTTCTCTTCGCCCAGCTCACCAAACATACCCGCTAACTGAACCCAGTATTCTGGCTTATCAAACAGCTTAACCATTTTTTCCAGTACATCAGCAACCTTTTTAGGTTGATTCATTGAGTAGTATAATGCCCTTTGCAGAACCAACCAGCTCTCCTTTGGAACATTACCTTCACTTTCTGTTAATGATATCGCTATATTGATATTCTCTACAGCCGATTGATAGTTTTTATCCTGATATAAAGCCTGCGCTTTTAATACATAATAATTACTTTTAATTGGCTGAGTATTTATCTTTTTCCATCTGTCGAGATAATCAACCGTGGCCTTATAATCTCCATTGGCCATAGCCAATTGCGCCAGACTAAAGGTCGTGGATAGTCTCAGTGACTCAGGGATCGCTTCTTCAGCAACCACTTGTTCAAATGAAGCAATGGCTTTATCAAGCTGATTTTCGTTGTAATAGATAAACCCATAGAAATTATGCATCATGGCAATTTCGTAAGAGTTCATACTACCGGAACGTTCTTTAATGGAGTCCAGAACTTCCAGACCACCTTTGACGTCGCCATCATCGGCCAGCTTTTGTGCACGTGCCAGCTGGCTGTATACTTTTTCGCGCAGTGCCGGTACGCGCTTAGTTTTGGTTTCTGCATGTGCAACCGCAAGGTCAACACCCGGTAACACCGAGACCATACTTGGCGCCGCCAGGCCGGCACAACTAAGTGCACTTGCCAACAAGACTTTTTTAAATACTTTCATAATCGCACCTTTGTCTGTTAGCCATTGATCTGGAATGAGATCTTGTTCTGAACACCGGCTACTTCTACCGCTTCACCGTTCACAACACGAGGCTTGTACTTAAATTTCAAAGCCGCATCCATTGCCGCACGCTCAAAAATATTCTCCGGTTCAGCTTTCACGACAACCGGATCTCTTACCGTGCCTTGCTTAGTCACGATAAACTCAACGATCACGTATCCTTCGATACCGCGTGACAGCGCACGTCTGGGATAGACTGGCGCAACCTTAACGATTGGTAGATATTCACCATCACTGGATTCGAGTGCCAGTCCACCGGCAAGGTCTACATCGGCTGCAACGTCTGCGCTAAAATTAAAATCAGCGCCTGCGGCATCAAGGTTATTACTTTGCATCTGAGGCGCATCCATAGGTGGAGGCGGCTCTTTTGGCGTTGGTGGTTTTTGTGGCTTGCGTTCTTTTTTCTGAACTGTTTCTTCTTTTTTCAGGCGAACAAAGTCAAGGACATTGCCTTTAACGGGCTCTTCCATTTTGCCTTCGCCGCCTGTGATCAGTGCTTGCATACCGAGAAACAAGAAAAAAGTCACAATACCTGCAATAACGAGTGCTAGTAAGTAACGCATTTTCTAATCCTATGATTCCTGTGCTGCAATCGAGACATCAAACGCGCCTGCTGCACGAGATGCATCCATTACCTTGATTAGGGTATCTGTGGTTGCTTTTTTATCTGCCTGAATAACCACGCTGCCCTGCGGATTTTCCGCTTTCAGGCGCTCGATGTTGGCCTGTACGGCGCGAATATCAACCTGGCGTTTGTTGATCCAGATTTCGCCTTTGTCTGAAATGGCAACCAGGATATTGGCACGCTGCTTTTTCACGGCTGTCGCCGCTTCCGGGCGGTTGACATCAATGCCAGCTTCTTTGACAAACGACGCAGTAACGATAAAGAAGATAAGCATGATAAATACAACGTCCAGCATGGGCGTCATGTTAATTTCTTCGGCTTCTTCTTCCTGAAAAACCTTTGCTAGTGGAGCTCTCATTTTGTTTCCTCAAATTCTTTTCTAGTGGTCAAGCAACAGCTTGTCTTCCAGCAGTTCTACTTCGCGCTTTGCTTTGCGTTGCAAAAAGGTCGAGGCAAACACCCCGGACAGCGCGCCAACCATCCCAGCCATAGTAGGAATGGTTGCCTTGGATACACCGGCTGCCATTGAACGGGCACTACCGGAACCTGTGATTGCCATAACATTAAATACTTCAATCATGCCGGTCACTGTACCGAGCAGACCCAGTAGAGGACACAGGGCAACCATGACATTGATATAAGGTAAGTTACTGTTAAGCTGAATACCGGCTCGTGAGATCATGGCCTGGCGGATCTGCTCTGCATTCCAGCTGTTTCTTTCCTCTCGGCTGCTCCAGCTGTTCAGCAGATCTTTGCGATACGTTCTGAACTTGCCGAACACAAACATAAAGCGCTCGAGGATCAACAGCCACATCAGAAATGTGACCAGTCCGATGACCAGGAGAACCTGGCCACCTGTATCTAGGAACTCACGTAGCGCATTAATTGCATCTACTAAAAGAACCACAATTACGCTCCTTTCTCGCTGCGCTCAGCGATGATGCCGGCACTTTGCTCTTGCAGGATAAGCAGCAAATTACGAGAGCGAGTGTTAAGAATGGTGTATAGGAACACGGTTGGGATAGCAACCACCAGACCCAGTACAGTTGTAACGAGTGCGGTAGAGATACCACCTGCCATGAGTTTCGGGTCACCTGTACCAAACAGTGTAATTGCCTGGAATGTATTTATCATACCGGTTACCGTACCCAGTAGACCAAGCAGCGGGGCAACTACTGAAATAATCTTAATCAGAGTCAGGTTACGGGTAATTTTCGGCATCTCACGCAGGATTGCTTCACTTAACTTAAGCTCAAGTGTGTCATACGCCACATCCGGGTATTGCTCTTTAACTTTCATCACACGACCCAGCGGGTTGTCTTCACGTGCAACAGAGTCTTTTAGCTGACGGTTGATTTTAGCACCCATAATCATCAGAGAGATAAAGCGCTCGATGGCAATTAGCAGTGCAAGCAAACCCACGCCCAGGATGACATAACCTACCGCACCACCTTGCTCAACCTGCTCTTTGGTGTTTGGCGCCTGAACCAGCAGACCCAGAATTGAGCCGCCTGTTGGGTCAAGTGCAAAGTCGACAATACCTGATTGCGCAGACTGAAGGTCAGCTGCACTTTGTGTGAAGCGTGCAGTAGGCTGACGCGTCAACTCAGACAATGTGTTAGTTTCTGGGTTGTAAGACAGGTATTTACCATCAGCAATCAGGTTAAACGCACCAACACGCAAAACTTCTTTTTGCTCTTTCGCACCACCGGCGACAATCACATCTGAAGTATAGCGAGAGACTTTACCTTGCTCGGTCATTTCACGTTGTAACTCAACCCAGACTTTTTCAATGTCTTCGATTGACGCAAGCTTAGTGCTCGAGCCCATACGCTGTGCCATATCATCCATAAACGCGCTGCGGTTTGGAATTTCGGCAGAGACCACAGACGTGCGGAATTTGTTACTTGAGTCTCCGGCAACCTGTTGCAGCACACCGAATAGCTCTTTCAATGAACCCATGCGTTTAGACAGCGTATCACTCAAGTTGCCAAGTTTAATTTCATTTTCTTCAAACTGTGTTTCAAGGCGCTCTGAGCGGTTTAGCTCTCCGTCACGGTTTGCAGTCAGTTCGCGAAGCATGCGAACCTGTTCGCTCTGTTGTGCCTTAAACTGCGCTTCGCGTTGTGCGTTTTGCGCGTTCTGGGCTGTTTGACCTTGCTCAAGTTGCTTTAACAGGGTATCCAGGTCCATCGCTTGCTCGGCTGCAAACGCTGAGCTCGACAACGCCAGTGTCGCTGCCATAACTGTTTTTAGGCTGAAAGATTTAAAAAAGTTCATTGTATACCTCTTATTCTGCAGCCTGAATTGGCAGAGTTAACATATCCGGGGCAAGTTGCTTACGGGCAATACGGATACCCTTGTTGATTTGACTGATGTTGGTGTCTGGCAATGCAGTGAAAGACTTGCTCTCTTTGTTCCAGCTACCCGCTTTACTGCCATCTTTGGTTACGTAAAGTAGTTCAAGACGTCCGATACGTAGCATATCGACTTCGCGCTCCTGACCATCAACACTAAGCAGTGTTGAGTAAGCTTCGATAGTGCGACCGTATTCAACCTCTACCTGATATGCTTCTAAAACGCGGCGGAATTTTTCACTGGAAGATACATCAGCGCGGTCCATCATGGCCTGTAGCTTTGCGATACGCTCGGCACGTTCCTTTTTAAGAAATGGCACATCTAGGGCAACGAATTGCTCAAGACCAGTGATCATGCGCATCATCAGCGGCGTAATTTGACGCTCGATAACCGATACCTGATCCATCGATGCATTGATAGCAGCCATTTCTTCTAATTGATTTTTGATCTGCTTATCAAGCTGGCTGTTGTAAACAACCAGGCCATCGATTTCTTTATTCAGGGTTCTGAACTTTTGCAGACGTGACTGCATATCGTCTGCAATTGAGTTGATTTTGTTTTGAGATTGCAAAGCGGACTGGTTAATCGCCGAACTTGAATTAATGACCTTATCCAGATCGTTTGCCTGAGCATTAGCCGCTACTGCGACCATACCTGCTAATAGCAAGTGGTTAACGCACTTCATCGCATACACCTTTTAATATTTGCTTGTTGCTATATTGGAATTGCGTGCAGTCTAATGTGCCTAAATGACATCCATGTTGCGCTAAAAATACATTTAGGTTACAGCTGTCATATATGATTCATGAAGGGGGTTTATTTAATCTTGCGCAATAAAGAAAAAAGGCTGCATGATCGCAGCCTTAGAAAGGGTTAAACCTTGAACTTGGCGAGCATATGTTCAAGCTCATCAAATTGCAATTTTAGTGTCCGGCATTCTTCCAGAGTTTTGGTCAGGCTGTCACTGCCCTCGACACACAAATCACTGATCCCATGAATGTCGCTGTCGAGCGACTGGATCACCGCATTTTGTTCCTGCGTTGCACTGGCCACGGCATGGTTTACACCGTCGATAGAATCGATTGCATGCGTCACTTCCTGCATTTTAGTACCGGCGGACTGAGCCTGCTGCGCGCTGTTACTTGAATCGTCGATGCTCGACTTCATCACCGCAACGGCCGATGCCGATCCCTGTTGCAATTCGCCAATGGTGTTTTCAATTTCCTGGGTCGATTCCTGTGTGCGCTGGGCAAGCTGTCTGACCTCGTCTGCCACCACAGCGAACCCACGTCCGGCCTCACCGGCGCGCGCCGCTTCTATTGCCGCGTTGAGCGCCAGCAGATTAGTCTGCTCACTGACCCCTTTTATCACTTCAAGCACCTGGCCGATACTTGAGGTCAGTTTATCCAGACCATCGATTGTCGACTGGGCCTTCTGCATCTTAGCACTCAAAGAACCTATCTCTTCGATATTGGCATTCAGTGCAACCTGGCCCTGGCTGGACAAGCTATTTGCCTCCGTCGCCAATTCCGAGGCGTGCTTGGCATTATTTGAAATCTCAACTGCGCTGGAAGAGAGTTCGTTAATGGCGGTTGCGACACTGTCGGTACGTTTGGTTTGTTCGGTATAAATGTCCAGGGCACCCTGGGTTTGCGATTGAAGCCCGGCCATGACCTGCTCCAGCGCCAGCGTGGTTTCCTTGACCTTAGAAATACTCTCGTGAATTTTGTCTACAAACAGGTTGAAGTAATTAGACAGCTCACCAAACTCGTCGTTGTTTTCAACCTCCAGTCTGCGGGTTAAATCGCCTTCACCCTGGGCTATGTCTTTAATTGCCTCGTTCAAATGAACCATTGGCCGCATCAGGTATTTCAATAGCAGCTGTAACATCACTACAATTACCACAACACCCACCAGCATATAGATTAGGGCCATATTGCGAAAAGAAGCCACTGAGCTGTAGGCAATCTCTTTGTCGATCACTACCCCGAGATACCAGTCGACATTTTTTATACCGCGCATTTTGACGAAAGACACCAGTTTTTCTTTGCCGTCTATAGTCAAGTTTGCGAATGATTCGGACAGCGGCAGTTTAGTACCAAACAAGTCTGACATAGGTTTATCGTTGAGCGCGGTATTTGGGTGGCTCAGGATGCGACCTTCTGCATCCAGTAAAAAGCCATAACCGTAACCCAGAAAATCGATTTCGTTGACTATGTCTGTAATGGTCGCCATGTCAATGTCACCTCCGGCAACGCCAGAGAAACGACCGTTCATCATGATAGGGACTACGGCGGTGATGGTCAGCTCGTTACTGGTGACATCAATATAGGGGGTGGTAAACGCAGTATCGCGTTTTCGCTCAGCAAGTTTATACCAGGGTCTCTGGGTGGCATCAAAATCGCTGGGCAAGACCACGCTGGTATCGTTAAGAACAAACTGGCCGTCAGGCGTGCCAATAAAGGTATTCTTAAAATGCCCGGCCTCATGAGCCGTTTGTACTCGACGTAAAATATCCGCTGAGGCATCGCTCGTACGATGGCCGCTGGCAACAGAGCTGACAATATCCAGCCTGTCGTTTAGCCAGTTGGCTATATTCTGCGATACTGACTCAGAGATTTCCTGCAATACCAGGGTCAGCTGAGCCTGAGTTTGCGAGCGCATCAGAATAAAGTTATTCACGGTAAAAAGGGAAAGCACGATCACCAGCACCAATGAAGCGGCCAGTGTTATTTTAGTTGTAAATTTGAGCGCACTAATCATGGGGATCCTGTCTTAATTCTGCTAATACAAATTTGTTTTACCAAATCTTAACGAGTTTGTCTTACCTTATCGGCGAAACTTTTGCGGTCTTAAGCCAATTATACACTTGTTTTCACAATTTATTTTTTAACTGAATAGTTATTGGACAAGTGTTAACGCTAAAAATGAAAAAAGGCGGGATTGTTCCCACCTTTGACTAACACACAATGATCACCACAAGCTGTATCGACCCCAATCTAACAACATTGACCGATACTGAAGGACAATACAGCCTGGCTGTTCGTTAGATGAAAGTGTAATCGGGTCTTGCTACTGATACTTTGATAACGCCGGGGGCCTTGCTTTAAAGCCTTTACCCCAATTTTTATTGGGTTTATCGCCCATCACATATCGTAGCTCCCCGCCCGACATAATGTCGTCATGAGTCAGATAACTACGCTCAAGGACCTTGCCATTCAAAGTAACCGACTGGATATATTTGTTTGCATCGCTCAAACCAACCGCAGTGGTTGTAAACTGCTTACCATTAGCCAATTTCAACGTAACCTTGGGCGTTTGTGGCGCACCAATCGCATATGCCAGATCTCCAGGGGCTACCGGATAAAAGCCCATCGCAGAGAAGATATACCAGGCAGACATTTGCCCTACGTCATCGTTACCTGCCAGGCCGTCGGGTTTATCCGAGCTCAAGGTATCCATAATCTGGCGAATACGTTGCTGGGTTTTCCACGGTTTACCGGCGTAGTTATACAAATACGCAATATGGTGACTGGGTTCATTACCATGGGCATAGTTACCTATCAAACCGGCGATGTCTTCATGCTCTTTGATCATGTCATGGGACAAAGGCGTATCAAACAAGTCATCTAGGCGCTGAGTGAATGCCTCGTCTCCGCCCATTAAGGTAATGAGGCCGGCAACATCTTGCGGGACATAAAAGCTGTATTGCATGGCATTGCCTTCGGTGAAAGGCCCCATGTATTTGGCCTTAAACGGATTAAAATCAGGATCCCAGCGTCCCTGACTGTCACGACCGCGCATAAAGCCACTTTGTGGGTCAAACACATTCTTATAGCTCATTGCCCTGGCATAGTAATGCTTAGCCTGCTCGCTTTTACCCATTGCCTCGAACATTCTGGCAATAGCAAAGTCGTCATAGGCGTATTCCAGCGTAATGGAAACGGATTCAGGCAACACATCCATAGGCACATAGCCGTACTTTTTATATTCCGGGATCGCATCGTAAACCGGGTTGTTTGCCGTGTTAATGATGGCCTCTACAGCCAAATCAACATCGTAATCGCGGATCCCCTTAAGATAAGCATCAGCAATAACAGAGACTGCGTGATAACCAATCATGGTCCAGGTTTCGTGCGCATGGAAAGACCAGATAGGTAACATTTTTTCGTAGCTTTGCTGATAATGCACCAGCATTGACTGGATCATACCCGAGACCCTGTCTGGATCTATGTAGGTCAGCAGCGGATGTAACGCGCGATAGGTATCCCACAACGAGTAAAGCGTGTAATGTTCGAAATCCTTACCATCATGTATTTCACCATCAACACCGCGATATTGCCCGTTCACGTCCTGATAGAGACTGGGTGCCTGTAGTGCATGGTAAAGTGCAGTGTAAAACTGACGCTTTTCGGAGCGAGTCCCTTCAACATCTACTTTGTCCAAGTAGGATGCCCACTGGGAGTTTGCCGCTTTGCGTACCTTATTAAAGTCCCAGTGCGGTATTTCCGCTTGCAGGTTTTCCAGTGCGTTACTGCGGCTAACGGCGGACAAGGCTACCTTAACTTGGAGAGGCTTGTTTTCAACATTGTCAAAACTGGCAACAAACTTAATCGCCTTACCTGCACTCATTTTTACGGCTTTGTTTTCTATAGTTGAGTGTTTTTCTTTACCCAGACAGCCCATGCAGCGATAACGCATATTATCTTCGTTGATAAAACGGTAACTGTCGATTGGCTGGGAAAATTCAATGGCAAAGTACATTTGACGATTACGCGCCCAACCATTAGTTGCCCGGTATGCAAGCAGCGTAGTGTCGTTTATCTTGCGGATATCACTCCAGATGACTTTGCTTTCAAAGTTGTAAATCGCGCTGGTCAGGTCAAACAAAACATGACCTTCGCCACCATTTTTAAATGTATACTGATGCATGCCTACACGCGGACTGGCTGTGAGCTCGGCCTTAATGTTGTAGTCTTGTAGCTCTACCCCGTAGTAGCCAGCTTCGGCCCATTCCTGGTCGTGCGAGAATCGCGAACGATAGCCAGAGTCGGGATCTTTTGCCGTGCCCGGATTGGTTTTAACTTCCCCGCTGATAGGCATGATCAGTAGATCGCCAAGATCAGAGTGTCCTGTGCCGGAAAAGTGTGTATGAGAAAAACCGACTATGGTGGTATCGTCATAATGATAGCCTGCACAGCGCTTATAGATCTCTGGTTGTGGTGATACACCGCGCATGGGGTTATCGGTATCCGGGCTCAACTGAACCATACCAAAGGGTACCACAGCCCCCGGGAAGGTGTGGCCATCACCGCCAGTGCCTATAAATGGGTCTACCCACTGAGTGTTTGACGCGTTAGCCTCCCCCAGCGACGAGACTGATATCATAGTAGCCAGGGTTGCTACCGATACGATGCGATACATGCACCTCTCCTCTATACCTATTGTTATAATTTGGACCGTTCCAATCAATTCTATAGTACACCGCAAATGAATACGTATTCAATAGCAACAGAATAAGAAATAGTTAGCGAGATACAAAGGAGCAAGGTTAATGGGGTTAACCGGACATAAAAAAGCCGGCGCTGAGGCCGGCTTAATAAAAGCGCTTTTAGCTATCGACTTTTTGCTGCCACTGTTTGTACAGAGACACCACATTCAGTCCATACCAGGCGATAAAGACATAACAGACCATAGGGACAATAAAGCTAATCTGGATCCCCGCACTGTCTGCAACCAGACCCTGTGCCAGCGGTACCAGTGCACCACCGACAATTGCCAGACATAACCAGCCAGACCCTTTACTGGTTAAGGAGCCCAGTCCTTCAATGGCGATTGAGAAAATGGTCGGGAACATGATTGAATTAAACAGGCCCACAGCGAGTACAGCAAACATGGCCAGCTTGCCATCTGTCGACATCGTCAGAAGCAACAGTGCAATAATGGCAATGGCATTGAACATCAGTGCCTTTGACGGGGCAATCTTTTGTAGTGCCGCAGAGCCAATAAACCGACCTACCATAGCACCACCCCAGTAGTATGAAATGTATTTGGCTGCGGTATGCTCTTCCATTCCGGCAATTGACGGCTCGGCGAAATAGTTAACCAGGAAGCTGCCAATCGCAACTTCTGCGCCTACATAACAAAAGATAGCTGCAACACCCATCACCAGATGCGGAGCTTCGGTCAGCTTGTGACCACGGGCTTTACAATCCCCTTCTTCTGTATGCGCTTCGATGGTAGGCAGCTTTAAAAATGCAAATACCGCTGCAATCAGCAGCAAGGCACCGGCAAGTATCAGGTAAGGGACTTTAACGGAGTCTGCTGTTGCGTCAGTTGCCATACTGGCACCGGCACCAAACAGCAACATACCACCCACCGCAGGACCAACGGTTGTTCCCAATGAGTTAAGCGCCTGCGCCAGATTCAGTCGACTTGAGGCGGTTTTCTCTGGACCCAGTGCAGCAACATAGGGGTTTGCAGATACTTGTAGGACCGTAATACCTGAAGCCAGTACAAACAGCGCGCTCAGGAATATCCAGTACTCATGGACAACCACCGCCGGATAAAACAGCATACATCCGCCAGCTGCCACAACCAGGCCGGTCAGAACACCGTTTTTGTAACCAAAGCGTTTGAGGAACGCGCCGGCAGGTAAAGAAACGATAAAATAGGCGCTGAAAAAACAAAACTGGATCAGCATAGCTTCGGTATAACTGAGGTCAAACACCGCTTTCAGGCGCGGGATCAGCACATCGTTCAGTACAGTAATAAAGCCCCATAAAAAAAACAGGGTGGTCATGGCGGTCAGTGGCAACAAATAGTTGTTGTTTTTTGCATCTCCACTGGCTACATAACTTTGGTTAGTGTTAATTTCGCTCACTTGGATTACTCCGTGTTAAAGGATTCAGTGATTCTACACACTGTTACAGAAAAATCACAAATGTTTTATTGGACCGTTCCAATTTATTTTTGATGATGCTAGAGTAAGATTAAATGCAGGTATTGCCGGGTAAATATGCTCAGGCTAAATGACGACACACTGGATAGGTTATGTCTATAAACTTCAGAAACGACGACTTCTTACTTAAACATATCAACCACACCATGGGCTTTTACCATCCCCGATGTGTAGACCCTGACGGCGGGTTTTTCCACTATTTTTTGGATGACGGCACGGTTTACAATCAAGATGATCGTCATCTGGTATCAAGTACCCGGTTTGTGTTCAATTATGCGATGGCTTATTTGCAAACCCGTGAGCCTGAATACCTCGAACTGGTTCACCATGGTCTGGACTTTCTTGAGCAAACACACAAACAACCCAATGGTGGCTACGCGTGGGTTATCAGTAAAAACCAGGTTGAAGACAATACCAACCACTGTTACGGCCTTGCGTTCGTCTTACTGGCTAACGCGGTTGCGCTTAAGGCCGGTGTTGATTCAGCGGCTGAGACCATAGAGTCGGTATGGCGCTTACTGGAAGACAAATACTACCAAAGTGACTATCAGCTATACCTGGACGAGTACAATGGTGATTTTAGTGTCGCTGATCCTTACCGGGGGCAAAACGCCAATATGCATATGTGCGAAGCATTACTCATGTGTTTTGAAGCCACGCAGGATAATAAATTCTTTGAACGCGCACATGCGCTTGCCTTTACCATGACGGTACAACAGGCTGAATTAGCCAACGGCCTTGTCTGGGAGCACTACAGCGATAACTGGCAGATTGACTGGCACTATAACCTGGATAACCCCAAACACCTGTTTCGCCCGTGGGGCTTTCAACCAGGCCATCAAACTGAGTGGAGTAAGCTATTGCTGATCCTGTATCGGCACAAACCACAAAACTGGATGATCGAACGCGCCCGTTACCTGTTTGATACGGCGCTTGAAACTGCCTGGGATGAGGAACATGGCGGAATATGCTATGGCTTTGCGCCGGATAACAGCATTTGCGACTCAGACAAATACTTCTGGGTTCAGGCAGAGAGTTTTGCCGCTGCGGCGCTGCTGGCACTCACAACGGGTGAAAACCGCTACTGGCAGTGGTATGACAAAATATGGCAGTATTGCTGGGATCATATGATAGATCATGAACATGGTGCCTGGTACCGCATTTTAGATAAACAAAACCAGGCATACAGCAACGAAAAAAGCCCTGCCGGGAAAACCGATTATCATACAATGGGCGCCTGCTACGAAGTACTCAGAGCCCAGCAACTAGCACAGGAGGCATTATGAGCCTGGTTTGTTTTGGTGAAGCCCTGATAGATTTCCTGTCAGACGGAAAAACGCCTGAATCTTTTACTAAATACGCAGGTGGCGCACCGGCGAATGTTGCCGTTGCCGCCGCCCGTCAGGGTATTGCAGCGAGTTTTTGCGGCATGGTCGGCGATGACATGTTCGGCCACTTTATAAAACAAGAATTGCAATCACATGGGGTTAATTGTGATTTCGTAAGCTCGACAGACAAAGCCAAAACGGCGCTGGCGTTCGTTTCGTTGGATTCAAACGGCGAACGAAGTTTCAGTTTTTATCGTCCCCCCGCGGCTGATCTGCTATTTCGCTCTGACGACTTTGATCCCAGCATGTTCGATACGCATTCATTGATACATGTATGCAGCAATAGCCTCACCGAAACCAACATCTATAAAACAACCGTCCATGCTTTAACGCAGGCACGGGCTCAGGGCATGAATACCAGCTTTGATATGAACTTGAGAGAGAACCTCTGGACATCCATGACACACTGCTCAAAGCGCATTTGGCATGTCATTTCTCTCTCAGACATTGTTAAGCTGTCGCACGAGGAGCTGGTATTTTTGAATGAACAAAGTCATCCAGGTCAGCCTCAGTCGCATACCCTCGACGCCATCATGGCAGCAAATGTAAAGCTGCTGATCATCACCGATGGTAAGCAAGCTGTTCGCTTTTATGGACAGGCTTATCAGGGCGAGGTGCAAGTACCCGATGTCACCGCGGTAGATACAACCGCTGCGGGAGATGCGTTTGTTGGCGGATTACTGGCAACCTTTATCCGTTCAGACTTGCCCGTCAACACCATATTGGCCGATCGGGATAGCGCATATAGTGCCATAGAATACGCTAGTCGCTGCGGCGCTTTTGCCGTAACACGCTATGGCGCATTTGATTCCTTGCCAAGTTACAAGGACATTGCTTAACAGGCTGTGAGAGCGGGTGCATGGATGCGCCTTTTCAGCAAGCCCACTTGTAAGGAGAATTTAAATATGCGCCAAATATTCAGTGTAAATGTAATAAAATCCGGGCGAACAAATCACCAGGCCGAGCAGATAGAGTTTAAAAAAACCATCTCGCTGAGCACTGAGCTGCGACACCACAGACACTGAGCTTTCATCCTCCGTCGGTGGCGTTTTAGGAAAATAACAGCGGTAAGCCTTCATTATACCCCAGCCTATTGTAAAGGGGCCCAGGATCAGCCAAAAGAAAAACCCTAAGGCATACCAGGTTTCTGGAGAAACTCTGCTCATCTTGTACTCTCATCAACTAAACAACCAAATTAGTATTGTAGTAACACCTGCTTACATCTAACTATTTGATTTTGTGCTAATCACTTATGCTAAGCTAAGCCTAACACAGTAAAAGAATAAAAAAAGACGCGTTTATGCACAAACCTTATCTCGCCCTGCCCTTCATCACTTGCCTGAGTGCCTGTACCGCCAACCAGGTTGAAGTGACTCAGTCGGACCAGACGGTGGTAAAATACAAAACATCTCAGGGCTACACAGACCGTTTTGCCAATCTCTATAGACAGCCAGAGCGCTACCCTTACACTTGTGAGCAGGACTGCTATCCGCCTACCCCGCTCATTGAATGCCGCGAAAACATGGAGCAATGTCGTTACATAGGCGAGCGCCCCGACATCAACAGCCCACTGGGTTTTAACGTAAAATGGCTTGGCCACGCTAGCTTTTTGCTCACCATGCCTGACGGACAGCAAGTGCTGGTTGACCCCGTGAGTCAGCAGTTTGACTGGCCGGTTGACCTGGGTTTTAAATGGACCGGTGGCTTTTATCGGACTGAGCCTCTGTGGCCCGAAGATCAGGAGCTCAACAAGCTAACCTCGGTCGTGTATTCGCATATACATTACGACCATTTCAACAAAGCAGATATCGACACCTTAGGCACCGGGCCAACTTATTATACGCCACTGGGGTTTGCCGACTACTTTGCCAGCGGCGGCTATAAAATCAATGAAATGGCATGGTATGCCAGCGCACAGCAAGATCAGCTTAACATTCATTTTGTACCGGCTCATCATTTCAGCAGCCGGGTTGTTGTGCCCTACCTAACAGAAGACAATGACGCGACCCTTTGGGGTGGCTGGATATTTGAGTACCAGGGCAAGACCTTATTTTATGCGGGCGATACAGGTTATTCTCCCCACTTCAAAGACATACAACAGAAGTACGGTGATATTGACGTTTGCCTGCTGCCCATAGCCTCTTATCACCACGAGGAGTATGGCAACTGGTATCGCAATGTTCACCTCACACCTGAAGACATGCTGGTGGCGGCCGATGATCTTAACTGTCAGCAAGTAGTGCCGTGGGGATATGGCAATATGAGCTGGAAAATGGGCGATTTAACGTCGCATTCCGCGCTGTTTAGGCTGCTTCATGTCAAACAAACACTGGCACCCCAGCGGCCCATTTACGTACTTAACGAAGGAGAGAGTGTCACCTTCTGAGTTTAACCAGCCTGGTATCAATCAACATCATGTTCAGGCCAGGTGACAATGTGATCTTCAAAGTCGTTCCCCAGATCGACATCCTGTTCGCTGATGGCCTTACCCAGAATACTGATCCCGGCGTCATGCATAGGCTGCTTAGAGCCTTCATGACGTAACGGGTGCCAGCTGGCCAGTCCACGACCTTCATGTAAGCGGCGATAACTGCAAGATTGCGGCATAAAAAAGATGTCTTTGAGGTTTTCCTTAGTAAGCTGCACGCACGATGGCACCAGTGTTTGTCGCTCCGAATATCGGGTGCAGGCACAGGTGTTTGTGTCGCTGTATTGGCACACCACGTCGGTATACAACAATTCTTCGCCCTCACGCAGTACGTCGGTACTACTAAATTGTTCTTCCTCATCTTCGTCTGAATCTATAAAGGAGTGCAGACAACATTTGCCACAGCCGTCACAGATGGCTTCCCACTCCTGTTGGTTCATTTCTTCAAGTGATTTTTCAATCCAAAAAGGAGTTGTGCTCATAACGCCAGTCTGCCACATAGATAAGGGGGCGCAGATTGTACTAAAAGAAACAGACCAGCGCAAAGCTGGTCTGTTATCTGTGGGGGGTTACATTTGAGATTCGACCCAGCGCTCTATCTTGTCCTGCAACACAGGCATTGGCAAAGCACCGTCAATCAATACCTGATTGTGGAATGCGCGAATATCAAACTTTGCGCCAAGTTTTTGTTCGGCGTATTCTCGCAGTTGACGGATCTTAAACTGACCTACTTTATAAGACACCGCCTGGCCTGGCCATGCGATATAGCGCTCAACTTCGGCTTCCACATCGCTCTTGGCCATCGACGAGTTATCAAGCATAAAGGCAATTGCCTCGTCACGCGTCCAGCCTTTGGCATGCAAACCGGTATCCACAACCAGTCTCATTGCTCTGAGCTGCTCATCAGCCAAACGGCCGTACCATTGATACGGATCGGTGAACAGACCCAGCTCTTTACCCAAACTTTCTGCATACAACGCCCAGCCCTCAACAAACACGGTCGAGCCGCCAAACTTGCGGAAATCAGGCAGGTCGTCAATTTCCTGCTGCAACGCGAGCTGGAAATGGTGCCCGGGCGCAGCCTCGTGGATTGATAGTGTCTCTACGATAAACTTTGGCTGAGCCTTCAGGTTATGACTATTAATATAGAAAACACCGGGGCGAGAACCATCCGGTGCCGGGCTTTCATAGGATGCCCCGGCCGCCGATGCCGCACGAAACGCTTCCACAGGTTTTACGATATAATCCGCCTTGGGTTTTATATCAAACAACAAAGGCACTCGCGCATCAATTTTCTTTTTCACCTCTTCATAGGCCTGGATCAGTTCGGCCTCTGAAGCGAAGTAAAACTCTTCGCTGTCACGTAAGTGATCAAAAAATGCCTGCAGGTCACCTTCAAAGCCGACTTGCTCCTTAACATTGCTCATTTCATTGCGAATACGCTGTACTTCACTCAGACCCAGCTGGTGAATTTCTGTTGCGCTCATGTCCAGCGTAGTGTTTTCTTTAATGTAATGCTGATACCAGGCCTCACCGTTAGGCAATGCACCGTAGCCAACCGATGCTCTGGACGCAGGCAGATAGGTTGTTTCCAAAAAGCCTACCATGTCGCGGTATGCCGGAACCAAAGTGCGCTCAATGTAATGCTTGTAAGACTGGGTAATTTGACGTTTTTCTTCGCGTGAGAAAGTCTCGGGTAAATTATTAATCGGCCCCCAGAATATGGAGTCTTCTGCTTTTTCAACGACGTGTGTTTTAAACTGAGGAATGACCTTAACGGTAAGCGCACGTGGTAACACCACCCCACGCTCTATGCCCTGAGTCATCATAGTTTGCGCCGATTTCAGCCAGACCACAAAGCCGTCGGCCCGTTTCAGAAAGTTGCTGTAATCCTCGACTGTTTTAAACGGCTGTGCACCTTCCCCGGAACCGAGTGACGCAAAAATATG
The DNA here is from genome assembly GCF_021532535.1 of Pseudoalteromonas sp. DL2-H2.2. Lineage (NCBI taxonomy): Bacteria > Pseudomonadati > Pseudomonadota > Gammaproteobacteria > Alteromonadales > Pseudoalteromonadaceae > Pseudoalteromonas > Pseudoalteromonas sp. DL2-H2.2. The sequence continues at coordinate 244,017 of NZ_JAKGBD010000001.1, read as the reverse complement.
ATGTGAGCCGTACATCTGATCAATCGGCAAAAACTGATCATCAAACTGCTCTGCCGCTTTGCTTTGCTGCAGTTCATAGTGGAGAATGTCGTAAGACAGTTTAGCCTGGCCTGATAGCTTACTGCTATCGAGCGCTTCGAGGCGCGCCAGATAGCGGTCGGTAAAGGCGCGAGACTGCGCAAGACTGGCTTCCCCAAGCGGTGGTTCAAACTTGTCATTGTACTCAGACATACCGAAAAAGGTTGCAGATAGCGGGCTTAGCGTAATGCCCTCATCGAAGTAGGACTGCGCAAGTGCCATCATCTGAGCATTGGCATCTTTGCGTTCAACACTCTGCTGCTGGGGCTGCGTATTGACAGAAGTCACTTCACATCCTGTCAGTGTCAAACCAACGACAAGCGCTACCAGGGTTTTTCTTATCATGTCTGTAACCTTATTCTTTATCTAAATCGCAGCGCAGTCTGCCAGACATCATACAGATTACAACTCTTTTCTACGCCAGGGCGACATCGACCTCGGACGTTGGCAGAATAATTTCAATGCATAGCCCACCCAGCAGACTATTATGTGACTCTATTTTACCACCATGACATTCGACTATCTTTTTGCATACGGCCAGGCCCATGCCTTTACCGCCACTTAAGGAACTGCGTGACGCTTCTTCGCGAAACAATGGCTGAAATAGCTGCCTGTGGGCATCGTATGACAGCGGCATGCCTGAATCTTCGATACGCAGTACCAGATGTTGCTCGGTGACTTGCGCACTCAATTTAATATCAACCCCGTCGCCGCCATATTTTAGGGCATTTTTAACCACCTCTAAAATTGCGTTACCAATAGAGCGCCTATCAAACTGCATAGTAAAATGGGGATCGAGCCGGTTAATGATTTCAAGTCGGGCTTTTTTAGGGTCCACATAGGTCATACAGGTCTGAAACGTTTCGTTGATAAAGTGTGCAACTTTTATATCTTCTTTATTCAGAATGTTTGCCACATCTTTGTCTGTGGTAACCAGCATTAGCTGATCGATAAACTTATGCAGCTCGTCAATTTTCGCCATTAACTTGGCATAGGAATCTTCTACGTTTTCAACAATATTATATTGCAACGACTCGACCTGGATCCTCATCACGGTCAGTGGTGTACGTAACTCATGAGACAAGTCGGTGAACAGCTGCTCTTCTTTTGCCTTAAGCTGGTTTACCTGCTCGTTCACAACCTCTCTTTCATTGACTACGGTGCGATTGAGCGCGTTAACCTGCTGCTCCAAATGTCGCACTAACTGTCCCTGCAAGGATTTGTGTTGCAGCGCCAGTGCCACAGTAAACAGCAGCACTTCGATTAGGTAGCCAATCTTGATGAACGAGGTGATCTGAAATAAATCGATTAGGTTACCGTAACTGGCCCCGACTATGGTCAACAGATTCAAAAACACCAGGTGATTGATCAGGCTGTAGGTAAAGGTACGCATCCCCGGCCCTTTTTGTCTGAAACTCCATACACAGGTGTAGACAAACAAGGGGATAACAAAGGTACTGGCCAACAAGTTATAATAAACGCTTTGCAGATACAGGGCGGTAGGCACGAGCAAAATGTACAACCAGGTTGCTGCTACATAAATAGTGTTTAGCGTAGGGTGATAATGTTTTAACTGCAAAAAACCACGTACAAACAACAGGTGGAATATCGGCACAATGGCCATCAGCGCAATTGAAAACTGACCACTAAAGAAGCCGTGGTTTGGCCAAAAATACTGAAAAGTAAACCCTGCCATATCAATTACGATGAGTAAAAACAGGAAGGTCCACAAAGCATAGAATACATTTGTGGTGTTGCGGTTAAAGGCCAAGTTTACTATGACAATCAGCAAAATGGCGGCAACAACCCCGGCAAGGCTGGCATTAGTCAGTATGCTTGATTGCGACGTCGACAGGTAATGGGCATGAGAATGTAAGCGCAGATTGGCGGGTGCATTGGCAAAGGTCTGGAATTCAATCAAGTACTCGCTGTGGCCCGGCTTAATAGCGAGGGGCAGATACATTTGCGGGTCCTGGATCGGCCGCTGCTCAAAGCGCGCGTGTGCATCTTGGGTGTGTATTTGCTTGAACCTGCCGTCCTCAAGTACATAAACGGCAAGCTTCGGCAATCTGGCAAAACCGAACGACATCACCCAGTCGGTAATCTTGCTTCGGTTGTCCAGCTTCAGCCAGGCCCATTTCGAATACAGTTCATGCTGTGGCCTTTTTTCTACCTCACTCAACGCTCGGAACTGCTGGGCATACCTGAGCACATCGTCAGCCTCTTTTATTTGTTTATCGTAATCATAGAAGAAGCTGGCATCACGCAACGTGAGCTCAGTAGTATTGTCACCTAAAAGGATCCTTTGCTGCTGGCCTGCCAAAGCGGTATGACCCGTGAGCAAAAAACACCCCATTAAAAGCAATAAGATAAAGCGCATGAACAAGACTCGGTAACCATTTGTAACTATCATAGGTCTTAATCGTGTATGAAATGTGGAGTCCGGACGAAATTACACTTCGCCTTCTGAGTAATGTAAATCAATGTAACACTGTTGCGAAATTCAAAATAGCACTATTTATTAGAAACTTAAAAAAACTTCTATAAATTCTTCATGGTCGAAATGCCACACTGCCCCCGTTAATTTCGAGTACCCGGTTAAATGACAATCGCATTGAAATATTTCTGTCATATAACTTTGTTTTAATCCGCCCTGAAATAAAAACGTCATCAAAGTGCCACATAAGTTGGCCAGACATAACTGAGTAAAATCATGAGTGAACAAAATCAAACCTCTCTTTTTGCAAAGATCTTAAATTGGACCGCGATTGCATTACTGGTCTACCTCGTATTAGTCGCTGTAGGTACCGTCAGTGGTGGTTTCAAACTGGCTTCCGGTGGCACCGAAGGCGCTAAAGAAATTTTTGCATTCGCAACAAACCCATTCGTCGCATTAATGCTGGGTGCATTTGCCACCGCTCTGGTTCAATCTTCTTCTACTGTTACATCAGTTATTGTAGGTCTGGTCGCAGGTGGTCTGCCGTTAGGCATCGCTATTCCTATGATCATGGGTGCAAACATTGGTACTACTATCACCAATACACTGGTATCGATTGGTCATATTCGCGACAAAGAAGAGTTCCAGCGTGCTTTTGCTGCCTCTACAGTGCACGATTTCTTTAATCTGTTCGCTGTTGCTATCTTCCTGCCGCTGGAAATCATGTTTGGTCTGTTGGAAAAGTTCTCCGCCGCCCTTTCACACCTGTTTGTCGGTGATGCAGATCTGTCTCTTAAGAGCTACAACTTCATTAAACCTCTGGTAAAACCGGCTGTTGGCGTGGTTAAAGACGCAGTGAGCTTCCTTGATGGTAAAGCGGTTGGCGTTGCAATGGTTGTTATCGGTATCGCAATGATCCTGTTCGCTGTAACTACGCTTGGTAAACTCCTTAAGAAAGCTTTGGTTGGCCGTGCAAAAGAATTACTACACAGCGCAATCGGTCGTGGCCCGGTTGCTGGTATCAGCTCAGGTGCGGTAGTAACTGTTATGGTTCAGTCATCGTCTACAACCACCAGCCTGATGATCCCACTGGCAGGTAGCGGCGTATTCAACACCCGTCAAATCTACCCATTCACTCTGGGTGCGAACATTGGTACAACTATCACAGCACTGCTGGCAGCGACCTCTATCACCGGTCCTAATGCCGAAGTTGCCCTGACGATTGCACTGGTACACGTTATGTTTAACGTCTTCGCAGTAGCGCTGATTTACGGCTTACCACTACTACGTGAAATTCCGCTACAACTTGCTGAGAAACTGGCACGAATTGGTACACGTAATAAATCTGCGGCATTTGGTTATGTACTGGGTTCGTTCTTTGTACTGCCTGGCTTGCTGATGCTCGCTATCAAATAAACAGTTCGACCTGAAAACATTTTCAGGTACTCGGAAAAAGGGCTCATTTGGGAGCCCTTTTTTAATAATTTTGACATATTGCCCCGGCATAATTATCCCAGTTTAATTTCTCGGCAAAATCATGAATACACGTAAACGGTCTTTAACTTTTGATATCAAGGACCAGGCACAACAGCTGTTTTCTCTGGAGCAAGGCTCACCGTTTGATCAGCTGGAGTTTTATACAGAACAAGATCAATTAATTGTCTCTTGTCAGCTGCCGCAAGACGCGGTGTCAGGAAACCAGATCCGTATTACAGCTAATCACCAGGATAATCGCGACGTCGACTTTGTAGGCATACTTAAGCTCAAAGAAAAAGACATCATGACTGGTAAGGTAGAGGTAGCCCTGAAGGGCTCGGGCAAAAGTGGGTCATACAACCTGCAGTTGAGTTTACTGGGTTATAAGCAGCGCGTTAAAAACAGTATGGATTACATGGCCAGCCTGCCCTATGACATACATCCGCGCAAAGATGATGAGTGGACTGTGGCAGAAAATACAAAGACGGCAAGCGGGATGTTGCAGGCAGTGGCCAGATACCTGCGTAATGAATTTAGCGCCCTGCTAGGTTCAACCCGGCAGGCTTATCTTACCGAACGAAAATAACCCGCTTCCAGCTACGCATTCATTTGCCAGGACCGCAAATAATGCCGCTTCTTTTGAGTCAACACACACCCCATCCTGCGACAGCTCAGTCACCTCGTAACAAGCAGGCAAACGCGATTTAAACTTCTCGACCAGCAATGCATTATGGGCGCCACCGCCGCTGAGTAGGAGTTGTGTAGACCCATCGAGCTGTAATGCGTTCAGGTGCTCCAACACACACCAGGCGGTTAGTTCATTCAGGGTCGCCAGCACATCCTGGTGAGACAATGGCTCAGAGCAAAGTGCTTGTTTTTGCTCAAGCATAGTCAAACTGAACACTTCAGGACCTGTGGTTTTGGGTGTATCGAAATGGAAAAAGGGGATGCCTTTTAACGATTCAAGCAGGCTAGTACAGACTCGCCCTTGCTTTGCCAGCTTGCCGTCTTCATCATAAGCTTGGCCCAAATAACGCTGACAGTAAGCATCCATAAGCGTATTTCCCGGCCCAATGTCTGAACATTGAACGTCTTCCACTGTGGCGTTTCGCGGCAGCACGGTAAAATTCGCAATCCCTCCCAGATTCAGCAACACACGGTTTACCCGCTCGTTTTGATAGAGCAGGTAGTCTCCGTACTGAGCAAGCGGCGCACCCTCGCCCCCTTTTGCAATATGCTTTTGACGAAAGTCAGAAACGGTAATGATTTGTGTTTGTGTGGCAACCTGATCGCCGTCTCCCAGCTGTAAGGTACCATTGCCAAAATCTTCATGAGCATGCTGATGATGGGGACAATGAAATACAGTCTGTCCATGACTGGCTATCAGGTCGATGTCTTCATGTCTGACTTGCCACTGCGACAGGGTTTGATTGATTAATTGGCCGTGATAGTGGCCTATCCAGGGATTTAGTAAGGTCAAATATTCAAAGTTCACCGTGTCTTTTGCAAACACCTCACGGACTTTATCTTTAAAATCGTTGTCGTACGCAATGGTGGTAAACTTGAGCAGTTTGCATTGTGTATCAGCGCCTGACCCACTTACTTCGCACAAGGCCATATCTAAGCCATCTAAAGAAGTACCACTCATCAGCCCCAAAATTATTCTTGCAGGCTTGCGCGAAATCGCATGAAGCCGATTGATTTGTTTTAACCCCATCCCTAATATCCTGTACTATTGGCCGAGACAACCGCAATCACCGGGTAATCATTGGCACCCAGCTCCAGCGTAAAGTTACGCTGCTCATAGCCTTCCAGAACTACTTTGTGTGGCAACGCACTAACCTGCTGCGCAGCGCCATCGGCATAAATCACCATCAACTGCTCCGGCTCCAGAATACGTCGGCCAGAAGAGAGATTCTCAATGCTGAGCAACACGGCCCGGTATCCGTCGTCATTGGACATGGCGATACTGCGCGTTACCTTGAAGTCACTTTTAGCGGGTTTGATTCGCTCTGGACGGTCAAACAGCAAAGAATCCAGGTTCATTTGCATGGTGTCAAAACGGTATGGCTTTAGTTCTTTCGCCGCTGTAGTTGCAGAAACCATCATTAGCATACACATTAACAAGCCTGCTTTGCGCATATCTCACACTCCGTAAAACGCTTCCAGGTTCGCGCTTCGCCCGCGCGTCCCCGCATCTATCCCATACTGATCGATCAAGTCCGCTATTTCACTTTGCAGCGCTTCAATCGCGGCATTGATCTTATTGATTTGCTGTTTATTAAATGTTTTGCGGCTTAACATAAAATGAATGGCGTTATCATTGACGACATAGGGGTGGATCCGCATTTGCTCAAACCCCAGCTCTTCAATGTAATAGTAACCGGAGAACTCATCTTCTATTAAGAAGTCGACACGCTTTTTGTTCACCAGTTGCATGCGCTGGCTAATGCTGGGCACCTCCAGCAAGCGTTCTTTGTACCAGGCTATCTTCAAGATCTGTTCAAGCTCTTTTCCATAGTAAGCACCAGGATTGGCAACAAAGGTGTGCTCAGCGGCGAACAGCTCTGTCAGGCTTCTAACTTCTTTTAGCGTTTTTTGACGGGTAAACAAGCGCATTTTTTCACGACGATACGCCTGACTAAAAAACGCGACTTCGGCTCTTTGCGTATTAAAACTGGCAGACGGCAAGATATCTATAAAGCCTTTGGAAAGCTCAGTGATCCCGCGTGCGGATGACGGCAGCTGCACAAAGTCGATGCAAAGCTGAGCTTTTTCGAATACTCTGCGGGTAATGTCGACATCCAGACCATAAGGGACTGTATCACGATACATCACATACGGTGGCCAGCTGGTACCAACACCAACCTTGTAGCGCGTTTCGCACTGTAAATTGGCAAAAGCAGCGACGGGTAGGAAAAACAACAGAAAAATTAAATGCACGGCGTCTAGCAATCATTGATATTAGCTAGATTATGAAGGATATCTGACAGAAAACAAAGGCGCCTGAGCGCCTTTATTGGTTATTGTTGGCCAATCCCTTGGTCAATCAGAGGCGCACACTCCAGCCTCTGATATCAACTTTACTTAAAGTGCTTTCCAGACCATAGCTTTGCCAGGTTCTTCACCGCGAGTCCACCACTTTGCTTCATACAACTTGCCCTGATGACTAACGCGGTCGCCGCCTACATAGACTTTGTTGCTTACCCAAGGATCGGCACCTACCGCCGCGTCTGTGACCGTCACATCAAATGATGTTGTAGTCGTAGCAACACCATCCGACACAGCAACAGTAACCTGATAGGTCGTATCCTGAGTGACTTCTGGAGACGTAATTGTTGCGCTTGCGCCCTGGCCATTGACGGTCAAACCGTTGCTTGCAGACCAAGTGTAAGTCAAGGCATCACCATTGGGGTCGGTTGCGCTGACTTGTACCGACGCACTGGTGTTTTCAGCCAGAGACAGTGCTGCAATGGGTGTTACGACTGGCGCGTCATTGCCTGTAGAAGGCGCTTTTACCAGTACAGTAACATTGCGTGTTGTGGTCGCTTCACCATCAGAAACGGCGATAGTTAGTGTATACTCGGTATCCTGAGTCACAACCGGTGCAGCCACACCAACAGCGGCAGTAGTCGCATTTGTGAGCGTCAAGGCAGCTGGCGCACTCCATGCAAAGGTCAGCGGCTGGTTATCCGGGTCTGAAGCCGTTGCAGTGACTGTGATTGAACCTCCCGATTGCACTGTGACATTGCTGTCAACAGAAACGACCGGCGGCTTATTCACAGGTACGCCTCCTGTCAGGCCATCATACATAGCATTGAGAATATCGCCGTTATCCGCATCGATTTCCCAGGCAAACAAGCCGCCCAGGTCATACAAGTTGACGTAACGACCTTTGGCCTCAACAGAGCGAGCGCTGTCAAACGTTAGTAATTTACCATTGCTGCGGTTCCACACATACGCTGCTTCGGCCTGTTCGTCATAACCTACTTCAAAACCGTTGAGACCTGTCCCATTTGGACCGACCAGGTTGGCAGCGATTGCCTTATAGTCCATGATCCCAGGCTCCCAGACGCCTTCTGACGTTGAGCCTGTGTACTTACCATTGCCAGGTGCAGTCATCGGGTTGCCTGGGATGGTAGTGTTTTGATCCATCACGCCTTCCCAGCCACGACCATACATAGCGGCACCCATGACGATTTTCTTCGAGTTAACGCCTTGCTGTAATAATAGTTGAACCGCGTTGTGTGCTGTATAAGCAGGCCCTTTACGTGGCTCGCCGTTATCATCAACACCTGTGCCGTTACATTCATCCTGACTCAGGTGTGAGCCACAATACAAACCAGTTTGATGACCTGTTACATTGTTCCAGCCGCCGTAGAAGTCGTAGGTCATTGCGAAGATATAATCCATGTACTGCTGTGCTGCCTGGTAATCAACATCTTCAATCTTATCGTAACCTGACCCTATTGCAGACGTCAGCTCGTAAGTGCGGCCGGTTTCCGCTTCAAGCTCGTCTAACATGGCACGTAATTCGGCCATTAGTGCAATATAAGCCGGACCATCATTTACAGGGTCGCCCAGATCCGGGTTGGGACCATCACCGCCCGGGAATTCCCAGTCAATGTCGACACCATCGTAGAATTTCCAGGTTTTCAGGAATTTCTTCATTGAAGCGACGAAAACATCACGGTTTGCTTTGGTCGTGAAGCCGTGGAACGGATCTGACAGCGTCCATCCACCGACAGAAGGCAAGATCTTAAGGTCCGGATAACGCTGTTTGAGTGCCATCAGCTGCGCGTAAGTACCACGAATTGGATCATTCTGGTTAACGCCCGGCAGTGTCTTTTGAACAGCTGCCCAGGGGTCGTGGATCACCACTTCATAATCCGCAGTACCGGCACACGCTTTTTGCAATGCACGCCAGCTGTTACCATTCTCAATTTCTTTAAGTGACTCGTTAGCGCCACAGATTGGAATAAAGCCATATAACAAGTGGCTCAGGTTTTGCGCCGGAATGTTGGTGACGTCGAAGTCACGGCCATAAATCCCCCATTCGACAAAGTAAGCACCCGTTACTTTGCCTGGTATTGTGCCGTTGTTACGGTTATTCGGATTTACATCCATAGGCAGCGGCTCAAGGTGGCCACCGTCTGTGTCAGCAATCACTATCTCCTTACCGGCACTTCTTGCACAACCTGTGCTGTCGCACAGCTCAACATACAAAGTATGGCGACCAGACTGAGTATATGGAAAAGTGATAGTGCCACTTTTGGTGCCTGCATCTAGTACACCTTCATTAACCAGCTGGTTATCGAAATATACTTTGTAGCTGTCGCCGCCAGTACCACTCCAGGCATTCCATTTGATCTGAATGTCGACTTGCTCTTTGGCTGTGACCAGATCTTTGTATGAGCCATTGCCATCAAGTACAACATCAACAAATGAATACACTTGTGGTTCCCAGCTCAGGCTAGGGGTAGATGGAGCCGCTAATACTGAACCGCTCATCAGAGCTAAGCCAATCGCCGTGCTAATCTGTTTAATCTTCATTACTTTCTCAACCTTATTTACATGTTATATCCAAACCCCGGGGGGATGATTTATTGGTACTGCTTAAAACGCTTTATCAGCTTTAGTCTGGTTACAGCGCTTTCCAGACCTGGGCTTTACCGGGCTCTTCACCTCGGGTCCACCACTTAGCTTCATAATTTTTGCCGCCATGAGACACTTTGTCGCCGCCAACATACGTATTTGAGACCTGCCACTGTGGGTAGGTCGACACAGGCACGTCTTTGACCGTTACACTAAAGTCTCTTGATGTTTCTAGCTCGCCATCAGATACCGTCACAGACACGGTATACTGAGTATCCGCAGCGACTTCGCCGCTTTGTAAACTAATGGTGGCGCCACTGCCTGTCATTGAGAGCCCGGCAGGAACAACCCAACTATAAGTGAGCTCTGTTTGCTCATCATCAAATGCATGCACATGTACCTGAGCTTGCGTGTTTTCGTCCATCAACACAGGTTCTGGCTGGTGTACCGTAGGTGGTGTGTTGGGCGCTTTGGGCACAATTGTGAGGTTATAGGTGTACGCAGCATCCGTCACAAACACCTGATTACTCAACAAATTTGCGTCGTCAAAAAGCACATCGCCATTGGCTTGTTTGACACCCACCCGGACATCGTTGGCATAGCTTGTGTTTAGCTGACCTGCCAGTGTACTCGCCCAGTTAGCCTGGTTTTGTGCCGTTACAGCGAGCGAATGCTTAACGATTTCCTGACCGTTTTGGTCAAATACCCTTGCCCAGATCAAATCGCCTACATTGGCATTCTGGCCACGACTTACAAAGTAACCCGCGCCGTACCAGTCGTTTGGCTGGCTGTCGCCCACAATGGTGATATCGCTACAATTGTAAAAGCCTTCCCCAACCACGTCGTTACGCTGCCAGCGAGTATACAAAATGGCGTCGCCACTGCGTCCCTGAGGAATTTGAATGGTCATTTCGTAAATCCGTTTGCCATCCGGGTCTTTAACGAAATCCACGTTACCCACTTCGGTGATCAAGTCTATGTTGCCCCAGGTCATGACATCGCTAGCCGGGTTAAAGCCGGGCTTGGTCAAATAGAACTTCCAGAAGCTCGGGTTATGTGGCGTTGTGGCGTGAAAGCGAATTGCCAGCTCACCGTTTGCATTGGGACGAACCTCTGTCTTTTGCCAGTCTGCGGATGGTAAGTTCATGCCACGCTTTTCAGAAGAACCCGCCGCACATAAGGTGCCATCGGGAATATTCTTTTCTACTGCCTGTTGGTTATTGTAATCGGGCGTATTGACAGCAAATTCATGCTCCTGAATAAACTGCACGTACCCGGACTCAAGATAAGCGGCCCGACATGCGGCATTAGGAATATTCGAGCCGTCTTCTGGCCACCAGTAGCCACCCTGATCTTCACAAATTGCCTGTCTGGCCATTGGAAAGTCCATATAGCCATGACTGGCAGCCAGCTCGCTGTAACCCAGTGCCGATACCACCAAAACACCGATTGCAGTTTGCTGTGACAATGATTTAAACGTTTTCATAGTTTGCCTCTAGCATAGGGGCCGAAGCCCCCTTGGATTAAATGGGTCGGTTACAAACTACAAACCTTGGTATAATCTGAGCTGGTCGATGGTTGCTTGTTGCTCCACCACTTCGCTTTGTACACCCCATTGCCGTCGATGATTAAATCGCCCTGAGCTGCATGACTGCCCTTTGGAAACTCCGGATAAACCGTGATTTGTGAGATAGGCACCCCTTCACAGCTTGTGATAGGTCCGCCGTTACCGTCACCAGGTTTTGCATCAGGTAGTTGCGGGTACTCAAACTTAAAGGCGTAACGCTTTCCATCTTTCTCAGCCACGAAGTTAACCGGACCTGTGATAGGCATGTAATACATCACCTGCGCATTGACCGTTTCACCCGGCGCGAACGATTTTGGAATGTTGCCCCACTCGTCAACCAGCGTGATAGAGAAGCGGTGGAATTCATTTTCGAATCCGCCAATGTTGTTTCCGGCTGCGTTTGAGGCATTCACTTCAACCGCCATGCCCAGTTTTTCCTGCGCATTCCAGTTAGACTTGAAGATTGCAGAAGTAGCAACTGGCACATCAAAGGTGATCTTCGCACCTGACAAATCGATTGCAGAGTTATTGGTAAAGGCAAATGTCGGTGCAATCGGATAGTTATCATCGCCAAGAGGGAAGTCCTTAGCCGTAAAGCTGACATCGACCGCTTCTGCCGGTACCTGGAAGTTCACGTTGCCCGGGTGAATATCATAAGGCGCGCCGGACTGGTTGAACTTGTTATAGGCCAGCGTAGTCAGGCTTGAACCCATAAAGTACTCGCCCTTCGCTGCATCATAATCAAAGTCACCAGCCAGCTCCCAGAACATGATACCGCCCAGTCCATTGTTTATTACGTAGTCAACCTTAGTGCCCATTGACTCTTCATCTTCAATCGACAGGAACACTTTTTTCTCGGCATTCCATAACCACGGGGCAACTGCGACAGAGTCATAATGACGTGTGTATGTGCCAGTGAGTGCATCAGCGGGGTCTGTAACCGGGTTTAGACCATAGTCAGCAAGGTAACTTCCTAATACACCTGATTGCAGGTTCTTAACATGCCATAGCGGGTTAGAGCCGGCAGGTACTTCCAGCCCAACGTCATTCTTGTCATGCCAGAGGTTATCGATACCTACTGCACCGTTGCCGCACTTGTTCTTTTCACCTTTACCTGTGCCCGGCGGACAGTTTGCCTGATCTGGGAAGGCTGCCTGACCCCACAAGCCGTTAGTGCCACCCTGCACATCTTTAAAGCCGCGCGTATAGTAAGGGATACCTATGTTAATACGGCCCGCAGACAGCGCACCACGGAAGTACTTCACGGCCCAGTCGGTATTCAGGTAGCCGATACCTTCAAATTCAGCGGTGCCGTAAACATTCCATGCTTTTAGCTCTGAATCTTCACCGGTATCAAACAAAGATGCATTGTGACCAGCATGCTGGTTCCATGCACCGTGCAAGTCGTAAGACATGATGTTCACATAGTCCAGATATTTAGTAACCTGGAAGGTCTCCATACCACGCAGCAGATAACCTGAAGACGGCGAAGCAATGGTCAACATGTAGTGCTTGCCATCCTGCTGACCGGCTTTATCCAGCTCTTCACGTAGGCGCTTCATTAGCACCTGATAAGAGGCATTCAATCCCGCGCGTAATGCGTTAGAAATGGGGAAATCATCCGGGTGACCAGCGTCGTTCATTGACGTTGGGTATTCATAGTCGATATCAACACCATCAAAGCCATAGGTACGAATGAATTCCACGGCACTTGCTGCAAACGCGTCAATACCAGCCTGGTTGACACTACCGTCGGCGTTGGTTGTCATCGTATAGAAACCACCGCTGTTAACGCGTTTGCCATCGCTGCCAAAGTAGCCGCCGGTTTCTGCCCAGCCGCCCACTGAAATTAAGGTTTTAACATCCGGGTATAGCTTTTTATATTTGTTCAGCAGGTTGAAATGACCTTTATAAGGCAATGCTGGGTCCATCTCTGCACCAGCCTCACCAGGCCACTCCATGTTTGTTGCCGGGTTACCGGGAGCAGCCGGATCGCCAATCGACACTTTGTTGTTAGCATCGACATGGGCAAATGCGTAGTTGATATGCGTGATCTTGTCCCATGGAATATCATTCACAAGGTAAGATGGTTGGCCATTTGCGCCGTTACGCCAGCTAGTGAAGTAACCGATAACACGACGAGGGTGATCGTTACCCATTTTCTCACGACCGTTTACATCGTAAATCGTACAATAAGGCGTATTGACACCCGGAGTCTGGAATAACCCTTCCGGTTTACAATCATCACGACCTCCCTGGCCTTGCTCTACAACCGTCAGCGTTTGAGAAACACTTGCCGTAGCGCCTTTATCGTCGGTTACCGTTAAAGTAAATGTCACCGGTCCGAGCTGCTGCGCCGTCCAGGTGTGGTCCGTTGCACTGCCATTGGTTGTAACCACCTCAACGCCATCTACCGTAAACGTTAACTTAGTGACCTGGCCATCCATATCGCTACCCGACAGGCCGAAAACCACTTGCGAACCAACCACCAACTCTGCAGGCTGGCTCTTAACCGTAAGCTGCGCTTCAGGCGCTTTATTGCCGGTATCTGCTGGTTTTACAACGATCTGGCTAGTCAACACGTTTGATGCGGCGCCTTTGTCATCGTATGCCGTGGCACTGATGTCATGAGTACCCACACTGGCGCTCCATTGGGCGTCAAACATATCCGCGGTGCCGCTTACGTCAGTGGCAATCAAAGCGCCATCTACAAAGAACTCAACCTTGCTCACTGAACCATCGGCATCAACTGCTTTCACACTGATGGCAACGCTGTCATTAGCGACAAATTCAGTGCCCGCGATAGGTTGTAAGTTACTGGCGACAGGCGGATTATTTTCGACAACGCTGTCACATTGCCCCAACCAAGTCCACTCCTGCCAGTCACCCGAATTTGTCGCAGGCTCAGAGCGAGTCCACCAGTTGGCTTCATAAGCATTATTATCCTGCTCTACCTGTTGACCCGCTGTGTACGCGGTGCCCGACTGCCAGGGGTTAAGTCCGGTACAATCATATGCCTGGGCCTGTGTTGCTCCTATAGCAATAGCGATTGCACTGAGCTGCATTGCCACCTTGAATTTGTTTCTCGTTTTCATATTTTCTTCAACCTTTACCGTTTTAGTGATTAACATTTTTAAAGTAAAGCTAACATAGAATTGAAGTACGTCAACGTAAGCGCGACTACTTTTTAACCAGAACAAATCTAAAACCCATCCTTTTTAACTACCAATTATTCAAATGAATGGACTTTTTCGCAATGCCTTCTTGGAAGCATTGAATGAGTTAAATTCATATATTACAATTTGGATTCCCTGGCCTATTGCATTAATTACAACCAGTTAAGTGCATATCAGAAACAAACAAAAGAAAAACTTATCTATTCGGATAAGTTTTATTTATCCATGAGACTCCAAATCCACCGTTAATTTTGGGAATACTATATAACCAACGGTTATATACAAAACTACCCAGGTCAGACCAGAAACATCACGTTAACGTCAACGTTAACAGTAAGGTGTGGAGCACATTTGGACCTTTAAGTGTTACAAACAACAGCAAAGTAAAGGGATCTGTGGAGCGAAATAGATAGATAAGTGTCGGGGGGGTATTTAATCAGGCGTGCAGACAGGCAGAGTAACGGTCACTTTAGTGCCTTGGTTAGGCTTGCTTTCGATGTTAATCGTGCCTTTGTGCTCAGAAACAATCCCATAGGCAACAGCCAAGCCCATGCCAGTGCCCTGACCGACAGGCTTAGTGGTGAAAAAAGGCTCGAAAACATGCTCTATCTGACTTTCTTCTATGCCTGTGCCATTGTCTATCACCTCGATCAGCAGCTGCCTATTGGCGTGTCGCAGCAAGAGCTTGATCAGTGGCGTTTGACAGATACCCTTTGTCTTTGCCTGCTCACAAGCATATTTGGCATTGATCAGAAGGTTAATAATCACCTGATTTAGCGCTGCCAAATTGCAAAAACTCAACGGAATTTCGGCTTTTTCAACAACCAGTTCAATGTGTTTAAGTTGATTAGCAAGCAGACCCAGCGCACTGTCAATCGCTTCTGTCATATCCGCCATCACAAATTCATTGTTTTTAGGCCGGGCAAAATCGAGCAGGCTTGCCACAATGACGGCAATACGCTGACAGCCGTCATGACAATCCTCAATCAGCTCTTGTGCATCTTCGGCAAAAAAGCCCAACTGGTATTGTGCCTCAAGTGCCTTTACTGTTTCTTTGAATGCTTGCTGGTCCAGTCCATTATCAGCAAACCGCTGACTGGCTTTGATTAAATCTGACACGCCCTCAGCCACCTGACCAAGGGCACTGATATTACTGTTAACGTAGGCCAGTGGATTATTGATTTCGTGTGCCACACCGGCAGACATGACACCCAAAGTTGCCATCTTCTCGCTTTGCAAAATCGCTGCGTGCTGACGCTTGAGTTGCGCCAGATTGGCCTCTAGTTCTTGATTAGCAAGGTATAAAGAGCGAGTTTTATCCTCGAGCAAGGTTTCAAGCTCATCCCTGGCTTGTTTTTCTCGCTGATACGCTTTGTAATACTCGTTGTCGTTTTGAGCCATAAAAAACCTCTATACGATTACGCGGCTAATTGAGCGTGCCAAGCCGACCCTTTGAACCTCTTATCAAACCACCCGCAAAGATTAGCACTGGTTCAGGAGAGCATGGTCACGACAAAATGGCAGTGGTCATCCTCATTATGCATACAACTGGTGTGTGAAATCTCTATTTGCTTGTTATAGTGATCCGCAGCACCATAAATCAGTCCTTCCGCGCAGAAGCAGAGCTTGCGGGGGGAGCGATATTCAACAACTATCTCGCTGTCATTGACGATTTTGGCATCTATCTGCGGCAGGTTCGGTTCATCATATAATTTTGCGACCTCCACATGGATCACACTGTCTATCGCCAGAATCAACTTTTCAAATGTATCCAGCTCAGCCAACACAGTAGGATGTTTTGCTGCCAAAGACCCGAACAAAAAGCGCCCGAACACGCCAAGTACTTCGGGCAGCGGCAAAGCCATTTTAGTTGCAACGCCATTTGCCAGTGCAAATAGCTCCTCGTCCGGGTAAGAAACGGCCGAAACATAACTGCGGTGATCGGGGCTATGTTCATCCAATAAGGCATTCCAGGCGCCCATTCCCAAATTTTCTACAACCAGCTCTTCTAAACTACGAAATATTATGCCTTTCATGAGTCGCTCCTTACATTGTGTAATTTAGCGCTAAACGCACTGCAGCAATTGTGATACAACCAAGTTTAGACTAATTTTTATATTATCTATTACTTTACGTCATTGAATTTTGATGGAACAGACTCAAACATCGATTAACATACAGCCACCAAACGGCCCTATTCGGGTATTGTGCCTGGACGATGAGCCTGGCGTTTTGAAAGTGCTCAAAAGAACATTGCGCATGTCTGGCATGCAGGTTGCGGTATTTGAATGCGGCGAGCTTGCCTTAAAAGCGCTGGGTGATGATGAATTTGAAGTGATCATTTCGGATATGAGAATGCCTGAAATGGATGGCGTTGAATTCCTGACCAAAGCGAGACAAGTATCACCGCAGTCGCAACGTGTTTTGTTATCGGGCTATGCCGACATGGACTCTACAATTGCAGCCATTAATGAAGGCGGGATCCACAACTTTTTGCAAAAGCCCTGGCAAAATGAAACCCTGGTCCACATCATCAAAGATGCAGCAGAAAAATATCGTCTCAAGCAATACACCCAGGCACTTCAGGCAGAGATCAGTAAACAAAATGAACAACTGAAAATACTTAACGGCAACCTTGAAGAATTGGTAGAAAAGCGCACGACCCAGATCCGCACGGTACTGCGTCAGCTTGAAACCGCAAACAAGCGAGAGCAAGATGAACACAGAGCGACCGTTGAGCTACTATATAACTTCATTAACGCAAATCCGTATATAGATGCTGGTATGGCCAAACAAATAGCACAGTTATGTGGCTCTGTTGCCCATGAGCTTGGCTTGAGTGAAAAGGTCGTACAGCTTACCCGAATGGCCGGTTATCTGTCACAGGTTGGCCTGCTTGCCATGGACCCGGCTTTGTACAATCAACCTATTGAGAATCTCAGCCCGCAACAACGTAAGTTGTTTTTTACCCATCCTGCCACTGCGCAACTCATGCTGATGCCGGCACAGCACCTCAGTGACGTTGGAGAAGCCATTTACCACCAGTTTGAGAAATACAACGGTCAAGGCATACCCAAAGGCCTGAAAGGTAAAGAAATTCCAATCGGAGCACACATTCTTGCCGCAGTCAGGGATTATGTAGAGCACCAGTTAAAGAACAAAGACGCCAAAAGTGAGCTGCGAGCGCACGCGCTTGAAATGATAAAGATGTACAGCGGCTCCTTTTACCACCCAAAGGTGGTCTCTGCTTTGGAGGTAGCCGTTCAATCCGACGCGCAGGGGGCGCTACAGGTGGGGTCAATGAACATCATTGATGCGCAAGCGCTGGAGCCTGGTATGGAATTGGGCCTGGCCATACACAGCCATAAAGGGATCATGTTGTTACCTAAGGGGCATATCTTCACTCCTGCAACCGTTGCAAAGCTACAACAGCTGGAATCGCAAAAACCTACCCCGTTTCGGATCCTGATTAAGACCTAGCGCTTAAACCTCACCACCAGCTCATACATGTCATTGGCAACCGTTGTCAGCTCTTCACTGATAACATGCATTTCATTAGAGCTGCTGACGCTAGTATTGGCAAGCGTTGCAATACTTACCACCTGCTGATTAATATCTTCGGATACTGCTGCCTGCTCTTCCACAGCAGTGGCAATTTGCATGCTACTTGCGCTTATTTTTTCAATCAGCTGATAGATGCCCTCTAATTTGGTAGAAGATTGTGAGAGCTGCTCAATGCCCTGCCTTGATTCATCTTCACCACGTTGGGCGATGAATTCGGCATTCTGTGAGCTTTGCGTTAGCTGATCAATAATCGCATGGATCTCTTTGGTTGACTCCTGCGTACGTTGAGCCAGATGGCGCACCTCGTCGGCAACCACAGCAAAGCCGCGCCCTTGCTCTCCGGCTCTGGCCGCCTCTATCGCGGCGTTGAGCGCCAGCAAGTTAGTTTGCTCTGCTATCTGCTCAATGATCTGCGCGGCTTCCGCAATTTTTGACGTTTGTTTTGCAACGCCCAGCACAGAATCCTTAATATCAACCACGGTTGCCCCTAAGCTTTCAATGGAAGCCCGGGTTTCTTCTGAGCTACGTGCACTTTCCTGAGCCAGTACCAACACCCCTTTGGCATCTTCTGAACTGGCCTGCACACTTTGTGATACCTCGTTGATTGTCGTTGCCATTTCATTCATCGCTGTCGCAACCAGCTCAGTTTCAAGTTGCTGTTTGGTCAGGCATTGTGTGGTTTCAATACTCTTAACATTACTCTCTTGCGCACCGCTCGCCACTCCTTTAGCTGCAAATTCAATACGCGTGATAATGGTATCCAGATGAGAGCGCTCACTGAGCAGTTTGACATGCAGCTGTGCCATCTTGCCACTCCAGGGGGAGTATACCTGCGTGGCGATGTCATCACAGAAACTATGAGACATCTCTTTATCTAGTCGTCCCAGCTGCTCATTATCCCGATAGGTGTTGTAGGCAAATAGTGCCAGCGTGTTGGCAATCAACCAGCCAAAGCCAAGTGTTTCACTTACAGACACATAAAGTAAAATTGCACTCAGCACAGCGACTGAAGGCCAGATTGAGCGTAACTTAGGTAACTTGATTGAGTCTCGCTGACCTGACTTAACGCGTTTATACAGTGCTTCTGCACGTTCAACACTTGCTCTGTCAGGACAGCTGCGTACTGACTCATAGCCCACGATTTTGCCGCCTTCTGTCATCGGTGTGACATAAGCATTTACCCAATAGTGGTCGCCATTTTTACAACGGTTTTTCACCAACCCCATCCAGGGCTTACCTGCTTTTAACTGATCCCACATGGTCTTAAACGCCACCTCAGGCATATCCGGGTGGCGCACCAGATTGTGCGGTTGGCCAATCAGTTCATCTTTGGCATATCCACTGACTTCAACAAAGTGTTCATTGCAGTCCAGGATGGTCCCTTTCAGATCGGTCACTGAAATAAGTCGGGTGTCTGCGGAAAAGCGCTTTTCCTGATTAGTGACGGGGTGATTTAAACGCATCTTAAAACTCGAATTCTGTGCTGTAAATTGCTTCGGCGGAGCGAGAAAATACGACTAATGCGCTGTTTTTGCAACAACAAATCTATATTTTGCCAATTTTTTAAGACAAAATAACGAGATCCTATCCTACATCAAGCTCGTACAACCAAAAATCGTTTTTTCACTCTGGCCTTTTATGTAAAATAGCGAGGCTAAGAGAACACACCAAAGGAGCCGTGAGTGCCAAAGCTTTCTGCCATTACTGATAATCCGCACGAGAACAGATTTAATGAAAAAATCGGTGTTCTGGTTACTAACCTGGGCAGCCCTGACGCCCCAAATGCACCTGCACTAAGAAACTATTTGCGAGAGTTTTTATCTGATCCTCGCATAGTGGAGCTGCCAAGAGCACTTTGGTGGTTAATACTGCACGGCGTCATCCTCAGAGTAAGACCCAGTCGCTCTGCAAAGGCCTACGCCAGTATCTGGACCGAGCAAGGCTCACCACTGGTGCAAATTACACAAGATCAGTGTAGTAAGCTCAGCGCATTACTGAAAGAACAAAACTACGATAATGTCGAAGTCGTTATGGCAATGCGTTATGGTAATCCTTCAATCAAAAGTGGCCTTGAAGCGCTTCGCGCAAAAGGGATCACTAACATCGTTGTGTTCCCGCTTTATCCACAATATTCCAGCGCAACCACAGGCTCAACATTTGACGCCATCGCAAATGTATTAAAAACATGGCGCTGGGTTCCCAGCCTGAGCTTCATCAATGGCTATCATAAACAGCCAAGCTATGTCACAGCACTGGCTAATTCAGTACAGGAACACATCGACAAGCACGGCCTGCCAGAAAAACTGTTATTTTCTTACCACGGCACACCTAAACGATTCCTGGACAATGGCGATCCGTATCATTGTTTTTGCCATCAAACAACCCGACTGGTCTGCGAGCAGCTCGAGCTAGATAAAGACAAAGTGATGACGACTTTCCAAAGTCGCTTTGGCCGTGAAGAATGGCTTCAACCCTACACAGACGTCACTCTGAAAGAGTTGGCATCGAAGGGCGTTAAGGAAGTGGCTATCCTCAGCCCGGCATTTAGCGCCGACTGCCTGGAAACGCTTGAAGAGTTAGAAGAAGAAAATCGTGGCTACTTTATGGAAGCTGGCGGTGAAACTTACCATTATATCCCGGCTCTGAATGACAGAGACGATCACCTCCAAGCCCTATTTGACGTACTCAAACCATATCTGAGATAAGGACAATAAAAAGGGGCCGACTTCTGTGGCCCTTTTTTATTTAGTGTTGTTGAGAAGATTTACTTATGTATATCAGCTCATCGTTAAATACCTGACCAGAATTAAACTCCTGCAATAGTCTCAAGCTGGCTGAAAGCGGTTGGGCCGGGCTGTAGTAGAAGCCCTGTATATAATTACACCCAAGCTGTTCAAGCATGGCAAGCTGACTCTGAGACTCCACCCCTTCGGCAATCACTTTAATGCCCAGCTCATCGGCTAAATTAAGCAGACAGTTGATCATCACTTTTTTATTTTTGTCTGCCATCAGGCTGTCTACAAAAGACTTATCGATTTTCAGATAATCTACCTGATTTTCAATTAAGTGGCTAAGTGACGAGTATCCGGTACAGAAATCATCCAGTGCTATCTTCACCCCTTGCTCTCTGAGCTTAGACAGTAACTCCCAGGTATAACGGTTCGTTGCCATAGACTCAGTTACTTCAAGCGTCACCTTGTCAAAGGGAACCTCAGCGTTGCTGATGGCTTGCGTTACCAGCTTAAACTGGTCGTTACTGGTTTTAAATTCATTGACCGAGCGATTGATTGAAATACTGACATCTTCATACCCGTGCAAGTGCATCTCTTTAAGATCCTGGCACGCTTTTTCCAGTACAAATTGGCCTATCAGATGGATCAATCCAAACTCCTCTGCAATGGGAATAAAGGTGCCTGGTGATATCATCCCCTGCTCATCGTCAAACCACCTGACAAGCGCCTCAAATTTCACGATTTTTCTGCGCTGTACGTCGACGATGGGCTGGTAGTACACGGTTAACAGGTTAGATTTAAGCGCCGCTTTGAGTTTGTCCTTGAGCTTAATTTTGTTCAGGTAAGCATTTTGGATAGCCGCATTGTGCAGAGCAACATGGCCCCGATGGGTTTTCTTAGCACTCTCCAGTGCATGTGCCGCATTACGAATAAACTTAGCCGCCGTGATCCGCCCCCTATTCTCAAGCTGCGCGATACCTGTGCTTGCGCTGAGTTCGACGGTTAAGTCGTTAAAAACATAGGGCTGTTTAATTTTGTCACTGAGTTTTTTTGCTACCTGCAAAGCACTTTTAACATCTGTGTTATCCAGCAGGATGGTAAATTCGTCGCCGCCATAACGGGAGATGGTGTCTTTTTCTCTGATCCCATTTCGCAGCCTCTTTGCAACAGAAACCAGTACTTTGTCGCCGATTTCCGGCCCGTAAATATCGTTCACCTCTTTAAAGTGGTCAAGACCGATAAACAACAAAGAACACGGAGTATGCATACTGCGGCTGGCGGATATTTTTTCTTCTACAATGTCGATAAAGCAACGACGATTTAATAACGCGGTCAGAGGCTCATGATTGGCGTAAAACATGAGCTGCGCTTCATTGCGTTTCCAATCAGTAATGTCACGGAATATAGCAACGTAGTTAACGATTTCACCTTGCTCGTCTTTTACCAGGCTGAGTGTTAACTCCTCGGGGAAAATTTGCCCGTTCTTGCGACGGTTGAATATCTCACCTTTCCAGCAACCGGAATTCATCAGGCTGTTCCACATTTGGTGATAAAAGTCTCCACAGTGTTGCCCTGATGACAGTACTGACGGATCGCGCCCCATCAGCTCATGGCCGGTATAACCGGTTAAACGCTCGAACGCCCTGTTGACCATAATGATTTTATTGTCACCATCGGTGATCATAATGGCTTCAGTGGCATGTTCGAACACCACATTGGTTAGTTCGAGCTGTTTATTCAGTGAATAAATATAAGAGACGTCCTGAACAGTGGCACTAAAAACGCGCTCATCACGTTGCTCCTCGCACTGTTCAACCCGGCCGATAATACGATAGAGCCCACGCAGATTGGTACGTTTTTTATGGGCAACATTGACATCGATATAATCGAGGTGACCGGTGCGAAGCTTCTGGATAATAACCCTGAGCCGCTTTTGATCTGCTTCCGTTAAACAATCTGTGAAATCATCCAGAGTGAGTGTTTCTTCGCGGTGCTGCAACAGGCGGCGCATTTCGTGACTGAACACATGTTTGTCCCGGCTGATATTCCAAGTCCAGGAGCTTAATTTCGCGATCCGCTCACCTTTTGCAAGCTGCTTGACCAATATTTGCTGTGCCGCCATTTCGAGGTTGTGGTTCAGTTCAGCGCCGACCAGCAAGCTAAGTTCGCGGAACCAGTGGCGGTCCTCTTCACTCACGACAACTTTTTCATCAAACAAGCAGACCATAATACCAATTGGTTTATGATCCAATGCACGCAGGGTTACGCCAAGATACCCGTCGATATCGAATATCTTGAGGATCTCATCTTCTGCATACATCTGCTGCAAGTTACAACTAATGGAACATACACCCTGGCTGGTTTTGGCATCGTTACAAGGGGTGCCTTCAAGATCATAGATAATGTCATTTGACCTTTTGCCATCTACTGAGTAGGCGACCGTTTTAACCCGGGTATCCGCATCGATAAATTTACCAATCAAACAATGAGCCGGTTTGAATTTCTCATAGATCAAATCGAGCGCCAATTCATAGCGCGCCTCACTACTACATAGATTGTAAAATGTACTGAATGAAAAAGTCATTATTCGGCTAAGTTCTTATATTTTATTGTTTTCAATATCAACAGGTATTTTAACAAATTGCAATGATAGAATTAAAAGCAGTCTTATTCTCGATACAGATCAATAAACCGAACTTTATTCTGAGCACCGTCAATCCCTGCGCTACTTTCAGTAAGATGAGATGATGAAACCTCACCGTACTGAACCACCATATGATAATATTCATATCACAACACAGTATCAGGTTCAAACACTCCTTAACAAAACAAAATAATGGTTACTCAGATTTTTCACTAAACGGCATGCTGAGCAACATCATTGTTAGCGGCATGTACACTGTGCTTAGCCTGGCAAGTTTGATTGCGACCTTTGTTTTTTGCCTGATAGAGCGCTTGATCTGCCATCTTCAACGTCTCCGCTATGCTCTTGCTGTGTACTGGCCAACAGGCGATGCCAATTGATACTGTTACGGGCCTGGGTATGGGCATAGGGTATTCAGAGATAGCAATACGCAAGCGCTCTGCGATGCTCAATGCCCGGTTCGCATCAACAAAGGGCATAAAAATTAGAAATTCTTCACCACCGCTGCGACATACAAAATCATGACTTCGCGCATTTTTTTTCATTACACCTGCCAAAGCACATAGCACCTCATCGCCCACCCCATGACCAAACTCATCGTTGATTGACTTAAAATGGTCAACATCCAATGCCAAAACGGAAAACTGGTAGTGCATATTTTTGACATTGTCCAGCCACAGCTGCATTGCCAGGCGGTTGTTAAGCTTGGTAAGGGGATCCATTTTTCTGTCCTGCTCCAGCTCTTTGATTTCCTGTCCCAACAACTCCGAGCTATTCAGGATGGCAGACTTCAGATTTTCTGCCTCAAAGTACCAGGCAGGGGTTTGATCGATACAGCGCAAATTACCCGGGCTCAATGAGCTGACACTCTGTGCCAGTTGAGCAAGTGGCCTGGCAATAACAAAACCGGCAATCAGCGTCGCGGCTAAAATGGCCAGCGCAAACGGCAAGGTAGAGTACAGCACATTGGTATGCGTCTGATTGAGCTCAGCAACGATACTGGTCAAAGCGCGTTGGCTGACAATCCCCCAACCGGTATTGCTTACCGGGGCATATCCCGCCAACATGTTTTCACCCTGACTGTTTAGCGTTTCTGTCGCACCAGATTGCCCGTTTAACACCGCGTTAATCGCCACATTATCCCCGATATATTCTCCAACACGGGCGTTATCTTTGTGGTATATCAGCCGTTTACTTTTATCTACCACATAGACATACGAATGATCCGATGCATGATGAGTGCCCAGTAGCTGATTTAAAATGGTATTACCCTGCAAGTAAATGCCACCAGCAATAAAGCCGAGATAAGTGCCATCAGCGGCAAACACCGGGAAAGTCGGGCTGACCAATAGATTGCCCGCGGGCGAGACAAAGGGGTCAAGAATATGGGGCTGCTGTAGTTCTATCGGCAAAGATAAAGCAGGATCGAGCGTCAAGCCTTTCAGCGCAAGATTAGAAGGCTGAGCTGAAATGATCTTACGCTGCGCATCAATCACCACCAGCGAATCAAAGCTATTGGTTTGTGTCAGTAAGCGTCCCAGTTCAGCATCAATGGCCTGGCTGTCATCAAAGTGATTTGCAATATGACCGGCGCTCACCTGTAACTGGCTGTTCAACGATTGCAAAAACAGTTCAGTGACCTCAGCGAGCTTCTGCGCATATGCCTGATTGGACGCGAGTGTATCTTTAATAAATGCGCGTTCATGTACGCGATAACTCGCCATCAATGCGCTGTACACGGACAACACTATCCCGGCACTTACCAGTAATAATATCAGCTGTTTTAGATCCAATTTCCAGCGATGGGTGATTTTCACACTTCCCTCCCAATACAAGCACCAACATGGCCACTTGCTTTATTGTAAATTATTGCAAGATAGAATACTTATTCTGGGTCAAATTCTCTGTGCCTAAAGTACTTACACTGCACATTCGCTGTAATATGATTGACTTGGGACCACTGAGGATGAGTAAAAGGATGAGAAGTAGCGCCAGAAACCATCCTTTTTAACCAGCTAAAAAAATAAAAAACAGAAATTACTATCAAGTTTATGCGCTCTACTTTATAATGTGGTTGATATTTAACCAAGCCAGTTTTACCGAAATGAAAAAGAAAGCCCGAATGAACCCACTCGTCACCCACTTTACGTTCGCCAGTATTATTTTGGCCATGTTGTGGATGTTTGTTCAGGATAAAGACACCCTGTTGACGGGCAGCGCCCTGGTGCTGGCTTATATTGTGTGTGCACTAGCCTATCGAATGATTGCAGCGCGAGAAGCATTCAAAAACGCCAGCAAACAGTCCCACAAAAAACATTAACGCCTGACGCAATACAGGTGCCAGGATAACACTTGGCCTCTGTATTGGAGTGTGCAATCATCCGAATACACCATTACAACAGGAACTTATAAATGTATCGTCGAATGCTGCCACTCCTTCTGCTACTAGGCGGCTGCGCCTCGCACCCGCCCTCAGACTCAGTACAACTTTGCCAGACTCTCGTTTACGCCTATCCGGAAATACGCGACAACGGAAGCGCTGAGCAATACGCAGATTTATTCACGGATAACGCCCGCTTTAGCGTTGATAAACTGAACATCGAGCTCGATGGTAAGGCGCAGATAGTGGCGCGCTTTAACAAAGCACGCAAGAATACCACAACGGTTCATATGATGACCTCCACGCGTCAATACCGCCAAAACACAACTCTTGCAGCAGAATCTCATTTTATTCTGCTACTTAAGAGCAAGGCGCAGCCTGATACGACAAAAATTATCAACGGCCGTTATCTCGATACCTTTGATTACGACGAGACGCAATGTCGCTTCAGTAACAGGACTGTGCTGATTGACCGCATGGATGTCTTATAGTTAGAACCGCTAGTTTTGATTGCTGCGTTTATGCCAGCGCAGCATTTCTTTATGGTCTCGTGTTACAACCTGTCCTTTAGCCTCCATTTCAGTTACTTCGTTAGCCAGTATTTCTTCTGCAGTTAATTCCAGTTTCATCAGCAAGCCGCTTAATAACGTCTTTTCGTCATCGGACATGTGGGCAGTCAACTTTTCTTCTCGTTTGCGTATATGCGCCGTGACTTCCCTATACACCTTTTCCCCTGCTTGCGTTAAAGCCACAGGCTTACTTTTGCCAGACAGTTCGGTTGCACGCACCAGATCCAGCTTTAACAGCGCATTCACCGCACGAGTCACCGAATAGGGGTCTAGTCGAGACTGGTAACTCACTTCGGCAGCCGTGACGGGCCCATACGACCCGACGTTAAGTAACACGCGTAATTCCCGGGTGTTTAGCTCTGTCAGCGAGCGGATCACCGGATCCCGGTCCAGTGATAACAGGTTACTGACCACAGCAACCTGAAATGGTACGTGCTCTATCAGGTCGAGCGCGTCTTTGCCTTCATTTGTTACTGCCAGTGCCCGCTTTCTGTTGGCAATGGCTTTTTTCATATCATTGTCACTGGACAATTTGTACCTCTACACATATAGTTGTTGCATATGCAACATATAAAACATCAACAGGAACCAGTATGCCTTTAGTTAAGCCTTTGTCACAAGAACATGATCAGGAAGTCGCAGAACTTGCGAAGTTTTTTAATGAAACCCTGGGCTTTTGTCCAAATAGTGTACTCACCATGCAAATTCGCCCGGCAATTGCCCGCGCCTTTATCAACTTAAACAAAGCCGTGATGGAAAATCATGGTCGGGTCACATCAGAACTAAAGCGACTGATTGGCTACATTACCAGTGCAAACACAGGGTGCCGCTACTGTGAAGCACATACCATATTAGCAGCACAGCGCTACGGCGGCAGTGATGAGAGACTCGCTACTATCTGGCAGTTCAGAGAAAGTGACGTATTTACAGCCGCTGAAAAAGCCGCATTTGAATTTGCGCTGGCCGCCTCCAGCGTGCCAAATGCCGTGGACGCCTCGATTGAAAGCGCCATGCAGGCGCACTGGGATGACGGGGAAATCGTTGAAATTCTTGGTGTGATCGCTCTGTTTGGCTATCTCAATCGCTGGAACGACTCTATGGCGACAACATTAGAGCCAGGCGCCATCGACGCCGGTGAAACATTGCTTAATGAGCGCTGGGAAACCGGTAAACATAGTAGCCAGCCTGCCAAATAAACCGAACATCCTTCAACCGATGGGCAAGCACCTACCTATGCTGCCCATTTTTGACCTCTTATACCTGAAAATTAGTTGAACAATTGGCTTGATCCAAATCAATCAGCACTATATATTAAAGTTTCAATAATTACTGAAACTTTAAAAATGCAGCTATCACCTAAAATCGAAAACTTCGTTCTCCATTGTGGAGAAATGGGAAGCCGCTGGGGCTTCAATCGCACCATTGGCCAAATGGTTGGCTTGCTGGTTATCAATGAGAAGCCGTTAACGGCCAATGAGATTGCCGAAGCACTCAAGATCTCGCGAGGTAATGTCAGCATGGGGATCAAAGAGCTGCAATCATGGCAACTGGTTAAAGTTCATCATATTCCCGGTGACAGAAAAGAGTACTATTCACCAAATGGCAGTATCTGGGACCTGGCAAACCGCGTTTTTGAAGAACGCCGTAAACGTGAAATTGACCCCACCCTAACCTTGTTGCGTGACCAGATTCTCGACAGCGCGAATTCACCAGAAGAAAAATACGCGCAAGAACAAATGCAATCTATTCACGACTTGCTGGAAACAGTGACCAAGTGGTCTGCCGAACTGCAACGCCTGACACCTGAGCAGTTGCAATCTTTGATGAAGCTCGGCTCGTCGGTCAGCAAGGTGATTGATTTGAAGGACAAGCTACTCAGAAAATCTTAAAAGAGTGGCTTTTGAAAAGGATTTTTTCATTGTGCGCGGTTCGTGCCCGCGCACTGAGTCGTATCAGTCACCGTTTGCCTGACTCAGGCTCAACCAGGCTGATATAATATGCGAGGTGCGTCATGCTTGATACCCTACTGTTGTCGCGTATTCAATTTGCGGCAAATATAAGCTTTCATATTCTTTTTCCTACCATCACCATCGCTTTGGCCTGGTTTCTGGTGTTCTTCAAGTTCCGTTACGACCGAACCGGCGAAGCGGTTTGGCTGCGGGCCTACCGGTTTTGGGTGAAAATATTTGCCCTCACTTTTGCGCTCGGCGTGGTCAGCGGTATCACCATGTCTTTTCAGTTTGGTACCAACTGGCCCGGATTTATGGAGCGCGTCGGCAATATAGCAGGACCCTTACTTGGCTATGAAGTGCTAACCGCCTTTTTTATGGAAGCGACCTTTTTAGGCATTATGCTGTTTGGCATGAAACGTGTCAGTCCGCGCCTGCATACCTTTGCGACATTCATAGTTGCTATAGGCACCACCCTGTCGGCTTTTTGGATCTTGTCTTTGAACAGCTGGCTGCAAACCCCGACTGGCTACACCCTGGTAGATGGCGTGTTCTATCCCAAAGACTGGTTTGAGATCATCTTTAATCCATCATTTGGTTATCGCTTTTTTCATATGTTGCTGGCAAGCGGGCTCACCGCGTCTTTTCTGGTCGCCGGGATTAGCGCGTATCGCCTGCTCAAAGAGGATCATAAGCACGCTCCCAAGTTGACTTTAAAAGTATCGCTCACGGTCGCAGCCCTGCTCGCCCCGATGCAGATGTTTGTCGGCGACCTGCATGGCCTGAACACCTTCGAGCACCAACCACAAAAAGTAGCCGCGATGGAAGGGGTATGGGAAACCGAACAAGGGGCGCCTTTGCTACTCTTTGCTATGCCGGATGAGCAACAAAGAACCAATCACTTTGAAATCGCCATTCCCAAGCTGGCGAGTCTGATCCTGACACACGAGGCTGAAGGCGAAATTAAAGGACTTAATGAATTTAAAGGGGAACACCCGCCGGTTAAACCTGTATTTTTTGGTTTTCGGATCATGGTAGGGATAGGCGTTTTAATGATACTCGTCGCCTTAGTGACCCGTTATACCTTATGGAAGCACTCGACCCTCCCGACCTGGCAGCTTAAAGCCTTAGTAGTCATGACATTTTCAGGGTGGATTGCCACGCTAGCAGGCTGGTACGTCACTGAAATTGGTCGCCAGCCGTTTATGGTCAGTGGTCTGGTTAAAATTGAGGAGCTGGTTACAAACGTCCCCAGTGAACACGTCTTGCTGACCTTGATTGGTTACCTGACTTTATATGCAGTTTTGCTGGCAGCTTACATCAAAACGCTGTTCTACACCGCGCGCAATGCCGTTCAAGTTGAAGAGTACCAGACAACACCAGTTCAGGGAGGCCAATATGTTTAGCGCTGAATATCTTGCATTACTTTATAGTGCGCTGATGGCACTGGCGATTATCGTTTACGCTGTACTGGACGGCTATGACCTGGGGGTCGGTATTTTGTTACCGGGTAACAATAAACCCGCAGCGGATACCATGATAGCGTCAATTGGTCCTTTCTGGGATGCCAATGAAACCTGGCTGGTGCTGGCTGTAGGCCTTGCATTAATCGCGTTTCCTTCCGCCCACTCGATTATCTTGCAAGCGCTCTATTTACCCATCGCGTTTATGCTGCTGGGATTAATTTTAAGAGGGGTCGCTTTTGATTTTCGCGCCAAAGCGAAAACTCATTACCGGCAAACCTGGGATCGTTGTTTCAAGCTGGGCAGTCTGATCACCGCATTTACGCAGGGGTATATGCTGGGCCTGTATGTGATGTCTTTTGAACACAGCCTGGCGAGTCACCTGTTTGCTACGCTCAGTGGTGTTGGCGTGATTGCGGCTTACACCTTAATTGGAGCAGGCTGGTTAATCATGAAATGCGAAGGCGAGATACAAAGCGCTGCTATCCGCTGGTGTCGACTGAGTAACCTGATTGCTTTGCTGGGCGTACTGGCAGTTTCTGTGGTTAATCCGCTGATTAATGCTTACGTTCAGACACGCTGGTTTGGTACCGAGATAAGCCTGTTACTGCTGCCACTGCCATTAATCTGTATGGTGCTCTTTGTCATACAAGACAGAGTGTTGGTAAAACTCAATCGCAACCCTAGCCATGGTTGCTGGTTACCTTTTGCCATCACAGTGATGATATTTTTACTGTGCTTCTTTGGCCTGGTATACAGCTTCTTCCCATATGTTGTACCAGGTACACTCACCATATTCGAAGCTCTTGCCGATCCGTCTGCCCTCACCTTTATGCTCTACGGCGTAGTGCTGGTGGTGCCGGCTATCATTGGCTACACGTTGTTTTCTTATCGGGTTTTCTGGGGAAAAACTCAGGACCTGAGCTACTACTGATTTTCACTTGCATTAGCCCAACCAAAAAGGCAGCCCGCACGCTGCCTTTTTTATTGTTGCTTTCTATCTGAATGACTAGATTTTCGGATAGCCAATACGATCAGATAAATAACCTACACTGGTTGCGAAATAGTAGCTACGGTTCCAGTTCATCAGCGCTTTGTAGTTGTTGTAAGCCAGATACATACGACCGTTCATATCATCGGGCATGACTAACGCGGCGCTAATATTTACCTTAGGTAAATCAGTGCCATCAGCACGTCTTACACCCAGGCTCTGCCACTCTTCTAGAGAGCGCTCAGAATCACGCCAGAACTCCAGCCATTGCTTGTGGTTTTTCGAACCGCGTTTGAGCACATACTGGCTCGGGAAGTCCTCTGGTAATTTAACCTGGCGACCCCAGGTCAGGTTATCGTTCCAGCCCACGCTTTTAAGGTAGTTTGCTATCGAGGCAAGAGCATCTTCTTTACTGGTCCAGATGTCTTTTTTGCCATCATTGTTGTAATCAACGGCATAAGAGTTGAATGACGTTGGCATAAACTGGGACTGGCCCATGGCGCCGGCCCAGGAGCCCTTGAAATTGTCGATGTTAACGTGGCCATCTTTGAGAATATCCAACGCAGCCCATAACTGACGCTTGTACAAGGCTTCGCGGCGACCATCAAACGCCAAAGTGACGAGTGAACTGATCACAGGGTAGCCGCCCTGGACGCGGCCAAAACTACTTTCAAGTCCCCATAGGGCAACAATAAAGCGCCCCTGCACGCCAAAATCTTGGCTGATCTTATCCAGCAGCACTTTATTTTCTTTGTAGAGCTTTCTTGCTCGCTGAACTTTCCAGTCTGGTACGCGTTTAGGTAAATAAGTTTCCAGCGTCTCGACTATTTCTGGCTGGTTCTTATCCTGTTTAATCACTTTCTTTTTAAATTTAACCGTGCTGAACGCCTGGTCAATCAAAGCCTGTTCATAGCCTCTTTCGCGGGCTTCAGCTTTTAGCACTTCAACGTAGCTATCGAAGCGCGCCTGGTCATCCGCTTTTACGCTTTGCGATGCCAGACATAAAGATACGAATAATGCGGATAGTGTTTTAGTCACTTTTTACTCCGTTTTGTCTTTTTAATTCGTCCAGAAGATTTTCTTGTGGAGGCGGCAGCTGCAAATAAAACCCATCGTCGATTAATTTTTGCTTAACGTTACTTAAATCCGCAACCCCAAGTTTGGTGCGTTTTGCTAAATCCACAATGATTACAAATATTGGCGTACCAAAAGTAGCCATTAAAGGGTCAGGGACTTTGCTAAAATCGTCTCGTTTTTCAATAAAAAGATAGGTATCGGCTTTTTTACTACTTTTATATACTGCGGCTAGCATTATAACCCTATAAAATCTTGCTAATCTGAGAGCAGCACTATACCATGACCTATATACTATTTGGAAAGTTTTGCGACTCTCAAACGTACAGAGTACGGGGTCAGAACAATATTAATCAGAGTTCGCACTGGTATTGAGCGCTTATGTCTACACAGTCTTTTGAATTGAAGGGAAACCTGTTTACACTCTCAGTTTTACACCTCTTCGATGCCGACCTTGGCAATGTAAAACAACAACTGAGTGATAAAATTTCCCAGGCTCCAAAATTTTTTAAAGGGGCACCTATCGTCATCAATCTTGCCGACGTCCAGGAACAGAGTATTGTCCTTAGCGATTTAAAACGCATTCTTACAGAGCTGGCTTTAAACCCGGTTGGTATATGTAATGGTACAGAACAGCACAATGCTGAGGCAAAAGAAATAGGCCTCTCCGTACTTAACTATACTAAAGACGTTAAGCCTGTGACTCAGGAGAGTGCTGACACGCAAGTGGTGGAAAAAGAAGTCTATCTCGGCGCCCAGGTTATCAACAGCACAGTACGCTCTGGGCAACAAATTTACGCGAAGGACCGGGACCTCATTGTACTGGGCGCGGTCAGCCATGGTGCAGAGGTCATTGCCGATGGCAATATTCACATCTATGGCACGCTCAGAGGACGTGCTATCGCTGGTGCGCAAGGAAATCACGAGGCAAGTATTTACTGCCAAAAGCTGGAAGCAGAACTGGTTTCAGTCGGTGGCAGTTATTGGATCAGTGACTCTTTACAGGGAGAACACTGGGGCAAAGCCTGCCAGATTTCACAAAATAACGAATCATTAGAATTAACAGCATTGGTCAAAGGATAATTCAGATGGCAAAGATTATTGTCGTAACTTCAGGTAAAGGTGGTGTAGGTAAAACCACATCAAGTGCAGCGATCGGCACAGGTCTGGCACTTAAAGGATACAAAACAGCCATTATCGACTTTGATATTGGCCTGCGTAACCTAGATCTCATCATGGGCTGCGAACGTCGTGTTGTCTATGATTTTGTCAACGTCATCAATGGCGAAGCCAATCTGAATCAGGCATTGATAAAAGATAAGCGTGTTGAAAAGCTTTATATTTTACCGGCTTCACAAACTCGCGACAAAGATGCCCTGACTAAAGAAGGCGTTGAACGCGTACTGAAAGACATGTCGGAAGACTTTGATTTCATCATCTGCGATTCACCTGCGGGGATCGAGGCCGGTGCAATGATGGCCCTATATTTCGCTGACGAAGCGATTGTCACCACTAACCCGGAAGTGTCTTCTGTCCGCGACTCAGATCGCATTTTGGGCATTTTACAAAGTAAGTCAAAACGTGCGGAAGATGGCCTGGAGCCAGTCAAAGAGCACCTTTTGCTTACCCGTTATAACCCAGAGCGTGTTGAAAGCGGCGACATGCTATCGGTTGAAGATGTCCAGGAAATCTTGGCCATCGATTTACTCGGCGTGATCCCTGAGTCTAAAGCGGTACTGAATGCATCTAACTCAGGACAACCCGTTATCCTGGATACAGAGTCGGACGCAGGCCAGGCATACAGCGATGCCATCAATCGTTTGTTGGGCGAAATCGTCGACTTCAGGTTTTTGAATGTTGAAAAGAAAGGACTGCTAAAGCGGATTTTTGGAGGTTAATGTGTCTTTACTTGATTATTTTCGATCCGAGAAAAAGTCCAGCGCATCGCTGGCTAAAGAGCGGCTACAAATAATCGTTGCCCATGAACGCTCCAAGCGTGGCACCCCCGATTATCTGCCTCAGTTAAAGCAGGATATACTGGAAGTGATCCGTAAGTATGTCAAAGTAGACTCTGACGCAGTGAATGTGCAGTTTGAGCAAAATGAAGATGATTTGGCGGTACTGGAGCTCAATGTGACGCTCCCGGATGACGAGCAAAAATAAAGTCTCTATAAAAAAGCCGCACACTGTGCGGCTTTTTCATCTTCGCGTTAAGCAATATGCCACTTCGACAGCGCGTCTTTAAGTATCTCGTGACGCCAACCCTGAAATAGATCAGGTTTCAGGAAAGTCTTTCTCTGTTGTTCATCCAGCTTCCAGTTCCAGCCAATCACCTGATTGATCTGCTTTTTCGAAGCAAATACATCCACCGGAATATCGTGTTCCCTGGCCACTTCTGCGATTGCTTGCTTTATTTCTTTCGCGGCCCCTTTGTATCCGGGATAATCAATCAGCCGTTGCACGCGCGCAGGTAGCTCTGACTCCGGTACCGCTTTACCCGCTTCAATACAGGCGAGAATTTCTTTTCCTGAGCGATTCACTTCCATTGGCTCAACACCCGGTACATTTCGCAAGCTGTTTAGAGAGCCCGGTCTGCGCTTAGCTATTTCGACCATATTATGTTCTTTTAGCACAAAATTGAGGGCCAAATTCTTTTTCTCGGCCTTGTTCTGTCGCCAACTGGCCAGTGTTCTTAAAACGGCAAGATCACGCGGCTTTAGCTGCCAGACATTTTTGATACCGAGGTAGAGGTAGTGATCCGGCGTTCTGAATGCGCGCTTTTGGGCGATCAACTGCGATTCACATGTCACTATGTGCGATAACCCTTTTTCGGCAATCTTTTTGCTGATGGTCTGATAACATGGCAGAAGGTAAAATACGTCTGCTGCGGCATATTCCAGCTGACTTGCCTGCAATGGGCGCTTTAGCCAATCCGTTCTGGACATACTTTTATCGAGCTCAATATCGAGCATCGACTTAACCATGTTGGCAAAACCCACACAATTACCCTCTCCGAGCAACTGCAGTGCAAATTGAGTGTCAAACAAAGGTGTCGGCACAAAACCCGCAAACTTTTGAAATACTTCAATATCTTCAGAGGGCGAATGCAATACTTTGACAATCTGTTCATCGCGAAGTAAATGCCATAACCCTGAAAAATCTAGCTCACTTAACGGGTCTATCAACGCCAGATGCTCGCCATCGTATACCTGAATTAAGGCAATCTCAGGATACAAAGTTCTGCGGCGCATAAATTCAGTGTCTATAGCCAACACCTGACTATCTGACAGGTTGGCTATAAAGGCATCGAGCTCTGCTTGTTGCTGGATAAATTGATACTGCACATTTACTCCCTATAAAAAACCGGCTTTCGCCGGTTTCTTTTTACTTTAATGCCCTACGCAATATTTTGCCAACATTGGTCTTTGGTAATTCATCTCTGAATTCGACCAATTTAGGGACTTTATAATTGGTTAGCTTGTCGCGACAGTGTTTTATTATATCTTTTTCTGTCAAAGATGGATCCTTTCTTACAACAAAAACTTTAACCTGTTCACCACTTACATCGTGCGGCACACCAATGGCAGCAACTTCTAGTACACCATCGTGCATCGCAACCACTTCTTCAATTTCGTTAGGGAAGACGTTAAAACCAGATACCAGGATCATGTCTTTCTTACGGTCTACGATATAGAAGAAGCCTTCGTCATCGTAAATGGCAATATCGCCGGTGGCAAACCAGCCATCTTGCAAACACTCTGCCGTTGCGTCAGGGCGGTTATAATAGCCAGCCATGACTTGCGGTCCTTTAACACACAGCTCACCGGGCTCGCCTTTTGGTACTTCTTCGCCCTGATCATTAATGATTTTCAAGTCTGTGCTTGGTGCCGGTAAGCCGATAGAACCGTTATAGCCATTCAAGTCCCAAGGGCATATTGTAACCAGAGGCGCACACTCAGTCAGGCCATAGCCTTCCATCAGTTTACTTTGTGTCACTTTCTGCCAGCGCTCAGCAACCGGGCGCTGCACCGCCATACCACCGCCTAATGACATCTTCAAAGTGGAAAAGTCCAGCTCTGAGAATCCTGGTGTGTTTAACAGCCCATTGAATAAGGTGTTCACGCCTGTGATGGCCGTAAACGGGTATTTTGCCAGTTCTTTAACGAAACCAGGCATGTCCCGCGGGTTCGTGATCAAAATATTGTGACCGCCATACTTCATAAAAGTCAGGCAGTTCGCTGTCAGTGCGAAAATATGATACAGCGGCAGCGCCGTAATAACGACTTCTTTGCCTTTGTCGAGCACCTTATCCAGGCAGCCAGACACCTGTTCCAGGTTGGCAACCATATTACCATGGGTCAGCATGGCACCTTTAGATACGCCCGTGGTACCGCCTGTATACTGTAAAAATGCCAGATCATTGAGGTCAATCTCAGGTACCTTATACTGACCCGGATCAGCCTTGATAGCATCAGCAAATGGAATTGCATTAGGCAAACTATAGTCGGGCACCATTTTCTTCAGCTTTTTAACAACGAAGTTGACCAAATGCTTTTTGACGCCACCTAGCATGTCACCAATTTGTGTTACAACGATATGTTTAACACCCGTCGTAGGCAATGCCTTCTCGAGTGTATGTGCAAAATTGGCCAATATGAAGATTGCTTTCGCTTCTGAATCATTGAGCTGATGTTCAAGCTCTCGTACCGTGTACAAAGGATTGACATTGACTACCGTACAACCGGCTCGCAGCACACCTAAGATGGTTACGGGGGTTTGTAGCAAGTTTGGCATCATCACCGCTACTTTGTCCCCTTTGCCTAACTTGAGGGTGTTTTGGATATACCCGGCAACTGCCTTGGTTGCTTCATCAACTTGTTGGTAAGTCATTGTTTTACCCATGTTACTGTATGCAGGTAACTGGGCAAACTCTTTAAAACTGTTGTCGAATAATTCAAGCAGCGAGTTGTAGTGTTCTGGGTCGATTGTTTCAGGCATCCCCTCGGGGTAGCGCTTTAACCAGATTTTTTCCACTCTTAGCTCCTGTGTTCTCGTTATTTTTTATATTGGTCTTACCTTAATATGCTTAAGGCACACAAACAATTGAGTAAATACTCTAAAGCTGGGATAGTCCCACATTTAACACAAATATACAATCAGGAAACGTCCGGATGCGATATATGCGTCAAGATCTTTGTCAAAACTTGCTCTGGCTCTTCCATATGACAATGGTGCCCGCCAGCCACTTCAACGCTTGTAAACTGTTTAAAACATTGAGAAAACTGCCCCAAACTGTGCTTCATTTGCGCGTAGCCTGAGGAGCCCATGATTGCCAACGTGGGTGTCGCCACGTCTTGCAACAAAGACAGTGCCTGAGCACGTGAAAAGCGCATTGTGGACGGCAGTTTCAATTTAGGATCTGTCGTCAAACGCGCGCCCTCTTCAAGTTCTTCAATATTTCGCTCCATTAATATAGCAGCAATTTCTTCGCTGAAGTCACTCACTTTAACTCGTGCTTTGATGATAGCTTGTTTATCGGCAAACAGCCGCACACTGGAGCTGTTTGTTTGTTCAGTCACTTCTCGCGCAATAAACGCCTTGAGCAGTTGCTCCTTAGCATGCTTATCACTTTGATAAAGCAAACCTATACCATCTATTAATGTCAGAGTATTTACTTTTTCTGCATACAAGCTGGCGAATAAACCGCCCACCAGCGCCCCCATAGAATGGCCGACAATGTCGCATCGCGCAATCTCCATGGTACGAAGAAAGTTTAAAATATCATAAACATATTCGACGAAGTAATAATGTGCATCTGCACTTCGCCAGGCTGACTTACCATGGCCAACAAAGTCTAACGCAATAAATCTGTGCGTTTGCAGCACTTTATCGCTCAGACTATCCAAAATCGGCATAAAGCTATTGCTGTTATCCTGCCAGCCGTGCAACATCAATACCGTTTGTGGGCCATGGCCTAGTTCCTGATAAGCAAAACCACTTACTTCCCCTTGTTTTATCTTATTTTTATTAGCAGTCAACATAAATTCATATTCTTATTGTACGTATTGCTTTAATATTCTACCCATTCTGGCTCGGGTGCAAAGCATAAATCACACAGCTTACAATGATTTACCATGCACAAAGACGAGCACACATACGGGAACATTAAGGATCAACTATGACACGAAAACTAAGTGCCCTCGCATTTGCCCTGGGCTGTACCTTGTCAAACTCTGCACTCGCGGCGCCGAAAAATATCATCTATATGATTGGAGATGGCATGGGGCCGGCATTCACCACGGCTTATCGCTATATGCAAGATGATAAGACAACCAAAATGGTTGAGCCAACAGTATTTGATTCAATCCTGGTTGGGATGGCACACACTTATCCGGACGATGATACAGTAGTCACAGACAGCGCAGCAGGTGCCACGGCACTCAGCACTGCCTCGAAAAGCTATAACGGGGCAATTGCGGTAGATACACACAAACAATCGCTTAAAACCATGCTAGAGATTGCCAAAGAACGAGGCATGACCACAGCTTTGGTCGCCACATCACAGATCAACCACGCTACACCGGCCAGCTTTGCCGCACATAATGAGTCGCGTCGCAACTATGATGAAATCGCCGACGATTATATTGATAACAAAATTGCCGGTAAGTTACCTGTTGATTTAATGCTCGGCGGTGGTACTAAGTACTTTATTCGTGATGACCGCAACCTGGTTAGCGAATTTAAAGAAGCCGGTTATCAGTATACAGATCAGTTCGACAACCTGGATTCAATAAACCGCCTGCCCGCACTAGGCCTATTCGCTGATGTCGCTTTTGCGCATGCAATCGACAGTGATGAGCCAAAACGGTTGACAAAGATGACCAATAAAACACTGGAGCTATTAGACAAGCAAAATGAGAAAGGCTTCTTTGTTATGATCGAAGGCAGCCAGATTGACTGGTGTGGTCATGCCAATGATATCGCGTGCGCAATGAAAGAAATGGACGATTTTGCGGGGGCGATTAAAGTCGCCAAAGCGTATATTGATGCAAATCCAGACACATTATTGGTTGTTACCGCCGACCACTCTACGGGTGGCCTGACTTTAGGTAGTAATGGCGTGTATCAGTGGAAAACAGAGGTTGTTGCAAAAGCCAAATCCTCAGTCAAAGAGCTGACTAATACCCTGTTTGACATGAAAGCGGACCAAATGGGCAAAACCTGGACGCAACTAACGGGTTTACCTTTTGATAAAGAGACTAAAAAAGCGCTTGCAGGAGCACAGAAGGATTCCAAAGAGGCGTTTTATAAAACGGCCAATAAGCTTATCAATGATGCCAGCTACACGGGTTGGACAACTAAAGGACACACAGCGATTGACGTACCAATTTTTGCCTACGGGAAAGGACGCGATTCGTTCATTGGCTCTTTAAACAATACCCAGATTGCAGATAAACTGATTTCCTACATCGAGAAGTAATCAACTACACGGCGGATCAAACATGGGGTCCGCCTTTTTATACCGATGAGTCGGCGGCTTTATGCTGCTGACTCGATTCTGTCTGGCTCTGTAATAATGTCATTGCCTCTTCTATAGGCATGGCTTTGTAGTATAAAAACCCTTGCACACAATCAACCTGCGACTGCTTTACCAGATTCTCCTCTTCTTTTGTTTCAACTCCTTCTGCCACCAGCCTGAAGCCGAGCTTAGCTATCATCTCTGACAGATTGGTATATAAAGACACAGATTTGCAGTTGTAGTTGTCGGGCAAAAGGCTTCTGTCCAGTTTAATAGTGTCGATATTCAACTTGGATAATACAGACAGGCAGGAATATCCGGTACCGAAATCATCCATTGCACAGGCAATATGATGTGCGCGTAATAGATTAACCACATCGACCGTGCGATTAAAATCCTCAATATAACTGGATTCAAGCAACTCAACCTCAACCTGGCCGGGATAATCCGAAAAAGCTTTCACAATGCGTTTATATCCGCCGGTCAGCAAATTTTGTGGCGAGATATTAAAGCTCACTTTGGGCCTGAACCCTTCCCGTGCAAAGTGCTCGAGGTCCACTTCTAATTGGTCAATCACAAAATTATCTATGATGTGGAGTAGCCCGTGTTGCTCAAGCGTGGCCAGAAACCAGGGGCCCTGAATCCGGCCATCAGTGTTTTTTAACCTTAATAAGGCCTCAAAACCAACCACTTCTTTAGTGTATGGGTTTATCTTTGGCTGATAAAAAAGCATCAGTTCACCACTGTTCAGCGCATCAGTAACCTCCTTTAGACTGTGCACATTGATCTGTTCCTCGCGCTGCGTGCGGGTATATGAGCTTTCAGCTCCCGCTTCTATCAACCTGCCTGTGGTAAATCGCTTAAGTAACACGTCCAGCGCCTTTCCGGATAAGTTATGATCTCGGTTAAATTTTAAAAACGGATAATAAAGTGCCGCATTAAGCGCGATTAATATAACCTGCAGTAAAATACCACTAAAGCTCTGCGTCAGTAACCAGCCGCTGACAAACACAGGTGTGAACCAGGGAATATCCATCGCGGGATCCAAAGTAATCATCCCTGCAGAAATACATCCGTACGCAATCAATGCATTTAACAACGGGCTAAGCAAAAATGGGATAAGCAGATAAGGATTAAACACAATGGGCAAAGCATAGAGCATGACCTCACTGATGTTAAACAGCGCAAGCGGCGACGCTATCATGGCGATGCTGCGCTCGTGGCGTGCATTTTTAAGCAGCATTGAGGCGATGATCAGTCCCCAAATACAGCCCGTACCACCAATTATTACAAAGCAAGTGTAAAAGGCATAACTCGATAACTGAGGTAACACCTGATAATCGGTTAGCTCCCCAGATACTAACAGGTGATAGGTGTTATCCCCATGGACACCAATAAACCAGAGTAAATGTGAGAAAATCAGTTGTGCCGACACTTTCTCGAACACATTCCAGGTCGGATTAAGTAGCTTTAGAGTACTGTGCAGCTGACCTGCGAAATGATCTAAAATCGGGATCACTAACAAAATTATCGCAGTAACCAGAATATAAGGAATGATCAGGTTAAGGTGCTTACGCAAAAACAGGCTGATTGAGCTTATCCCAACCAGTCTTAGCCAGCGTATTCGCTCTATATAAGCGAGTAGATAGCAACACAGGACTGGCATAAGCAATGAATACAACATGCCATTGCGGTGCACTATGCTCAGTGTTCCCTGATTAATTTCGATGTAACCTGTGGTTGCTGTGAAGCAGGCAAGCACCAGAACTGGACCTGCTATGGTGTGGATCTTAAGGTTTTTCGACAGATAGTAGCTAAAAGATATCAGGGTTAATAGCGGAAAGATCCCCCATACCAGAGTGTTAAAGTCCCCCAGTGCCTGATACTTTAATTTATGTAAGTCATCTCCAAGCCACTGATTGAGCAAAGTGATCACAGACGCAACGATAAAAAACGGGATCAAGGCGATATAGCCTTCGCGTAGTGACAAAACAACCGTATTTGAAGAAAGTTTGAGTGCAAACTGGTTGAATCTGTTCAGCAAACTCGTAACCATAATTTGTTATTTTCTTTTAACATTACTCCAAAAGCAGATTAAAACAAATCAATTGACTAAATTTTTGCTGAAAAAAATTCAAGCGAGCGTGTGCTCTGATGCAACATGAAAAAATAGCATTGAGAGGAGAGATATCAGGCGTAAATGCTCACACCAAGTAAAGACTGTACTTCGCTGCGCCGTTCTTGATTTTGGATGGCGCTGTAGGCTTGCATAGCCACACTGCTCTTGTAACTGGGTTGGTCGTAGATAACGTCGCGCTTGTCTGCAGTATACTGCTGTGCAAGTGCAACGCCGGCATCCGAAAAATTTAGCTTAGCGCTCGGTTTGGGAGGCGTAACGGGTTCACTGGCAGCAGGTTTAGCAACCGACTGCCTGAGCTGATAAGTATCCTGATTCTGAACAAGCTGGTTGATTTTCATCAGTCAATATCACTAAAAACCCAACACATCAGTATAAGATTAGCCTGTTATTCGCGCCCGGGCAACTTCTTCCAGGTGACCGTATCTCTGACATACTGCGGCTGAGCGTCAGCGGCATTAACAACCTGCCCGGATTCAAACTGCACAGCGCCAATTTCAAGCATATACTCGGCATGCGGCAAGGTGATAGCGTCGTGTACTTCGAGTGCTAATTTCTCAGCAACCTCTGAATAAGTCTGCCAGCCTGTGCCCACGGCCAGCACGCCTGCAAAATCCCCTTCAATGAGTTCAGGCTTGATCACGCTTTCATCACCCAAAGCAACCGCCTGGTTGCTTTCTGAGCGGGTATAATGACAAAGATACACTTCGCCCATGCGTGCATCGATGGCAACCAGAACCTGCTTGGCATCCGTCTGTGCAAAAGCCTGCTGCGCCATGGCCTGCAAGGTAGAAACCCCCGCCAGCTGCAAATTTCCCGAATACGCCAGCCCCTGTGCAACAGACACACCGATCCGCACCCCGGTAAAACTACCCGGTCCACGACCGAATACTAGACCATCCAGGTCTTTGAGCTGACAACCTGCCTCAGAAAACAGCTGCTCAACTAAAGGGAGTATTTTCTGACTGTGTTGCTGAGGGCACTCTTCAAAGTGACGATAAAGGTTGCCGTTAAACGACAACGCCAGGCTCAGAGCTTCTGTTGAAGCATCCAGGGCAAGCAAATTAGTTTTCATGCTGGTCAATATTCTCTAAAAATGACAAGGCCTTATCCAAATCACGGGTCCGTGACATGGGAGGCAAACTTTTAATAAAGGTTTCACCGTATTTTCGCGTAACCAGACGATTATCGCAAATAATTAGCACACCTTTGTCTTTCTTATCCCGAATGAGGCGCCCTACGCCCTGCTTTAGCGCAATGACGGCAAGGGGGAGCTGAATTTCATCAAACGGCTCTTTGTCCTGCAATTGGGCATCTTTCATTCGAGCCTGTAATAAAGGATCATCCGGTGAGGTAAACGGCAATTTGTCTATGAGTACGCAACTGAGTGTATCGCCGCGCACATCAACGCCTTCCCAGAACGATGCGGTGCCCATAAGTACCGCATTACCATGGCGAACAAACTGCTCCAGAATGATGCGCTTTGACGCCTGCCCCTGCATGAATACCGGATATTCAGTCGCGGTGCTCAAACCTTCATACACCAGATGCATAACGCGGTAACTGGTAAAGAGTAAAAACGTACGCCCCTTTGCGGCATTGATCACTTGCTTCGCAATTTTTACCAACGCATGTGGCATCATTTCATCTTTGGTTTCTGGCAAATAACGAGGCAGACAAAGCACCGCCTGTGATTCGTAGTCAAACGGGCTATCGACAATTGCCTGATGGTCAGGCTCAAGGCCCAGGCTGGCATTAAAATGCGCCAGGCTGTTATCTACCGACAAGGTAGCCGAGGTAAACACAAAGCTAGCCTCACTTTTGGCCATCATATCTTTAAAGCGGTTCGATACATCCAGGGGCGTAATGTGTATGGTCAAAAAGCGCCGGGTGGTTTCAAACCAATAGCTAAAGCCCGGCAGACTCACGTCAAAGGCTCTGTCGAGCTGCCCTTTAAAGGACAAAACCCGCTCAAGCGGATGCTCGATTTTATCAGAGCGGTCGAGGCACAACTTAAGCACCTGATATAAAAAATCCAGATTGCTGATCACTCTGTGCAGTGCATCGCAGATCACTTTGTCCTGAAGCTTTTCCCGCCAATCTCCCCGGGCACCATCGCTGCCAAACACCAGTCGCAGATCGGCAACACTGGTCTCCAGCTTATTTAGTGTTTTTCCCAGCTGCAGCATATCCGGTATATCGCTGCGATAAATCAGCCTTAAATCATTGATCAGGGCCTGTAGCTGCTTGGTACTGATGGACTCCCCAAAGTAATCGGATGCAATTTCGCCCAGCTGATGCGCCTCGTCAAAAATATAGCTATCTGCGGTTGGCATCAACTCAGCAAAGCCCGATTCCTTGACCGACATATCGGCAAAAAACAAGTGGTGGTTGATCACTACCAGATCTGCTTCAGCTGCCTTGATCCTCGCCTTGCGTATATAACACTCAGAGAAGTCAGGACAGTCCTTCCCTAAACAGTTATCTGCTGTGGAATTAACATAAGGCAGCACTTTGGCATCTTCTTCAATGCCCACACAATCAGCCAGGTCGCCACTTTGCGTTTCTGTAGCAAACTTAGCCACCATCGCCAGCTGGTGCATAACGTCAGGATCGTCACTGGGTACATGCGCCACATGCTCATTCAAACGATAAGTGCACAGATAATTCGCCCGCCCCTTAAGCAAGGCAACTTTGCGACCTTTGCCAAGCGCTTTAAGTAGCTCAGGCAAATCTCTGTGGTAGAGCTGTTCCTGCAATGCTTTGGAGCCGGTCGAAATGATGACCTTTTTGTCGTTCAAAAGCGCCGGAACCAGATAAGCAAATGTCTTACCCGTACCTGTACCTGCTTCAACCACACACTGACCGCCCTCTTTGACCACCTGATCTATGGCTTCAGCCATATCGATTTGAGGCTGTCTTGGCTGATAACCGCT
This sequence comes from Pseudoalteromonas sp. DL2-H2.2, assembly GCF_021532535.1. Taxonomy (NCBI): domain Bacteria; kingdom Pseudomonadati; phylum Pseudomonadota; class Gammaproteobacteria; order Alteromonadales; family Pseudoalteromonadaceae; genus Pseudoalteromonas; species Pseudoalteromonas sp. DL2-H2.2. The sequence continues at coordinate 199,730 of NZ_JAKGBD010000001.1, read as the reverse complement.
AAAATGGTGAGCCAGGGGGCCGTTTTCTGAAAAATACTGTGTGATAGACAAAATTAAAGCACTGCATAATGACTGGGCGACGCAATTCTATGGTGGATAGAGAGTAAGCGCAAGTCAGCACGCTTTTATTGCTTACTTCATAAAAGCAGGACACAAACCTTAATTTTTGATTTGTATTACCCGCCTTTCGACTAGATGCCCATTTTTGCTCAAAGTGGCCTCTGAGCATCAAGAAAAAATTCATTCAACTCTTTGAAGAAATAGAATAAATTCCCTCCTTTATCGAGAAAAAGATACCACAGCGACACTAAAATAGAAAAGACTCCCAAAAGAAAGATCCCCAAAGCACTACCCGCTATATCTGCAGCAGGTGACCCCTTTGGAAGCTTCCCAAATCCATAGAGCCGATAAGCAAGATATGAAACCCGGATATAATAAATGCCACCTGGTAGAGCAAAAAATATAATCCCTAACGTAAAAAGAGCGTAGATAACTAAGTCGAACCAGTTGTTAATTTCCAATTTAATTTCCCACAAACGTAATTAGGCAGCCCAATTATCAGTGCTTATTTGTCCGCTGTGTACACTCCAAGCACTTTAATACACAGGTTGAAACTACTCCCTGACTCTCATCGATTTCCAAATACCTTTTTATACCAGTATGACTGTTGATTGTGCTTAAACCATATTCTGTTGCCTTCACTCAGAAATGTCTTTAGTTGCTTCATATTAACGCCGTAGCGATAAAACAGGGCGATGATCTCTCTTAGTTCTTCATCGCCCAGGGACTGGTTTGTATCAATGATTATCGAAAACCCTTGTCCATAGACATCATTAACGCCTGACAACGCATTTAATCGGTCAAAAAAGCTCTGCTCATCCGCCGGTGACAAAAACTTAATATTCTTAGCTTCTAACTTCATGTATTTCATATTTTTTGTGCCATATCAATATCAAAGACCGTTTACAGTCAGCAGATAGATTAATGCACACATCAGCGCGCTTTTCTCTTCTCACAGGCCTGTAAAACAATTCTTTTTTGCTCATTGCTGGATGACTGCCAGTTCATGATTTCGTTTAGCGTCCTATAACACCCAACACAGATATCGTTATCGTCTAGACAACAATGGCGGATACAAGGCGATGGCACCTGCACCGCTTGTTCAGGCGTCGAATTGGGTTCTTTGTTTACGCTCATCAATCTACTCCGTAACACTGAACCAAGTATTATACCCCATTAGACACAAGCTGAGATATTTTGCTTGCCAGCGGATAAAAAATGACTATGATGCGCGCAGCAAAGCAGGCAGCAAGCCATAAAGCCCAGAGCCATGAGGTTTAGATTACTTCTTCTCTTTTGCTTTAATGACACATTTTTTGATTTTGATACGACTTACTATAGCAAATCAGGTTGGCCGCTTTAGTTCATTTTCGTGCAGCGCACGGCGACTCCCCCACAGACGAGACACTGTTTTCACTTATTGCTGATGATTTACTGAGCCAGGGCTATAGCATTCGCCCTGGTGCGCTGCCTCTTGATTTGGCAGACGATTTACTGGCCTATCAGCACAGTTTAAATACGCAAAAGTATGAACATGCCGGCATTGGCCGGGGCGGTGATTTCTTACATAACGACTTTGTGCGTACAGACGAAATTTGCTGGATAAACGGCGAGTCAGAGCCCGGACAACGCTGGCTTGACTGGACCTGCCGGTTGCAACAGTTTTTAAACCGTCGCTTGTTTATGGGCCTGTTTTCTTTTGAAAGTCATTTTGCTCATTACGCCAGCGGCAGTTATTACAAGCGTCATTACGATGCGTTTAGAGGTGAAACCAACCGCATCCTGTCACTGGTTACCTATCTGAACCCTGGGTGGGGACATGATGATGGGGGGGAAATGGTACTCTATCGGGATGATACTGACCTTGAAGGCATAAAAGTGGTCCCTTTGCACGGCACACTTGCCTTGTTTTTGAGTGAAGAGTTTCCCCATGAAGTACTTCCCGCTAAGCGGGACAGATACTCTGTTGCAGGCTGGTTCAGGGTAAATACCTCGATTGCGGGTAAGATAGATCCCCCAAGATAAAAGCGCGGCAAGCGCAAATAAGTCGCCATACCCGGGCCTGAGAGAATTTTAGGCCCAAGTATCTAAGTGTTGCTCTTCGTCGTCGATTTCACTGTCATCTTCGTCTTTTTTGCGCGCATCTTCCTCTTTATGCTTTTGCTGCGCCATCTCCAGTAGGTGCTTTTTACGCTTAACCCTTTCTGTTCGATTGCCGAGCACTCCTGCAACTTTAAACGGGCCATCATGACTCACCTGCAACCGAACTATCGGCGCCAGGAACGGCTTAAATGCATCCATAATCCACCTCATTTCGTGGTATTTCATGCCTTTATTATCGACAGTTATAATTTATTCTTTAATTTATGCAAAAAAGTACTTGCGCGCAATTCCTCTCCTGTGTTTATCTATAAATACATTTTGAGCGCCTGATGCGCGTCACGTTTTAGATAAACAACGAGAGAATCTGACATGCTTATTACACTGACTGCTATCCATCATCACCATCATACACCGGGATAACCTATCAGGTATTTCGCTGGTGGGTTATTCCTTCAAGGAACCTCCGGCGAACTAGCACTCAACATAATTTATTTTCGCCCTGAGGTTCCCTCGGGGCTTTTAGTTTTTAAACTTAGGAAATAAATTATGAACACCAACAACCGTTTACGAATTGCAATTCAAAAATCTGGCCGTCTTTCTAAGGATTGTCAGTCACTGCTCAAACAACTTGGAATTAAATTAAATCTGCGCGAACAGCGCCTGATCGCCCACTCTACCAATATGCCAATCGATGTCCTGAGAGTCCGTGATGACGATATCCCGGGTTTGGTCATGGATGGTGTATGCGATCTGGGCATTGTCGGTGAAAACGTGCTGGTTGAAACGCAGGCTGAACGTCAACGCAACGGGCAGCCCAGCGAAGTCAGCAAGCTCGCAAAACTCGACTTTGGTTATTGTCGTCTGGCACTAGCCTGGCCTCAGGAACTGGGTATGCAGGATAAAAGCTGGTTCAACGGCAAACGCATCGCAACCACATACCCTGAGATTTTGAAGCAGTACCTCGAACAAGAGCAGATTGATGCCAGTGTCGTTATGCTAACGGGCTCGGTAGAAGTTGCCCCTCGTGCTGGTCTTGCCGATGCAATCTGCGATTTGGTATCAACCGGCGCAACGCTCGAAGCAAACGGCCTGATGCAGGGCGACACTATTTTAGAATCGAACGCCTGCCTTATCCAAAACGCCAACCTCAGTGACGACAATAAGCTCTCACTTATCAACAAACTGATGCCTCGTTTGCGCGGTGTTAAACAGGCAAAAGAAAGCAAATACATTATGTTGCACGCGCCAAAAGCGAAACTTGATGAGATCTGCGCGTTGTTGCCCGGAACAGGTCAACCAACCCTGCTTGCTCTGGCCGGAAGCGAAGAATATGTTGCTCTGCACATGGTCAGCAGTGAAACCCTGTTCTGGGAAACCATGGAAGAGCTTAAAGCACTCGGCGCAAACTCTATTCTAGTTATGCCAATCGAAAAAATGATGGAGTAACCACGCATGTTTATCTGGAATGAGGCGAACCGGGCTCAACAAAAGGCAGCACTTGAACGCCCTGCCGTAACTATCAGTGATGAGCTGGAAAAAGTGGTTGCAAAAATCATTGCAGAAGTCGAGCTTAACGGTGATGAAGCACTGCTGGAATATGCCCGCAAGTTCGATAAACGTGCTCAGCCTCGGTTACTGGTATCCGCAGAAGAAATACAGGCCAGTGAAGGCGTTATTTCAGCGCAACTAAAACAGGCAATCGATCAGGCTTATAGTAATATTCGCGCATTTCACGCACTACAAGTGCCTGTAGAAAAACGCCTCGAAACACAACCAGGTGTTATATGCGAGCTTAAGTATCAAGCCATTGAAGCGGTTGGTCTGTACGTTCCGGGCGGCAGTGCGCCACTGCCCTCCTCTGTATTGATGCAAGGGGTCTGTGCGCAACTGGCAGGGGCACAAACAATTGTATTGTGTACCCCGGTAAACGGCGAACAAGGTATCGATCCCGCCATCTTATATGCAGCGAAAAAGTGCGGCATTACCACAATCGTTGAAAGCGGTGGCGCCGGTGCAATTGCTGCGATGGCACTGGGTACCCAAAGCGTGCCTAAAGTAGACAAAGTGTTTGGACCGGGAAATGCCTTTGTGACTATGGCCAAACAACTATTGTCGCAATCGCTGCCAGGATTTGCCATTGATATGCCCGCAGGACCTTCAGAAGTATTGGTCATTGCCGATGAGCGCGCTAATCCGGCTTACGTTGCAGCTGATCTGCTATCGCAAGCCGAACATGGCCCCGACTCTCAGGTACTGCTGCTCAGTAACAGCAAACAGCTTATTAAAGAGGTCCAGGGCGAGCTGGACCGTCAGTTGTTGCAACTAAGCCGCGCAGATATCGCCAAACAGGCACTTGAAAATAGCACGCTTATTCTGGTCGAAGATATTGAACAAGCATTTGCGGTTAGCGCCGAGTATGGACCTGAGCACCTGATATTACAGCTCGGTGAACCAGAGCCCTATCTACCTTTAGTTAAAAATGCCGGCTCTGTGTTTGTTGGTGACTACACGCCAGAGTCAGCGGGTGATTACGCGTCGGGTACTAACCATGTATTGCCAACTTATGGTTACAGCCGCTGCTATTCGAGCCTTAACCTGCTCGACTTTTATCGCACTTACACGCAACAGACAATCAGTAAAGGGGGTTTACAGTTACTAAGCAAGGCCATTTTACCCCTGGCTGAGGCGGAAGGCCTGGATGCCCACGCCAATGCTGTCAAAATAAGGCTGGAGAACAACGCATGAGTCAAATTCAATTACCTGAAAATATCGCCTCACTGAGCGCTTATAGTTCAGCAAAGAGCGAAAAGCTCACCGGCACAACCTGGCTTAATGCCAACGAAAGCCCTTATTCACGGCGTGTGAGCCTCAACTTTGAAGCACTCAACCGCTATCCGGACCCACAACCCGAAGCGGTGATCAACGCTTACGCCAGTTATGCGGGCCTTAACCCAGAGCAGGTGTTGATGACACGTGGCGCTGATGAAGGCATCGAGCTGTTAGTACGTACTTATTGTACACCCGGCCAAGACAAGATTGCTTTGTTCCTGCCCACGTACGGTATGTATAAAGTAACGGCAGATACCCACAATGTCGGGATCACAGCACTTGAGCAGAGTCTGTTGCAACAAGGCAGCGCCGCAGAAATTGCAGACGCTGCTGGCAACGCCAAGCTGGTATTTATCTGTAACCCCAATAACCCGACCGGCGCAGCGGTAAGTACAGACAAAATTGCTGCAATTGCAGCGGCCCTCAAAGGCAAGGCACTGGTCGTTGTCGATGAAGCTTATATTGAGTTTTGTGAACAACTCACCGCAGCGAGCCTGTTATCGGATTTCGATAACCTGGTAGTACTGCGAACCTTGTCAAAAGCTTTTGCCCTGGCCGGGCTCAGAACCGGGTTTACCCTGGCTTCGCCCGACGTGCTTGCACCAATCCGCAAGGTTATCGCTCCTTATCCGGTGTCTGCTGTAGTGGCGCAAATCGCACAAGAAACACTGACTCCGGATGCCATTACCCAGATGCGCCGTCAGGTCAGTATTCTCAATAAAGCAAAAGAAAAGCTTACTGAGGTGCTTGGAGGATCCGAAAAAATTGCCAAAGTCATGATTGGCGAAGGCAACTTTATTACAGTCCAGGTACGACAGGTAAACGACATTAAACAGGCGATGCAATCAGGTCTTATCATGCGTCCCTTTACCCTCTTCGGTGAGGATAATTGGTTACGCATTTCAATTGGTAGCGAGCAGGAATTAGAACAAGTCAGACACTGGCTGACACAACCACAGGCAGAACAATAACAATGAGCACACCTTATTTATTCATCGACCGGGATGGCACATTAATTGAAGAACCCATTTCGGACAAACAGGTAGACAGTCTGGAAAAACTGGCCTTGCTGCCCAACGTGATCCCGGCTTTACTGTCGTTGCAGGCCGCCGGCTACAAGCTGGTCATGGTTTCAAATCAGGACGGACTGGGCACCGACAGCTTTCCCGAGGAAGACTTCGCCCTGCCCCACAATCAAATGATGGCGATTTTTACCAGTCAGGGGATCCGTTTTGAAGACGTGTTGATTTGTCCGCACTTTGACGAAGACAACTGTCAGTGCCGAAAGCCTAAAACGGGTTTGCTGACCAACCTGATGCGCTCGGGTAAAGTCGATCTGGCGAACTCCTATGTGATTGGTGACAGGCAAACCGATGTCGAACTGGCTAACAATCTGTGTATTGAAGGAATTCTTTATGACGATAACTGGCCTGAAATTGTCACCCGCTTGACGACGCAAAACCGTCAGGCGTCTGTTCAGCGTAATACCAAAGAAACGCAGATCAGTCTGGCACTTAATCTGGACCAAAATAGTGTGGGGTCTATCAGCACTGGCCTTGGCTTTTTTGACCACATGCTGGATCAAATTCGCACACACGCAAACATCGGCCTGACGATAGAAGCCAGTGGCGACCTGCATATTGATGAGCACCACCTGGTAGAGGACATTGGCATTGCCCTTGGCCAGGCACTGAAACAGGCGCTCGGTACTAAATCTCAGATCGCCCGTTATGGCTTCGCGCTGCCAATGGATGAATGCAAAGCTGAATGTCAGCTGGACTTATCTGGCCGGGCATCATTTGTGCTGAACGCCGACTTTAGTCGTGAAAAAGTGGGCGATCTGGATGTACAAATGGTTGAGCACTTCTTTAAGTCGCTGGCAGATAACGCCAACATCAGTCTGATCCTGTCGGTCAGCGAAGGTAACTGCCACCACCAGGTAGAAGGCTTGTTTAAAGTCTTTGCACGAGCGCTGCGTATGGCCATCGCCAAAGATACCAGCCAGCAAACTGCAAGCTCTAAGGGGTGCTTATGATTGCCATTATTAACACGGGCTGTGCCAATATCAACTCGGTACGCTTTGCCTTTGAACGTCTGGGTGTCAACCCGGAAGTGATCCGCGACCCGGCAAAGCTAAAGCAATTTGACAGGGCGGTGCTACCCGGCGTCGGACACGCCTCTGTGGCAATGAAACGCCTGCGCGACCAGGGTTGGGACACCGCCATCGCTGAGTATCAGAATCCGCTCATGGGCATTTGTCTTGGCATGCAGCTGCTGTGCGACGAAACCGAAGAAGGGAACGTTCAGTGTCTGGGCCAAATGCCCGGCAAAGTCCGCTATCTTGAAACCGGTCAGTTAAACAGTCCGCACATGGGCTGGAATACCTTGTCTGTGTGCAAGGCACACCCGCTGACACAAGGGCTTAACCCAGACGATCAGGTGTATTTTGTCCATAGTTTTGCCCACGCCAGCAATGCCAACACACTGGTCGAAAGCGAATATGGCACACGTTTCTCTGCCGTGGTTGCCAAAGACAATTATGCCGGTATGCAGTTTCACCCGGAGAAAAGCGCCAAAGTCGGTGCAACATTACTGAATAACTTCCTGAACTGGCAATTATAAGGACAAGATAATGATCATTCCTGCATTAGATGTATTACAAAACCAGATTGTACGCCTGTATCAGGGCAAGTATGACACCGCACAGTTCTACCCCTTCGAACTGGCAAGTCGCTTAAAAGCCTATCAGGATGCGGGCGCCGCTAAATTACACCTGGTTGATCTGGAAGGCGCGCGCGACCCAAAAAAGAAGCAATGGCAACAGATCCAGCAAGCCACTGCCGAATTGACGGCCCCTTATCAGGTCGGCGGCGGGATCCGTCGTTATGAAGACGTGAAGCAATGGCTTAAAGCAGGTGCACAACAAGTGGTGATTGGCTCCATGGCCGTAGACAGTAAAGAAGAAGTTGCCGCATGTATTAAAGAGTTTGGTGCCGAGCGCTTTGTCATCGCACTGGATGTAAAACGCAGCGCATCGGGCTGGGCAGTTGCCACCCATGGCTGGCTCGAGGAGTCTCAGTTAAGCCTGTTTGAACTCATTGATTTTTACCTGGCGCTGGGCGTGTATGATTTCTTATGCACGGACATCAGTAAAGATGGCACCATGACAGGCCCCTCTTTTGCACTCTACCAGGAAATCGTCACGCACAGTCCAGGCGTCAGGGTTCAGGCTTCGGGTGGGGTCAGCAGTTTAGATGATATTCGTCAGTTGATTGAACTGGGCGTCAGTGGAATTATTCTGGGTAAGTCATTACTGGATGGCGCATTTACTGTTGAGGAGGCAATCGCATGTTATCAAAGCGCATAATCCCCTGCCTCGATGTCAAAAATGGTCAGGTTGTTAAAGGCATTAAGTTTAAACAACACGAAATCGTTGGCGAGATCCTTGAGCTTGCCGCGCTTTACAGTCAGGCCGGAGCCGACGAGCTGGTGTTCTATGAGATCAGTGCCAGCGTTGAGAAACGCTTGCTGGATGTTAACTGGGTCAGGGACATAGCCCGCCATATTGATATTCCTTTTTGCGTCGCTGGTGGCATTAAGTCGGTGGCAGATGCCGCGAAAGTTTTGGAACAAGGCGCGGATAAAATTTCCATTAACAGCCCGGCAATCGCGCGGCCCGAACTCATTAAAGAGCTGCACGATGAATTTGGCAAACAATGTGTGGTCGTTGGTATAGACAGCTTTTTTGATGCCAACACCGGCGAATATCTGGTGTACCAGCTAACCGGCGACCCTAACAGCGCGAGCCAGACACGCTATAAAACCAGTGAATGGGTACAGCGTGTTCAGGAACTTGGAGCCGGGGAAATTGTCCTCAACTGCATGAACCAGGATGGCGTACGAAAAGGCTATGACATTGAACAGCTGAGCAACATTCGCAAACAATGTGACGTACCACTGATTGCCTCTGGCGGCGCGGGCGTTATGCAGGACTTTGTTGATGTTTTTCAGCAAGCCGATGTCGACGGCGCGCTGGCAGCCAGCGTTTTTCACAAACAACTCATTGAAATTGATGCGCTTAAGCAATATTTAGCGGCTAACAAGGTGCCTTGCAGATTATGAAACTCACTCCGGACAACCTCACAACTCTAGATTTTGATAAAATGGCGCTGATCCCTGCCATCGTTCAGGACGCACAAAGCGGTGTTATCCTGATGCAGGGCTTTATGGATCAGGCTGCACTCAACGCTACCTTTGAAAAAGGCCTGGTCACCTTCTACTCTCGCTCAAAACAGCGGCTGTGGACCAAAGGTGAAGAGTCAGGCAATGTGTTAAAGCTGGTTTCAGCTTACACAGATTGCGATCGCGACAGCCTGCTACTGCTTGCAAACCCTGCCGGACCAACCTGTCACCTTGGCACACAAAGTTGTTTTGCCGACGCGCGTCCGGCAATTAGCTTCTTGTCTGAGTTGGAGCGCGTCATTTGCGAGCGTAAAGACGCCGATCCAGAACAGAGTTACACGGCCTCTTTGTTTGCCAAAGATCTCAGCCGCAGCTGCCAAAAAGTCGGCGAAGAAGGGGTTGAAGTGGCGCTGGCCGCCATGAAGCAAGACCAACTGGAATTGCGCAACGAATCTGCGGATCTGCTCTACCACCTGATTGTATTGCTGCAACGCAGTGGTTTATCCCTTGAGCAAGTTGTAGAAACACTGAGCGAGCGTCATAAATAACGCTGAGTTTTCTGCGAACTCAGCCTGCTTCATGCTATGCTCAGGCCAGTTGAGTCATTTCAGGCTCAACTGGCTCCACAATTCAGATGAAGGATATAGCCATGAATCATCGCCAGTTTATTCTCCCTATTGCGCTGCTATCACTCACCGCATGTCAACAGCTACCAGCTGACGTACAACAACGTGTAGACACAATGAGTGACTGTGAAAAAGTACTTGCCCTGACAAGCGGCGCCCAGGACGACTTTGCCCAGCTTAAAGGCAGTGAGGTCAGCTCACCATTGATGAGCGCCTGGCAACCAAAAGCCCACTTGATAGCCAATAGTTGCCAGATCAACCAGTACAACAGCGGGCGTGTCGCCTACGAATGTACAAAATCGCTCAATAGCGAGGCCGACGCGACGGCGCTTTTTAACAACGTCGAACAGCAATTAAATGCCTGCCTGGGATCTTCATGGCAACATAGCCAAATAAAAACCGATTCCCTGCTTTATACCAGTAGCGCTTCAGATGCAAAAATTACCCTTAGTCAGGGGACGGGTCTGGATCGAAAAACGCCGTGGGTTATCTCATTAGAAATTTCCCAATAGCAGCATCACAGGCAGGTGTTTACCATCTGCCCAACTTTTGTCTAATTTGACAACAAACACGCCGCATTCTTTAATAAATCTTTGATCCGCTCTTAATTATTAGTACCTAAAGTGGCATAGTGTTGTTAGCAGTTAAGGTGGGTTTGACAACTTATCAATAACCACCTAACTTCAGACATCAAAATAAAAATCAAAATCCTCAGGGAGAACCCAGTGTCAATTGAAATCAACTTTGAATTATCCGATGCCGATCTGGCGCACTTTCGTAGCATGATGAATGCAACCATCGAAAAAAGCCAGGGCTTGAGCGACGACGAAATCATCAGCAAGGCCAAAGAGCTGGTCAACAACATGGAAAAGTCTAACTTACCTGAGTTTGTGCGCACGCGCATGATGTCACTTGCTGCACTGATTGATGCAGTACAGGACGAAGAATGGCAAATGCCTGAAGATGAAAAGCGCGAAATCATGCTATCTTTGGCCTATTTCAGTGAGCCTGAAGACATAGTGCCAGACAACGTCCCTGTGCTGGGTTACATTGATGATGCCATCATGATTGAGTTGGTGCTGCAGGAATTATCTCTGGATTTAAGTGCTTATCGTCAATTCTGCGGCTTCCGCGCAACGGAGGAAGCCCGCCGTGGTGATGCTGCAAAAGTAGACCGCGAAAGTTGGCTGGCTGGTACGCGCTCTCAGATCCGCTCTTCTATGCGCCGCAATCGCTCGACCACGAAGAAGTCACGATTCTTTTCTCGCATTATGTAATGTAATCGTATTCAAAAAAGGGAGCCTCGGCTCCCTTTTTTGTGTCGTGTTTATTGGCTTGTTTGCCCGGCATTAGGATGCGCTACACCCATCCAGGCGCGATACAACATCTGTTGACGCTGCGTAGGCTGCAACAGTGCTGTGACCTGCTTTGGTTTTGATTGTACTTCGCTCAATGTCAATTCTGTAGACATCAGTTTGTCGCGACGAATAAAGTCAACAACCACCTTTTGCCCAGGCTCAAACAGTGCCAACGTTTTGTCCAGTGTATTTCTCACCTGATGCTTGTTTAGCGCCACCAGTTTATCACCACTTGTTAATCCCGCCTGCCAAGCGTTGCCGTTGCGTGCCACATGACTTAACTCAAGTAACTCGCCGTTGGATTTTGCCTGACCGTCAAAACCGGCAATAACCTCGCTGCCTGCAGGGTATTGATAAGTCAGTCCCACCTTTTCGAACAACGCATCCACATCCAGAATAAACGGCGTATCAATGTTCTTTGCCCACCACTGGGTGTGATCCTGACCACTGATCTCGGTTAGGATATCTAACACATCCTGGCTATTAAACGAGTTTGGCAACGCATGGCGCTTTGCCAATAGAGCGTGTACATCACGGTAACTCACCTTTCCATCACTGTCGTCTAACAGCTTAATGTCCAGCATCATCGACACCAAAGCGCCTTCTGAATAAATATTAGTACTGAAGTTTTTGCCGTGGTCGCCGCCCTGATTAATCCATTTATCAAAGCTGGTTTGCGCCACGCTCTGTATTTCTCTGCCCGGCGTCTTTAGGTGGCGATTAATGCGTTTACTCAGGCCTTGATAATATTCCTCATGGGTAATAATACCGGCACTTAACAACAGGAAATCCTCAAGGTAGCTGGTCGAGCCTTCCGCCAGCCAAAGTAAATCGCTGTAGTTTGGATTGACATAATCGTACGGGACTAACCCGGCAGGCCGGTAATTTTTTACATTCCAGGTATGGATAAATTCATGTGCCGCGGTAGCAATAAACCCGATGTAATCATCACGTTTGGCGAAAGCATCTCTGTGACGCTGAATAATCGTCGAATTAAGATGCTCGGTTGCGCCTCTGGCACCACTGGTCGCATGCACCATAAACACATACCGCTCATAAGGGTAATTCTGCCAGATAAGACTGCCAGTCTTGACCAGTTTTTTCAGGTCGCTCAGCATCAAATCAACGTCGTAATTGCCCTCTCCCCAGATAACCAGTTCATAATCCCGTCCGTCTACACGAAATTTATGAAGCTGGTTTATGCCAGATTCGATGGGGGAATCGACTAACACGTCAAAATTTGCAGCACTGAAGCGGTGCTCGCTGCCAGCAAAGTCCATTCCCGATACAGAGCGCCACTGACCAGGTACTTGCATCTCAACAGTTAGCGGTTCATTGCGAAACGACTCGCTGAACATGAAAAAGCCAGAAGCATCAACAAAAGCATGACTATCATCAATATGCCTCGCCCTGAGGCCAAGCTCATTGGCGTAAACCTGGTAATTAACGGTCACCTCAGTCGGGCTATCCAGATGAACACGCCAGGTGCTTTTGTCTATTTTGTGCCAGGTCAGCTCGCGGCCCTCTGCGTCGTTTGCATCAAAGGCGCGGATCCCGTTCGCCAGATTAAGGATTTCATAGCGCCCTGTTCGCCAGTCGGCCAGTTTAATGTCCAGGTGCGCCTGAGCACTTTTAGGAAAGGTAATTTCAACCTCACCCAGATGGTGCTCTGGCTGGGTTATTTTCAGGGTATACTCGACGTCCGACAATGCCGGGAAAGCACTCAATGCAAAGAGCAGAGAACAGATTTTTTTCATAATGGTTCGATAAAAATGTAAATATGGGATTAAACTAACAAAAAAGTCTGATCCCTGCGCTTTAAACACGACGAGTCAACGGTCAAAATAGGTGGATCCACGGCCTAAAATCTTCCACATTTATCAGTAATTTGATGTAAACTTGCTAATGAGTAGGTTAAAACAATAGATGTTAGGTTTCTGTGACTGATAAAACTGCGCGATTAGAGAAAAAACTATCACAAGCGATTGAAGCTAGAAAGGCGCTGGAAGAAGCGAGAAAGCAGCAGGTCGATACCCTGTCGGAGTTTGCCGCTAAACTTACGCTTGGCTGTAAAGGGCAGGATGTGTCTTTGGATAACCTGCTGGCAAAGTATCGCAGTGCACTGGCAAAGGGCATGGACTTTGAACATCTTGCTCCTTTAATAGAAAATACCAGTGCTCAGTTAAAGCAGCTTGATAGCACCAATTCTGCAAATCAACGCGACCTGGTAACCCACATCCAAAGCGCCGGGAAACAACTCCAAAAGCTGCGCGGTGTGCCTGAAAGTACACGTCGTAAATTACGTCATCTACTGGATCATGAACTGGGTGATATTGATGCTATCCCAGAGTTCGTGCCTTTATTGGATAAGTTATTGCAGTTCTATCTGCAAGTGTTTGATGCCAAGTACGAGATTGATAGCGAGGCGCAACAAAACGATCCGGAGCTGGCAACTGAGTTACTGGGCCTGACCAACGAGTTAGTATTTGAGGACGACGTGGCCGATGAGGTCACGGCCATCAAGCACAGCATTTCTACCGACTCGAGTATCGATTCGTTATTGGGCAATGCCATCGCCGTTATTCGTATTTTTGCAAAATCCATTGCGCGGGAAAGACAATCCGCACAGGGCTTTTTGGTATCGCTAAATCAGACTCTTGAAGAACTCCACAAATCCATCGTTGATACCACCAGTCACTCTAAGTCTATCAATAAAGAGCTCAATGCGTTGAATGAGCGCATTGAGGCCAAAATTAAACGACTGACAGAAAACACCCAAAAGGCATCGTCTATCTCTGAACTTAAAGGGTTGGTCGATGACGAGCTGGCGCAGATTAGTAAAGATCTGGTGGAGCGAGAACACATTGAGCGACGTGATAAAGAAGCCCTGCTTGAGAGCTTTGATACCATCAACAGCCGCATTAATGTGCTCGAAAACAAAGTGAACACCTATAAAAAGCGGCTCAATGAACAAAGATTCAAAAGCCTGCTTGACGGCCTGACGAAACTGCCTAACCGCTCTGCCTTTGACGATCGCTACAGCCAGGAGTTTCATTTGTTTGAAATCCAGGGCAACGATGTCACTTTGGTGGTGGTGGATGTCGACCACTTTAAATCAATTAATGACAAATATGGCCACAGTGCCGGAGATAAAACACTGCAGGTGATTGCCCGGGCGCTGAAAAAGTCTATTCGTAAATCCGATTTTATAGCGCGTTATGGCGGCGAGGAATTCGTGATCCTGATGCCGGGCATGCCTATTGAAGCAGCCTATGCACCGCTTGAAAAAATACGTGCAACCGTTAAATCGATCCCATTTCGCTTTAAAGACAAAGAGGTGCGGATCACTATCTCGTTAGGCGCAACGCAACTCAAAGAAGGCGACTCTAAGCTCACCGCCTTTGATCGTGCAGATGAAGCGCTATACGAGGCTAAAAACAGCGGCAGAGACAAACTTTGCTTGCGTGAATAACAAGGAGATTGCCTATGCATGTCCAGTTAAACCCAACAGGCGTACTTAATTTACTTTCTAAACTGGAAGTTGATCTGCTGCAACAGACATCGACCATTGAAAAATACAGGCTGTTCAGAAATTGTGTTTTAGCGGTACTTAATGTAGGCAGTCATACCGACTCAAGCTACGAAATCTATAACAAATATCGGGACTTTGATATTAAACTGCTGTCCCGTGAGCGCGGCATAAAAATAGAACTGACCAACCCGCCAGAATCTGCGTTTGTAGACGGTAAAATTATCGCGGGGATACACGAACATATCTTCTCTGTGATCCGCGACATCTTGTTTATTTGCCAGCGTTACGAAGAACAGCTCACCGACCCCAAACAAATTACCCACATGGTCTTCGATATGCTGCGCAATGCCGGCGCACTCGAAGTCAATACAGACCCAAATATGGTGGTCTGCTGGGGCGGTCATTCCATTAATGAAGAAGAATACAAGTATACCAAGGAAGTTGGCTACCAGCTTGGACTGCGTGGTCTGAATATCTGCACAGGTTGTGGACCAGGCGCCATGAAGGGCCCGATGAAAGGCGCCACCATAGGACATGCCAAACAAAGGATCACCAGCAATCGTTATCTTGGCCTGACTGAGCCGAGTATCATTGCGGCCGAGCCGCCAAACCCAATTGTCAATGAACTGGTGATCCTGCCTGATATTGAAAAACGCCTTGAAGCCTTTGTCAGAACCGCACATGCCATTATTATCTTCCCTGGCGGTGCCGGCACGGCCGAAGAGCTACTTTATTTACTCGGGATCCTGCTGCATCCCGACAACGCCAAGCAACAGTTGCCGGTTATTCTGACTGGCCCAGGCTCATCTAAGGCTTACTTTGATGAGCTTTGTGACTTTGTCGAAAAAACCTTAGGCAAAGAAGCGTTGAGTAAATTTGAAGTGCTGGTTGATCAACCGGAGTTGGTTGCACAAAAGCTAAGCCACGGCATGGAGCAGGTACGTGAATATCGTAAAACGCAGGGCGATGCCTATTACTTTAACTGGACGCTGAAAATTGAAGAGCAATTCCAGCACCCATTTGAACCCACACACGACAATATGGCAGAACTAGATTTGCATCTGGCGCAACCTACACAAAATCTGGCAGCCAATCTGCGCCGGGCATTTTCCGGTATTGTGGCCGGTAATGTAAAAGAGCAAGGTATCGCAGCCATAAAACAACAAGGTCCGTACATACTGAGCGGTGACACGTCGCTAATGACTGATATGGACAAACTGCTACGCGCTTTTGTCGCACAAGGCAGAATGAAATTACCGGGCAGCGCTTACGTTCCCTGCTATCAAATCAAATCTTAACCTGTGCTGGGTAAGGGTTAACCTTACCCCGACACACTAAACTTCTATGACATACCGCTAAAGAGTTACATGGCAAAATTACTTCTTATTGATGCACTGAACCTGATCCGTCGGATCTATGCAATTGACGTCGATCAGGGTGCGAGTGAACAGCAGATCATGCAATCGTGCAAAGCCCGCGTCCACAATGCCTGCAGTAAGCTGCTCAGGCGCATCGAGCCCAGTCATGCGATTGCCGTTTTTGATGGTGAACGCAGCTGGCGCTATCATTACTATGCTGATTACAAACACAGCCGAAAACCCATGCCTGAACAGCTAAAACAAAATCTGCCGTTTATTGCGCAAGGATTTAAAGAATGCGGTATCACTGCGTTTTTCCCGGAGCAGGATGAAGCAGATGACGTCATTGCGACTTTGGCGAGCAAAGCCAGTAATAATCAGGTTCAATCGGTTATTGTGTCGACCGATAAAGGGTTTTTACCCCTGTGCTGTGAAAACATCGACATTTATAATTACTTTTCGAAGTCTTTCACCGGTCACAAAGAGATTGAAGAGAAATTCTCAGTTCCCTACCACGCTTTGACTGAGCTGTGGGCACTGATGGGGGATAAGACCAATGATATTCCTGGCGTAAAAGGCATCGGAAAGAAAACCGCTATTGAGTTAATCTCAGAATTTGGTCAGGTTGAGCATGCACTCAATGCAACAACACTTGCGAACGCAACGCGGCGTAAACTGGAACAGGACCTGGATAACTTTATTTTAAGTAAAACACTCGTTTCGCTACAAACTGACATCAATCTTGGCTTTAATTTAAGTCAACTCAGGGTTATTGAGCGCAAATAGCTTGTTGTGTTGCAGCGCTTCCGTTACGCTAGCTTCGGGAGTATTTGGTGTATTTCAATGATTAAAAAGGTTTTACAATACGTTTTTCTCGGCCTAGCCGTGTATGGGGTCATAGTCTATCTGGTCATTAATTTTTATAAAGATGACCCGCAAGCGATGATCTGGCAAGACAGAGAAGCCTTTAACAAGCGTTATATCAGTAAACTTAAACCCGATATGCTAATCGAACTGGACGAAGTGCTGGAAACGCTTGGCAGTCCGGACCTGACCTATGTGAAATCAGAGGGCGATCGTGTCGTACAAATCGTGTTTTACAGAACACAGCTAGTTAAACCGGATGGGATCACCACGCAAGATGAGTGCACAGGTCTGCTGTTTGAAAATGGTAAGCTGACGCTTTGGGGCGCAGGCGCAATTGTGGCGTATGACAAGGCTTTTGAATGACGGTCAATGAGGATATAGCAAGACAACTACACAAACTCCTGACTCAGTCTGAGTCAGTATTGTCGCTATACTATGACAAAAGCAGCTGGCCTAAAATTGACGTAACACTGTCTCAGCTGGCCGAGCAATTTACCCGCCTTTACCGACTGGCTCCCAATGCCCTCCATGCACATTTGCATTTTATCTCTGTTCCCTTCCGTCACTCAACCAATGTGCTCGTAAAGCAGTCTGTTGTGCTAGGTATGCTTGGGTATGCCCATGGTTATACTGAGCAGATGATCCATGAGCTGTTAGTCGCGGGCTTTGCAAGCGTGCTGTGCGCCAATCGCGAATATGACAAGCAGGCAACCGATAAGCCATTGTCTAAGGTAGAATCGCAAAAGCTCAAGCTGCGCCATCAGCTCGCAGTTAAGGTACTTGATGCAGGTCAGCTAAAGTCGCCCCAGATAACGCGGATCCTGGCCCGGCTCAGTGGCTATGAATTGTCCATCAGCCGCAGGAGCAACACCCCATTGTACGACAATGTTACATTGTTGGTTGCCATCGCGACCCAAATTGCCAATGCTTTGATGAAAAAGCATCAGCGCGCTTCCCTGCCCGCTGTCATCAAACAATTATATTTGAACAATACCCATACTTTTGTGCAGGCCAGCTTGCAACTAATCGCTCGTCAGCTAGCTGCCTACCCGGCCGGTGCCGTACAACAGCATCAAGGTCACCAGGCGCTGCTACTTTGCGAAGAGGATAAGCATGCCATTCTGGCCATTATTGAGTCAGGTAAGATCACCCGTTTAATTAAAACACAAAGGCGTCACCCGCAACGCTACCAGGCAGTCCGGGTTTCAGATCCACAACTACTGTATCGGGTTTGGTCGCGTATCCCGCCCCAACCCCTTGCAACAACTTCAGATCAAATGACAGAAGCGCTTCATGTAGTCGAACAACTGGGCGGGGAAAATTTTAGTAGCTTCAGAGCAATAGAAAAAACCATCGCGCCATTTAGAGAAATCGAAACGGCTTTATCGCAAGCAGCAAGACTCTACAACCGGGAAGCGCAAAAAGGCGCCAACTTACGCCACTGCCTGACAATGGTTGGTCTGGACGCTGCGGCGCTGCTTTGTCAGCGCGTGTTGGTTGAGCAGCTCATTGTGCAACTAAAGCACCCTTTCGCCAAAGATATCTGGCACAAATACCAGTTATTTGCCCAGGTCCTGGCTGCGCTCGTACAGCAAAATTATGGCCATCACTATGAGCATATTCTTTCACCGGTCAGTGCAGCCATCGCTTTTATGCTCAAACATCACAGCGTAGACATAAAGCGCTTTGTGCACACAAGCGAGTGTGCAGATAACCCTCACCCTGTTTCTCTGGCAAACTTGTATGGTTTTGTGGCATTTGATGAAGAGGCGTTTAAGCACTATTTCCATAGTCACTTTGCCAATAGCGATGCACACCGCGCTTTTGAACAGTCTGAGTTGTACAGAAAATCAAAGCTCAAAGGCTTGTCTCTGACCTTTACCGCAGTAAAGATCCTGACATTACAAATCAGTGACGCCAACTTCCAAACCTCCGCCTGGCAACGACAGGTACTGGATGATCAGGCTAAGCTCCATGACTGGCCAAGTCTTAACGCGCTGCTGGCACATCTGCAATCTCTTGGTTTGTATAATTTGATTGAGTGATATTTACGCGATAAATATAATGCATACCGAGCATTCACTATATTTATGGTATTTATCCATTCCTGACTGGAATATAAAGGAATAAATTGCTATAAAACGCGCTTAAATTTTCAAGCGATCCAACATCACCCGAACAGCTCTACTACACTTGGTTAGAATTGTTCTCAGATGTGAATTTACTTTTGATAAAGGAAACATAAATGGCTAAGCAAACTATCACGGTGATCCGTGGCGACGGCATCGGTCCAAGCATCATCGACTCGGCAATTGAAATTTTAAATGCAGCAGGCTGCGAATTCGACTACGAGTACGTTGACGCAGGACTGGCAGCACTGGAAAAAACCGGTGAGCTACTGCCTCCTGAGACGTTGGAAGCCATTGAACGCAACAAAATCACGCTGAAAGGCCCGCTTACAACTCCAGTTGGCGAAGGCTTTACGTCTATCAACGTAACACTGCGTAAGCACTTCGGCCTGTACGCTAACGTGCGTCCGGTTAAATCTTTCGAAGGCACTAAAGCGCGTTACGACGATATCGATATCATCACTGTACGTGAAAACACTCAGGGCATGTACTCTGGTCTGGGCCAGGTTGTCTCTGAAGATGGCAGCGAAGCAGAAGCTATGTCTAAAATCACGCGTGAAGGTGCAGAGAAGATCGTAACATTTGCATACGAGCTGGCACAGCGTGAAGGCCGTAAGAAAGTAACTGCGGTACACAAAGCGAACATCCTGAAGTCAACTTCTGGCCTGTTCCTTAAAGTAGCACGTGAAGTTGGCGAGCGTTACCCTGACATCGAGTCTGCGGAAATGATCGTGGATGCAACGTGCATGAAGCTGGTTATGACACCAGAAGAGTTTGACGTTGTTGTAACAACTAACCTGTTTGGTGACATCATTTCTGATCTGTGTGCGGGTCTGGTAGGTGGTCTGGGTATGGCGCCTGGTGCGAACATCGGCGAAAACGCGGCAATTTTCGAAGCAGTACACGGCAGTGCGCCAGATATCGCTGGTAAAAACCTGGCAAACCCAACGTCTGTGATCCTGGCGTCTATTCAAATGCTTGAATACCTTGACATGGGTGAGACAGCAGACAAAATCCGCAACGCCGTTGCTGATGTGATCAAATCAGGTGACCGTACTACTCGCGACTTAGGCGGTAACCACGGCACGACTGACTTTACACAAGCGGTTATCGAGCGCCTGTAATATCAATCGGTCTGATTGAATACCAACGCCCTGCTTATGCAGGGCGTTTTCTTATCCTGATTAACATCATTAGCAACATACTTAATCCAAACAAACTACCTGCTGATCCCTCCTGCCCTGAGCTGGCTGTCTCAGACACTGAAATATCCTTGGTCACCGTCACCTGCTGATTGTCATTCAAGTCAGTCATTGTCGCCGTCACCTGATAGCGCCCAGCGCCCTGATAGGTATGACTGACGGCTTCACCAGTTGCACTCAGGCCATCCCCAAACGCCCAGCTAACCGCGTAATTACCCGAGCCACCGCGCATCGACAGGGTTAGGTTGGCAGTTAAACCACTTTGTGCAGCGGTGATCTCGCCGCTCAAAGGAACAGTGACATTTTTCTCAATCGTGTTACTTACCTTGCTGCCATTGGCATCCTCCAGCAACACGACTATGCGGTAGAGCCCGGATAACTTGTATTGATGCTGAACTTGTGCCCCTTCTAGTTGAGTCCCGTCTCCCATCTCCCAGCGCACGTTTACAGGCGCAGCTCCACCCTGATACTGTGCACTGGCAATAATATTACCGTCTTCACCCTTGATGCTGGCTTCTAGCAACTCTAATGGCGCGGCCAGTGTGAACTGCTGTTCAACCGATTGCGTTTCTCCGGCGGCGTTTTTGCGGGTAAATGTCACGGTGTAAGTGCCCCGACTATTGTATTGATGAGAAGGCGCAAGTAACTCACTGCGATTGCCGTCACCAAAGTGCCATTCAAAGGTATCTGACGTATTTAAGGCTAGTCCTGAAACAGAGAAGCTCACGGTAAGCCCATCTACAGCGGCACGAATTTTTGCTTTGGGTGAAGCCGTCAATTGTAATTGCGCTTGCCTGTACTGATCGGTGACCTCAAGTAACTCAATGGTTACGCCATGCTCGGGCAAGGTCACACCAGAAACAGGCTGCTGAGGGTGACTATAGTCCTGCGCATCACTGAACGTATAAATGGCTTGTAGCTGATTATCACCAAGCCCGGGGTTTTGATCCTCCAACCTCAGTGCGGCGTCTCTGAGTTGGATCCGGGTAGCAGCAGGAGTCTCGCTGGTGGTCCTGGGTATAATGCCCTGATCAGTATCTACCACCAATATTTTACCTTCGCCCGGATGTAATGATGTTGAATTATTGTCGAAATTCTCGTTGGCATACCAAACTAGTACGCCTGGCATATAGCTGGCGCCTTGCAGTCCTGCGTCTATGCCATGGTGCGACCTGAGTTGCAGATAGTAGGCCTGCTCGAGTCCTTCTCGATACCGGCTTATTCTGCTAAAGCCATGCAAAGACAGTTGCTCAGCAGACTCCCCATCAGCCATTACGATGATATTTTCTTCGTCCGAGATGGTGATATCATCCAGTAAAATCCCAAGTCCGTATTCCACACTGTCGGTTTGATAAAGGAATTCCAGGGTAATAGTTTCTCCGGCAAACGCCGCAAGCGAATAGCTGAGCTCAGTAACCTGACTCCCGTTCGCGCCACCTGCAGTTTGTCCACTGTGGCCATCGATATAGTGCATCACCGTGGGATACAGCGGATGCTGTGTCTGAGTGAGGTTACCAACAAGTGGCTGCTCATTGGCTCTAACCTGGAAATAGTCGTAGCCACGTTCAATGTCAAATCGGGCCCGCATGTTCAGGGTCAACGTTTCTGAGTCCGGCAACGCCAGTGTCATGCTCGCCAGGTTCAATGTGTTGTTTCCCTGGCCAGAATAGTATTGATATTGCCCGGATATTGGCTCTCCCACGTACTCAAGGCTGGCAGGCAGTGTCACTTTAAGCTGATCGGTTTGCCCTGAGAATTCACCCACATGACTGAGGCTGGCCTGATAACCATCACGCAACTGCGCGACGTCGACTTCAACCTGGTTAACCCAGTTGCCACCAAACTTGTTTTGTAGCCTTGTCAGGTTGCGGGGCGAGAAAGAGACAGGCTGAGCGCCGCGCAGCGGACCTAACCAATTACCGCTGGACATCACAGACCAGTTTGCGACAGGCTCTCCAATCGTGCCATTGTTGAGATCATACTCATCTATCAAGCCTAGCTCATGACCGAACTCGTGAACCACCACCCCTACACTCGCATCGATTGGATTAATGGTGTAGTTGTGGATCCGTGTGTCGCTATTTGCAATACTAACAGGCGTATAACCGTCGTCGGCCACCAAGAACCGGTGTGACCAGATAGCATCTGTGCCCAGAACACCTCCTCCGGCTTCTTCACCAATGCTTGAATGAAACAGCATAATGTGGTCAACAACGCCATCAGGCTCATTCAAAATGCCATCGCCATCGCGGTCGTTTAAGTCGGTGAGATCGTAGTCACTCAGGTTAATAGCATAACGCTCTACCGCCACCTCGACAGCTTCTTTGACCAGCTCTGCAACCTTATTATCGCGCCGGTTGCCGACTCTCTGTCCATAATAGCTTGCGTTCTGTGCCGCGGTTAACCAACCAAATACCTCTCCCGACAAAGCAAAGCTGCCACCAGACGCCTGCTGGTAGTACTGATTTGCACTGTTCAGGAGTTCGCCGTCAGGGGCTGCAAAACCCTGCTGTGAAAAAATGAGCTGCTGATAATGGTTAGCTGGATATGCGGGGTAAAACATATCCGAATCGCCCTGCGCGAGGCGGTTATCGTCATGAGGGAGATCAGGGAAATCGATAAGAATCGCCAGTATTTTAGCCCCTTGCATTGGCAGTGCTGACGCGCCCTGATAGCCTCTGAGCGACATAAGCTTCTTCGGCGGTTTGCCTGTGTACGGGGATCTGATTGCAGGTCCGTAGGACCCGGATAAATATGCCGAGATCCGCTGTCTGGCCTCATAGTCAGAAAAGCTCCGCCCGGCTTGCTTTTCAAGCCAGAAACGCAGTTGCTGTTGATCCAGTTGCAAAGCCACCACCGGATTTGCAATAACGGCAAAAAGAAGAACTAAAAGGCTGAATTTCATGCTGATTTACCCGATTTGTTGATAGCGACGATAGTAGCAGGTTGATGAGTATATTTCTAAACTCGCTCAACCCGCTCAAAAATGCATTAATTATTCACCTAAACTCAAAATAGGCGTCATGAAACACTATGTTTCAATATTTAAAATACCAAACAGGCATAATAATGCACTTTGAACATTTTTGAGCCTTGACACATTCACGGATTCACCTTTAAATAAGAGCATCAGATTAAACTTTTACGCAGATATTAAACATGCAAACATTATTCTTCACAGTTGTGGTACTCGTACTGGTCTTAGTGCTAAGTCCGGCGGGGCCGTTGTGAGCGAATGTTTGCACAGACCCCGCACCAGCGGGGTTTTTTTTTGCCTTTAATTTAAATTTTGCTGAGGAATGAGGTAATGAGTGAGCAATTTAATGGCTCGGAGCTGGTAGTAAAGGCGCTGACCGAGCTGGACGTTGAGTATATTTTTGGCTATCCGGGCGGCTCTGTTCTGGATCTGTATGATGCGTTGTTTGCGCAAAATGACATTGAACATATTCTGGTCCGCCATGAACAAGCTGCCACCCATATGGCCGATGGCTATGCCAGAAGCACCGGCAAAACGGGGGTTGTACTGGCAACCTCGGGCCCTGGTGCAACCAACTGTGTAACAGGGATTGCGACCGCCTACATGGACAGTATCCCCATGGTCGTCCTGTCAGGTCAGGTGCCATCCAATTTGATTGGTGATGATGCCTTCCAGGAAACAGACATAGTCGGTTGCTCGCGGCCGATTGTTAAACACAGCTTTAACTGTCGTGATGCAAGACAGATCCCAACCGTGCTGGCAAAGGCATTCTACCTGGCCAACTCGGGCAGACCAGGTCCTGTAGTGGTTGAGTTGCCAAAAGATATACTTAATCCGCAGCTCAAGTTTGATTATGACATGCCCACACGTATCGAGATGCGCACCTACAACCCAAGCTCCAAGGGTCACTCGCGACAAATTAAAAAAGCGGTAGATGCTATTTTGGGCGCTAAAAGGCTGGTCGTCTACTCTGGCGGCGGTATCATATTGTCAAACACCTCTGAGCAACTGACGGAGCTGGTTGAAACACTCAACGCGCCTATCACCAACACTTTGATGGGACTTGGCGGGATCAGTGGCACACACCCCAATTTTGTTGGCATGCTGGGTATGCATGGCTCTCTCGAAGCCAATAAGGCCATGGCCAATGCCGATGTAATCCTGGCATTGGGCGCGCGATTTGATGATCGGGTCACCAATAACGTGAAGAAGTTTTGCCCAGACGCCACCATAGTTCATGTGGATGTTGACCCAACTTCTATCTCCAAGACAATCCAGGCTCATATTCCGGTTGTTGGCAGCCTGGACACAGTCCTTGCACAGCTGCAACATGCGATAGAAAAAAGCGCACTGCGTATTGACCGCGCTGCACAAGAATCTTGGTGGCAACAAATTACAGCGTGGCGCGAACAACGCTGCCTAGCTTATGACACACAAGACGACAAAATAAAGCCGCAAACGGTCATTGAGAAGCTTTATCAGGTTACCCAGGGAGAGGCTTACATCTGCTCTGATGTTGGTCAGCATCAGATGTTTGCGGCGCAGTACTACCCTTTCAAACACCCAAGACAATGGATCAACTCAGGTGGCCTGGGTACTATGGGCTTTGGTCTGCCTGCGGCGATGGGCGTTAAAGTGGCGTACCCTGGCTCCGACGTCGTATGCGTTACCGGAGACGGCTCGATACAGATGAACATTCAGGAACTGTCTACCTGCTTACAGTACGGTTTAAATGTCAAAATTGTCTCTCTGAATAACCGCTCTTTGGGCATGGTACGTCAGTGGCAGGATATGATGTATGGCGGCCGTCACTCTAGTTCTTATATGGAATCCCTACCCGATTTCGTGGCATTGGCGGAAAGTTATGGTCATGTCGGGATCCGTGTTGATCACCCCGATGAACTGGACGATGCACTGGCGCGCGCATTTGCTATCAATGACCGACTGGTGTTTCTGGATATCCGCGTTGACGAAAACGAACACGTTTATCCAATGCAAATTAAATTAGGGGCCATTGATGAGATGTGGCTGAAAAAGGGAGTAAAAGCATAATGCGCAGAATACTGGCCATCTTACTGGAAAACGAACCGGGCGCATTGTCGCGCATTGTGGGCTTATTTTCTCAGCGTGCCTATAACATTGATAGTCTGACAGTAGGCACCACAGACGACACAACCCTGTCTCGTATCACCATTACCACCCAGGGTGACGACCGAGTGGTGGAACAAATAACGAAACAAGTTAACAAGCTGGTTGATGTCCTCAAGATCATTGACCTGACCGAAACCAGTCATATTGAACGGGAGTTGTTACTGGTCAAAGTATTTGCCGGCAATGAACAAACCAGAGCCTCTGTAACGCGTGTCACCGACGTATTCGGCGGCATGATACTCGATATGGGCAAGCGTAGCTACACGGTGCAGCTTGCCAGCAGCAGCGATAAAATTGCGTCTTTCCTGGATATGCTCAGACACGAAAGCGATATTATTGAGATGGTACGTTCTGGTACTGTGGGTATTGGGCGAGGCGATAAAGCGCTCAGGGGATGATAAAACAATTGGTTAAAAAAAGGGGCTAAAGCCCCTTTTTTTTTTATTAAGGATTAACCTGATCTTTAAGGCCTTTACCCGCTTTAAATGAAGGGATATTTGCCGCTGGAATTTGGATTTCAGCGCCAGTTTGCGGGTTACGACCCGTACGTGCTGAACGCTCTTTTACAGAGAAAGTGCCAAAACCAACCAGTGCCACTGAGTTACCATCTTTAAGAGACTGAGTTACAGCACCAGTGAATGCTTCAAGCGCGCGAGTCGCTGCAGCTTTTGAGATCTCAGCGTCAGCCGCCATCTTTTCAACTAGTTGAGCTTTATTCATTGTATAATTCCTATGTTTTTATAATTTGCCGAAGCGGATTCTATGGTTATCCATTTTTTTTCTTTGTGCAAGCCTAAAATCCCGTTTTAACTAAAATATTTGCGCTATTTCGCCTTATCTGACGCGGGTGTAAACATAACAGGCACAAAAATACGCACTTTTTGTTTACTTTTTAGCCCCCGCTTCTTAGCCCGCACCAGACCTGAGCCTGAGAGGCAAACGCCCTATCGATTAAACCTTGAACGCCGTCAGGGCTCTTTCACGCGCCGCCTTATGCTCTACTATCGGCTCAACATAGCCCTCGATAGCAAATGCCTGCAAATAATCATGGGGAAAGTGAATCGATTTCGCCGGTACATCCCTAAGCTCTGGGACATATTTGCGAATGAAGTCCCCTTGCGGATCGAATTTTTCACTTTGGCTAATTGGATTAAAAATCCGGAAATATGGTTGTGCATCACACCCGGTGCTGGCCGCCCATTGCCAACCACCATTATTGCTCGCCAGGTCGCCATCTATCAGCTTACTCATAAAGTAATGCTCACCCTTGCGCCAGTCAATTAACAGGTGCTTGGTCAAAAAGCTTGCCACTATCATCCGCAAGCGATTGTGCATCCAGCCTGTCTGGTTGAGCTGCCGCATTGCCGCATCCACTATCGGGTACCCCGTTTTTCCTTCGCACCATGCTTTAAACTGTGCCTCGTCCTCGCGCCAACGAACGTCATTGTACTTTTCATTGAAATTAAACCCTTTACACAACTTTGGATAGGCGCAAATTAGGTGACGGTAGAATTCGCGCCAAATCAACTCGTTGACCCAGCTAAACGCCGGTGCACTGGTCATTTGTAACAGCTCAGGAAAATGCAGCTGAATTTCAGCAAGTAATTGCTTAACCGAGACTATCCCCAACGCCAGGTACGGACTGAGCCCGGAGGTGCCCTTCACGAGCGGAAAATCACGGTTCTCTTTATACTCTGCCATTTTGTCCTGAATAAATGTCTGAACGACTTTAACCAGCGTTTCATCATCGACCGGCCATTTTTCGGAGCATGCGTCACCCTGAAGCTGCTCAGGTGCTTGCCACTGTTGCGACGAAAGGTCCAGCTCCGGCCAGCCCGGCAGATAAAAGTGTTGTTGCTCATACTGTTTAAGCCAGGCCTTTTTAAATGGCGTAAACACTTTATACATTTCGTTACTGGCCGTTGTTACACTGCCCGGTGGTGCAATTAAATCTCCGTCGAATAGTTTCAGCTGTACGCCGGCTTCCTGGCATGCGAGATCTCTGTCCTGCTCATTGACCTCGTATTCCCTATTGGCGTAAACCTGTTGCACTCCATTCTCTTGACAGAATTGGGCGAGTAGCGCTGGCACCTTAGTAAAGTCACCAGCATCTAGTACATGTAGTCGGATCCCCAGCTCGGCCAGCTTATGGCCCAACCAGACAACCCGGCGCTTCAGTAAATCCACCTGCACAGGCGCAGTATTGTGCTGTTGCCATTGTTGCTCACACAATATAAAGAGCGCATCACGTGCCCCATTTTCAACCGCTTCGATAAGCGCTTCGTTGCCATAGGCCCTTAAATCGCGGCGAAACCAGAATAACGCAGACATTAAATTGCATACCTCAGCTTAAGTTCGTTCGGATAAGGATAGAAATAGACTTGCTGCATAAGATAGTCATTTGGATGCATGATCAGATGATGGCGCAACAAGGTTAATGGCACCTGCAACGGCACCTGACCAACCCGGTAGTCGTCAATCGCCCTGCACAGTTCCTGCTTTTCGACTTTGCCCAGCACTTTTTTGAAGTAGCCCTGCAAATGCGATAGCGTGTTAGCTTGGTCTTTGCGTCTGGCTGGACGCGACAAGGCAGCCATCAGGCCACTGATATAATTCGCTCTGAGCTCCCCCAGTGGTGTTCCTTTGCCCTCAGCGAGCAACCTGCCCAGATCGCGATACGCCTGATAGTTATGACTCATCAGCAAGTACTTGTGACGAGCATGAAAACTTGTCAGCTCGTGTAACCCAGGTTGAGTGGCGACTAGCTCCTGCCAGCTTTTATAGACATAAACACGCATCACAAAATTTTCTCTCAGATGCATATCATTCAGACGGCCATTTTCTTCACACGGCAGCAAAGGGTTGCGTGCCATGATCTGCTCTGCAAATATGCCCACCCCTTCGGAGGTATTGCCGGTCTCGGCTTCGTTGTAGATTTTTACCCGCTCCATGCCACAGCTGGGACTTTTCGCACAAAAAATATAGCCTGATAACTGCTCACCATGCTCGTCTGATACTTTCTTGCCGTATTCGGCAAGATCAGGCGCGTAATCTTCATCACTGTGCGCCGGCCCAACCTTAATGACATCCTCGACCCTGACCTGACGAATGGTTTTTCTGGGAATGGGCAAGCCTATTGCCACCTCAGGACAAAAACGCACGTATTCCACGTAGTCGGCCAGTTCGTCCATACAAAAGTTGCTGCGCTTATGCCCCGAATCAAAGCGCACTTTGTCACCAGCAAGACAGGCACTGATACCTATTTTAATGGGGGAATTGAAATTAAAAGCTTGCTCTATCATTGCTCTCTCCATAACTTAAAAATGACGGATAGATTTAGCACCACTGGTACTGGCGCAAGGCAATCTTGCCACCCTGTACCTGCACCCCTTCCGAGCGTAATAATTCACTTTGCTGTCTGAACTTATCACTCTGAGGTGGAAAAGAAATTTTTCCCTGACTATTAATTACTCTGTGCCACGGCAGACTTGAGCCTGCCGGCAAGTGCTTTAATAAATAACCAACGGCTCGCGCGTGTTTAGGGGCACCGGCAAGCCCGGCAATTTGCCCATAAGTGGCGACGCTTCCCTCGGGGATTGCACCAATCAGGGTAAATACCCGTACTCTAAACTCTTCTTTAGTTTCCGTTTGCAAACTGCGCTCCTAATGCTGTGAATTGTTGCCACAAATGTCGCGCTACCGGGCCGTAATGACTCTGATGACGTCGAAAAGCGTGAATGGCCGCCGTGAACTCATGTTGACGGTCGATGATCTCAATGCGCTCCAGCTCTCCGCTTTCAAGCTCCTGACGACAGGTATTAAGACTGGTCAGTGCAAACCCGACGCCCTGTGATAAGAATAGCTTAATGGTGCTGACGTCATCCAATTTCATGACATGGAGTCCACGGGAATAGGCCAAACGTTCGCTGTCAAAGTCGAAGCCACTCTCAACCATGGCCAAACAAGGATATAAGCTCAATTCATCATAGTACATGCGCTTTGGCAACAGACCACGCTTAGCAACAACGCCCAGTTTGGTTTCTCCGATGGCGATGGACTCCAGCTCACCGGTGGCGTGAAACAAATCAAACCAGGGCCCTATCCCTAAGTCGGCGGCACCGGCGTTTACCTGCTCCAACGCGACAAAGCGCCGACCGCTGGAAATCACCAATTCAGTCGAAGGAAATTGCTTAAAGGTGCTACTAATCTGCGTGTTATACGTTTCCTGGTGGCACATAGGTTCATAGCAAATGCGAAATTTTGCCTCATTACCCTGAGAAAACTCATCCGCCAAAATTTTTAGGTGATTATGCTGTTCCAGCAGCTTCTGAGCATGCTGATGAAAGCGCTTTCCCTGCTCGGTCAGACGAATACGATAATCCTCGCGCGTCACCAGCGCAAAACCCAATTCATCAGACAGCCTTTTTAAGGCTTGCGTGACCGCCGGTTGTGACTTATATAATCGTTTTGCCGCTGCGCTCAGGCTTTGTGCATTTGCCACAGCATCGAGTACCTGAATATCTGCCAACTTCATAAATAAAATTTATTTTATACCAAAGTTTTAATAATTTTTATTTTATGCCTAAATTCATTATCCTGCACTAAATTTTAGTCTGAGGGAGTAATTTTGGTGAATAAACTCGCACTCTTTTTTCCAGCTTTGTTGTTATTGTCAGCTTGTCAGGACGCTGTGCAGCAAACCACGACAAGCCAGGTCACACGTCCAGTAAAACTGCATACCGTTGCTGATCCACAGGCCGGCCAATTACGCAGCTTTCCAGCCGAAGTCGTCGCAAACCAGGGATCTTACCTTGCCTTTCGGGTCAACGGCGAACTGATGGAGTTTCCGGTGCTGGCCGGTCAGGAAGTGAAAAAGGGTCAACTACTGGCAAAACTCGACCCGGAAGACTTCGAGCTTCAGTATCAGCAGCGCAAAGCCCAATTCGAACTGGCGGTGGCTCAGCTTAACCGGATCGAATCTTTGTATGAAAAGTCGATTACCAGTAAAGCCGAATATGATCAGGCGCTGGCAAACAAGCAAGTTGCCGAGTCTGCATTTAAAATCGCTCAGACCAATCTTGAAAACAGTGAACTCAGAGCCCCTTTCGACGGCACCATTGCCAAGGTGTTTGTGAAGAACTTTGAGAACATTGTCGCCAAACAGAATATTTTACGCCTGGAGACGCGCGACCGTATGGACGTGGTCATTCAGGTGCCGGAAAAACTGGTTGCCCGGGTAAATAAAGATCTCGACTATCATCCGACCGTGATATTTGATGGCTATACCGATAAGTCTTATCTTTTGAACATCAAAGAGTGGGATACCCAGGCCGATCCGGTTACGCTTACCTACAAAGTGGTTTTCTCTCTGCCAATTCCGCAAGACTTTAACTTGCTGGCCGGTATGACTGGCCATGTCTATGTCGACCCGAGTAAGATCACGAATCAAAGTACTTCTGCTATCATTGTGCCTAATGAAGCCGTCTTCTCAGAACAAACTCAGGAGGCTGCGGGCAACCACTATGTGTGGGTTTATAACCCGGACACTCAGTTGGTTTCAAAACGCGCGGTTCAACCGGGTCAGCTACGCCAGCAAGGCTTTGAGATCCAAAGCGGCCTTAAGCCTGGCGATATCATCGTTTCTGCCGGTGTTCATCACCTAAAAGAGGGCCTGAAGGTACGCCCATGGACTAAAGAGCGAGGCCTGTAATAATGAGTCTTGCCAAATGGTCGATTGAAAATAAAGTGATCAGTGCGATGTTCGCTCTGCTGCTGTTTTTGGCGGGCACTGTGTCGTACTTTGGACTTGGGCAACTGGAAGACCCTGAATTTACGCTCAAAAAAGCCATGGTGATCACAGTCTATCCGGGCGCTTCTCCGCAACAGGTTGAAGAGGAAGTTACCTATCCCATTGAAAACGCCATCCAGAGTCTGCCGTACGTAGATTATGTAACGTCTATTTCTTCACCCGGTCAGTCGCAGATCACCGTAGAGATGAAAAGCACCTACCGCAAAGAAGATCTAAAACAGATCTGGGATGAACTCAGACGCAAAATAAACGACCTGAAACCCAATTTGCCACCCGGCGTCTATGCGCCAAAGGTAATGGATGACTTCGCCGACGTATATGGTGTCTTATATGCCGTAACCGGTGATGGCTATTCCTATGAAGAACTTAAGGAATACGTTGATTACCTCAAACGTGAGCTGGTACTGGTCGATGGCGTCAGTAAGGTCACTATAGCCGGGGAGCAACAGGCTCAGGTCACCGTTGAAATCTCCAGTCAAAAGTTGTCGCAGCTGGGCATATCTCATAACCGCATTTTCTCGCTGCTGCAAACCCAGAACAGTGTTTCCAATGCTGGTAAAATCCGTGTCGGTGACGAATCGATCCGAATTCACCCTACTGGCGAGTTTAATCAGGTTTCTGAACTGGAAGACTTGCTGATCTCAAAGCCCGGTGCCAAAGAGCTGATCTATCTTGGCGATGTAGCCACGGTAAAGCGTGAATATGCTGAGATCCCAACACATATTACGCGTTTTAATCGTGATCAGTCTTTATTACTCGGTATCTCATTTAGCTCAGGCGTTAATGTGGTAGAAGTCGGTAAGGCGATAGACAGCCACCTGGCGTCATTGGAGTATCAGCGCCCGCTGGGCATGTCTGTTCACACGGTGTACAACCAGCCTAAGGAAGTCGAAAAGTCTGTTGACGGGTTTATTGTCAGCCTGCTCGAGGCCGTGGCTATCGTGATCATCGTACTGCTGATCTTTATGGGTGTAAAAAGCGGTATTCTTATCGGTGGTATCTTGTTGCTCACCGTGCTCGGTACCTTCATTTTTATGAAAATGTTCGCTATCGACTTGCAGCGAATTTCCCTGGGTGCGCTGATCATTGCACTGGGTATGCTGGTCGACAACGCCATTGTTGTTACTGAAGGGATCCTGATCAACCTCAAGC
The DNA here is from genome assembly GCF_021532535.1 of Pseudoalteromonas sp. DL2-H2.2. Lineage (NCBI taxonomy): Bacteria > Pseudomonadati > Pseudomonadota > Gammaproteobacteria > Alteromonadales > Pseudoalteromonadaceae > Pseudoalteromonas > Pseudoalteromonas sp. DL2-H2.2. The sequence goes on along the minus strand of NZ_JAKGBD010000001.1, from coordinate 167,395 downwards.
GCGGACAAAGCAAAGTCAAAGCTGCAGTGAATATTGTAGAACAAACCAAATGGCCCCTGTTAGGCGCGACCGTGATTGGCATTACCGCCTTTGCGCCAATTGGCCTGAGTTCGGATGCCAGTGGTGAGTTTGCCGGGTCTTTATTCTGGGTATTGCTGATCTCTTTGCTGCTCAGCTGGGTTACCGCCATTACCCTGACACCCTACTTTGCTAACATGTTGTTCAAAGAAGAGATCCAGCAAGGCAAAGAAACTGACGACCCCTATCAGGGCATTATTTTTACTGCGTACAAGGCCCTGCTCAGCCTGTGTCTGAGATTCCGCTGGGCCACCATCATCGCCATGCTGGCATTGCTGGGATGCGCATTGGTTGGGTTCAAATCTGTGAAGCAATCTTTCTTCCCTGCGTCCAATACACCGATGTTTTATGTCGACTACTGGCATTATCAGGGCGCAGACATTCGCAGCACCGCAGAGAACCTGGAGAAGCTGGAGGCCTTTTTACAAGCAGACGAGCTGGTTGAAGAGATAACCACCACTATAGGGCAAGGTGCACCGCGTTTTATGCTCACATATAGTCCGGAAAAACAGTATGCCTCTTATGGCCAGCTGATCATTCGAGTTAGCGACCGGGATGCGGTGGCCACTATGATTGCGAAAGTACGGGACTTTGCTGCGCACAACGAGCTGGATGGCAAACTCAAAGTGAAGCGCATGGAAATTGGTCCATCTACCGACGCCAAAATTGAAGCTCGCTTCTCTGGTCCAGATCCGGTCGTACTGCGACAGCTGGCAGATCAGGCCAAAAATATTCTGGCACAGGACTCGGGCGCGTTTAATATTCGCGATAACTGGCGTCAGCGCGCCAAAGTACTGGAGCCGGTTTTTAACGAGCAAAAGGCACGCCGACTTGGGATCAGCAAATCCGACCTCGACCAGTTATTACTGACCAGCGTGTCGGGTAACAAAGTGGGTTTGTATCGAGATGGCACCAAGATGCTGCCTATCGTAGCCAAAGCACCGGAAGTTGAACGACGCAGCGTTGAAAACCTGGTTGATCTGCAAATATTTAGCCCTGTGCTCAATGTGTATGTGCCACTTGGCCAGATCCTCGATGACGTTGAGGTAGTCTGGGAAGACAGCCTTATTATGCGTCGCGACCGAAAACGCACCATTACTGTGATGGCAGATCATGACGTGATCGGCAACGAAACTCCGGCCAAACTGTTTAACCGGGTACGCGCCGATATCGAAGCAATCGAGCTGCCGCAGGGCTATGAAATGCAGTGGGGTGGCGAATTTGAGTCGTCCAGTAAAGCACAAAAAGCCATTTTTGGCTCGTTACCGCTGGGCTACTTGTCGATGTTTATGATCACTGTATTGCTGTTTAACTCGGTCCGTAAGCCACTGGTTATCTGGAGTACAGTACCACTTGCCATCATTGGCGTAACCGCAGGTCTGGTCGTTTTCCAGGCAGCGTTTAGCTTTATGGCACTGCTTGGGTTATTAAGCCTATCGGGCATGTTGATTAAAAATGGAATTGTTCTTATGGATCAAATTAACCTGGAGCTGGATAGTGGCAAAGACCCCTACCAGGCAGTATTCGATTCCGGGGTAAGCCGTGTGCGACCTGTGTCTATGGCGGCCGTGACCACAATTTTGGGCATGATCCCGTTGCTGTTCGATGTATTTTTCAAATCCATGGCCGTGACAATCATGTTTGGCCTCGGTTTTGCCACCGTGCTGACACTGATAGTGCTGCCGGTGATATATTGTCTGTTCTTTAAAGTAACAGCACCCAAATAGCAAAAAGGGCCGCATTGAGCGGCCCTTTTTCGTTACAAAGTTATTTTTTCAAAGACAAGGTCCCTTTCACTCTGCCCTTAGGTTTAGCGCCCGAACGGTTTTGTGGCTTACCCCGTTGCGCAGTTTTATCAGCACCTGGTTTAGTGCCCCGCGCACGCTTGTGCTCATGTTCGCTCCTTTTTCCGGAACGTCTGTCGGTTAAATCCGCTTCTGTTTGTCGCGGCTTTGCCGTCTGGCGCTGCGGGCGTTTTCGCTGATCCACTGAAGCTTCTTCGGTTTTAGATGACCCTTCAATAGACGCATTAATCTCTGCCATTTCAGATTCACTGAGGTGACGCCACTGTCCGGGTCGTAAACCATTGAGGTTAACATTCATGATCCGCACACGCTTAAGTGTTTGTACTTCATAATCAAAGTACTCACACATACGTCGGATCTGACGATTGAGACCCTGGGTAAGGATAATAGTGAATTGCTTCGCAGCGGTTTTCTTCACAAAGCATTTTTTGGTCACAGTGCCGAGGATTGGCACGCCCGAGCGCATCCCGTTAATAAATGCATCAGTAACAGGCTTGTCGACGGTAACTACGTATTCTTTTTCGTGATTATTGCCAGCACGCAGTATCTTGTTTACGATATCGCCTTCATTGGTCAGAAATATCAGCCCTTCTGAGGGCCTGTCGAGCCGCCCAATAGGAAAGATGCGTTCGGGATACTGAATCGCACTGACGATGTTGCTCTTTATTTTTCGCTCGGTCGTACAGGTTACGCCAACCGGCTTGTTATAAGCGATATAAACGCGCTTTGGCTTGGCTTTGAGCGGCTTATTATCAACCAGGATAGTATCAGCATCGCTCACTTTGAGACCCATTTCGGCAACTTCTCCGTTGACTGAGACGCGGCCATCGCTGATCAGAGTGTCTGCTTCTCTGCGGCTACAAAATCCGGTTTCGCTGATGTATTTGTTTAATCGCTTAAGTTCATTCATAAAGGGGCACTTATCTGTTCCTGTGCATATAATCAAAGGCCCGATCCCCGGCACTCTGGCTTAAGTGCGGTGTGCTTATCTATCAGGCAAGTTACAGGGGGCGCATGGTAACAAACTTTCTGCGCCAGTAGAAATGTTTCATCGTCGCCTGTGGGGCTTAAGAGCGCCTGATTCTCGCAGCGCCAAACCTGTGGAGTTAACCTAGGGATTGTCTTTGGCTAAAAATGCTGGTGACACCAGGTATTTCGCCTGTTTGTTTTTAAGCAGGCTGAATTGACTAAAGTCCACCCCAGTCCAGTCGGTTTTGTCGGCCAGCCAGATGTAGCGATGCACATTTTGCTGACTGATAACCTCCAGCGGATACGTAATAGACTGGTGAGCCTGCCAGTAGGAATGACCGTGAAACCTGTCATACAAAGACAAAATAGCCAGGCCGCCCATAATAAAATGCCCACCAACAGACGCCTGTAACTCGCCTTGCTCTATGAGCCGGAGCGTGTCACTCAACCAGTCGAAGCCCCCTATCGCAACAAAGGCCTGCTCCTTTTCGGCTCGCTGTTTTACCGCACTGAGTGCTCCCATGGCCATAAGATCTGACGCACTCCAGATGATATTAGTATCCGGATATCGTTTTAGCAGTCGCTGGGTTTTCTCCATCGCTTGTGTTTTGGACCAGCTGGCATAAATAGACTGTTGCAGGGCAACCCCCTGACTACCAAAATACGATTGCGCCCCCTGGTTGCGCGCATCAGACTCGCTGCCATAGTGACCATTGATTGCTATCGACTGGGGTTTGGCCCCAGGATTGTTCGCGCGTAATGACTCCGTTAACGCCTGAGCCAGATCGGCACCGGCCCGAAAATTGTCAAAATAAATTTCACCCAGCCAGTTTTTGTATCTCTGTGCGGGTCTGCCAATCTCAGACTGCTCGGGGCCGCTAATGGTTTGCTCTAAGGTCAGATACTGTATCCCGTACTTTTCCAGCAGATCCAGGTGTTGCTCGGCATTGCCCGGATAAAGCATTAACACCACATAATCCGGAGTTGCGCGATATTCCAAATATTTTTGCAGCTCTGCCAGCTGGATGTAGCGACTACCGTCACCATAAATCACGTCGAGCTTAACATTGAGCTGTTTACTGGCAGCTTTGGCAATAGACTCAACTTTCTGCCAAAACGGCTCGCCTGACACAGACGGATTAACCAAAAGTACTGAAAAATCGGCCTTTGCCCAGCTCAGAGGGGCAAAACACAACAGACAGGTTAGCAAAACACACTGCAACAACTTCACGATACACAGCCTTTCGTTATGTCACACTCGGCTGAGATGCCGTACGCAACGTTTCAATATAAACTCGGCAGGGCCGGTTTTTTTAGCCCTGTTAAGCAGTATAGCTAAGATCACCTGAACCAGGGTCAAAGCCAGAAAAAACACAAAATACTCCAGACGCGTGAATAAGACACGGGCAGCAGGAAAAACAAAATGAAACACCCCGATACCAATCAAAGACTGAAGTAAATAGAGCGACAAAGAATAGCGCCCAACGATGGCCAGTATTTTGCTAACCCCGGGCAGATTGGCAGTAATAGCCTGCAACAGCATTAGATAACACAGCGCCATAGGGAGAGCCGCCAGCCAATTAATGGTTTCCAACACCTGACCTGTGGTTGTATCACGATTGAGCCACAGCAGCAGCGACACTGACGCACTCGCACACCACAGTATCCACACCCATTTTGCCGGCAGAGCGCGTTGTCCGCTGAACCAGCCTCGCTCATAGAGCTCCATACCAAATAACATCAACCCTAAGGTATTCCACAAAGTCGCGAGTGGGATCAGCAAGATCATCATGTTAAAGTGGCTGACATTTTGACTCAGCAGCTCGGCGTAATTAACCGGCATCAACGTAATCAAAGTGGCATACTCGGCGCTGGCGCGGTCAATATTCGGCTCACGAACAAGCAGGCTAAGTACCACCAGCAAGCCCACGGGTAGCAAGGTCAGTAAGGCTGCTGTCAGTAACCTGTGTTTGGCGTTGAGCCACATCAACGCCAATAACCCGGACAAGGCATAATTGAGCAGAATGTCTCCGGGCCACAGTAAATATCCGTGCAGTACACCAAACACAGCCAAAATACACAGTCGGGATTTTATCATAAAGAGCGCGTCATCGCCCTTTTGCCACTGCTGGTATTGCATTACCAGCGCAGCACCAAACACCAGGCAAAACAAGGTACGAAAACGGCCATCGGCAAACACAGTGGTCACAAGCGATAAGCCAGATTCAAGCCAATCCTGATTGACCGGGGGCACATAACCATAGGCAAAGTTGGCCATAAAAAACAGATTCGTCAGGGTCAGGCCGAGTAATGCAAAGCCCCTTACGCTGTCAATGTACGGGTTTCTAGCCATCAATATACGTGTTCACGGTACATATCAGCCCAGGTTACCGCAGAGGCGTGAAACTCAGGCAGATTGTCATCCTCCATGTTCAACAAGGCACAGGCTTCTTGCAATGCCCACCAGCTGCCACTTTCATAGGCCCTGACCACATTCAATATGTAATATAAGGTGTTAGGCTTACCCAGCAATGCATCATGGATAATCTCAGGAAACGGCAAGCGACCAACCAGTAATTCCATAGGTTTATCGAGAATGGCATCGAGCAAAGAAAACAACCCGGTCAAAAAGCTCATGCTGGCAACCCCTGGGGCAATTTGCTGCGCAATTAACTCACAAAACCGCGAGCGAACAATACTGAGGCGGGTCAGCTCCGTGGGCTTATTGGTGGCAACATGGGCTGTCATGATCAGATTAACGAACTTTAGTACGCGTTCATTACCCAGATAGACCAGCGCCTGCTTAAGGGATTCGATACGACTCTTAATAGGGAAAACACCGGAATTGATCAGCCGCAGTAGCTTGTAGGCAAGCGCGGTGTCCTGTGCAAATAATTCAGAGATCCGCCCCAGATTCATGTGTGGCTTCAACACTTCAGCATAAATTAGCATGACAATGGCGTAGTTTATTTCAATGTCCTGCTGCGAGATCATAGTTGGCTTGGCGAAAAAATACCCCTGAAAGAAGGTAAACCCCATTTTTTTCGCTTCGATGAACTCGTCTTCTGTCTCTACTTTTTCAGCCAATAACTTAAGGTTTTTGCGCTTTTTTAGCTGCTCCACCAGTGGCGCGATTGTCTCCAGCGGGCTCTCGACTAAATCAAACTTGATCAGGCGCACCAGCTTAAGAAACGGCTCCCAGTCTTTCGAGTAAGTGAAATCGTCCAGGGCCAGGCGATAATTATTATGGAACAGTGCCCTGACCCGCTCGTAATTGTCTTTTGTCGGGGGAATGGTCTCCAGCAGCTCCAGGATCACATCACTGCTGGGCAAAAACTGGGCAAGCTCCTGGTTAAGAGATTCTTCGCCGATGTTGATCAGGGCTTTTTTACCCGATGTCAGATAACGTGTACCCAGATTGAGCTGGTTATCCATAATCAGTCGCGCCGTTGCGGCATCATCAGCAATGTTGGGGAAGCAATTTTGTTTACCATCTCGAAACAGCAATTCATACGCAACCACCTGTTTCTTCCGATTAAAGATGGCCTGCCTTGCCACAAACACTTTCAAATCACTGCTCCCAGCTATCTACTGCTCAATTAATAGCACTTTTGTTTTATTAGTTTGTCTTAATGGGGAATATTTTAACCCCATTTCATTAGAAAAAACATCAAACTAAAACATTAATGTATTAGAATAGTCGATAGCTGAGCGAGCAGGCAAACACCTACCCATACAATTTTTCGATATACTGGCTGGCAATGGTATCCCAACTGAAACGCTCCGCTCCCGCATTGGCCTTAATTTCAAGATATCTTTGGGGCTCATTACGGTGAATATCGAGCGCCTGGCGTAAACTCTCCAGCAGCTGCTGCGCTTGTTCCTCCAGCGTCCTGCCAGCAAACAAAAACCCGGTGTGCTCGTGGTCAATGGTATCTTTAAGTCCACCAACCTGATGGGCCAGACAAGGTTGGCCCGCACGCATTGCCAGCATCTGACTAATACCACAAGGCTCAAACGAGCTGGGCATCAGGAACAAATCTCCGAGATCATACAAATGATCGCCCAATGCCTGTCCATACCCTTGTAAATACAAGACATTATCGTTTCTTGCCATAACCTGAGTAAACAGATACTCAAGATGCGGATCACCAGAGCCCAAAATAACCAGCACCCCGCCGTACTCATTAACTAAGGCCGCTACACTATCTAAAATGAGCTGACCATCTTTTGGCTGTCTCAGTAGCAGGGCTTTTTGATCCGTCAAACGCCCAACACTGGTCACCAGTGGACGGCGAAACGTCGATTGCTGACGCCACTGAATGACCCTTTGATGGGCAATATAATGAGCCGGCTTCAGCGCTCCCCCGTTAGACATCCAGACAAATAACGATTGCTCAGCCAAATCACAATATTCGCTTAAGGTAAGCGCTTGTGCTTCTTCATGGCCCGGATAGATGCAGCCATTGAGGATCCCTGCCAGCCTGCCTGACCTGGCAGCTGCCTGCATATCGTTTTCGAGCCCTTCACCGCCAAAAAAGCCGCTTTCATGGTCGCTACTGTGCTGTACTTCTTCGCAATAGGTGGGCGATACCAGATGTACTTTATCGACCAGGTTGATTGCTGCGCGCACTGGATTGAAGCAATGTGGGTAGATGTGGTCGCAGATCCGGCTGCCGTCATAGCTCAAAGTAGGAAACCAGGATTCCAGAGAGGAGTCATCATGTTTAAACGGTCGGATCCCCTGTAAGGCCAGATTATGTACCGTATAGACGGTTTTAATTTGCTTTAGATTCACAAACCGGGGGCTGAAGGTTTTCAGTACCGCCACCACAGCCGCATGCCAGTCGTGCAAATGCAGTATATCAACCGGCCCTATCATCTGATGTTCTAACAGCTCACTCACCGCAGCGCAAAACAGTGCAAACTTATTCGCATCTGTCGCAAACGGCTGGTCGCCATCATTACAATAAATAGCTCCACCGTGGTGCGAGAACAATGAGTGAGAGACCACATATTGTTCAACACCTGAGTCGCTGGCCACCCGCCATAAAGTTGCTGTTTCTAAGTGCTGCTTAAATGGCACCGCAATGTCTGCAACAAATTCACGGTTCAGTGCATACTGACCATAATCTGGCACAATCACAGAGCAGCGGACCTGCTGCTCTGCCAGTGCATAAGGAATGTCGCGGATCACATCCGCAACACCACCGACTTTACAACTTGGCAGACGGTCGTTTTCCGCTGCCACCATAACTACATGCATGTTTGTCCCTTTACGCCGTTTCCTGGTTTTGACCCGCCAACAGCTGCTGTTGCTTTTCTAATGCGGCTAGCATATCACGGGTCACCAGCACTATGCCGTTTTTAGAGACTCTGAAACCGTTTCTTTTATCGTTCGCCTGGTCATAGCCTATTTCCATTCCTTCAGGAATATGACAGCTACGATCAATAATCGCATTTCGGATCCGACAATGACGCTCTATCACCACACCTGGCAGCACAACTGCCCCACCAATTTCACAGTACGAATGCACGTGAACATTTGAAAATAGGAGAGATTTACGTACTCTGGAGCCTGAAATAATACACCCACCAGAGACGGTAGAGTCGACCGCCATGCCGCGCCGCTCGTCGTCGTCAAAAATGAATTTTGCTGGCGGCAATTGCTCCTGATAAGTCCAGATTGGCCAGCTCGGATCGTACAAGTCAAGCTGAGGCTGAGGCGACACCAACTCCATATTCGCTTCCCAGAATGAATCTATGGTACCAACGTCACGCCAATAAGGCTGGCCTGGATGGCTGGGATCACGAAATGGAAATGCAAATACATTATGCTCTTCAATAATAGCCGGGATGATATCATGGCCAAAGTCGCGACCAGACCCTTCGCGCTCAGCGTCTTCCTTTAACTGTTCAAATAGAAACTCAGTATTGAAGACATAGTTGCCCATTGACGCCAGGCATACCCCCGGTTTACCTGGGATTTCGCTCGGTGCTGCTGGCTTTTCATCAAAGCGACGCACCCGCTTGTTTTCATCAACGGTCATAACCCCGAAGGTATTTGCCGCATCCTCACAGGGCACTTCAATACAACATACCGTCATATCCGCACCGGTTTCGACATGCTTAGCCAACAGCGCACCGTAGTCCATTCGGTAGACATGGTCACCGGACAAGATCATGACGTACTTAGGTAACTCGTGACGAATGATATCCATATTCTGGAATACCGCATCTGCGGTACCACAGTACCACTCATCTCCATAGCGCTGAGAGGCCGGCAAAATCTCGACCGATTCTCCCAGCTCTTTCTTAAAATGACCCCAGGCGCGATTAACATGGCGGATCAAAGAGTGCGACTTGTACTGTGTTGCTATGCCAACCCGGCGAATACCCGAGTTAATACAATTTGATAACGGAAAGTCTATTATTCTGTGTTTGCCTCCAAAATATACCGCGGGCTTTGCTCTCCAGTCGGTCAGCTCATGCAGCCTGCTACCACGACCACCCGCCAGGATCAGTGCATAGGTTTCTCTGGTCAGGTTACTAATATATCGGTTTGCATAACTGGGCATTCATTATCTCCATTAAAAAGTCTATCTACGATCTACTGCATTGGGGTTAAGCGCCAAATATCGTCACAATATTGTTGAATAGTGCGATCGCTAGAAAAACTGCCACTAGCGGCCGTGTTAAGTATGCTCATACGCAACCACTGGGACTGATCCTGATAGGTTTCTGCGGCACGTTGTTGCGCTTCGAGATAACTGTCGAAGTCGTGTGCAACCAACCAGGGATCGTGAGGGCTACGAATGGCGGCAATGATGTCGTTGAAAATTCCGGGCTCAAATAAATTAAAGTGGCCACTTTCCAGCAGCGCCATGGTATTGCTTAGTGCCTGGCTGGATTGAATAATGGCATTAGGATCATAGTGCTGACGTACTTCGTCGGCTTGTTGCGCGGTGGCACCAAACAGAAAAAAGTTATCCGCCCCCACCTGCTCTCTAATCTCAATGTTAGCGCCATCCAGCGTGCCTATGGTCAGTGCCCCATTCATCATGAACTTCATATTGCCCGTGCCTGAGGCTTCTTTACCTGCCGTCGAGATTTGTTGAGACAGATCGGTTGCGGCGCAGATGGTTTCCATCGCGGTGACATTGTAGTTTGGGAAGAATGCGACTCTCAAAAGCGCTCTGGCCTGGGCATCTTTGTTGACTACGTTTGCCACGTTATTAATCAGCTTGATGACCAGCTTGGCCATAGCATAGCCGGGGGCCGCCTTGCCGCCGAACAAGACGCAGCGTGGCACCATGCCCTGGGTTTCACCACGGCGAATACGGTCGTACAATGAAATCACATGCAGGATGTTGAGCAGCTGGCGTTTGTATTCGTGGATGCGCTTGACCTGAACATCAAACATCATGCTGGGATCGAACTCCACATCACAGCGTGCCTGCACCAGTTTTGCGAGTTTTTCTTTATTACCCTGCTTGACTGCTTGCCACTGGCTCTGAAAAGCTCTGTCATCGTAATAACGCCGCAGCGCCTTGATTTCGGCATAATCCGCTTGCCAAGTCTCGCCAATTTTGCTGGTAATTAACTCCGCCAGAGAAGGGTTACAATAAGCTAGCCAGCGTCTGGGGGTAACGCCATTGGTTTTGTTGTTAAATTTGGCAGGCCAGAGCTGGTAAAAATCATGGAACAGCCCCGATTTAAGTAACTCAGTGTGCAGCGCCGCCACACCATTAACCGAAAAGCTCCCTACAATCGCCAGATAAGCCATGCGGATCTGCGGATGGTCGCCTTCTTCTATCAAAGACAGCGCACGTTGCTTTTCCATATCTCCGGGCCACATCAGTGCCACCTCCGACAAAAAGCGCGCATTAATTTCGTAGATGACTTCTAATAATCTCGGCAGCAGACGGGCAAACAAAGACACAGACCATTTTTCTAGTGCCTCAGGCAGCAAAGTATGGTTGGTGTATGCCATAGTTGAGGTCGTAATAGCCCAGGCTTGCTCCCACTCAAGCTCATGCTCATCCACCAGCAGCCTCATCAGTTCAGCGACTGCTATGCTTGGGTGCGTATCGTTGAGTTGAAAAACATGCAAGTCAGCAAAACCACTAAAGTCCGAGCCATGCTGCTCAACCCACTGATGTAGTATGTCCTGCAAGCTGGCACTGGACAGAAAATACTGCTGTCTGAGTCTTAGCTCTTTACCATTTTCACTGCTGTCATTGGGGTACAAGACCATAGTGATTTGCTCGGCCAGGTTTTTCTTCGCAACGGCTTCGGAATAACTACCGGCGTTGAACTCCTTCAAATTAAACTCGTCCGTCGCCTCTGACTTCCACAATCTGAGTGTATTCACAACGCCATTTCGATACCCTGGAATAGGCACATCATAAGGTACCGCCAGCACATCCTGCGTATTCACCCACATACGATGAGTACGACCCTGTTTGTCCTGATGCGCCTCAACCTGACCAAAAAACTTGATCACTCTGGCTTGCTCTGGTGCCGGCATTTCCCAAGGGTGTCCTTCACGTAACCAGTTATCTGGCTGCTCGACCTGAAAGCCCTGATCCAGTGACTGATTGAACATGCCGTATTCATAGCGGATCCCATAGCCAATAACAGGCAATCCGAGTGTTGCACAGCTATCCAAAAAACAGGCTGCCAGACGACCCAAACCACCATTACCCAGGCCCGCATCATGTTCAGCCTGCTCGACGTACTCAAACTCAGTGCAATACTCTTTGAGCGCTTCTCGGGTTTGCTTTTCCAGATCCAGGCTCAGTACCGCGTTGCCCAAAGCCCTGCCCATTAAGAACTCAAGGGATAAATAGGCCGCCCGTTTACATTGGTTGTCAGCCAGATACTGATTGGTTGCCCTGCACCTTGCAACTAGACGATCCCGGACCGTCAACGCCAGTGCCTGGAACAAATAATGTTTAGAATCTCCAACCTTGTCGCGCCCCAAGGTGTAGTAAAAATGCCGCATTAAATCATCAGCCAGCGTGCTTTCATCCAGTTTTGGGGCTTCCTGCCAATGCTTTACAACACACACATTTGACGTTTTCTTAGTCATTCTTAAGATCCTCATTATGAGATTGATATACCCAGGCGCTATGCGCACTCAGAGATTGGGTCTGGTGACCTTCTTCGATGGTTTCTGTGGGGGGCGCAGAGCTAAGTGTTAGCCTCCAGACAATCCCCGCTATCACAGGTAATTTCACCGCCACATCGTCACTGCCAGCATGTAAAATCACCAGCAAATTTTGCTTTCTTAGCGTGTCGGTCAACATATAGATCAGGGTTTTATTGTGGCTGTCGTGCCAGTCCCCTTCAGTCATTGGGTGTGCGTCTTTGTTAAACCAGCTGATATTGAACCGCTCATCTTGGGTGTGAATATAAAACGGGTGATGAAATATCGCGTACTGGCAGCGTATTTCCTGTAGCCGAGCAATTAAGGCGCACAAGGTACTTGCTTCGTCACTGCTCCAGCCGCCTTTTGCGCTTCGGTTTTGACTGCAACGCTCAGAGATACTTTGAGGCCAGCTCAACCAATTGATCTGATTGTCCTGACAATACGCATTATTATTGCCCTGTTGCGAGTGCGCGATTTCAGTGCCCGCGGCTAACATAGGCACCCCTTTAGACATCATTAGTGTAATCAGCGCACTTTTTTGAATTTGGTGCCTTAATGCCAGTATGTGTTGATGCTCAGTTTGACCTTCTACACCACAGTTGAATGAAATGTTTTCGCTGTGGCCATCACGATTGTCTTCACCATTGGCAAAGTTGTGTTTTTGCTCATAACTCACCCAATCAGCAAGCGTAAAGCCATCATGGCTGGTGAGAAAGTTGACCGAATTGAGTGGCCCGCGTTGATTATGTTCAAATAATTCATGAGAGCCATGAACGCGTTTCGCAAGCTCAGACAAAGTACCGGCGTCGCCACGCCAAAAGCGTCTTACCGTATCCCGGTATTTGTCATTCCACTCCCGCCAGGGCGATGGAAACCCGCCCAACTGATACCCACCAGGACCCACATCCCAGGGCTCGGCAATCAGCTTAACCTTGTTAAGCACGGGGTCTTGTGCCATCGCCTGTAAGAAACTATGCTGCGAATTAAAGCCATGCTCAGTGCGAGCCAGTATGGTTGCCAGGTCAAATCTAAAGCCATCGACGCCCATAAATTCGACCCAGTACCTCAGGCTATCCATCACCAGTTTCAGGGTATAGGGGTCGTCAATATTGAGGGTGTTGCCACAACCAGTGTCGTTTATATATTGGGCTTGCTCACCGACCATACGATAATAACCCGTATTATTGAGCCCTTTGAGCGACAAAGTGGGTCCATCGAGGCCCCCTTCCGCAGTGTGGTTGTAGACAACATCAAGGATCACCTCAATCCCGGCGCGATGAAGCTCGCGAACCATTTGCTGAAACTCGCTAATATTCCCGTCTACCAGAAAGTCTTTGTGCGGTACAAAAAAACTCAAAGAGTTATAACCCCAGTAGTTTTTCAACCCCTTGGTTGTCAGAAACTGCTCTGAAATAAAGGCATGACAAGGCAATAACTCAATGGTTGTCACACCTAAACTGGCCAGGTGTGCTATAAAGTTGCTGTGACTCAGACCCAGAAACTTGCCACGCAGGGGCTTAGGCACAAACTCACATTGTTTTGTGGCACCTCGGACGTGACACTCATAGACTAAGGTTTTTGACCAAGGTATGTCCGGTCTGGCACCTTCATATCGGGCAATATCCGTCACGCAAGATTTGGGCATATCGACGGCATTGTCACTTGAGTTGAGTGTACCTACTGGTAAATGGCAAAAATGCCGTTCACTCCAGGTAAATTCACCATGAAAATCCTTGCAATAAGGGTCTAACAGCAACTTATTATGATTGAATAACTGGCCCTTTTCGGGCGCATACCGGCCTGCGGCGCGAAATCCGTACAAAGCGCCAGCGCGCAGAGGCGAGACAAACACAGACCACAGTCCACCCTCATGGCGATACATAGTGATTTTAGCTATTTCACTATGGCCACTTTGATCGAACAGGCACAACTGCACTTCCTTTGCCCCAGGGGCATAGACAGCAAAGTTAACGCCCTGATCATGCAGTGAGCTACCCAACGGTGAAGGTTGACCCCGGTGTGACGTTAACATCAGGCGTCTGCACTCATATATTGCAAATAGATGGTACTTAATGGCCCGATGGTGATTTCAATGCTGTGCTCGAAACCATGGCTGGCGATGGCCTTGCTCTGGACCATTTGCTGTTGGTGTGCAACCGGCGTTGTACCACTACCGTACAAGTTGCTGTCGTCGGAGTTAAACACCACGCGATAAATACCACCACGGGGGACCCCAATACGATAGCAATGCAAAACCTCTGGGGTAAAATGACTAACGACCACCAGCAAGTCGTTACTGGATTTGCCGAAGCGAGCAAAACTCAGCACCGACTGCTCGCCGTTGTGACAATCAATCCACTGAAAACCACATGGTGAGTTATCGAGCTCATATAAAGCCGGTGTATCACGGTAGAGGTGATTGAGCGCCTTGATTGTCTCATAAACTCCCATATGTGGCGGCGACTCAAGCAAAGACCAGTCCAGTCCCCGGTTATGATCCCACTCTGTGCGCGGAGCCAATTCACTGCCCATAAACAGCAGCTTCTTGCCCGGGTGTGCGTACATAAAACCATAGTAAGCGCGCAGGTTAGCAAACTGTTGCCAGTCGTCACCTGGCATTTTACTCAGCAATGCGCCCTTGCCATGCACGACTTCATCGTGGCTCAGTGGCAAAATATAATTTTCTGAGTAAGCATAGGCCATAGAAAAGGTCATCTCATGATGATGATACTTTCTGTGAATGGGATCTCTTTGCATATAACTCAGGCTGTCATTCATCCAGCCCATGTTCCACTTATAGCCAAATCCCAATCCATTATGATCCACTGCCTGAGTCACCCCAGGCCAGGCTGTAGATTCCTCGGCGACCATCATAATGTGCGGATGACGACCATAGCTGCGGATATTAACTGCTCTGATGCAGTCTATCGCGCCAAGGTTTTCTCTGCCGCCAAACTGGTTGGGGATCCATTCACCATCGTTGCGCGAGTAATCCAGATACAGCATAGAGGCAACCGCATCGACCCTTAAGCCATCCAGTTTAAACACATCAAGCCAGTAGTTGGCATTGGAGAGCAGGTAACTTTTTACTTCCGGGCGTTCGTAGTTATAAATATAAGTGTTCCAGTCGGGGTGATAGCCCTGACGGCTGTCCGCATGCTCATACAGGTGCGTACCGTCAAAGCGATGCAAGCCATGGGGATCTGACGGAAAGTGACCCGGTACCCAGTCAATCAAAATGCCCAAGTCTAACTCTGCACACTGAGCTACGAAATAGCGAAAGTCCTCCAAAGAGCCAAAACGGCTGGTCGGCGCAAAAAGCCCCACAGGCTGATATCCCCACGAACCATCAAAGGGATACTCGCTGATCGGCATCAGCTGCACATGAGAAAAACCCAGCGCCTTAACATAAGGTAATAAATCATCTGCCAGCTCACGATAAGTCAGATAGCGGTTATCCTCATCATCCCGGCGCTTCCACGAGCCCAAATGCACCTCGTAAATAGCAATGGGCGCATCAATCGCATTGCGCTGACGACGCCGTGTCTGCTCGGCATCACTCAGCGGCATGCTCTGTTGAGCCGGCTGGATCACACTGGCGGTACCGGGGGCTTGCTGCATCTTAACCGCATAAGGGTCGGCACGCTCAGTCACCTCACCATCCACACCGACGATGGCGTATTTGTAGCCTTGCTCAGCCTTGAGATGTGGCACAAACAAATCCCACACACCGCTGGCGGGATGAAAACGCATAAAGTGCTGGCACGGCTGCCAATGATTAAACTCGCCAATCACAGAGACACTGCGCGCATTCGGTGCCCAGACGCAAAACTGCGTGCCTTCGCAATCCTGGTGAGTCAGCGGACGAGCCCCAAAATGCAAGTAACCATGCTCAAGCGATCCTTCATTGAACAAGTACATCGCAGACTCGTCCAGCGCACTACCAAAGTCATAGACATCGCGTGTGGTAATGACAGTATCGGAAAATTCAATCGTCAAATGGTATCCTGAGGACACCTTAGTGCTGAAATCCAGCACAAACAAAGCTGAATCACCAATTCGCTGCATGGCGCTGGTTTGGTGGTCAACATTGACTGACACTGTCAGTGCGCCGGGCATGTACACACGAATAACAGAGCCTTCTGCGCTGTTATGCAGACCAAGAAAAGAGAAGGGATCACGAAAACACCCGCTATCCAGGGCCGAAATTTGTGCTGCGAAGTCATGGGTAATAATGGGCGATTTACTTGCTGAATTCATGCCTGCTCTCTGATCCTTTTTATCTCTTTCATTAAATGACTGTTTTGCTCTAAAGTCTGCTCAGCCGGGATTGCCAGTCGACGGCGCCAGTTGGGGTACTCACGATCAGTACCGGGAATATTCACTGGTAACTGCTGTTGTTCTAGATCATCCAACTGGATTGCCAACAATTTACTCGGACTTGCGGCAAGCTTTTTAACTATGGCAGCGTAAATATTGATTGCATCTCTGAGCTGATGTGCATCATGCGTACCATCCAGCCCCAGCCAGGTTAGTAACCTGGCCTTATCCTCTTCGCGCGCTGTGATCATCTCTTTTGCTTCATGTTCACTGCACAGTTGGTAATCTTGTTTGAGACTAATGTCAGTATGGCACCACCAAGCGCTAAACGGTGCCACATCATGGTTAGCAACCATTAGTAAGGTATCTGCACGATACTGCTCGACTGACTTAAACTGGCCCAGATGATCTTTGGCAAAATACATTAAAATGTTGCCGTAGAGATTGGCATCACTCATAGCAGCAGAAACTTCCGGCGGCACTATGCCAAGATCTTCACCTATCACCATGGCCCGGTTCAGATGAGATTCGATCTTTAAAATCGCCAGTAAATGTTCAAAGGGATAATAGATGTAGCACCCGTCCTGCTTCCCCTGCGACTCAAAACACCACCATAAACGCCGTATTGCCATCACATGATCAATACGCAGCGCACCAAATGATGCCATGTTGCTGCGCACCAGTGAGCGAAAATACGCGTAGTTGTGCTGTTTGATTTTAATTGGATTCAGCGCGGGCAACCCCCAATTCTGACCGGCTTCAGCCCAAGGGTCTGGCGGTGCGCCGACGTTTGCGCCTTTGGCAAATAAGGCTTCATTGTGTGTAAACTCATCGCCTTCTTGTGCGCAGCCAACGGCCAGGTCGTTAATAAGTCCTATGGCCATCCCCTCTTGCCGGGCATGTAACTGACAAGCTCCGAGCTGACGATGTGCAAGCCACTGCATAAACCACTCACGCTCAGTGAGTTCACTGTGGCTCAGAGTTTGCTCCTTGTCGTGCTTGAACTCGCTCAGAGCTTGGCGCACAGCCGGCACAGCTTCGCATTTATCAAACAATTGCGATAACACAGCGTATTTCGCTTTCGCAACCGCACTGTAATCAATGTAGTTTTGAGCACACTCGTTTTGTGCAGAGCCAAGTGCTTCATCTATGCTCAGTTGAAAGTCTTCGCGTAATGTGTCGATTGCCCAATCTAATGCAATATATAGAGGATTAATCAGGCAACGATGTGACGGGCTGTATGGACTTGCGCGCTCCGGCTCTGATTCAAACAGTAAGTGCAAGGGATTAAGCAAAATGAAGTCGCAATGCGTGATTGCGGCGCTGGAGATCACCTGATGTAGATCGCGAAAGTCGCCCATACCTGCGTTGCGTTCGCTGCGTAATGTATAAAGCTGGAGTGATAAGCCTGTGCGCTTAACATCGTCTTGCTCTATTGCATAACAACGTTTAGGTACCGACCATAGTTCCGTCGTTTTAGTGCCAAATACCCCTTCGATTTGGGCGTTAAAATACCCAGCAGGTAGCGCTCCTACGCTGACTTTCAGGTCCAGATAAATCTGTCCATTGTAATGATAATCACCACACACTTCGGCCTGAGACAGCGCAAAGCTGGTGCTCAAAGCGAGGTCTGGTATTTGAATTACCACCGACGAATGAAGCGCGGTTTGCGGCACTTTTAACGAAAAGCACCCGGTTTCGGCCTCGGCAAGTACGACCTCATCGACAACCTCAAGCCAGGGTTTAACATCCAGTAAAAAGTTTAGCTCGGCAATATGGGATTCATCGTCTGTATCAACGCCACAGCAGCGCAATGCGTCGACCCGAGTTGCATGGTCAAAGTAGACGTGCTCACCATTATATTTGGTGTAATCAAAGCCTATGCCATGCAAGTAGAACAGCTGTTCCAGTCCCTGCATTGTTATCAGGCCTGCTTGTGAGTATCAACGACGCTGTTTTGTGTACCAAAGCCATTTGGCACATAGCCATCGGCCTGGTCGTCGTTATCCCAGTGCTCTCCATCGATTAAGTATCTAAAGTGGTATTCGTGACCCGTGGGTAAGCGGTGTTTGAGCTTAAATCGTTTGTCTTTCTTATTGAATTTCATCGTTAGAGGCTGCCAATCGTTGAACTCTGCCACCAGCTCGACTTTTATCGCTTCAGGATGAATGATTTCAAACGTGACTTCCGCTTCGTTTTTTGTTTTGAAAAAACGCTTAGTTAACATTGTGGGCTCCAAAAAACCGCTAGGTTGTTTATCCTTGCCACAGTGCCGTGCCCGTTACAGCTAGACTTACGGATGCTGTGAAACTACAAAGCATAATTGCTCATTGTCTACGTACAGTGTGTACGCTTCATTACAGTGCAATGACAGTCCAGCCTTGCACTAATGTGGTGATTTTCACTTAGAAAGCTGGCACAACTGCCTGTATATTAGTATACGGGCAATAAACGCGCCAAAACTTGTTAAAAAGTTAGGTGAGAACTATTCTCGTGTAAAGTGAATTTAATTGATACTTGATCTCAAACACAGCAAAGCGGTATTAATTATTTACAATACTCAGAGGCACTGAGCTGCGATTGATGGCACCCTGAATTAGGTGTAAAACATGTCATACTTAGGGCTTATTTATAGTATACTTACTGCTCCTGGCAGGGACGATTTTCTTTAGGTAGTTGGATACGCTCAATCATGCAAAGTGTTTTTAAAAATATAGCAACCTGTATTGTCTGTTTTGTCGTGATTAGCATAGTCGTTAGCTTGCTGTTTACAAAACAGGTGGTTGACCTGCAAACTGGTCGCACCACCATACCGCTACATACACAGCCCATCAGCGCCCAATCGGAACATATTCCCTGGTACGCTTTCTTGCTGGCGGATCAACGTTTTTTGCAGGTTAACGAAGAAACACACGTGCTGCTGCGACGCAGTCAAACTGAAGCCACCTCGGCTTCCGTTAAACAGGTCATGACTCGCGTGTTTTCTTCGCCAGTCCTGCTGTTACTGGTTATGGTCATGCTAATACTGACACTCACCAGGCTGCGTGAGTTAAGGCTACAACATACCCGCTCAAAAGCACTGACCGACATTGACAGGGACCTCAAAGATATTATTAGTGGCCTGGAAATTGATTACAAAGCATTGCCGATTGGCGGCACAGTTGCCCAGATCAGCCATGCTGTGCACGCCATCGCAAGCAATATTCAACGCATTAAGATCAACACCGACAGCCATGTCTTTCAGGATAAGCTCACGAAACTGATAGACCGTCATGCCTATATTGAGCACATCAGCAATGAGCTCGCAATGGCAGAACAACAGCAAAGCAAGTGCGGCCTGCTGTTTATTGACCTTGATGGTTTTAAGCAAGTCAACGACTCGTTCGGACATAGTTTTGGCGATGAGATATTGATCCAGGTTGCAGAGCGTTTATGTCAGGTAGTGCGACAGTATCAATTACAGGCGCTGCATGCCGTACATGGGCTTGATCAAAACCTCTCGCGACTTGGCGGAGATGAGTTTTCTATTTTTATTCCCGACCTTAAAGATACCGGGTTTTGTACCGAAGTCGCTCAGACCATACTTGGCGAGATTGAGCGCGACTTTGTGCTCGGCAATAAGTTGGTGAAGATCAGTGCCAGTATCGGTATTGCTGTCTATCCCGATAGCGCCGCCACACCCAATGCACTGCTGCAAATGTCAGACGTTGCTATGTACCGTGCTAAAACAGATGGTCGTGGGATCTTTCGCGTTTACTCCCCTGAAATGGGTAATAAAATCAGGCGCTACCATTACCTACTGGAAGAGCTGCGCCTGGCCATTGCCTCGCAAAACTTCCACTTATCATTTCAGCCCATAGTTCACGTTGAAGATTGCTCTATTGACTACTTTGAAGCACTGGCGCGCTGGCATCACCCGATTGAAGGCCTGATCCCCCCGTCTGAGTTTATTCCCATTGCGGAAGAGTCGAACCTGATCCTGGATCTTGGGGACTGGATCTTGCTGGAGTCCTGTCGACAAATGTCCGCCTGGCACAATGCAGGTATGAAGCGAGTGCGCATTTCAGTGAATGTATCCGGGATCCAGCTCAAGCACCGTGCAATTTTTGACTGGGTGATGGCTGCATTAGAAAAAACCGGTTTACCCCCTACTTCACTGATGCTGGAGATCACGGAATCTACGCTTATCACCGCCAGTGATGAAATCATTGCACAGCTTGAACGTTGTCGCTCAGCTGGGGTCACCATCGCCATTGACGATTTTGGCACCGGGTTTAGCTCGCTCAGCACCCTGGCCGATTTGCCAATCGATGTGATTAAAATCGACAAGCTATTTATTTCACAGGCTAAAGACAACCCCAAATACTATAAAATCCTTAACTCCATCAGTGAGCTGGGCGCACAGCTCGACCTCAAAATTGTTGCCGAAGGGGTTGAGCAGGTCGACCAGTTTGAGTTAGTTAAACAGATGGGGATACGGTGTGTTCAGGGGTATCTGGTAAGTCGTCCGGAAACCTCCAGCCGGGTTGGCAACAAAGTGCTAAAAAGCAATATGAATCATATCGCGTCCACCGGCACCAGCGTATGGTTACCTGAGTCGTCCAACTAAGCAACCCCCGCTCTGTTCAGCGTTTGAACTTAGTTTCTAAAATTACCGAGGATGTGGTCCGCTCCACCCCTTCCAGGTTGCCAATATCATCGAGCAGCTGACTGAGCTGCTCAAGGCTTTGCGCCTCTACTTCTGCGATCATGTCATATTCGCCACTAATCGCATACAAAGCTGAAATGTTGTTGATCTGCTTCAGTGCATTATTGGTTTGTGCGGTCAGCTTCTGCCGGACCTTGATGGAAACATGCGCTGCAACCTGAGATTCCTGATACTGCCTGCCCAGCTCCACACTATACCCCTGGATCACCCCATTTTGTTCGAGTTTTTGCAATCGACTTTGGACCGTCGTTCTGGACATATCCAGGGTTCTGGCCAATTCAGAGATGCTGGCGCGGGCATTTTTCCTCAGCTCAGAAAGTAAACGTTCGTCTTGTGAATGGATCATTGTGAAAACTTAAATCGTCATTTTGACTGTTATTTTAATCATTTTATTTATTTTTGCACTGCAAATTGACAACGCAACGCGTAATAATGACAAAAAGCGGGGAAAGCGACACCGTCTATTGCAATCAATAGCCGGTTCTGTCCCTAAGTTGTAAAGATTTTTAAGAGGAAGTCGTCATGCAAGTGAATCGCGAGTTGTTTAATGAGGTAATGGTACCAAACTACAATCCGTCTGAAGTGATCCCGGTTAAAGGCAAGGGCTCACGTGTTTGGGACCAAAAAGGCGACGAGTACATCGACTTCGCTGGCGGTATTGCCGTAAACTGTCTGGGCCATTGTCACCCTGCCCTGGTTAACGCGCTGAAAGAGCAAGGTGAGAAAATCTGGCACCTGTCTAACGTAATGACCAACGAGCCGGCCCTTCGCCTGGCAAAAAAACTCACAGATGCGACCTTTGGCGAACAAGTTTACTTTGCAAACTCAGGCGCAGAAGCAAACGAAGCAGCACTCAAGCTGGCACGCCGCTGGGCCATTGATAACTACTCAGAAGAAAAGACCCAGATCATTGCCTTCAACAAAGGCTTCCACGGTCGAACCTTTTTCACTGTGACTGTAGGTGGTCAGGCAGCTTACTCAGATGGTTTCGGTCCTAAGCCTCAGGACGTAACGCACGTTGATTACAACGACCTTGAAACCTTTGCCAAGCTTATCTCCGACAAGACTTGTGCAGTGATGATGGAACCCCTTCAGGGCGAAGGCGGTATCATTCCTCCAACAAACGAATTTATTCAGGGCGTGCGCGAGCTGTGTGACAAGCACAACGCATTATTGATCTTTGACGAAGTACAAACAGGTGTTGGTCGTACTGGCGACCTTTATGCTTACCAGGGTCTTAACGTGACTCCGGATATCCTGACGACCGCAAAGGCGCTGGGTGGTGGTTTCCCAATTGGTGCAATGCTGACAACCAAAGAGATTGCTAAACACCTTAAAATTGGTACTCATGGCTCTACTTACGGCGGTAACCCGCTGGCATGTGCTGTAGCCGAAGCTGCGTTTGATACTGTTAACGACGCGCAACTGCTAGCCGATGTAAAGCGCAAAGAGCAATTGTTCCGCGACGGACTGGCTGCCATCAACGAAAAGTACAACGTATTTAGTGAAGTACGTGGTAAAGGATTACTGCTGGGCGCCGTGTTAAACGACCAATTTAACGGTCGCGCTCGTGACTTCCTGGTAGCAAGTGGTAAACATGGCCTGATGGCCCTGGTTGCAGGTACCAATGTTGTTCGCTTCACCCCTTCTCTGGTTATTCCTGACGAAGATATCCAGGCCGGTCTGGCTCGCTTTGAGCTGGCTGTAGCAGACGTAGTTAACGGTTAATCGGCAGGGGCGCGCAAGCGCCCTGTTAAAACTATGCAAGTACTCAGACCCATTTCAGAAAAAGACTTTGCGGCGCTCAAAACCATCGCCATCGAATCGGGCCATGGGTTTACCTCATTGCCGGTAGATGATGACTTGCTGAGCAGTAAAATTGCGCGCTCAGAGCAAAGCTTTGCAAAAACCGTTGCGCAGCCAAAAGATGAAGGCTACTTATTTGTACTGGAAGACAGCGACAGCGGCGAAATTTTAGGCACCACCGCAATTGAAGCAGCGGTTGGTATGCAGACCCCTTTATATCACTATCACCTGGGCAAAACGGTACACCATTCTCGCACCCTGAATGTATACAATACGGTCGACATTCTGAGCATGTGTAACGACTACACCGGCGCATCCGAGATCTGTACATTGTTTCTCAGAGAGCCGTTCCGTAAGGGACTGGCAGGCCGCTTCCTGTCGCGTTCGCGCTTTAACTTTATGGCGTTGCACGCAGATCGCTTTAGCGACACGGTTATCGCGGAGATGCGCGGCGTGAGTGACGAAGACGGACACTCCCCTTTCTGGCAGTGGTTGCAGGAACATTTCTTCAGCATTGAGTTTCCTCAGGCAGATCACCTGGTTGGTCTGGGCGATAAGGTATTTATCAGTGAGCTGATGCCTAAATACCCAATTTACGCCAACTTACTGAGCAAAAAAGCACAAGCCGTGATAGGCCAGGTGCATGAAAAAACCAAGCCTGCGCTGCGTCTGCTGGAAAAAGAAGGCTTTGAACACCGTGGTTATGTGGACTTGTTTGATGCAGGCCCGACTGTTGAGTCGAGACTGCAAAATATCAAAACGGTCCGTGAAACCAAGCGTGGCGCTGTGCGCATCGTCAAGCCCGAAGAATTAAACCTGACCGAAGCGCAAACCTGGTCCGTCTCTAACTGTGGTTTAGCGCATTTCAGAGCCACCTTTGACACTCAGGTTAACTGGTGTGGTAATACCGCCGCTTTCAAAGTGACGGCAGACATCGCCTCGGCACTACAAGTATCAGAAGGCGATGAGATAAGCGGGTTTATCCTGTAACAAACATATTAACTCTGGTGCTTTGAGCAACAATGCTTAAGCGCCTGGTAAAAATCGAATTAAAAGTTTGCGTCGTGCTTAGTCGTAACATTTAACGCGGCTGGGCCGCCATTTTAAGGATTGTCATTATGCACAACAATGTAGATAGCTTATTTGAAAAACTATGGAATAACTACCTAGAAGTTACTCCTTCAGCTGTTAAAGTCCACGAACTACTTGGTTCTACGCAACAGGATGATGTGATCAACGATCATATTGCACTGCGCACCTTTAACCACGAAAAAATTGGCCTGGAAAAACTGGCAGCGCATTTCAAAGCGGTTGGCTATACAGAGTGCGGTGAATACCATTTTGAAGCCAAAAAACTCTATGCCAAGCACTTTGAGCACAGCGATCCGACCAAACCAAAAGTGTTCATTTCTGAGCTGATGGTAGAAAAGTGCTCACCTGAACTGCAAGCTATCGTTAACGAGCTGGTTGAGCAAATCGACGAGAGCGCCGTTACTGCGGAAAACTTCCTGTACTCAGGTACGCACTGGCAAGTCAGCCACGAAACCTACAAGCAGTTGCTGGCCGAGTCTGAATACGCTGCCTGGATGGCGGCATGGGGCTACCGTGCTAACCACTTCACAGTGAGCATCAACCACCTGGGTAACTTTGAAACCATCGAAGCGGTGAACCAGGCACTGAAAGACGCCGGATTTGAACTGAACGCCTCTGGTGGTGAAATCAAAGGTTCACCGGAGGTGCTGCTTGAGCAATCATCAACACTGGCAGACCATCAAGCTGTGGCATTCAGCGATGGCGAGTTCAGCATTCCAAGCTGTTTCTACGAGTTTGCGCTGCGCTATAACAAGCCAGATGGCGAAATCTACACAGGTTTTGTTGCAGCATCTGCCGACAAGATTTTCGAAAGTACTAACGCGCGCTAATCGCGCTATCACAGTAACTTGTCAAAGCAGCCATCCGGCTGCTTTTTTATTGCCTGATTGCATCGATTCTATGGCGAGATCAACCTTTTAAAGCAAAAACTCTGTCAGTATGGCGCAACATTGTGGTTGTTTTGAAAAGCAATGACGGTTAAGTTTTCAAATGTCACAAAACAGTCTTAACAAAACTGTCATTGTTCTGAGCTAGCGTAGAGGTATCAAGCTGGCAAAAAGCGCGACCATGACAGTGATCACTGCCAACGAGGTAGAGTTGTGAATATTGAACCTAAGCTTAGTGTATTATTAAATCGCCAGATCACGGTCAAAGCACCGCTGGAGCATCCGGCACTGGATGACAAAAAAGCCTATCGGCGAGCGCTGAAATACTGGCAAAACGAGCTGTTGCACGTGCAGCAAGCCTACTTTCACCAGGGACGCCGCGCGCTGATCATCTTTGAAGGTTGGGATGCGGCCGGCAAAGGGGGCGCTATTCGCCGCATCACTGAACGGCTGGACCCAAGGGGTTATCAGGTTTTTCCCATCAGCGCGCCAAAAGACGAAGAACAAGGCAGGCATTATCTCTATCGCTTTTACAATAAACTGCCAAAGGCCGGTACGCTGACCATCTTTGACCGCTCCTACTATGGCCGTGTGTTGGTCGAACGCGTAGAAGCGTTCGCAGCACCGAGTGAATGGCAACGGGCCTATCAGGAAATTAACGAGTTTGAACGCCTGCTTCATGATGACAATGTGAAGGTGGTGAAACTATTTCTGCATATCAGTGCTCAGGAGCAGCTGAAACGCTTTGAAGAGCGTCTTAATAATCCTTATAAGCGCTGGAAACTGACTGAAGAAGATATTCGTAACCGCAACAGACGCGACGATTATGAACAAGCCATAGACGATATGTTTGCCCGCACCGATACCCAGCAAGCTCCCTGGCATCTGGTCCTTGGGGAGCATAAATGGTATACCCGGGTAGAGATACTCAAGACCCTGGTAAAAACACTCAGCGACGGAGTAGACACAGCTCCCCCACCGGTGGACCCAAACGTGGTCAGATTGGCAAAAGAGCATTTAGGTATAAAACACAAGAGGAAGGACTAATGGAAAGAGCAGATGTACTCGGTCAATATTTTGATCATCATGACGGGACACATCCCAGCATGACCTTAGCTAAGCACAGCAAGATGGCCTCCAGCGCATTTCGCTTTTTCCGTGGCTGTGCCCCTTTGATGTATCGGGATCTGGCGCAAGAGGTTATTTCATTGCCTAAAACCCTGTTTGAGTTACCTTTAACTAACGTGCTCGGAGACTGTCATGCCAGTAACTTTGGGTTTTTAAGCGAAGAAGGCTCGCACGGCGGCACTTTGGTTTTTTCGCCGAACGACTTTGATGATGCCTGCGTCGGCCATGCAGTATGGGACCTGCTGCGTTTTTTGGTCAGCCTGCCTCTGGCCCAGCAAGAAGGTGCCTTGTTGCAAAGTAACAGTGAGGATATGAAGCTGAGGCAGAAGCCCCTGGCTGACATGGCACAGGTTCACCGGGCTCAGCACACTTTTATCGATAGCTATGTGGCCACCTGTGAGGCGTCGTTACGCGGAGAAAACAACAACCAAAGCGCCCTTACTCAGTTCGCTCAGGAGCATATTTTACATAAACGCTGGCAAAAAGGCTTACAACGTCTGGTCGGGGGCGCTGCCTTTAACCTTAAGAGTAGCCTGGCCAAAGAAGTGGATTTGAATAACACCCCGCTTCAGTTTAAGGATGATGATGAAAAATTTATTCGCTTACACGAAGATTTCAGCAATGCCTTGATTGAGTACTTCCGCCCCTATGTCGATGACGAGATAATCGACTGTGTTGAGCGCCTGGATGCCGGAACCGGGTCTAATAACCTGAAACGTTACTACCTGCTGGTTGGTCCTAAATTTTGCTCTTCTGCCGAGCTGTATCACATAGTAGAAGTCAAACAACAGCAACTGGCTGCACCATTACATTATTTCACCGACCTGAGCCCAATCAACCGCCTTAACCATGCGCACCTGACCGTTAATTGCCAGCGCAAAATGCAGCGCCGACCCGATCTGGTCTTAGATGATGCATTATGGCAAGGCACACACTGGCTGGTGCGCTCGCGTCATCATGCTCGGGTTGGCATTGACCCTGAGCATATTGTGTTAGGCAAACGCGCCGCCCAGCGCGATGGCTTATGTCAGTACGCACAAGCCTGTGCTACTGCGCTCGCCTATGCGCACATGCGTGGCGATCGCCGCTCGTTGATGTTTCAACAGGTCGTTACAGATGTTTTGCCAGCGGCCAGAGATGAACTGATTGACACAGCGAACGGTTATGCCAATCAGGTCGAACAAGACTGGGGGCTTTTCTGCTCACTCAGAAAGTAGCTGTTTAGGCACAGTTAAAACCAAAAAGTCGTAAGCCAGGCGCAAATTCCCATGAAAGTGTGTTCTGGCTTCATTCTCTAGTACGTCAAGCATGCCCTCACCATGATAACGCACACTAAAGTGGGTCAGTATGAGTGCTGGGATCTGATATTGCTGGGCAAACTGCGCAACCCGTTTAGCATCGCTGTGACCAGTATGGGTGCCAACCCGCATCAGATCCGGGTGAGTAAATGTCGCCTCGTGCACTAGCATATCTATATCGTCGCAGTATGACGACAGCAGCGAGGGTTTTTCATTGTCCCCACAAACAATCACGCTTCTGGGTCGCCAGCTGGGGAATGCATAAGTGTCGGCTGCAAGCCTTTGCCCCTGGTAAATGACATCCTGACCTTTTTGCAGCAAGTTGTAGTGCGGCCCGGTTGCTATCCCCTCATTCTGCAATTGTTTAATTCTCAGTTTACGCGGAATAAGCGCCTCTGTGATTTTGAATCCAAAGCTTGGCACCCTGTGCTTCAAAGGGATGATCTCGATATAGCAAAACCCTAAAGAAATAAACTGATCACTTTGCTCTATGGCCATCGTATGTAAGTCAAAAGGCAAGGTGACCTGAGTCAGTGCCAGGGTCGACATAACAAACTGAACCACAGCCTGTGGCGCAATCAAGTAAACAGGGTCAGTGCGGCCCGACATAGCCATTGACGCCAGCAAACCTGGCAGGCCATAACAATGGTCACCGTGTAAATGAGAAATGCAAATCACGCTCAGGTGATAGGGAGAGAGCTCTGCTTTAAGCAGTTGATGCTGAGTGGCTTCACCGCAATCCACCAGCAGCCAGGATTTGGATTTTTCGAAACTGACCCCAGTTGCCGACATATTTCGACTCAAACTGGGGCTGCCCGACGAGGTCCCTAAAAAATGTATTTGCAAAACAACTCCAAAAATACGCTATTAGCCATTGATCCTGCCACAGCTTGCGTTACAGTGGAACTAGTCCGGATGATTTGTGCCAAACGGACTGATTTACAAGCCATTTAAGGGAAATTGCACCTCTTTGCAGATTAACAGGAGCAGATAATGAAAAACGATATCGACAGTCGCCAGATCCTCGCCGTTTATGAATATATTCAGCAACACGGTGAAGCCGATGAAAATGGCAAATTGTTTGAAGGGATCCGAGCCTACTCAGATCCGGACGGTTACACTATTTACCTGGAAGGCAGCGCCTTGTTACTCAGGTTTGGCTTTCACAACACCTATCACCTGGATTATCAACACGAAAAGAATAAAGAGGACTTTATTAACAAGCTTAACTTTATCTATCAAATGGCTAATGAGGCTAAACAGTAACCAGTGTTCATAGGTACAAGTGGGTATTTTACTCATTTTGTCTCAGATTCTTTCAAAATTAACGCGTAGCTATAAAACAAATGCGCGATTGGTGGTAGAGTAACGGCATTTTTTATAATCGAGAAATTTGCTATGTCGAATGCTGTAGAGACGTCAGCTGATCAATCCAACCAGCAAAAGCAAGGCGGCCTGTTTAACCGCTTTCTAGCAACGGTTGAGTTTCTGGGCAACATGTTGCCCCACCCTATCACCCTGTTTGCCATGTTCTGTATCGCCATTGTCATTTTCAGTGGTATCGCAGACTGGATGGGGCTCAGTGCCATAGATCCGCGCCCGGAAGGTGCAAAAGGCAGAGCGCCGGACGGTGTGATCGAGGTCGTCAGCCTGATGAGTGCAGAAGGTCTGCAGCGTATCGTCACCGGTCTCGTTACTAACTTTACGGGCTTTGCGCCACTGGGGACCGTATTGGTTGCGCTATTGGGTGTGAGTGTAGCAGAACACTCAGGCATGCTTTCAGCGGCCATGCGCGGTATGGTCATGGGCGCATCTAAGCGATTAGTTACCTTTATGGTTGTGTTCGCAGCAATTCTTTCTAACACAGCTTCTGAACTCGGTTATGTTGTGTTGATCCCCCTCGCTGCCATGATTTTCCATAGCCTGGGACGCCACCCGCTTGCAGGTCTTGCCGCAGCCTTTGCCGGGGTATCTGGTGGTTACAGTGCCAACCTGTTACTGGGCACCATAGACCCGCTGCTTGCCGGTATCACTACACCTGCCGCGCAGATGATTGACCCAACCTACCAGGTTGGCCCTGAGGCAAACTGGTACTTCATGATGATCTCGGTATTCCTGATAGCCACCGTAGGTACTTGGGTAACAGAAGCCATTGTTGAGCCTCGCCTTGGCAAATACAACCCGGACGAAGCCAGCATTGACCTGTCCAGCAACAACATTGAACACCTGACAGACAAAGAAAAGTCTGGCCTGAAATGGGCTGGTGTTGCTTTACTTGTGGTATCAGCCTTACTGGCATTAACCATTGTGCCTGAAAACGGCATTCTGCGTCATCCTGAAACAGGCGCCGTCGCCGGCTCTCCTTTCCTCAAAGGCATTGTTGTATTCATCTTTGTGACATTCGCTATTCCCGGTTTTGTCTATGGACGAGTTGTCGGCACTATGCGCAACGATCGTGACGTCATCGACGCCATGAGTAAGAGCATGAGCTCTATGGGTATGTACATAGTGCTGGTGTTCTTTGCAGCTCAATTCGTAGCCTTCTTTAAGTGGACCAACCTGGGTACCATTTTGGCAATTAACGGTGCAGCGATGCTACAAGCGCTGAACCTGACAGGCCCTGAAGTCTTTGTTCTGTTTATTTTGATGTGTGCGGTTGTGAACCTGAGCCTGGGCTCATCTTCTGCGCAGTGGGCTGTCACCGCGCCTATCTTCGTGCCTATGCTGATGTTAGTTGGCTATGCACCTGAAACCATTCAGGCCGCATACCGAATTGGCGACTCAGTTACTAACCTGATCACACCTATGATGAGTTACTTTGGTTTGATATTGGCGGTGGCCACCAAGTACAAAAAAGACATGGGGATCGGTACTCTGGTCGCGACCATGCTGCCCTACAGCATGTGTTTCTTTATCGGCTGGGTGGCGCTGTTCTATATCTGGGTATTCGGATTCGGCTTGCCGGTCGGGCCAAACTCCCCGATTTATTATCAGCCCTAGTCAAATTATGCCAGCGCAAGCTGGCATTTTTTTTGGCGAATATGCAAGGTTCCATTTGTTTAATGGTTGATGCTGTCCTACAGTCCTATAGGAACCGCCGAAAAGGAGTTTAAACCTACGACATAAACTATTTAAGGCTAACCATGTATACACTGTTCTACTATCCACGAAACGCGAGTTTAGCGCCTCACTTTGTTCTTGAAGCCCTCAAGGTCCCCTACCAGCTTGAACTGGTCGACAGAAAAAAAAATGTGCAGCGGTCGGCACAATATTTACAACTCAACCCGACAGGACGGATCCCAACCTTAGTTGATGACGAGTTTGTTCTGTTCGAAAGTGCCGCTATTTGTCTTTACTTATGTGAAAAGCACCCTGATGGTCATTTAATTCCTGCAGAGCCAAAACAAAAAGCGGAATTTTACCAGTGGCTGATGTATCTGACGACCACAGTTCAGGCTGAGCTGATGATCTACTTTTACCCGGAGCGCCACACGCAAAGTGCACTCATGTATGACGATATTGTCAGAACCCAACAGTCGCGTGTGCAAGATATGCTGACCCTGCTCGACAGACATCTGGCAGATAAAACCTATATGGTTGGTGAGCAGTTCACGGTCTGTGATTGCTATTTATTTATGCTCTGTATCTGGGCCGATGAGCTTGCCAAGCCGCCGCTGCAATTTGAGCATCTGGGACGTTACTTAGGTGGTATTTCAAGGCACCCCGCGATTGAGGCGGTATGTAAAAAAGAAGGGACAGAATTAGGCATGTATCGCTGAGTATTCAGTCTGGCCTGCTAGGCCAGACTGAAGGATATTAACTACTTTTGCAATTTTAGCTGAGCGCCTTTTAATCTCTGACGAACGTTACTAATCTTAGCGCGGTTTTTAGCGCGCGCTTCACCGCTGGCCTGATTGCTCGGACGGTTAGTACGCGCCTTACGACGCTGATGAGACGGCTTCTTAGCCAGGTTTTCAATCAGGTTTTCGCGGCTGGCGACCTCATAACCGGGCAGATAATAGCGCTTTATTTTCTGGCCAATTAAAGTTTCGATATGAAGCAAAGTCTGCTCTTCTTCTCGTGCCACAAAAGAAATTGCCTGACCCGAGTTGCCCGCACGGCCGGTACGACCAATACGGTGCACGTAGTCCTCAGCAAGGTAAGGTAAATCGTAGTTGATTACGCGAGGGAGTCCGTCAATATCAATACCGCGCGCCGCCACCTCAGTGGCAACCAGCACTCTGACCTTGCCCTCTTTAAACTCACGTAATGCCCTGCGACGAGCGCCCTGGCTTTTATCACCATGGCAGACTGTAGCACTGATCCCATCAAGCTCCAGCTCTTTGACCAGCTGGTCGGCATCGTCTTTCATATTGACGAAAACCAGGACCTGCAACCAGTTTTTCTTGCCGATCAACTCAGACAGCAGCTCCTGTTTACGCTTTTGCTCAACCGGGTAAACAACGTGTCGTACGGTTTCTGCGGTGGTATTTTCTTTTGCCGCCTGAACTAATTTAGGCTCACGCAGTACTTGCTTGGCAAATTGCTTAACCGCAGTCGGGAAAGTCGCAGAAAATAGCAGTAACTGTCTGTCTTCGCTGACCATGTCGATGACCTTTTGCATATCTGCAACAAAGCCCATATCCAGCATACGGTCCGCCTCATCCAGCACCAGGTACTTTACCTGTGCCAGGCTGACAGCACCCAGGCGGATCAAATCTAACAGCCGCCCTGGTGTGGCAACCAGAATATCAACGCCCTGAGCCAGGCGCTGTGTCTGCCCTTCAACGTTAACGCCACCAAACACGGCCTGTACTGTCAGTGGAGTATACTGGCAAAACGCTTGACAGTTGTTGGTTATTTGCTCTGCAAGTTCTCTGGTTGGCGCTAGGATCAGCGCGCGCGGTGACTTCAGTGATTCTCCCTCCAGCAAACGGTGGATCACAGGCAGTGCAAACGCCGCTGTTTTACCGGTTCCGGTTTGCGCAGTTGCTAACACGTCATGGCCGCGCCTGACGACGGGGATAGCCGCCTGCTGTATCGGTGTCAGGGTATGGAAATTTAATTCATCTAGCGCCTGTAGTAAGGCATCGGGAAAACTGAAAGACTTAAAATTCATTGCAAAAACCTGCGACCAATAATGAAGGGCCGCAGATTATACGCTATTTAATTGCCCGGTGTCACCTGCATGTGGTTAATATAGCTTAACATCGGCAGGATTAATCACATCGGCAACGCCACCAACCACTGTTTCAGCATTGAGCTGATTGATCAATTCAACACCCGTTCTTTGCTGGGATTCACTCAGTGGTACGTACGGCAGACGAAACACAGGTAATGCAGCACCTGTCATGGCCAGTGCCGTGTTGATTGCAATCGGGTTGGGTTCGCAAAACAACCAATTCATTAACGGCTGCAATTGCGCATTCAGCGGCTCATTTGGGCTGTCTATCAGTGCTCGAAACAACTGCGGAACCAGGTTTGACGTGACAGAGATAACTCCGTGAGACTGATGTACGTGACGGCTGTCATGAGCCTGGTCGTCATTACCCGACCAACAGGCAATGCCTTTTTGCTCATAATAGGCTATCCGCTCGTGCCCGGCACACTCTTTCATGCCAACAAAATTGGCGTGACCGGCCAGCGGCTCGATAATTTTGGGGGTCAGATCCTGACCTGTCCGCCCAGGTACGTTATAAATAAACGCAGGGCCGATATCCAATACACGCGCGAAATGCTCCGACAAACCAGCCTCGGAAGTGCGGCCATAGTATGGATTGATCTGCAGTGCCGCATCCATACCCGAAGCAAAGCCATATTCCGTCGCCTTAACCGCTTCACGCGTATTATTACTGCCAGTGTTGCCGACGATCACCAGCTTGTCGGAAAATTGATTTACACTGTGGGCAATCAGCATCAGGTGCTCTTCCCAGTTCATTAACTGGCCTTCACCCGTCGTGCCACCGACGACAATCCCATCAGCGCCCGCTGCAATTTGTGCCTCAACAAGCGCGTCAAAACCGGCAAGGTCAATGTTGCCGTGTAAATCATAAGGTGTTTTGATAGCCGTAATTAAACTGGCTTTTTTAATCGATTCTATGTTGCGCATACAAATTTCGTTTGATCCATTGTTTGGCGCTAAGTTTTAACACAAATGAAAGTCAGATCCGAGGGGCAATTGGAAAATTTATAAAACAGCTTGCCTAAACACACGGTTTCGGTCAAAATCAAAACACTGTATATATAACCAGTTATTTTATTTATGCGTCTGACACACCATCTCAGTACACACTTTTTCAGCGCTGACGAGCTCTGTAGCGCACTTGGAGTCACATCTGATCAGCTTATGCATTGGCAGGAAATGTGTATTTTTCCTAACGCCAGTTATAGCCTGGAAAACCAGATCAAGTGCAGTTCCTACCTCGGCCTCTATGAATGCGTTGAGCATACAGATTACTACCCTAGAGGCGCTGAATTATGGGGCCAGCTACTGCTGAAGCATCAGGTGGAGCAATCATCCCATGCTTACGAGTTGTTTCAGCAAAAGTACGTTCAAGTACTCAGTAAGTGTGCGCAACAGGGCCTGATAAGCCAGGACAGTCGCTTTAATGAAGACCTACCCGAACATATACAACAAAGCTGGCAACAATTCCTGTGCAGTAAATACGGTGTGATTAGCCAAAATGGGCTAATAGAGGAAATTGTTTATATTGACCTGGGTCGCGCTCTGGTAGACGCACTAACCGAGGATCGCACTGCCAGCCATATCCCGGCTCAGCACCGAGCTGAGCTACTTAGCGCACTTAAGCTGTTAAATCGTGCGCTCAGCCACCACATGGAACACGAAAAGCCCATGTCCATGCGTTACAAATATATTGAAAGCCTGATTGCAAAGTACGACTTATCAATTCGCTGAATACGACTGTACCGAGAGGCCTTAAAACCTCTTACTGTCGGTCTTTATGACTTAATGGGCCTGCTCATAGTGGGCTCTGAAGATTTCAAACGCCTTCAATACCCTCAGCTGGTCCTGGCATAAAGCATCGTACCAGGCATCAAACTGGCTATCATCGTCTTGTTCACTCAAAGCAAGGTACTGTGCTAATAACTCGATAATATCGCCATGTGTGCAGCTCAGATTATCCAGTTGCTTTAACTGCTCTGAATGATCTTTATTTTGTAATTCAGCGATGACGCTATTATCCAATTGTTGTGTTTTGTCCATCATGACGAATTCCTGTTTCTCAATCCATAGCTAGTTATATCAGTCTATTTCGGAATATCCAGTGCTTTATATGCCGTTCGCTCAATCTATCAACAATTTGTTATAAAAAGTAACCTTTGACACAGCCATCAACATCAAATAGCTAATTTTTACCCTTTACCAGGATACAAAAAAGGCGAGCCAGTTTTCACCGGCTCGCCTTCTGATATATCAACTTATATCTATTTACGCCTTCTGCGCAGCATTGCCAACGGCAAGCTCAGCAATGCAAGCCACGAGAATGAACCTGAATCCCCGTCGTCGTCGTCGTCATCATCGCCACGCAGGTCTCTGATTGTAACATGCACTTCAGTATGGTTAGACAAGTTACCGTAGGTATCTTCGGCTTGAACGCCAAAGTAAACCTCTTCCTGGAACTCAAAATCTACCTCTTTCGCGACGATTACTTTACCCTCAGCGTCAACACTAAATAAGCTGTTACCATAGACATGGAATTTTTCCACTGGTGATACCTCGGCATCTGGATCACTGAATACCAATTGACCGACTACAGTACCGATTGGTGTATTCTCAAGCACTTCGAAGCGCTGATTTGACTCGATAACAGGAGATGCGTCGTAAATATTGACTGAGAAGCTTGCTGATACCTCAAACTCACCATCCGTCGCATGTAGCTTAATATCGCCGCTGAATACACTGCTGGCAACACCGCTCAGCACACCTTGCGAAAATCTAAGACCCGGGATCTGCGGTTCAATAGACAGTGTTAATGTTTCACTGTCGATATCAGAAACCAGATCATTAAAGTCAATCTCAACAGGCTGACCTAGCATCACTTCAAGGTTTTCAAGCTCTCCAATAACAGGCATGTCATTGACGTTTTCAACGTTAAGCTCAACTGTGACCTCTTGTCCAGACTCAGCCTTTTCAGCAGTACCAGTGAATTTGAAGACATCTTCGCCAGTAAAGTCGGGATCTGGCTTGTAGATCACCATGTCAAACTTATCCAACGCAACAACAGAACCCACTGTCAGTAACTCTTCTTCCAGCATCAGTTCGCCTGATTGAGGTAGCTCAGCAATTTCAATCGATGCAAAAGTATTTAAGAACCTGTCTGCAAACGCTGATGCAACATTTACTGAAGTGTCCTCATCCAGCGTAAATGCATAATGTTCATCTGTGGCAGTCGAAACTTTATATGCACTACGTCCATGAGTAAAAGCAAAAATCTCATTGCCATGGAAAGTAACCTTAGCGACATTGGTATTAGCCAGGCCAGAACCATCAGCGAACCAGTTTTCACCACCGTCAGTAGAAATGAATACGCCTAAATCTGTACCGATAATAACGCGCTGAGCGTTGTTTGGATCAACCGCCACAGAGGTCGCAGGTACGTTTGGAATATCTTTGTCGATAGGCAGCCAGCTCTTACCGCCGTCTGTGGTTTTCCAGACATGTGCCTGATCAAACGTCGAAACTGTCGCATAGGCAATTTGTGCATCTGTTGGGTCAAACGCGATGGCGCTGATCGTTGCACGCTCGTCTTCAGCACCAATTTTGAAACTATGCCAGGGCTGCTCAGCATCTGCTTCTCCGGCTGCGTAATTAATGTAGATGTAACCTTCTCGCGTACCCGCCGCTACGATGTTCTCATCCTGTGGAGCAATACCGATTGCATATACTGAACTATCTAATACAGGACTGCCAGCTACCCAGTTTTCGGCCTGATCAGTTGTGCGCCAAAGCTGATTACCACCTATCCAAAGAACCTGAGGGTTAGATGGTGCCATTTCGAAGCGTGTTATGAACGGGAAGCCGTCGCCGGTTATGCCATTGAAAGAATCAGCAAATGTCACACCGCCATCTGTCGACTTCTGTATAGATAGGTTGGTATATTCGGTGAACAGTACGTTTGGATTTGTTGGATCAACCGCTGTCCAACCGCCGTCACCCCCTGTGATTTCGCGCCATTCGTTAAATCCGCCATCTTCACCAAGCAAAGTACCATTATCCTGAGTACCGCCAAAGTAGGCAGTGCCATCTGGCATCACTGTACCATGATAGAATTGTGTTACTGCATAGCCATTGTTTAGCGTCTGCCAGTTTACTTTGCCTGCAGGTTCACTGCTCGCACCACATACCTGCGCGAGGTCTAGTCGCGCGTCAAGCGCATTGTCAGTTCGTTGAATACCACCATCGTTACCTACAAACATTGTCGTGTTGTTCACGCCATCATACGCTGGGTGAAAAACAATCGTATGTTGGTCTGCGTGGGCATACAGCGGGTGATCCATACTAAACCACCAAATACTGGTGGGTACGAACGTTTTGCCGCCGTCATCTGAGCGGAATGTATCGATACCGCCCGTCCAGACTACATCAGGGTTGACGGGATCAACAGCAATGATGTTGTCATACCAGCCCTGATTGTAGAACTGAGGCTCAGGGCCATAACCACATTGCGGGAACAAACCATACACTGTGTTACTCAGTAGCAGTTTACTGTAGTCGTCTGCCGAGTCACGAGTTACCGTCGCATTCCAGGTCAAGCCCTTATCTTCCGATTTGTATACAGCTTCCATACCATGGTCATTGATGTTAGCCAGCAAGGCGTACATAATGTTGTTATCAGACGGTGCTACAGCAATGGTAGAACGGCCCTGATTTGGAACAACCAGTACTGCTGCCCAGTTATCACCGCCATCCGCACTGCGGTGAATGCCGCCAGTGTCGAAGGAACCACACGCAGTAACTAAGACATCTTTGTCACCATCATCAACCAGCGTCAGATCAGTACACCCAACGGCTGCGTCTTCGGCAACAAATACGGTCTCCCAGCTTGCTCCACTGTCTTTTGAGCGCTGTACACCGCCACGCGTTGCGGCATAAAGGGTAGACGGATCATTTTCACTAAATACAATCTTGTTTGTGTAGTGGAATAGCTCATTGCCTGCGGTTGCCTCAAGCTGCTCCCACGTTGCACCACCATCGGTAGATTTAAAAATGCCGTCTCCGCGCAAAGCATCTGCATTAAAGAAACCTTCACCCGTTCCTGCGTAGATGGTATTCGGATCGTTCGGTGCGAAAGTCAAAGTAGTCACCGCCAGGTTAGTCGCCAAATCGCTCATTGGCGTCCAAGATTGACCAGCATCGGTGGTTTTCCAAACACCTCCAGCAACACCCGCGGTGTACATGATGTCATGCTCTGTTGGGTGGATGATCAACGTTCTCGTACGGCCACCGATATTACCAGGTCCCAGCTCTTCCCACTGGCCGAGCTCTCGATTGATGCCATCAACAGAGTTCACGCGAGGTCTGTAATCAAAAACGACTTTGTTGTCAGCCAGTGAGTAGCGCTGCATGGTTTTAATCTGAGCCAATGCTTTCGAGTATTTTTCGGTCGGCAGCGTTTGTGCACCTTTCGGCAGGCGCTGTGCAATATAAAACTCTTGCGCTTCTTTTGGCTTATCGTATCGCTTTGGTGACTGAGCTTTTTTCTCAGCCTTTGCAGCCAGGTAGTCTGCTTTTTGTTCGTACATGCTTGGTTGCGCATTTTGATACGCCAGATAACTGGCACCGCCCAGCGCAATTGCAACGGCCAAGCTTACAGGGTGTAAGAGTTTCATATTTATCCCTTTTTTAAAGTAGTTATATTTTTAATAAAATGTAAGTAAACAGCTTTATTGGCACAGCTCCCAACCGTTCACCGATTAAAAAACATTAACAAAGTTAAGCACAGATGCGACAAGTTACAAATTGCGTTTTTTCATCGCATACGACTTAACCTAAATGTCAATTAAAGGTACATTTAACTGTAACAATAACAGAAATTCATCAAATATGAATGAACTCTTAACGAGTCAAGACAATTAATTTAGGGTTAGCTGTACATGATCCAGTTTTTACTTTTATCCACGGTAGCGCTCCAAAGCAGCGCCATTGAAACAATTGAAGTCATTGGCGGTAAAAATTTACTGGCCTCAGAGCCATTTACAAACGTTAACATAGAACATTTAGGCAAGGACGACCTCCATGGTGCGAGCAATACGATTGCAGATTGGATTGTTCAGGTACCGGGCGTCTCATTAAACGGCCAGGGAGGCCTCTACCAGAGCTATAGCATCCGGGGCCTGAGTCGCTGGCGGGTAAGAACTGAAGTCAATGGCATTGTGTTGCTAACAGACCGGCGCGCAGGTAACTCAGCATCCTTCATCGACCCGGGCTTGTTGCAACTGGCCAGTGTGCAAAAAGGCCCAGCTGCTATGCTCTACGGTTCTGAGGCCATCGGTGGTGTCATCTCCATGAATTCGGTTCAGGGAGAGCAAAAGACGCTGGAGCTGGGTGTCGAAGACACAGGTAACGGGCGACGTATCCTCGCTATCACGGGTGAAGAAAACTACAACCTGGCATTTGCGTACAGAAAGAAAAACAGCAGCCATGCGCCCAATGGTGATGAACTCAACAATGGCTTTGAGCAGTTTTCTTCCAGCATCCGATATAACCATCAGCTGGCAGATGATATTGAACTGAATATGTCGTGGCTCCCTTCCGTTAGTAAAGAGGTGGGGAAAAACAGTGTAACCTACCCCGAAAATCAAATTGCAATGTATCCGGAAGATTTGCACAGTCTGGCACAGGTGTCTGTTAAATCAGATCAGTGGCTGGTCAATGTGTTTCACCACTATCAAAACTGGGACAGCGACGTACAGCGCATTGGCAAACGACATAATTTAACTGAATACCAATCTCATACGCTTGGCGCAAACTTGTACCATGAATTTAACTGGGATAACCTGCCGATGCGCGCTGGCCTGGACTGGACAGCCCGGCGCGGGGTTTCGATCACAGATCAGGAAACCAATCTCAAAGCCACTGCCAGCTCCACTTTCAATACCTTACTGGATGGTCAACAAGATAACTTTGCGGCGTTTATTAACGGTATCTGGGAGCAGCAAAGCTGGCGAGCTGACTTTGGCACCCGCTTTGATCACTTCACAGCCAGCAACTTTGGGGTCAGCAAATCCGACACTCATCTCAGCCATAGCCTTGGTTTGAGTAAGCAGTGGCAGGCACACAGCATGTCACTCAACTATGCTAATGCGTTCAGATTTCCAACCCTGACGGAGCTTTACTTTAATGGGGTCACGCCGCGAGGTAACACAATAGGCAACCCGCATCTTGACCCGGAAACCAGCCAGGGGCTAGAGTTGACCTATCGTGTAGACAGCCAACAAGCCCAGACCACCCTGAGCTTGTTCCACACGCGCCTGGATGATTATATCGAGCGCGTGAAACTGGCATCAGGTGACAGAACCTATCTTAACCTGGACCAGGCAAGCATTTCTGGCGCTGAAATATCAACGCAGGTTGAGGTGAGCGATGCGCTATCTTACACGCTGGGGTACACACATCAGAAAGGCGAAAGTGACACGGGTGATTACCTCTCGGATATCGCTCCGCGTAAGTTGAGTCTGTCCGGGCGCTATGCGTGGCAGTCATTTGAATTCAAAAGCGCGTTAAACTACCAACTGGCGAAGCATCAGCCGGGATCAGGTGAAACAGATCTGGACAAAAGCCTGGTAGTCGACTTTAACGTTAACTGGTTTGTAGATGAACACTGGACCTTGCGTGCGGGCGTGCTAAACCTGTTCAACCGCCTGTACAGAACGACCGCTGACGAAGATGCACCATTTCATACCGAGCGCACTATTAAATTTGATGTCAGCTGGACTATCTAAACGTCAAATACGCAGAATGCCGTTATCACACGGCATTCTCCAATTAAAGTAACACAATTAAGGTAGGCTATTTACCGAATAAAAGCTCCCAGAAACCCGGCGGTTCGTGTAATTCGTGGTACTCTTTTCTCAGCTCATCTACCTGCTTGAGTAATTGTTTGGCCTGCTGTATTTGCGCTTGCGCAACTAAGCTTTGTGCCTCGCGGATAATATCGGATACCTTGTCCAGTCCTTGCAAAGATTGTGATTTAACATCCGCTTTAAAGTGATGTTGTTTACTCTGTTGGAGTAACAATAGCATGGTATTCAGGTGCTTGTTGACCTCGTCCGGCTGTTGCGCCTCCATTGCTTGTTTATATGCATGCCCCATGTTTTTCATGGTCTGGTTCAGATCCTGGCCTTCCTGTGCGCTTACCACTTGGGCAAAACACATAGAAAAAAGAAATATTATCAAGCGTCTCATTTTTCCCCCTCTAACAAGAATGCGCTAGTATATAAGTAAACGTGCAGCAAACAAACTGTTCGACCTGTCATTGAGGAGCACAATGAAACAAATAATTACGCCCGTTGTACTGCTGCTCTTCGTCACTTTCACAGGCTTTGCACAAACCATCACGGTCACCTTTGTCAATCCGGGCAATCAACGAGATAACCCGACAGGCGCATTCTGGCATAATGTCACAAAAGTGATGGAGGCCGCCGCCCAAGATCTCGACATAGAGCTGACTACCCTGTACGCCGAGCGAAATCATATTGATATGAAGAAGCTGGCGCAGCAAGCACTCAGTTCCTCTGCCGATTACCTGATCCTGGTTGATG
Source organism: Pseudoalteromonas sp. DL2-H2.2 (assembly GCF_021532535.1). Lineage (NCBI taxonomy): Bacteria > Pseudomonadati > Pseudomonadota > Gammaproteobacteria > Alteromonadales > Pseudoalteromonadaceae > Pseudoalteromonas > Pseudoalteromonas sp. DL2-H2.2. Next base: position 126,368 of record NZ_JAKGBD010000001.1, on the reverse strand, counting down.
AAAAAGGCGTGATAACGGATGCCTTACTGACGGTCCAGGGGGAACATAAGCGCATAGCCTTTCTGCTCAACAGCCCGGACAAACTCGCACTCAAGCGCATTGCAGCAAAAGGGATAGGTGTGCTTGGCTCGGTTACGCCGGATAATTATCAGGCTGGCAGGATCCTTGCGAAATTACTGCATGAGTCCTTGCCCGAGGACAGCAGACAAACGACAGACAGGCACATCATGCTAGCGCTATTGGGTGATGTCGCCACCAACGCCGCCATTGAGCGCGAACAAGGCCTGCTAGGCTATACCAACCGCACTTATGGTGTAAACTTAGTAGAGCGGGTCAACGCACAATGGTCCGAACAAAGTGCTTATGAATTGGCCAGCGGACTGCTACAAAGATTTCCCGATACACGACTGATCTGGTGTGCCAATGATGCAATCGCACGAGGCGCAGCGCGTGCCGCAACCGACCTTAAGTTCAGAGACCAGTTACATATCGGGGGCATTAACTGGGATCAGGGTCATGAAAATGTCATCGATATTTCACTGGGCGGTCATGTGTTGTTAGGTGGCTATTTACTGACAGAGATTAGAAAATTCCATAACCGTAAGATCAGTGCTATCGGCGAGCAAAAAATTGCTATTTTTCAGCCATATTCTGAAAATTTCAGACCTTTATATCAGGCTATCCATGGCACTGGCTTGAACAAGATTGACTTTGAACAGTTCACCACTGGCGGCCAAAGTTACAGTATTAAGACACTGAATCAGCAATTAAAATTTTAATTTTTTTATCCGGCTTCTGAAAAATAAAATATCAATTAAGTTGCATTTGCAACAAAAACCAATCTATAAAACCCACCCGTTGAGTATAAATTTTGCACAGCACAATTTTCCTTATTTTTTCATTATTGACAGCGTTGACATTCCCTGTTTTAGTTATAAGGGTTAACAACATGTAATATAGGTAAACTTATGAAAACCAAAGTTCTAACAAGCGTAAAATACTCACTGCTCGCACTGGGCGTTACTGCTGCACTTGGTACAGCACAAGCCGCAGAGACGCAGCGTGTCATTGTCACAGTTAAGGATTCGGCAGTTGCCAATACGCTACCAATGCGCGTATCAGCCGCTGAGCTGGCTCAGTTTAAAGCACAGGAGCTTGCCAGTGTTGCTACTCAAGCGAATGCGCAAGCTATCGAGACCCTGCCCAGCGTCAATGCCGTTGTCATGGAGCTGACGCCTGAGCAGCTTATCGACCTGGAAGCAAGCGGCAGCATTGAGTCTATTGAGGCCGACCCTAAGCGTTATTTGCCAGAGGTGAGCAGTGAATCTGTTGTACCGTATGCAGAATCGGTCCCATACGGCATTAACATGGTGCAGGCGAACCTAGTCAGCGATGCCAGCGCGGGTAACAAAAAAGTGTGTATCATGGACACGGGTTATACACGCGGCCACCCTGACCTTCCCAGCACAGGCATCACCGGGAATGACGGTCATGGCTCGTATAACACAGGTAACTGGTATCAGGACGGTAACGGCCACGGTACACACGTAGCGGGTACCATTGCAGCGCTTGGTGGCAACGGACAAGGTGTGGTAGGCGTCAACCCATCAGGTCAGCTTGGTTTGCATATCGTGAAGGTCTTCAATGACCAGGGCAGCTGGGCATATGGCTCAGATCTGATCAAGGCGATTGAACAATGTGAAGCCGCTGGTGCAGATGTGACCAGCATGAGCTTAGGTGGCAGTGGCAGCTCAAGTGCAGAGCGCAACGCGTTTGCATCAAGCGCACAGCGCGGCATGCTACACATTGCAGCCGCGGGTAATGGCTCAAACAGCTCATTCAGCTATCCGGCATCTTATGACGCCGTGGTATCCGTGGCAGCCGTAGACAGCTCTGAGCGCGTAGCCTCTTTCTCACAATACAATAGTCAGGTAGAAATTGCCGGCCCGGGTGTAGGCGTTAACTCAACATGGAATGACAATAGCTACAAGAGCATCAGTGGTACGTCGATGGCAACGCCTCATGTATCGGGCGTAGCTGCACTGGTCTGGAGTAACTTCCCGCAATGTAGCGCCGCTCAGATCCGCTCTGCCCTGAACGCCACAGCTAAAGATAAAGGCTCAGCCGGCCGTGATAACTACTATGGTCATGGTATCGTACAGGCGAAAGCCGCTTATGATTACCTGGTTAACGCTGGGTGTAGCGACCAGCCGGTTTTAGTTGCAGACTTCAGCGCCACGCCAAATGGTCTGAGCGTTCAGTTTAGCAACAAGTCTAGCTCAGGTACTTACAGCTGGAACTTCGGTGATGGTAACACCAGTGCTCAAACCAATCCAAGCCACACTTACGCACAAGCCGGTACTTATAGTGTTACTCTGACAGTGACAGGCGCAAACAACAAAACCGCGTCAAAAAGTCTTAATGTCACGGTTACAGATGGCGGCAACGGCGGTGGTTGTAGTGGTGTAGAGGCCTGGAATGCAGGTACTTATTACAGCACTGGCGACAAAGTATCGTACAGCGGCTATGAGTATCAGGCGACCTGGTGGTCACTAGGTGCGCGCCCTGATATCTTCAGCAATGTATGGCGCAAAGGCGCACAATGTAAATAAACCAGTATCAAGACAGCGCTCAGGGATGAGGTTGTCGTATCGGGAGCAAGCTAAGTGCTTGCTCCTTTAATACAAAGAGAGAGTCCCTGCCAAAATAACAGCAATACTAAACCATTGATAACCTTTCAGAGTTTCCTTGTAAAAATAGACGCCCAGTAATGCCGCACTGGAAATACCAATGGCGCGTTTGATAGCCTCCATCACGCCCGGCTGCAACTGTTGCAAAGCGAATAACTGAAATAACACGGCCACCGCAAAGGCCAGCGCCGCACAGGCCCACAACCACTTGGAGCTCAACAGTCGTTTAACCGATAAGGTGGGTTTAAACACCATGCCGTTGATCAGCACCACAGATACCGTCAGATAAATCAAATGAAAGCTGACTTCGCTATATTGCAGGGCCTGTTTATCAAACACGATACACATACCCCAGCACAGCGCGGTTACCAACACATAGCCAGCGCCTTGTTCGCGAATTGACAGTCTGCCCCCTTGCAGGATAAACGAGCCTAAAGTAATGGCACCGAGCGCGATAACTTGCGCCTCTCCAAGCGGCTCACCTAACCACAACCAGGCAAAAGCACCAGACACCACAGGTGTAATAGACAACAAAGGCAACATCACAGCAATCTTACCCACGGCCAGACCACGAATAAAACATACGCTACCAATTGCTGCAAGCAGGCCACTGACTGTGCCCGGTACAAAGTAGCCAGCCTCTGGCAAAGGCGCTTGCAACCACCCCCAGTAAATCAAATATCCGGGTAAAACTAGCAGGCTGAACATAACAGACATCAGCGGGGCACTAAATTCCTGCGCCAGTTGTTTGCGCAAAAAATCAAAGCACGCCCAGCACAGCGCACTCAAAAGTGCACTCAGCATGACGACTCACCAAGTTGTTTCAGGCACAACTCACTTTGACGTAACATGTAGGATGTAAGTTTTTGATGATCGGGCTTCCAGCCCAGTAAGAAGCGCTGAAAGTCAGCCCAAACAAATGGCCACAGCAAACGCCAGCTCTGTTCAAGCGCCTTAATTTTTGTCTCGGGCCAGTGTGTACTGAGTGCCTTGGTCAAGAATTCAAAATATCGGTCAAGGCACGTTTGTGCATGCATCTCAAGCTGCGGATCACTATATAAACTCGTCAGTAGCAACATCACGTCACTGATGCCAATGCCTTTGCCAATATGCTGAAAATCGTAGCCCAGTGCTTCTTTGCCAGAAAAAGCAAAGTTGGCCAGTTTTGCATCACCATGAATGCAGGTCTGGAAGGCACATGTATTCAACTGATGATCTATCTCGGACGCATATTGTTTTAACTGACCAGAAGCCATACGCGCATATTCATCCGGGCGGGTGTTCAGATGCCAATAGTTCCCTTGTAAATCCATTTCTGTCAAAGCCGCTGAAACAAGACCGACAGCATGAAAGCGTGCAAGCCATTTTAGCATCAACTCAACCTGTTCTGAGTCAGCTCTACTGACATTGTGATATCCCTGAGACTCAAAGTCTGTAAACACACAAATAAACACGTCGTCCTGCTGGGCCAGCGCTTTCACCTCCGGTAAAGAGCAGGCATGGACATAGTGCCTGGCAGTTTGGCGATAAAAGTTAAGCTCCTTGCGATAAGAGCGGTATTTGCGCCGCAACGAATGCTGGCTTTGAGTGATATGACGATGTGTCAGTTGCTCTGGTACCGCGGCTACTTTGGCAACGAGCGCTTCGTTTTGATAAGTGAATTTGTAAATGTGACCACACCCACTCCAAAGCGCCTGGCTGTGTTGTGAGTCAGGCAGCAAGGCCAAGACATGGGAAATCAATGCGTCAGTTGACATAGCGCTCCCTCAAATCTCTGTGATGTTAAATAGTTATGCTTTTTAATAGTGTAACATGTCTGCCTTTGTCTACCCAGTTGTGAACAAACACACAAAACAAAAAAAGCCCCGAATCAACGGGGCTTTACAGAGACTAATTAATGATTCGTACTATTGGTTAACAACCGATTTTACTGTGCCAGACGCGGTGCTCTCGTCCAGCAAGTTCAAATCAAAGTCAAACTCGTCAACGCGGATAGCTTTTTCGCGCTTACGGTTATAATCGATCAACTGTGCGTACTCGGTCTCATTGATAACCTTGGCAATCAGCGCGTTATCCAATGTTTCGTAGAAGCGCACACCCGCTTTGATTTCGCGTTTTTTAAGTGCTTTTTTAACTTTACCCAGTAAGTCCAGACACGCAATTTTGGCTTTATAGGCCTGCTCGTTGATGTCATGTCCATCGCCTGCTTGAGGCTTAACCAGGTGTGTCAGTTGCGCTTTAAACGCGGTGTCTAGCTGTGCCGCCGTCGCCAGTTCACGTACCATGTCGTCGTTGATCTGCGGCATTGAATGGCTGAACTGCATTGTCAGCACACGCATAAATTTACGCGTACCTGGTGCCGGGAAGTTATCCAGGAACTTATGCAGCGCCTGCTCCGCTTCTACCAACGCATAGCGTGTCGCATAGTGGAAATAAGGTGCTGCGGCTTCACGGTCGGTTACGGCCACTTTTTGCTCGTAATATTTAATTGAAGCCATAGCCGCGTACAGATAGCTCATCACGTCACCCAAACGCGCAGACAACATCTCAGCTTGCTTAAGCTTTCCGCCCAAGACCAGCAAGGAGAAATCAGCATACACGGCCAGCTTAGCAGACAGGCGTTGCGCCGCCTTCTCGTACGGTTGTACTTCTGGCAGACTAGACTTACTGCTTGCGGTAAATGGTAAAACACCCAGTTTAAAGGCACGCAGGCTGTTCGCGACACTATAGCCCACTGTTTGACGCAAAATCTTGTTAAAGGTTTTGTCGGCGTCCGCTTCTTCGCTGTGAATGGCTTCAACCATAGACTGTAAGTATGGATGGCAGCGCATTACACCCTGACCAAAAATCATCAAGTTACGGGTTAGTATGTTGGCGCCTTCTACCGTAATTGCGATAGGCTGAGCAACATAACCACTGGCCAGCGTATTTTGCGGACCATTCTGGATAGCTTTACCGGCCAGAATATCCATTGCCGAGTCCAGTACGTCACGGCCAGTTTCCGTCATGTGATATTTCGCAATCGCGGTTACGACTGACGGTTTCAGACCCATGCCCAGACCTTCTGTGGTCAATACACGCATGGCTTCTTGCAGGTAGGTTTTACCAGCAATATCGGCCAGCTTTTCCTGAATACCTTCGAACTGACCTATGGCCAGGCCAAACTGTTCACGCACCGCTGCGTACTCAGATGCCGATTTTAGGGCAACCTGACTGGTGGATACGCCCAGTGCAGGTAATGAAATACCACGACCAGCGCCCAGACAGCTAACCAGCATTTGCCAGCCGCGGCCAATGTTCTGCTGGCCACCAATAATGAAATCCATTGGAATAAACACTTTTTCGCCACGAGTTGTGCCGTTATAAAAACGGATCCCCATAGGATCATGACGATTGCCCAGCTCAACACCTGGGTGCGATTTAGGGATCAGAGCACAGGTGATCCCCAATGATTCTTTACCGCCGAGTAAACCTTGCGGATCGAACACTTTAAATGCCAGGCCCAGTACGGTCGCGATAGGCGCAAGAGTGATGTAACGCTTATCCCAAGTAACTTCCAGACCCAGTACTTCTTCGCCGTTATACTGACCCTTAGTAACAATACCTTGGTCAGGAATACCACCAGCATCCGAACCTGCTTCAGGGCTGGTCAATGCAAAACATGGGATATCTGTGCCATTGGCGAGACGCGGCAAGTAGTGTGCCTGCTGCTCTTTGGTGCCGTAGTGCATCAACAATTCGCCCGGACCAAGCGAGTTTGGAACCATCACGGTCACAGCAACAGCCGAAGACTTAGTTGCGATAGTGCCCACTATGGTTGAATTTGCATAAGGGCTGAACTCTCTGCCGCCGTACTCTTTAGGAATGATCAAAGAGAAGAAACGCTCTTTTTTCAAAAATTCAAGGATATGCTCTGGCAAATGCTTTTCGTTCTGTATAACAGAATCGTCAATCATCGCCATTAGCTCTTGCACAGGACCGTCCAAAAACGCTTGCTCTTCACTGCTTAATTTGGCTTCCGGTACCGCACGCAATGCGTCGAAGTCTGGTTTCCCGCGATAGATAGAGCCTTCAAGCCATACATCACCCGCATCGAGTGCTTCTTGTTCAGTCACCGAAATGCTAGGCAATATTTTTCTTAGTTGTGTTCTTAAACTCATAATAAACTCATCCGACCAGATTGATATAGTTACATTACGGCACAAAATTTCGTTTAGATCAATTACTCTATGTTACTTTTTAACGGGTTTTTTACTGAAAGGTCTGAGTTGTTTAAAAAAATTCCAAATAATTAATAGCTTACAGGTGTTCGCTGAACTTGAAATTTTGAGTGATTTTTATACTAAAAAAGTGTCGAAGAGAAAATTTTCGCTGCCCGCCGTTACACGGGCACGGATTGGATAAACAACAGAAGCGCTAAAAATCAGCAACCTGAGCTAAACACAGTGCTTTAATCGTATCCGGGTTGAGCGCTAACTCCAGGCCCCGCCGACCGCCGCTGACATAGATGATCTCATAATTGAGTGCAGAACTGTGCAGCATCACGGGTAAGCGCTTTTTGTGTGCAAACGGGCTGATCCCACCTAACTGATAACCCGTTGCATTTTCAGCCTGCTGCTGCGTTGCAAGCTGCGCCTTTTTGCCTTTGCAACTCTTGGCAAAAGCTTTTAAATCAACCAGTTGAGTAGAAGGTGTAACGGCAACAACGAGCCGACCATCAACGCTTATCACCAAAGTTTTGAACACTTGTTGCGGCGCCAGGGCCAACGCTTCTGTCGCTTCCTGAGCAAAATCTGAGATGCCCGGGTCGTGGTCAAATTTCAGTATGTCGAAGCCTGCTTTGTGCTTATTGAGTAGTTGAATAGCGGGTGTCATGCCTTATCGTCCTGTATCTGGCTGTCTTAAAAAATTCAATGACGCGTAATAGAGAATAACTCTAATTTAGAGTAGACAAAACGCCAATTTAGACTAAAGTCTAATTACCTCTACACGCACAGTATTATTGCGCCGGGGAGTCGTTATGAGCAAGCACCTTGTTCGTATCGCAGCCGTTTGTGCGGTTAGCTACGTGGCATTATCTTTTTTGACTAATGAGTATTACTTTTGGGAAAGCAGTGTGGCCTGTACGTCCAAGTGCAAACGATTGGGCTGTAACGATGGACTTCTTTTAACAGGGCACAGTCGAACAGTGCTGGCATGTAAATGCACTGGGGATATGGATCATCTCATGCTGTTAAACTGAGAGAAAACGGCGCCGTTAAGCGCCGTTTGTTTTTCTTAAGAATAAGCTGAAAACACGTGAAACGCGTACTTACTTAGTCAGGTCATCAAAGAACTTTTTAACACCGTCAAAGAAACCCTGCGCTTTTGGACGGTTTTTGCCAGCGTCGCCGCCCATGCTCTCTTCAAGCTCTTTTAGCAATTCTTTTTGTCTGTCGTTCAGATTTACTGGTGTTTCGATCACAACTTTACAGATCAAATCACCAACCGCACCGCTGCGCACAGATTTCACGCCTTTACCGCGCATTCTGAACATTTTTCCTGTCTGGCTTTCAGAAGGCACTTTGAGGTTTGCTCTGCCATCAAGCGTCGGTACTTCAATTTCCCCGCCTAATGCGGCTGTGGTGTAGCTGATAGGCACTTCGCAGTACAGGTTATTACCATCACGGACAAAAATCGGGTGCTCTCTCACGCTCACCTGAACATACAGGTCGCCAGCTGGCGCACCGTGCATACCCGCTTCGCCCTCTCCTGACAATCTGATACGGTCACCGGTATCAACGCCAGCAGGGATTTTAACAGACAGGGTTTTGGTCTTCTCAACGCGACCCTGACCATGGCAACTATCACAGGGATCAGAGATAACCTGGCCACTGCCCTGACAGGTAGGGCAGGTTTGTTGCACCGCGAAGAAACCCTGACGCATTTGCACCTGGCCTGCACCGTGACAAGTAGAACAGGTCTTAGGCTTAGATCCAGACTTTGCACCGCTGCCATCACAAGGCTTACAGGATACCCAGGTTGGTACCTGGATCTCGACTTCTTTGCCTCGTACCGCATCTTCCAGGCTCAGATCCAGGCTGTAGCGCAAGTCTGCTCCGCGCTGTTGGCGTGACTGACGTCTGCCGCCTCCAAAAATATCACCGAATACGTCCCCGAAAATGTCACCAAAATCAGCACCGCCGCCAAATCCACCATGGCCTGCACCACCGTTTTGTTCAAAGGCAGCATGGCCGTATTGATCATACATCTGGCGTTTTTGACTATCAGTTAAGACTTCGTAGGCTTCTTTTACTTCCTTAAACTTTGCTTCCAGCTCAGCATCGCCCGCCGTTCTGTCTGGGTGATACTTCATTGCAAGGCGTTTATAGGCCTTTTTAATCTCACGTTCACCGGCGTCTTTTGATACCCCAAGAACGTCGTAATAGTCTTGTTTTGACATAGTTCTCACACATCTTACTGAGCGATCAGCCACTATGATGACCGCTGGCGAATAGGTGTTTAATTGTGCCACAGATGAGGCTTAGTGCCTCTGTTCGTCCACTTATCCGCTCTAATTTAAATACGTCAGAGCCTGCTTACCTTTGCCATTCGCTAGAACTTGAAGGATAAACAGGCCCTGTTTAGCACTCCAGGCTAGGCCTGTGTGCGCTTACAAGTCAACAATTACTTGTCGTCTTTTACTTCTTCAAACTCAGCATCTACTACATCGTCGTCAGCTTTGTTTGCTTGCTGTGCACCTGCGTCACCGCCGGCTTGTTGTTGCGCCTGCGCTTTCGCCTGAGCAATTTCCATTAGCTTCTGAGATTTTTCTGCAAGTGCCTGGGTCTTAGCATCGATTTCTTCTTTGCTTTCGCCTTTAATCGCTGTTTCCAACTCAGACAGTGCCGCTTCGATTGCTGTCTTGTCGTCAGCTGGCAGGTCGTCACCGGCTTCTTCAATTTGCTTGCGAGTAGCGTGAACCAAAGCATCAGCCTGGTTACGAGCGCCTACCAGCTCTTCGAACTTCTTGTCTTCTTCAGCATTCGCTTCTGCATCACGAACCATGTTTTCGATTTCATCGTCGCTCAGACCTGAAGACGCCTGAATCGTGATCTTCTGCTCTTTACCTGTGTCTTTGTCTTTCGCAGATACATGCAAGATGCCATCCGCGTCAACGTCAAACGTTACTTCGATTTGTGGTACGCCGCGCTGTGCAGGACGAATACCTTCCAGGTTAAACTGGCCAAGAGACTTATTGTCGCTTGAACGCTTACGCTCACCCTGTAGAACATGAATCGTTACCGCAGACTGGTTATCTTCTGCTGTTGAGAAAGTTTGCGACTTCTTAGTAGGGATAGTCGTATTTTTCTCAATAAGCGCAGTCATCACTTGACCCATAGTCTCAATACCCAGAGACAGAGGACAAACGTCTAGCAGTAGTACGTCTTTTACGTCACCAGCAAGTACACCACCTTGAACCGCAGCACCTACTGCTACCGCTTCATCAGGGTTAACGTCTTTACGAGGCTCTTTACCAAAGAACTCAGCAACTTTCTTTTGTACCAGAGGCATACGTGTTTGACCACCCACCAGGATGATGTCATTTACGTCGCTTACAGACAGATCTGCATCAGCCAGTGCACGCTTTAGCGGCTCGATAGACTGTGCTACCAGGTCTTCAACCAGTGACTCAAGTTTTGCACGCGTCAACTTCACGTTCATGTGCTTAGGACCTGTTGCGTCAGCAGTAACATAAGGCAGGTTCACCTCAGTTTGCTGTGCAGATGAAAGCTCGATTTTCGCTTTTTCAGCTGCTTCTTTCACACGCTGCATTGCTAGCGGATCGGTTTTCAGGTCAATGCCCTGATCTTTCTTGAACTCAGCAACCAGGTAGTTGATTACGCGGTTATCGAAATCTTCACCACCTAAGTGCGTGTCACCGTTAGTCGCAAGTACTTCGAATGTGTGCTCACCTTCAACTTCATCAATCTCGATGATTGAGATATCGAATGTACCACCACCCAAGTCATATACTGCAACAACGTTGTCGCCTTGTTTTTTGTCCATACCGTAGGCAAGTGCCGCAGCTGTTGGTTCGTTGATGATACGTTTTACATCAAGACCAGCAATACGACCGGCATCTTTTGTTGCCTGACGCTGTGAATCGTTGAAGTAAGCAGGAACAGTGATTACTGCTTCTGTCACTTCTTCGCCCAGGAAATCCTCGGCAGTCTTTTTCATTTTCTTCAGGACTTCAGCAGAAATCTGAGGTGCTGCACGCTTTTCGCCACGTACTTCAACCCAGGCATCACCATTGTCTGCTTTAACAATCTTAAATGGCATGATGCCGATGTCGCGCTGTACTTCTTCGTCTTCAAAACGACGACCGATCAAACGCTTGATTGCGTACAGTGTGTTCTGAGGGTTAGTCACAGCCTGACGTTTTGCCGGTTGACCTACTAGCGTTTCGCCCTCTTCGGTAAATGCAATAACCGATGGCGTTGTACGATCCCCTTCAGCGTTTTCGATAACGCGTGTCTTATCACCATCAAGTACCGCTACACAAGAGTTAGTAGTACCTAAATCGATTCCAATAATTTTACCCATGTGAATCTTCTCCGACTTCAAAAATTCGTTGTTCTGTTAGATGACTTGATAAATAGGGGCGGCAATTTGTAATTCAAGCGTCACAACAAAAAAAAAGTGATTTTTTTTGAAATTTTTTCGTTATGCCGTTTTTTTCATCAAAAAAACGGCATTTGACATTTCCACCCTGGTATGACCAGATAAGTAACTCTAAAAACGAACCAAAAGTAAACGCGATGACATTTGATCAACTAATTTCTCTGCCTGTCTTGCAAAACGCGCAGGCCGACCTTTCGTTACCAGCCAGCTGGGGTCAGGGCAGAACGGTATTTGGTGGGCTTTCTGCGGCCCTGATGCTGCAAAGCATGTTGCACCAGCTCACAGAGCAAGACAGACGCCTGCTTTCTTTTAGCTGTAACTTTGTCGGCCCGCTGTTAAGTGAGGAACCATTTGAGCTCAGCACGCAGCTGCTCAGATCGGGTAAAAATGCCACTCAAATGCAAACCACCATTACTCAAAATGGCCAGCCCTGCCTTGTTGCACTGGCTTGTTTTGGTAAACCTCGTACATCGGCAATCACAGTGCCCGCTGATGATACCTGTACTTTAGCAGAGCTCAATGACAAGCAAACATTACCTTACATAGACGGAGTAATGCCTGCCTTTATCCAGCACATCGACCTTAATCTGCAACAAGGCGCTCTGCCGTTTAGCGCTGCCAGCTCGAGTAACCTAGGCGGCTGGATGAAATTCAAGGCGCCTGCCGAGCCAAACCTATCAGTACTACATTTACTTGCACTGGCCGATGCCTGGCCACCAACATTGCTGCAATTGTGTAAAGGACCGACTCCCGCCAGCAGTATGTCTTGGTACATCGAGTTTTTAGATGATATTGCATTACCGGGTGATGAGTGGTTTGCAATGGAGGCGGTGACACACCAGGCTGAGCATGGTTATGCCATTGAAGATGCCAAGCTCTTCTCACAAGATGGTAAGCTGCTGGCACTAAGCAGACAAACAGTCGCTGTATTTGACAGTTGATTAAAACGCTTTAGTCACTCACACTATGTGACAGGAGTAAGTTTAGGTATATTCAAACAGTGATAGTTGCCTGTCAGCATTGTGATTATTTAGTATCCATTCAAGATTTGGGCGAGCAGCAACGCGCTGTTTGCCCCCATTGTGGTAATGTGCTGGCTACCACTGTGCGCAATTATAGCCAGTGGATAGCCGCATTTAGCCTTTCGTCTATTATTTTTTTATTGCTGAGCCTGCAACCGCACTTCATTTCTTACTCACAGCACGGTCTGAAACAAACCATCAGTTTAATGGCTGCCATTATGCAACTTGCCGAACACTATAGTGTGTTCTTAGCCGCATTATTGAGTACCAGTATCCTGATATTACCATTGTTAGCCAGTGCCCTTATTTTATTGGTGCATACGCCGGTGTGGCAAAAATTAAACCCCCACAATGCCCGGGCAATCGCCAAGTTTATCATGGCGCTGAGGCCCCTCAACCTGGCCGATATTTTTCTGGTCGCCGTGCTGATCAGTGCGTTTAAGCTAACCACCTTCGCCGAAATCGTAGTCGGCCTTGGCTTTTGGGCTTATATTTTATTCGTACTGTGTTTTATCGAAACCCTGTCTTTGCTGAGCCAACATCAGTTATGGCAGCTGCAGCAAGCGCATTTTACCCCTACAATCGAACACTGCGCCAAACGCGCCAGCACCCAAAACCTAAAGCAATGTCATGTGTGTCAGCAGATCAGTCGCAGTGAGCACTGTCCGCGCTGCCTCGCTAAATTACGTTACCGTAAAAATAACTCTGTCGCGCGCAGCGCGGCCTGGATGCTCACTTCTTTGGTGTTTATGGTACCTGCCCTGTCTTTTCCAATCATGGATACCATTAACCTGGGGCTACACACCCCGGCCACCATTTACAGTGGCGTAGAGGTGCTATGGCAAAATGGCTCCTATCCCATCGCAATCGTGATTTTTATTGCCAGTATCTGCATTCCTCTGCTAAAAGCCGGTACGCTGTTTTATTTGCTGTATCGTGTGAGGCATCCGGTTAATCCAAAAGTGACCGCTAAGTTTTACCGCGCCCTTGAAGCGGTCGGTAAATGGTCAATGATCGACGTTTTCGTCGTGATCCTCTTGGTTTCTCTCGTACAGCTTGGTACTGTACTGAGCGTAGAGCCACAGCCGGGTATCGTCTTTTTTACCGCCATGGTCATTTGTCAAATCTTTGCTGTGAACAATTTTGACCCTCGTTTACTTTGGGACTCTCTAAAAAAGTATGAATAAAGAAGCGCATATCGAGCCCAAGCCCAGGCTTTCCGTAATCTGGATCGTGCCCCTACTTGCCGTTCTCATTACCGGCTGGATGCTATATCAGCATCAGCAAAACAAGGGCCACCAAATCTACATTAAAATGAAAAATGCGGACGGCGTTATCGCTGGTAAAACAGAAATTAGAGTCCGCAGCGTTAAAATCGGCATAGTCGAAGAGTTGCGCCTGCAAGTAGAGCAAAAAGCCGTAGTAGCCACAGTGCGTATAGAAAAACACTATGATAACTTACTGACGCAAGACGCCAAATTTTGGATAGTGAAACCGCGCATTGATCAGTCAGGGATCAGTGGGTTAAACACGCTGTTATCGGGCGTTTATATTGAATTATTGCCTGGGGAGAGCAAACAACGAACCAGCCTTTACACGCTTCAGGAGCAACCCGCGCTGATCTCTACCGATATAGAAGGCCTGCGCTATCAGCTTAGCTCCACCAGTGGAGAAGTGTTAGATGTCGGTACGGGGATCTTTTTTCGCAACTATCACGTTGGCCAGATAGAAAGTGCGGTGTTCAATACCGACTCGTTAAAGATGGAATATGGTATTTTTATCCACTCTCCTTATGACAAGCTCATCACCCACAATGCCATTTTTTGGATCAACTCAGGGGTCGAATTGTCTCTGACCAGCGAGGGGATTAACGTCAACACGGGATCGCTCGCAAAAATGATTAAAGGCGGGATCTCTGTCGATTATCCACCGGGCCAAAGTGCCGGTGAACCCGCAGCAGAAGATAAACCCTTTACGCTACACCAAAATTTTGCCGTTGCGCTGGAACGGCGTTTTGATTTATTTGATCACTACTTGGTAGAATTTGAACAATCTATCCGGGGCCTTAAGCCAGGCGCGCCAGTTGAATACCGGGGTATGAGAGTCGGCACAGTCGAGCAAGTGCCAGCAAGGTTAGAGCGCAATGGACAGCCACTCTACTTTCAGCAGGGTAACACCTCGATCCCGGTGCTAATCAAAATCGAGTATGGCCGCATTTATGAAGTTGATGCGAAAGCCAAGCAATACTGGCAGGAAAATATAGAACAATGGGTTAAAAATGGCCTAAGAGCATCACTAAAAAGTGGTAATATTTTAACAGGTGCGGTATATATAGAACTTGATTTTTACAACTCAACCCCTCAGACCAGTTTAGGTATGAATTTCGAGTATCCGGTATTACCAAGTGTTCCGAGCGGGTTTACGGCCTTATCTGAGCAAGTTATGGCCTTGTTAAACAAACTCAACAAGCTGCCGCTGGACAGCTCGCTCGTCGAGGCACAAAGAACAATGCAGGCGTTTAGTGCATTAGCAGCCGAAACGCAGGCACTGGTAAACAGTTTCAACACAACGAAAGTATCAGAGAAAGTGGAAAAGAATTTAACACAACTACAAGGAACGCTGGCGCAACTCACAGCGAGTCTGAAACAATTTGAGAAGACGCTGAACAACTATCAAAAAGGCTCCGGTATGGTCGAGCAGCTCACAGATACATTGCAAGAGCTGGAGAGCCTTAGCAATTCACTCAAACCCGTTTCAAAAGGGCTGAACGAGCAACCTAACATGTTGTTGTTCGACAAAGAAATACAGGCAGATCCAGAACCCAGGAAGCAACGCTAATGAAGGCTGTGATTGGTTTATTGGTTATCATTTTGGCAGGATGCGCCGGCTCGGAACCGGCCCAGTACCAGTACTACCGATTTGGCTCAGCGCCTGTCACCTCAAGCCAAACCAGTGATGCAGCCGAAAAGAATCCTCATCGGGTCTATGTCGATCAAGTAAATATCATAGGCGTTGCTGATCAGCAGGCGCTTATTCAATATGTAACACAACATAAGGTGCACATTGCCAATTACCATTACTGGGCAGAGCACCCCAAGTTACTGTTGACCAAAGAAACACTGAGTTCCCTAAATAATGCAGGCTTTGCCCCGGTGCTCTCAGCCCATGCCAGCAATATCAAACCTGGCGACTACAGATTGCTTATTGAAGTGTCAGATCTGGCAGGTCACTATCAGCAAGGGGCCATTTTAAAGGGCGCCTGGCACTTGTATCAAATCACAGAAAACGGTAACGAATTACGCCAGGTCAAGCACTTTGAGTTTGAATCAGCACTCTCACAAGATGGTTTTAATGCGCTGGTATCGGCCCATCAGATAAACTGGAATAAGTTAATGGGCCAACTACATACAGAACTGGCCCAGTAAATACTAATCCCGCAGCAGATTTACATACAGGTTGGTCGGTCCCATGTCTGGCGCCAACTCAAGCGTGCCGACTAATACAAAGCTCAACTTGTTCAGCAACTTATTGCTGGCCAGGTTGTTAGGGGATGTAATCGCTCCCAGCGCCTTATATTTACCACATTGGTATACAAACGTGAGCAATGCGTCTGCCGCTTCAAAGGCGTAGCCTTTCGCGCAATACCTGTCCAGAAATGCATAACCCAAATCTGGAAAAGCCAGATAAGGACGCTGATACAGGCCACAAATGCCAATGGCCGTACCGTCATTCAGCGTCACAATATAAGGGCTCGGCGCGCGTGAGTCATAAGGCGTGAAAAAAGCACTTTCTATGTACTTTCGGGCGTCAGCTAAAGTTCGGATCTGCTTGTCAGCAATATTGTCTATGAAGCTTTGTTGGTTGAGCAACTCGTAGATAAACTCAGCGTCTGTGATTTGTGCCCTGCGGATAATCAATCGCTCTGTATGCGTTATGATATCAGACATATGAATACATCCTTAAAAAGTGGGGCAATTTGCCCCACAAAATAGCAGTCATTTACTGAAAACGCGCTTTTTTATAAAGCTCCGTCATCGAATTGATTTTTACTTCATTTTCCAAAGTAGCAAAGGGCTTGTCGGCAAACTTCTTACCCCGGATCTGCACATTCAACCTGGCAGCATCGGCATTAAGCATACTCTGCTGATAATAAGACTGAATATCCGCCAGTGTTACTTGCTCTGTTGCAACAATCAGCTTGGCTTTCGAATCAAACGCTAAGTTATCGCGATACCAGTCGCTCAAAATAGGCTGAGACTCTTCTGCCAGATTTTTAGGTACTTCCTTAAGAGACAACAAAGCAGCCTGCTTGAGTTGTGTAAAGGTCTCTTCATCGAGTGCTTCGAGTGCCTGTGCATACTCCTGACGATAGCGGTCAAATCTTGCCTGCATTGACTGCACATCTAACACCGGCGTCTGAATATAAAACCCTAATGCAGAGTGTTCATCAATACTCTGAGCGACTGCCCCAACCGCGTAGGCGAGTTGCTCTTCCGTGCGCAGTGCATTAAACAAGTGGCTACTCAGATGAGACTTTAAGATCAGCGCCGCCGCTTTTTGCGGATATCCGGGCTGTGGGTGCACAAACATATCAACAATCGAGACATCCGCCGTTTCACTGTCCTGTTGCCATACCAGTGTTTGTTTAGCCTGTGGCTGCAAAAAGTGCGCTCTCACGTAGTCATTATGCTCTGCCGGCTTGTTAAGCGTGCCTTTTACCTTTTTTACAACTTCTGCAAGGAAGTCCTTGTTGTAGTTACCATAACCAAAAATACGGACTGTATGATGATTTAATAGCGCATTTTGAGCTTCCAGGAAGCTATCCAGGGTCATTTTAGTGGCGGCTTCAATCTGTACTTCTTCATCAAAGTTACCGGAGCGCACCAAAGATTGGTAACGGCCAAATGCCTGATAAAAAGGAAACTGCTGGCGTTGATTCTGAATATCACGAACAAAACGATCAATGGCTTGCTCTAACTGCTTTGCCGTGGGTTGTACTTTCAAGCCTTCTAACGACTGAGACAGCAGTACCCCCTGCTTGTCTGTAAACCCTGATAAAGTCAGTAACAAACCGTTATTCACACTCATACGCATTCCCATGCCCGCAACCCCGGCTTCCGTTTGCAACTTGGCTTTGTCTATCGCGTATAGATCTGCCCAAAGTGCTGCAGCAACCTGGACCTGCACACTGTCTAAAGTAAGCGGAGAATTAATATGAACTTGCAGGCGCCCCTTGGGCTGTTCGCTGTATTTATCACTGGTTTTTTGCCAAACGGCCACCGAATTATCCTGATAAATCTTGTTTACCGTTTTGGATGCCTCGCCTTGAGTGACGATATCAAACTGCTCCGGTAGCAAGCGGTTCACACTAGGCAGCGCCAACTGAGGAGCGGGCTCTGCCTGCCAGGACGCAATTTCTTGTTGTGGAATGTCCGAGACCTTATAGCGACCGTCATAAAAGTGCAGTTGCTGATCGTGTGGCTCTTGCTTGCTGATATACCAGACACGCAGACGCTCCGGATTTAATTGCACCAGTACATCTTTGACTGCTTGCTCGTTAAAATCAGCAAAATAATATGGCGCGTTAATTGCATTATTTAGCGGATACTTTTGCATGCTGTCTGCAAGATTTGATACGTAACCAAATTCATCACCACGCTCTAAGAAACGAAACTGGTTGGCAAGTGCGGTTTTTATCTCTTTAAAGTACTTAGCGTCGATCCCCTGCCCTTTGATCAGCCGAATATATTGCATCACGATAGCAACCGCCTGCCCGCGGTGCTGCATGCCCAGATCTGTCAGTTGGATATCGACCGACAAGGTACCATAGTTACCGTACAGATCCGGCGATGCATTAGCCGTTAGCTCAGAGATCCAGCCTTTTTGTTTGAGGACTTGTGCCGGACTGCCCTGCATTTCGTTACTCAACAGATAAGTGACAAAATAATTCGGCTTAAACGCAAA
The DNA here is from genome assembly GCF_021532535.1 of Pseudoalteromonas sp. DL2-H2.2. NCBI lineage: Bacteria > Pseudomonadati > Pseudomonadota > Gammaproteobacteria > Alteromonadales > Pseudoalteromonadaceae > Pseudoalteromonas > Pseudoalteromonas sp. DL2-H2.2. Next base: position 108,025 of record NZ_JAKGBD010000001.1, on the reverse strand, counting down.
TTCGTTGCGATTGTTGGTAATCGTGAAGTCCAGCTTCAATGTTTTCACGTCTTCGTTCGGCACGTAATGGATACGCTTTTTGCCCATTTTCGAAAAGTCTAACGATGCTTCAACCTCAGGCTTATCGATTTCTTTATTTTCTATCGCAGCAAAGTGTCGCTGTGCCTTTTCAACCATTTCGGATAGCGGCAAATTAGATATCATCGCCAGCTTCATGATGTTTGAAGAGTAATACTTATTGTAAAAAGCGACGGTTTCCTGGTGTAAGTTGCTGCCAGGTTTATCTCCCAGGGTTTCCAAATTACCTATCAAAAACCGATTGGCTGGGTGTGTGCCCATCATACTGCGCGACAATTTATACTGCCCGAAAAAATCTAGCTCACGGCGCATCGACCATTCCGCATTCACCGCACTCTTCTCTTTCTCTGTGTATTCGGGGTAGAGCTTGGGTGCCTTGAAGAAGTCGGAAAAGCGATCCAACGCCTCATCGTATGCCTGATTGTTTACTTTGAACATGTAGTTAGTGATATCTAACCAGGTATAAGCATTATGTGAGCCACCATTACGGCTCATAAAGTCTTTGTAACCCTGAGTATCAGGAAAGCGCTCCGTTCCTAAAAACAGCATGTGCTCCAGATAGTGCGCCATGCCCTGTTGCGACATCGGGTCGTGAAGCAAACCTACTCCCACACTTAACGCAGCCGCTGATTTCTCAACTTCAGGATCTGAGACAAGAATAACCTCTATGCCATTTGATAAAGTCAGTGTTTTATATTGTCGGTTATCATTCGGGCTCACCACGAGCGAAGATGTTTCAGCAACCGTCGCTGACTGACCAGCTCCGTATTGAGTTGCCGCACATCCGGATAACAATGCCAGCGTGATACTGGCCACTATCATTGTTTTTTTCATTCACTTTCCATCTTAAAAAATGAGTCTGGTCCCGGTTTATCTGGGGTCCTATGAGATACTCAAACGCTATCATCTATCCTCGGTACAATTCAATCACCATCAAGCATTTTAGTGACTTACGGTGCAACCTGCGCTATTTGCGATCAACGTGTAATCTTTCCTCAGCGTTGTTCTTATTCCCATTAGTAATAATAAGAAGGAAATTTAAAAGAATTTTTTATCACAAATGTTTATCCATTTGATAACATTGGGGGCGAAATATAATCATAAACACAGATCATCAGGGGCTAACAATGGACATTAATCAACCGATCTGCGATTTCGGGCTGCACAGTGGCGAACCCTACTGCAAACTTCCCGCAAGCTTTTTAAACTGGATGGTCGCAACGGGCCATGCTAAACAGGCGCTGGCCAAAGACGAGCTCACCCGCAGACACAACGCAGTTTGTGACTCAAGAATGAAATCAAAAGTTCAATAATGAGCTAGGTTTACTATGACTTTTTAGTTTAAACTACAGCGTATAGTTCGTCCCCATTGAAGTAAACTTATGCGCTTTATCATACCTTCTCTTTTAGCGCTGTCGCTGACAGCGTGCTACTCTACACAACAATCAACAACCCAAGCCGCCGACAACACAACCCGCTATCTGACTGTGCTGCACACCAATGACCATCATGGTCGTTTCTGGCACAATGAAGACGGTGAGTATGGTATGGCAGCAAGGAAAACCTTGCTGGACAAACTTAGAGCACAAGCTCACGCCAAAGGCCACAGTGTGGTATTGCTCTCCGGAGGCGACATCAATACCGGCGTACCAGAATCTGACCTACAACATGCTGAACCAGATTTTAAGGGCATGAGCATGCTTGGCTATGACGCCATGGCGATCGGCAACCACGAGTTTGACAACCCGCTGGATGTGCTGGATAAACAAATTGGCTGGTCCAACTTTCCGCTGCTGTCTGCCAACATTTTACATAAGCACAATGGCGAGCCCGCCTATCAGCCGTATACTGTCATCGAAAAGCAAGGGCTGAAAATTGCCATCATCGGCTTGACCACAGTTGATACGGTGAAAATCGCTAATCCGGAGTTTGTTGGCGGCTTGGATTTCGTTGACCCAGCCCCCGTCACGGCGCAACTATCCGAGCAAATCAAAGCGAAATATAGCCCGGACGTCACAATTGCAGTCACTCACATGGGCCATTATCATGATGCCGCTTTTGGTATTAACGCACCGGGTGATGTCACGCTTGCGCGCAATGTCCCGGCCGGCACTCTGGATATGATCATCGGAGGCCACTCGCAAGAACCTGTCTGTATTGATGAAAACGGCAAAGAAGACAGCGCATATGTGCCAGGCAAAGCCTGTCAACCAGACCAGCAAAACGGCATCTGGATCATGCAGGCACATGAGTGGGGCAAATACGTAGGTAAAGCCGTTTTTGAAATTTCACAAGGCAAAAAAACGCTACAAAGCTACGAATTATTACCCGTTAACCTCAAAGATGAGCAAGGGCAATGGGCAACCAACTATATCGAACATGACCCGGAAATAAAGGCCTTCCTCGCTCCTTATCAAAAAGCCGGTGAAAGCAAAATTTCTGGCGCCGTTGGCGAAGTCGACGCCTTTTTGGATGGCCGCAGAAACACCGTGCGTTTCAAACAAAGTCCGCTGGGTGACTTAGTGATCAAAGCGCAAATGGCCGCGGTTGGCGCCGACTTTGGCCTTATCAGTGGTGGCGGGATCCGTGCCAGTATTAAGGCAGGAGAAGTGAGCTACAAGGATATTCTGAAAGTGCATCCCTTCAGAAATCGCATTACCTATATCGACTGGCGTGGTGAGCAGCTGATTGACTACCTGTCTGTGGCCAGTCGTTTCCCGCCGGATTCAGGCGCTTACTTGCAGTATCACGGTATTGAGTTTGATATTCAGGGAGACAAGTTAACAAACCTGAAAATTCAGGGCAAGCCTGTTGAGCCGGGTAAAACCTATCGCATGAGTATTAATAGTTACAATGCGGCAGGCGGAGACGGTTACCCGGTACTAACGGATTTACCCGGTTTCACAGCAACCGATAGTACAGATGCTCAGGTTCTCAAAGACTACATTGAACGACACTCACCTATCAAGCGTTCAGCACTGTAAACACTTTCTCAGTGGCGGTACACAAGGTATGCACCGCCACTGTCTTTACTTCCCTATTACTTCAACGTCATCCACACCCAGTGCTTTTAGCCCATAGCTGTGCAACTTAGAGCGTGACCCTTCCCCGTGCGCTTTTGGGGGATAGAGCTTTATTTTCAAGTCGGGCTGATGCGTCAGCAATTCATCCAGAGCTGCGCGGATCTCACTCAGCGTCTTCTCCAGACTATTGGAGAAGTTGGGGCGCTTTCTGATGGTGTGGCCGAGTGCAACTAAGCGATGAAAATATTTATCAGCAATATCCAGTAACTCCTCGGGCACGTCTTTATTTTGATTCAATAAGGCTTGTGGATTTTGCAAGCAAAACTCGAGTAACGCGAGATAGAAACACAGTGGTTTATTCGCCAGCTGAACCTGACACGTTTTATCACCACTCAGGCACAATGTTTTGGAGTACAGGTCAATAACCAAGTGCTGAGGTTGAGGCTTTGTGGCCATTGTTGTGGCAGTTTGTCGTTTTGCCTGCTCTCTTTTTCTGGAAACCGATTTATAAAACGCCAGGTTTAGCAAAGCAATTAATAAGGGGATGATATACAGCCATTGGTTGTGGCTGGTATTAGCCCGATAGCCTATTACTGTAGTGCCCTCCGGGCCGGATAACAGCAGCTGGTCCGCCGAGATGTCTCCATTACTGGTGGAGATATTAACAATTCGGATCCTGCTGGTCTTCTTCTGCAAATTGTCGTTTAGCAGATCTATATATGCCTGAACGCGTGTCGCATCCCCTGCGTAATTCAGGGCTGGGTCAGCAATGGGAAGACGATTCTTATCCAGCGCGACTCTGAGTTTAATGCTGTCCAAGTCTTGTGCAATGGTATGTCGGATCGCCTGCTCATGTGCAATGGTAAATATGAGCAAGAAAATGACACTGTAAACAATAAATGCAAGTATACCCGTTTTACGACTCATCCGTTTCTCCTAAAAAATAAACAGGTAATTCATTACATTGCCAGTACAAATCAAGTTCATCGAAATAACTTGAGCCGTTATTTTTTGCGACTTGCTGCAATTGCTGCTGTAACGCGCAGGCCAGGTCAGTGTTGTCTACGTCCATTTTCATATACCAGCGGCTGCCGCTGATGTTTTCACCAATAGGGGTTATGTAATTGGCCGAGAAGCGACTTTCATCACTCTCTTGCCAATAAGTTGCAATAATGTCCAGCTCACCGGATGAGAGTTTTTCTCTGAGCACCTGATGAGAGCTGACGTATTGGATATCCAGTACACGCATATCTAAGTCAAGCCGTTTAAACATTTGCTTGGGTATGATGTGGCCAGAGCGACTGGTGGGATAATCCAGCAAACCAATTTTTTTATCCAAAAAATAGGCTTTGTCTAATCTTGGCTTTTCGCGAGTTGAGATAAAAAAGGCGGTATAGGTCGGATAGCCCACGACTGGCATGTAGTTGTAGGTTGACTGAGCTTTTAGCGCTGCCATGACATTGTCTTTCGACAATATCAGATCAGCGAGTCCCTTTGCGATATAGTCGATTTGTTCAGCTAACTCACCACTATAACGCACTTCCACTTGCCCGTACTGCTTTGCAACCACATCGTCGCCGCACAGTGCAGGCGCGAGTCTGCGAGCCAATGACTCGACCGGAACATGAACCCTGAAAACAGCCATATTACTGGTTGAACGTGTCTTACAGGAGACGCTACTTTCGACCAGCTTTGGCAGCTCGCCAACAGGCTTACCAGTGAGGTTACTGGCAAGTAACCAACAGCACCAGACTGAGAGAAACAAAACTGTAACAATAGTTGTTTTATTGCTTAGAGAGTGATTATTTTTCAAAACATCGTATTTCTTAGGTTGCGCGCCCCTATATTAGATCAATTTTTCTTACTTATTGCAATAGGTAAACTTACTAAAAAGTTATAAACCTATGTTTTTGCTACTTTATTAACAAGAAATTATGAATCTCATTGAGTCCTTTTCTTTTTCTGAAAAATCCGGACAATTGGCCGCATTCCAAACGTGTAAACAATACCCAGTTTGGGTAATGAGAGATTTTGATGTTACGAGCTTCTTTAAAGGGTTTAGCGTTGTCTGCACTGCTTATAAGCACCAGCGCCTGGTCTTGGGGTATGAATGGTCACAGAGTGGTTGGTGAAATAGCCCAACAACACCTCACCCCAGCAGCAGAAAAAGCAGTAAAAGCCCTGTTAGCTGAAGATTCACTGGCCGAAGTGTCTACCTGGGCAGACGAAATGCGATCCAGCCCTGATGACTTCTGGAAAAAACAATCTGGCAAGTGGCACTACATCAATATCGAAGATCCCAGCAAAATGGCACAGCACGACAATCACGCTGTTGAACACAAACACCAGGTGTCACACATCCTGGACGGGATTAACTATTCAGTTTCTACATTACAAAACCCCAAAGCCATTAAAGAAGACAAGCAGTTTGCTTTAAAGTTCCTGGTTCATTTGGTCGGCGACGCTCATCAACCATTTCACGCAGGGCGCAGCGAAGACCGCGGTGGTAATTTAATTAAGGTTTCCTTCTTTAAAGAAGAAACTAATCTGCATTCCGTATTCGATACAAAACTTATTGAGCACCAGTCTTTATCCTATCGCGAGTTCAGTGACTTTATTCTTACCCGCGACAAACAGAAGATAGCTCAGATGTTAAACAGCCGCCCTGCCGACTGGCTTTTAGAATCAAATCAAATAGCTGAAAAGATTTATGACAGCAATGAAACTGACATGAGTTGGGAGTATATTTACAGGTACACCCCTGTTGTTAAATCTCGACTACTTCATGGTGGGATTAGACTGGCAGGATTGCTCAACCAAATTTTTGACAAAAATTCAAGGCCACTTGACACTGCTTTAAAAGCAGCCAAGTGATCTTGGGGATGATTATTTAATAAACCTATAACACGGGAAACAACATAATGAAAACGCAACTACGCAAAACGGCTCTATCGCTTGCAGTTATTGCAGGCATTGGTGCTAGTGGTGCTGCATTCGCTAACGAAACATCTTCATCTGTAAAAGGTCAGATTGTTGGCCCTAACGGCAACCCTGCCGTAGGTACAACTATCACGATCATGCACTTACCGACTGGCTCAACTAAAGTCACAAGTGTAAACGATGCGGGTTACTTCAGTGCCAAGGGTCTGCGCGTTGGTGGTCCTTACCAAATTATCGTTGATTCAAACAAATATGAAGATCAGCTGCTGGAAAACGTTTACCTATCTCTGGGCTCAGACTACCCTGTAAACGTACAACTTCAGCCACAATCAAGCATGGAGCAAATCGTTGTAACTGGGCGTCCGATCAGCCAAATGGCCGGTGGCACAGGTCCTGCTGCAACGTTCACACTTGAAGATTTACAAGAAGCACCTGCTATCAACCGCGACCTGAAAGACATCGTTCGTGCAGATCCACGTGTATACGTTGATGAAAGCCGCGGTGCTATCCAGTGTGGTGGTGGTAACCCTCGCTTTAACGCGTTGACACTAGACGGCGTTCGCATGAACGACAACTTCGGTCTTAATGCAAATGGTTACCCAACAATTCGCGCACCATTCTCTTTTGACTCAATCGAGCAAGTTGCTGTAGAGCTGGCACCTTTCGACGTTCAATACGGTGGTTTCACGTCTTGTAACATCAACGCCGTAACTAAGACTGGTTCAAATGAAATCCACGGCGGCGTATTCTACGACTACACCAGCGATTCAATGAAGGGTGATAAGTCTAAAGACAAAGAGTACGATAATGGCGATTACGATGAGAAACGTTATGGTTTCAACGTTGGTTTGCCAATTCTAAAAGACAAGCTTTTCCTTTTCACATCTTATGAAAAGCTTGAAGGTGTTCAGCAGTTTAGCTACGGCGCACTTGATACAACAGTAAGCCAGGCTGACTTGAATCGTATTATCGACATCACTAAAAATGTTTATAACTACGACCCAGGTACTATGGTACCAAGTATGCCAGTTGAAGATGAAAAGCTACTGGTAAAACTTGACTGGAACATCAACGACTCACACCGTGCAAACATTGTTTACAACTACAACGATGGTTTTGCACTTTCTCAGTCTGATTCTGGTAGCCGTGAGCTGTCTCTGAGCAACCACTTCTATGAGCGTGGTGCAGAATTTACCTCAATCGTAACTTCAATCTATTCAGACTGGAATGACGAATTCTCAACCGAAATTCGTGTTGGTAAAGCAGACCTTGACGCACGTCAACAGTCACTGGATGCAGCAAGTGGTTTTGGTGAATTCCAGGTAACTGCCGCTGACGGTGGTAAAGTTTACATCGGTCCAGATGACTCTCGTCAGGCGAATGACCTTGACTGGGATAACTTCACAGTAAAACTGGCAGGTACATATTACCTTGACCAACACACTATTACTGCAGGTTATGAGTATGAAGACCTGAACGTATTCAACTTGTTCATGCAGCATGTACAGGGTGAATTCCGTTTCGACTCTATCGAAAACTTCGAAAAAGGCTTGGCTCAGCAGGTTTACTATAACAACGCAGCAGAAACCAATGATCCGAATGATGTAGCAGCTAACTTCTCTTACCAGCAGCACACATTCTACATTCAGGACGAGTATAGCTTCTCTGATATCGATGCTACGTTAACTTATGGTCTTCGTTACGACAGATATACCAGTGACGACACACCAACTCCAAATGCACATTACGAGAGCATTTACGGCTTCTCTAACACCACTAACATGGACGGTGTTGACCTTGTACAGCCGCGTGTAGGTTTCAACTGGTATGTTGATGATGCACTAGAAGTACGTGGTGGTATCGGCCTGTACTCTGGTGGTAACCCGAATGTTTGGTTGTCAAACTCATACTCTAGTGATGGTGCAACACAGGTATTTACCAGCCACAGAAAGAATGATGAGAGAGGCATAGGTTATTACGATTTATTCGCCAACGAAATGACTAACTTTGACGGCGGCACACCTGGTTTTGACGTACCTAAAGAGCTATTCGACAAAGTTGCTGCAACGAAAGTAGCAGATGGTAAAGGTTCTGTAGACGCAACTGCGCCTAACTTCAAAATTCCTTCTGAATGGAAGATTTCTCTAGGTGCAACGTATACCACAGAAAACGAGTACGTCATCAGTGCTGACTGGTTGTACACTGAGAAAAAAGACTCAGCAATCGTCCGTCACATTGGTTACAAACTTTCTGACGAAACAACCTTTGATGGCCGCCCTATCATGGTTGAACGTGACCCTAACAACCCTCGCGGACGTGACTATTTACTGACAAACGTTTCAGGTCCAGATGGTGAGTCACACGTAATGTCATTGTCTGTTGCAAAACGCTACGAAAACGGTATTAACTTCACCCTGTCGTATGCTTACACAGACGCTAAAGACATTACACCAATGACTAGCTCAACGGCGTCTTCTAACTATGGCAACATCGCGCTAACTAACCCTTGGAGCCCAGAGCTGGCAACTTCTGATTATGAAGTACCACACCGCTTTACGTTGCAGTTAGGCTATAAGCACGAGTTCTTCGATGGTTATGCAACTAAGTTCAACTTATTCGGCCAAATCAGTGAAGGTCAGCCGTACAGCTTCACATTCAATGAAAGTGATGGCATCTGGGGCGATAGCAACTCATCTGACGGTCGACAGCTGCTGTACGTTCCAATGGAAAACGATCCTAACGTTGAGTACGACATGACTGCTGAAGAGCTGAAAGAGTTCAACGACTTCATCGCTGCTGAAGGTCTGGAGCGTGGCACTATTCTTAGCCGTAACTCACAGAACGCTAAGTGGATGACTAAGGTTGACTTCAAAGTGACTCAGGAACTACCTGGTTTCATGGAAGGTCACAAAGGTGAAGTATTCTTCGTCATTGATAACCTGACAAACCTACTTAACGATGACTGGGGCACAATGTACAAAGGTGGCTTCGTAGGTAACCGTGTTGTTGACGCTAAGCTGGTTGACGGCAAGTACGTTTACTCTAACTTCAACGATGGCGCTATCGCACCGACAATCCAAAAAGATGCGTCTCTTTGGGAAATGCGTGTAGGCGTTAAGTACACTTTCTAATATCTAAAACACGTAATTAGATAAACTCAAAGGTCAACTTCGGTTGACCTTTTTTTATTCTCATACTCTGATTATTCAAGGCTGTAAGGAATGAACTATCTAGAAAGAAAGTGACCCTCCAGTTTTTCCATCATCGCCAGTAACGCTTGCTTCTCATCAGAATTCAGCTCACTCAGCAGCTTACTTTCCCAGTAAAGCGCCTGCGGCGTTAGCGCATCAAACAAAGCCTTCCCTTGTAACGTTAATGACATTTCAGTCGCCCGCTTATCGGTCTCACTTTGCTTAGCAACCAGCATGTCCTGTTGCTGTAGTTGTTTGATGGCCCGTGACACGGTTGATTTATCCATGCTCGCCAGGTCACACAACTGCTTGGCGGTTGCCCCCGGATGTTGAGCCAGATGTACCAACACTCGCCACTGAGGTATGGTCAGCCCGGCGCGCTCATACACCTCAGAAAAGGCCTCACTCATGGCATTCGCCAGTCTCACCATGCGGTAGGGAAGAAATTCATTAATATCAAACGCCATTATCAAGCTCCGGGTACACCAGCTCCATTTCTGTATATAAAAATTTACACATAAATATGAGTCAAAGATTGAAAATACTCTCACATGAGAGTATCTTTACAAAAAACATCAACGGAGTCTATGCAAAATGAGTGCAGAATTCGAGTACATGAGTGGTTTTGGTAATGAATTTGAAACCGAAGCCCTGCCTGGCGCCCTACCCGTCGGCCAGTTTTCACCACAAAAAGTAAAATATGACCTATACGCGGAGCAATATAATACAACGGCTTTCACGGCCCCGCGCGCTGAGAATCGCAGAAACTGGTTTTACCGTATCCGTCCGTCGGTGGTACAGGGTGATTATCAGGTAATGGACAATGGTCTGCTACGTACAGCGCCTATCACTGAAGTACCGACCCCGCCCACTATGCTGCGCTGGAACCCGGTAGAAGTACCCGCTGAAAAGACTGACTTTATCGATGGCTTAATCACTATGGCCGCAAATGGTAGCGCCAACGGTCAGGCCGGTATCGGGATCCACGTCTATGTTGCGAATGCCTCAATGGAAGGCCGTTACTTTTACAATGCGGACGGTGAACTACTATTTGTTCCTCAGATGGGTGAATTAGTGCTACACACTGAGTGCGGCAAGCTGGCCATTAAGCCCGGTGAAATCGCAGTGATCCCGCGTGGTATTAAGTTCCGCGTCGAGTTACTGAGTGAGCAGGTACGAGGTTATATTTGCGAAAACTATGGTAACCCTTACATTCTTCCTGAGCGCGGCCCAGTTGGTGCAAATGGCTATACCAACGAACGCGATTTTCTTTATCCGGTAGCGGCGTTTGAAGATCTGGAAGGTGACTTTGAACTGGTTGCCAAGTTCAACGGTAATTTGTTCCGTTGTGATATCGGACATTCTCCACTCGATGTGGTTGCCTGGACAGGTAACAGTGCACCTTATAAATATGATCTGGCCCGCTTTAATGTGATGAATACAGTAAGCTTTGATCACCCGGATCCGTCGATTTTCACGGTACTGACTTCGCCGTCCGGTACACCGGGTGTTGCCAACGTCGACTTTGTAATCTTCCCACCACGCTGGATGGTTGCAGAAGATACGTTCCGCCCACCTTACTACCACCGCAATATCATGAGCGAGTTTATGGGTCTGATTGAAGGTGTTTACGATGCGAAGGAGCATGGTTTTGTACCTGGCGGTATGAGTTTACATAACTGCATGTCGCCACATGGCCCAGAAGCAGACGTATTTGAAAAGGCATCGAATGCGGAATTAGAGCCACAACGTTATGAAAATACATTGGCCTTTATGTTCGAATCGCGTTATGTCATTTCTCCGACCAAGTATGCCCTGGAAGGCAAAGAGCGCCAGCCAAATTATCTTGATTGCTGGAAAGGCGTCAAAAAGTATTACAAGGGTGCCTAATTAATAGATAACGGACACAGAAAACAAAGCGGGCTGATATGCCCGCTTTTCATCGTGTCTAATTCACCTCGAATACGAAACTACTAATACCAATTTCACTTAATACCTGTTCAATTTGACGGAGCAAATATGACGCTAACGGCGTTAAAAATTTCTCATTTAGAACAACTAAATAGCAAAATTTTTGCCTCGCCTATATGGATGTAGGTGCCTCAGCGATAGCAGGACGCGAGAGCGGTGTTATCGACTATATTTTCTCGCCTCAAAATAGAACACTTAATTAAGCAAATTGGTATAATATAAAAACTTAACCTGCGTCGTGAACAAAAGGATCAACCATGAAACTGTATACTTATTTTCGCTCCTCTGCCGCGTACCGTGTGCGGATAGCACTCAACCTAAAGGCACTGGATCATCAGCTTGTGCCCGTCAACCTGCTAAAATCTGAACAACAAGGGGCTGATTACCTGAGTAAAAACGGCCAAGGTCTGCTCCCCGCTCTGGAAACGGACCAGGGCGTACTGGCACAGTCTTTAGCCATATTAGAATGGCTCGAGGAAACTTACCAAGCAACTCCCCTACTGCCTGCAGATCCCTGGGAAAAAGCACAGATCCGCAACTTTTGCTATGCCATAGCTTGTGATATTCACCCAATTGATAACCTCAGAGTATTGAAATACCTAAGCAACGAACTGGCTGTGACCGATGAGCAAAAGAACACCTGGTATCGCCATTGGGTAATTGAAGGGTTTAAAAAACTGGAAGCAATGCTGGATGACAACAGTGCGTTTTGCTTTTGTGATAAGCCAACGCTTGCTGACGTTTGCCTGGTTCCTCAGGTCTATAATGCCTTGCGCTTTAAAGTAGATATGAGCGAGTTTCCAAAAATTGCGCGTATTCATGAACACTGCAACACGCTGGCAGCGTTTTCAGATGCTGCGCCGGAAAATCAACCGGACGCGCCCAAATAATAATAAAGTCAGGAGCGCTTTAAACGCGCTCCTACTCTCCTCTCGCACTATTTAAGTGCACTGTGCACCTGGTCCAGATGCACCAGTAGATCGTGCCCCAAATCGGTTAAGTATCCCCCGTCGGGTTGGTCAATCACGCCCTTGGCATACAAGCGCTCTGCCGCCGACAAAATATCCTGATCTGCATTTTTGTGTATTTTTATCCCCTGATGCAAACTGCTACGTGGAAACTTCACCAGCAACTCCAGCTCAGCCATTAGTTTTTCATCAAATGCCATATTCCCTCCTGAGACCGTAAAACAGGCCCAACTTCTGCATAATTTACCGCCACTGGCCAGCCAAAAAAGCCTTGCCAGCACATTACCAATAGCTAAGGTGTATAGTACATTAGCTTTCCCCCTTAAATTTAGCTGGAACTCGGAGTTATGCCATGAAAAATAAGCTAATTTGCTTTTTATTTACAATTTTATTGATTCCACTCAAAGGGACAGCCTTTGGTAACGAAACCAATCTCTACCTTGAACAACTTCAAAGCGTATGTTGGTATCAGGACTTAAGGTACTCGGAAGGGTCTGTCATCAAACAGGCTGATAAGCTCTATGTCTGTTCATACCGATATCAAAATCAACCACAGAGCCCACTGATGTGGCTGAAGCTCGATAAAAACGGCGACCCCGTCAGAGTAGAAATGAAAGGTAAAATCAGGGTACACTAGTGACTTTTAATGAACGAACATAAGCAGTATGAGCGAATCACAACCTAATAACCCGTTACATGGTATAAAGCTCCAGGACATAGTTGAGCGCCTGGTTGAGCAACTCGGGTGGGAAGCCATGGCTGAAGCGGTCAATATCAATTGTTTCAAGAAGGATCCGTCAGTCAAATCGAGCCTCAAGTTTCTCCGTAAAACCCCCTGGGCAAGAGAAAAAGTAGAGCAGCTCTATCTGGACACATTCCATGGTTTTAGCTGGCCGGAGATTAAAAAGCCTTAGTACAGCCGTTGGTAAGCAGCCTGAATACGCTGGATGATCTGCGCAGGCACTTTTTTGTTGCAGGCAAAATAGAGCTGAGTACTCATAGTTTCAATCCTCATCACCGGCTCAAGCTCGTGGCTCAAGGGTTCACTTTTGCTCTTATGCTCGAACTGAGCATCGCTTAATATCACCAAGTCAACGATATTTCTGCGTGTAGCCAGTAGCTGAAATACCTTATCAAAAGACTGGATCAAAAGCAGTTGCTGACCTTCTACGAACCCCTGGCTCTTCAGGTATTGGTGGCTAAAGTTGTCACGGATCACTGCAATCTTATACTGCCTGGCTTGCTCCAGAGAGTCGATGCGAATGTTTGCGGTCTTGAGCGCATAAAATGAGGTTGTAAAAGCGCCGATGGGAAACACCCATGAGAATAACGCATTACGTTGTTCGCTCTTAGCGATAGAAAATATACACGTATTTGGGTCTCGCTTAGCGCTATTATAAGACGTGCTCCAATTATCAATACTCAACCGATAATCAAGCTGTGCTTCTTTGAGCACAGCTGTCACCTTCTCTGCAGCATGACCCACCAGCTCCCCCTCTCCGTTCACATACTGAAAGTGTGCGAAATTCTCGGTAACCAGAGTGAGTGTATAGGCATATGCACCTGCGTTACCCAGCATAAGCCACGCGTAAACAAACCAGCGTACCAAGCATCGCTCCTTATGAATTATTCATGAATTATTCAGACTGCAATTTTTAATATAGGAAAATATTCCAATACTGTGAATACAAAGGAGAGTTAAATTTTCGAGGAGTTAGGAAAAACAGGTGACATAAAACAAGAAAGAAGGCCAACGCCTTCTTTCTGGTGATTGTTTTAGCCTTTGTTCATGGCATCAATCAGGAAGGCTGATAGCTTAGCCCCTTCACGCAGCGTTGTTTCAGAGCTAGACTGGCCTGCCAAAGAGCTATCCGTAAATGGCGCAATCTCCATCATATCAGCACCGGTGATAGGGAACTCCTTACTTAGCGCAGTCAGAATTTTCATTGCCTCATCCGGTGTCATACCACCAGACTCAGGCGTACCAGTTGCAGCTGCAAACTCTTCATCCAGCGCATCAATGTCGAAGCTCACATAAAGCTCATCAACTTTGTCTTCTTTAAGCTGCTTGATGACCTGCTCAACGATGACGTCGGCACCTTGTTCACGAATTTCATTCGCCCAGTGTTGCTTAACACCAAACGTTGACTCCCAATGTTGCTTACTCTTACCGCTTGAACGGATCCCGAACTGGATCAGGTGGTGGGGTGCTGGCAGAAACTCCAGAATATGCGTACACCAGGAACCAAAACACAGATCAATACCTAAACGCTCAACCAGCAGATCGGTATGTGCATCGAAATGAATGATAGCCGTGCGCTTACCTTGCTCGCGTTTCGCCTTCAGATAGGCTTTAGTAAGCGGGTAGCTGATTGAATGGTCGCCACCGATACCAAAGATACCTTTTTCTGGATAATGAGCATAAAAGCCGTCGCATACATCTTCAGTGATAGACAGTGGAGAAACGTGATACTCACTGTTTTCATCCTGGTAAAGTGCCTTCTGACAGTTGCTGATCGTTCCCTCGTTTAAATACTTATCGTGAAGTAAGTGAGGAATAACGCGCACATCACCTAAGTCAAACGCACTGACTTGTGGTTGCTCAGTCAACAAAGTCGAGCGAAGAAATAATGGCCCCCAATTAGCACCTCTTAGGATCCCGCCACCACAATCAGAGCTGATCCCTAAAATAGCCGCCTTGTGTTCACTGTCACCTAATGTGTTTAATGATGCTTTCCAAAGAGGTTCAACGTTTTCTGTCTGTCCATACAGCTTTTCACGTAGCGCCGCTTTTCTTTCCTTTGCTGTGTTGACGGTAAATACACCATCGCCCGGCGGACACAGACAGTTTTCTATTTTCTGATGAAATTTTGCTTTGCTATCACTCATTGAGACCTCCTCAGTCAACTGCATAAACATGCCACACCGCTACTTATAAATTTATTGTCAGATCTGTACTGCTATTTGGGTAAGCCAACCTCAAGCTTTGAGTAAAACTCGCGAACAAATCAAACTAACCGTTTATTTTCAAATGGTTAAGAAGATAGTGTGGACTTTAAAATATTAAAATATACTTTTCTGAAGTTGGTATAACATGGCTGGGAGATAAGTCAACCGCCCTGCTACTGCCAAGCGCAGCAAGGGCGGTTGAATATGCAGGCTAAGTGTTTGCTTATTCGTATTTTCTCGGCTTTTTAGTCTTAATTGTCGCGATGTAACCGTGCCAACTTGCGTAGGCTAGTAATGGCATAATCACAATAAATCCGGCCGTACCAGTTAAGAAACCTACAATCACCAGCACACCTATGGTTACGCCCCACACAATCATGGCCGCAGCGTTAGATTTCACAGCATGAATGGAGGACACCACCGCAGTCATAATATCGACACGTCGTTCCATCATGATCTGAGGTGTAAACGCCGAAATGGCAAACACAGTGACAACCAATATGCCACCAACTAGCGTGCCGAGCCCTAAAAATGCCGACAGCTGCTCAAAGTTTGGGTTGGGTACATTCGGATACAGTGCATGGATCAGAGCGGCTAACCTCATCCAGACAATCATAATCACCATTAGCAAAATGGCAAAACCCCACTCCCCCGCCGGGTTTCTGAACATAGATTTCAAACTATGGCTCAACGTCGGTTTGTGGCCCTTTTCAAGTTCCCAGGCGACATCATACAAACCGGCAGCAAACGCGGGCCCTATTAACGCAAACGCAACAGCCGCGGGCAAAATGACCAGGTGAGTCTCCACTTCAAATGCGAGCCACATTATGGCTGCCGGGATCGTTGTAAAAACCAGTCCATATATCAGACTCAGTAAAGGTGCTCTGGCGATGTCTTTAAATGCGAGTGCGAGCCAATGAAACGCCACAAAGGGGCTTAACTTGTTGCTTTCAAAACAGCGGGCAAACTCGGTGTGCTTGTCTATCGATTGTGTTGCAGGCATAGTAGGTATTCCCCATTTGCTTCTCCTTATTAAGGTTTAGAAGACAGTCGACAATGTTGCAAGCAATCGGTTAATTTGAATGGCTTCAGGCGTTACATTTGGCCTCTTTAATTCCCCCTATCTTAGCGGTAATTAATTGACAACCCTTTGTTTCAGGGCCCATTACACTTAATACGACGGGTTTTTCTTTGATCTTGATATTATTCTCGATTGAAAAACATAATTGTAACGCTCAAAGGCCAGTATAAGGACATTCGTCCTGTACTTAAATGCAGGTAAAACTGACCATTGGGCTTTAGAACTATACAAGGTTTATTTATGGAAAAGGTATTTCACCTGGGTCTTTCGAAAGCAGATCTAAACGGTGCAACACTGGCTATCGTACCTGGCGACCCTAAACGTTCAGAGCGTATTGCTTCACAACTCGATAACCCTAAATGTTTAGCACAGACACGTGAATTTCACGTCTATCTTGGCGATATCAAAGGCCAATCCATTGTCATTTGCTCAACCGGTATTGGCGGCCCATCTACCTCTATTGCTGTAGAAGAGCTGGCTCAACTTGGTGTAAATACTTTCCTGCGCATCGGCACAACTGGTGCTATCCAGCCACATATTAACGAAGGTGATATTCTGGTCAGCACAGCGTCTGTGCGCCTTGACGGTGCCAGCCAGCATTTTGCGCCACTGGCCTACCCGGCGGTTTCAGATTTCCATTGCACCGCAGCTATGGTCGAGGCGTGTGATCACTTGGGTGTTACCTATCATACCGGTATTACCGCTTCAAGCGACACCTTCTATCCGGGCCAGGAGCGCTACGACACTTTCTCCGGCTACGTGCCAAAAGCATTTCAGGGCTCTTGTGAAGAATGGCAAAAGCTCAATGTTATGAACTATGAGATGGAATCAGCAACGCTGTTCACTATGTGTGCGGCACTTGGCTTAAAAGCGGCGTGTGTTGCAGGCGTACTGGTAAACCGCACTCGTCAGGAAATTCCGAACGTCGATCATCAGCTGGTTGAAAAAAATGCAGTGTCTGTGGTTATCAAAGCCGCAGAGCTGGTACTGGAAAAAACAAAGCAGGCTTAAGCCTGCTTTGTGTCTATCTGATAATATTGCAGCTCTAGCGCCTCGTTAAAGCTGCTTATCACCGCCTCTGTGACCGCGCGCTGATTCTCTCTTCCTTTTGTTTCCACCAACGTGGCTCGCTCAATTTTCGCCTCAGCCAATATCTGGCCACTCATGGCTAGCTGACTGAGAGCACTTTGCATGGGCGACAAGCTTGGGCTATACGCCGCATTCTCAACGTAGCGGCCATAAAAGCGCGTGCCATCAGTCATTACCAGCTCAGCAGCGGCAATATTGTTTGTATAAGGCGCATAGACCTGGGTCAAGTGACTGATAAGCTCACTGGATAGCCCGTGCGCATTTGCAATACTGACCGGTGCACTGTTGAACAGTGACTCCTGATTACCCAAATCTTTCGGGCCAAAGTCTCCCGGTAGCAGCTGAGATAATGAGGTTTCACCGCTTGGCAGTGTGATCTTAAGTTGCCTGGCGTTACTCAGTTCATTCATAAACTGGCGGCAGTAGCCACAAGGTGCAGCGGTAATATCCAGGCTGGTAATTTCCTTAGCCCCATTTAACCAGGCATTGTTGATAGCGGCCTGTTCGGCGTGCACTACCAAAGACAGCGCCTGGTGTGAAAACTCCAGATTAGCGCCCAAAAAATACTGGTCGCTATGCTTATCATATGCCACAGCGCCGACCAGAAATGAGGAAATAGGTGCCTGAGCAAAGCTGGCAGCATATGGCAGTAGCGCTTGCCCTAACTGTGCTTTACTACAACCGAGTATGGTTTGAATGTGATTTTGAAGATCGAGGTTTAATACGCCTTTGGCGGTTTTACATACTTCCAGTACGGAAGAGTTTAGCTTGTTGTCAGTATCTACCATATATCGTTATTATTCGCGCAGGTAAAGGCCTGCACAGCGCTGTTTTGCGCTTGTTTCATGGCAGACCAGTTTACGCCTGAATCAGCTTTTACTCAACCATTCCTTGGCACTTTTGAAGCACTCAAAGTTCTCGGCATGAATACCAAAACGCTGCACCTTTTGAAGGAATAAATCATGCATAAAGCCTTCAATCCCCACGACCCGAGCAATCTTCATGTTTTTAACATGGTGAGCAACTTTAGGCATGATATTAACCACGTCAATTGCTGCAAATCTGTGTTCCAGCTCAGACACATCTACCAGTAACTTACTACTTTGGTGTTTGCTGGCATAGTTGTTAGCCGCCTTATAGGCATTAACAACATCATCCACTCCTGCTTTGCCTCTGAGGGTCATCATGATCAGGGTGGTGGTTTCATCATAAGTGATACTGGTTGAAAGCGTTGACATTTCAGCCTCTGACTATTGCTTTAATTAACGTGAAGCGCATTTACAAGGTAGCAGGGGATTCTAGTTAATTAAGAATTGATGTCAACAAACCAACCATAAAAAACCAGATAAAATAAAAAAACCAACCCATAAGGATTGGTTTTTGTTATTGCAGAATAAACTCGCTATTGCAGCAAATAAAATTAACCCGTATTTCTTATCCCTGCTGCAATACCCATCATAGTGATCATCAATGCGCTATCGAGTTCATGGTTGGCTTTCTCTCGGGTCCGTTTAAGCAACTCTACTTGTAGTACATTTAGTGGATCGGTATAAGGATTGCGCAGCTCGATTGATTCGCGGATCCAAGGCTGTGCAGACAGCAAAGATCCCTTTGGCGCATACTTTTTAATAAATTGGGTCGCTTCTTTTAATTCACTGCGCAGGGATTCACCCAGAGGTTGTAAGTCATCGGGCACCAAACGCGCATCATAGTATTCGCTCAACCACAAATCGGTTTTACAAAACACCATTTCCAGCATTTCCAGACGCGTTCTGAAAAACGGCCACTGTTCACTCATCTCGCCCAGCAATTCCTCACCATAGGTCTTCACGACACTCTGAATACCTGCTAGTGCACCCAGCCATGCCGGAAGCATTAGGCGATTCTGACTCCAGGCAAAGATCCAGGGGATCGCTCTGAGACTCTCAATGCCGCCCTGCGGCTTACGCTTAGCCGGACGAGAACCCAAAGGAAGCTTCGCCAGCTCAATTTCTGGCGTTGCGGCCCTGAAATAGGATACGAAGTCGGCATTGCCGCGAACAAAATCCCGGTACTGTTTGCACGAGTGCTCACTCAACAGCGCCATAGCTGCACGCCAGTCCGCTTTAGGTTGCGGAGGCGGATAAAGATTATTCTCGATAATTGCACTGGCATACAATGACAGGCTTTGGATAGCAACCGGTGTCAGGCCAAATTTAAAGCGGATCATCTCGCCTTGCTCTGTGACCCTTAACCCGTGACTCAAAGAACCGGGAGGCTGAGAACGCAGCGCCTGCGCCGCCGGTGCTCCACCCCGCCCTATGGTGCCACCACGGCCATGGAAAAGGTGCATCTCAACCTGATATTTATCTCCTACTTCAATGAGCTGCTCCATGGCGAGATACTGTGCCCAGCCCGCAGCCATCATGCCAGCATCTTTAGCGGAATCAGAATAGCCAATCATGACATACTGTTGCTGACCCACGTGTCCTTTATACCAACTGGAGTCAAATAGCTGCTGCATAACCTGTTGTGCGTGATTAAGGTCATCGAGTGTTTCAAACAGCGGTGCGACAGGCAGCTTGAACGGACAACCACTTTCTTGTAGCAACAGCTCTACCGCCAACACGTCCGATGCTTCTCTGGCCATTGAAATGATATAAATCCCCAGCGCGGCTCTATCCTGTGCGGCAATAACAGAAAACGTATCCAGCACCTCCTGCACTTCTTCGCTGGGTTGCCAGTGTTTGGGCAGCAAGGGCCGTCGCGACGATAGCTCCGAGAGTAAAAACGCTTGTTTATCCTGTTCAGACCATTGGGCGTAATCTCCCAGTCCCAAATAGCGAGTCACTTCAGACAATACGTCGCTGTGGCGTCCTGAATCCTGACGAATATCCAGTTTACACAGCTGTACCCCAAAACACCTGAGCCTGTGTATCACATCCAGCAACATGCCATTGGCAACCACTTCCATGCCACACTCAGTGAGTGAAGAATAACATGCACTTAAGGGCTCCATCAGTTGTGCGGTTGAACGGATCTTATCCTGGTATGAACTGGGCCGGGACTTAATCTTATGCTCTAAAAACAAGATTGTTTCATTGATATCAGCTTTAAGCTGCTTGAGGAGTGCGCGATAAGGTTCGGGGTGGTCCCCGGTCAGCGCTTTGAGCGCCTCATTGGCAGGCGCCATCGACAACTCGGAGCTAAGCACATCTAAGTCACGATAATACAAGTCCAGCGCCATCCAGCGGCCATGGTCTAACACGCTCTGGGTTACCTCAGCAGTCACATTAGGATTACCGTCCCTATCTCCCCCCATCCAGGAAGCCAGGCTAACAGGGGCATAGTCTTCAGGGAGCGTGATGCCAAGCTGCCCTTGCGCAAGCTGAGTGAGTGTTCGGGTAAATTTAGGCACCGCATCCCACAGGCTATTCTCTATAACCGCAAATCCCCACTTCGCTTCTTCCAGCGGCGTTGGCCGCTTATTTCTGATTTCATTGGTGTGCCAAGCCTGGCAGATCAACTGCTCAATTCGTGCAATGACCTCATTGCGACACAGACTATTATCCAGACATGCTCCAAGCTCAGATAAACAATCGCTCAACTCAACATGCTTGCTGATTAGTGTACGACGAGTCACTTCGGTGGGATGCGCCGTGAGTACCAACTCGATAGACAGGTTTTCGATAACCTGGGCGACCTTGTGTTGATCTGTGTCGCCCAGACTCACTTTCTTGGTGATCTCAGACAAAGTGGTTTGCAGGGTATCGAACGGACCTTGCGGACAACCTGAATCGGAAATTGTGTGCTGCTGCTCAGCGACGTTGGCAAGGTTAAGAAAGTGACTGAATGCACGACACACCGGCAGCAGCTCTTCATCAGGTAAAGACTGCAGTGTTTCTATTAGCGTCTCTCTGGCCTGCACGTCGCCACTGCGGGATGATTTAGCAAGGTGGCGGATCAACTCCACTTTTTCGAGTACCTCTGGCCCCTGTGAGTGGGCTATGGTAGTGCCCAACAACTCACCCAACAGACTCACGTTTCGTTTCAATTCTGTATATTGCTGTTGCATAAAATGCTCCCTGAACAATTTTCACTCATCCCAATATACTGACTCTACAGAAAAAAAGAAAAGATACTTTGATGACAAGCAAAAGCTAAAAGTTATAAAGGCCCGCAAACGCAATTAATTATCATTTACTATTGACATCACGCACAGCGTTAGTGATAATCATTCTCAATGAAGTCAAAAACACCTCGTTGCTCAATTCTCCGTTTCCGGCTTCATTAACGTTGATATGCCAGCTACTTTTCACAGGAGGGGTTGGCAAACGTACTCATTTACTTGCTACATTGCTCATATCAGTGACGGTTGATATGTATCAGAAAAGCCCGAAAGGGCTTTTTTTATTTCTCTTCAATCGCTTATACTAGTCATTTGGCGAAGTTACAATCCAAAACCAGAATAGCGTCGCAGTGCTATACTCAGCACTTAGATCTGGTGATACACAACGTCGGTTTTGAAGGAGAACGCACATGTGGCAAAAACTTACTTACGCACTGGCCTTTGCGGGTCTGCTTGCCAACACACCCGCTGCGCAAGCCGGGCTTGAAGAAGGTATTGCAGCAGCAAATGCCGGACAATTTGATGTCGCCCTGAAAGAATTCAGATATCTGGCTGATATGGGGTACGCGCCGGGTATCTACGAGCTGGCCAGAATGTATGAGGGTGGATATGGCGTACCCAGAAACCCATATAAAGCGGCTGAGCTGATGCAACAGGCCGTCAAGCTGGGCAGTGCCGACGCGATGTTTTCACTGGCCGTTATGTACGATCAAGGCCTGGGCGTAAAAATCGATAAACAAAAAGCAGTTGACCTATTTATGTCGGCTGCGAAAAAGAACTTACCTGCCGCGCAATTTAACCTGGGCGTGATGTATGCCAATGGCGATGGTGTGACCCAAGATTACAGCGGGGCAAGGTTCTGGTACGAGCGCGCCGCCGCCAACAACTATACGCTGGCGATGTTCAATCTTGCGTTGCTTTATTATCAGGGTCTCGGTGGAGAGAAAAACATCCAACGCTCATACATCTGGAATACGCTCGCCGAATATAACGGCTATCGCCCGGCAACAACCAGTCGTAGATTGGATGAGAAGAGCATGTCACGATCTGAGCGTGAGGATGCTCAGGAAATTGCCGATACCATCTATCATAAAATTCAGGCTGGTACTTATATCGCGGGCTCCCAAATTACCGAAGACTAACATCAAAACAGAGCAATCCGCATGAGTGCGGAGTCAATTCAGCGGATTGCCATTACACCAACGCAAAAATCTCTTCTCTAATTTACGCCAAAGCACGCCGTAGTTTCGTACTACACAAGTCTGCTTATTATCTAAACAACCATACTATATTCTGAACATTAAAATAAATATAAACATAAAACGCTACCATAACTTTAACTTGATGATAATAAAATGAAATCAGTTCATAATATTGTCATTTAATGTTACCGAAAGAAGATTTCTCCGCTCGAATATGATTTAATCCCGCCAACCCGAGATCGGGACACTTTAGTAATCAAAATAGTATAAATAGGACATATGGATGTTTAAGTATTCAAAAATTGCAATTGGTTTAGCGACGTGTTTTGCTCTAAGCGGATGTCTTGAAGTAGAAGATAACAATAACAATGATGAACTGGTCAATAAACTTGAGCAGCAAAATCAAATTTTGCAAAGCCAGCTTGATGAAAACAAAAAACAAAGTGAAGCTCAGGCCGCAAAAGACAAAGCGCTTGAAACACCATTTATTCTGAAGGGCGGTATTGTCGCCGCCGTTGACGGTGTTGACTTATCTGATGTGCAAGTGACCGCATACTATGATGGCACATGGCACGAGCCTGTCGACGTTGCCGAAGATGGCAGCTACTCAATTCCTAAAGTCCCTCAGTACAGCAATATTTTGCTCAAAGTAAGCAGCCCGAGCAACGCGATTGTTACTCAGCTGTTCGACCATGCAACACGCAGTGCCGGTGACCGTACTGAAGTAGTCAGCGCTGTGCAAACACTGACTGTATCCAAACCGCATACCGTTACCTTTAGCATTCTCAATCGGAACACTTTTGAAGCCATTTCCGATTTGCAAATTACGGCTGAGCCGGAATTGAGTTTTAACACTTATACCAGTGCGCGATATGAATTGGCACATATGCTGGAGAAAAACAAGGTTGATGCAACCTATAGCACTGAAACAAACCAGTATGAGCTTATCGTGCCTCAAGGCATTGATTTCAAACTGGCGATTGATGTAGACGTCGACAACGATGGCAATGACGAATACACCATTTATAAATCAGACTACGAAATTCACTCAAGTAATGGTATCGCGAACCTGCACCACTTTGATGCTGAACGACACAATACGCTACATGCGACTGTTGAAAGCATCAATGAGTACGATTTAATGGTTAACTTTGTCGGCGCATCAGGTGAGCAGCTTTATCCTGATACTGTATTTGCCATCAACAATGATAAAGGTGACAGCAACTTTACGTTTAATGAAGCACAAGGCCATTATACCTTATCAGCTAGATACTACGGCGAGCTGCAATTCATCACGCATGAATTCACAGTAAATGGGCGCACGTATAAGGCCGACAACATTGGTATTTATCGTGATCATGATGATACTTTTCAAATAAGCCGACATCACAGCCAAAACCACCAGGAAGGCCTGTATAATTCTGAATTAAGCAACAACACGTTAGCTATCACCATACCACTTGTAGAGCAGGTTTCAGCACCTTATCTGGGACTTGAGATCATTGAATCTACAGAAGACGAAGTTGAAGAGACACACGGCTTAACTTACTACTTTAATGCCCCTGTTTCACTAAAGCAAGACTCTGCCCGGTTATACAAGCAGGGTGTAATCACCGTTGTAAAAGGCAATGATTCTGACAGTGACGATGTCGCTGCGGGAACCACCTCTATACAGCGTGCTAACCAATCTGTTGAGTTAAACCGTGCGCTGTCATTCAACGATACCAAGCTCTCTATTGCCCCGGCCGCACCACTTGAAGCGGGTTATACATACCGTTATGAGCTGGATAACATCACTCGAAAAGAAGCGAACTCTCAAGGTTACGTCAACCGTTCAGTTCAATTTTCAATCGATACCCCATTTGAGTTCGATGAGTCTCAGTTCAAAGCAGACAACATGAACTATCGCAGCGGCGGTGCACTAATCACACCGAAGAACACGGCAGGCGAGCAAAGTGGTACAAACAGTGATGCAGCCTCGTACCAACTGTGTATCATTGCACCAAAAGACGTAATGCTTAGTGACGCACATATCAGTGCGGTTACAACCAATGGTGTAAAATACACAACCGACCAGCGCTATCATGGCTACTCTAACGTTTATTTATACGCGCTTGCTGACAATGAGCAGCTAGATTCCAACATATACCTAAACATGCGCTCTGCTCAACCAAATGGTTACTACCACTCGATATGCTTTGACTATATCAGCCAGTACGACCAAGATGGAAACTGGGCAGGAAATGCGCAATTCATGGACCATACCGATAGCGCGACAAATAGCGTAGATGTCAACATCACTTATCGTTTACCGGGTTCTGATACTGAAATCTCAACCGGGGTTAAAACACTCTATATCGATTAACACGATATATGGCCCTGCCTGAGTTTCTCAGTGCAGGGCCTTTTTGCTTATTTAGCCACACTAATAACCAAACATGTAACTACCGACTGTCATAGTCAGCGTCGTTATCACCGCAATTGCAAGCAGATTCATCACAAACCCAGCTTTGATCATATCGCGGATTTTTATCTCACCAGAGCCAAATACAATCGCATTAGGCGGCGTCGCCACCGGCATCATAAAGGCACAGCTTGCCGCCATCGCCGCAGGTATAACCCAGATAAGTGGCGTACCGGCAATTTGCTCAGCAACTGGACCCAGCAGAGGCAAAAACCCCGCCGCCGTTGCCGTATTACTGGTCAGCTCGGTCAAAAAGGTTATGAGTGCAGCAACAGCCAATACACCCAGTACCAAAGGTATCGCACTGGCACCGGCCAGCATGTTGGCAATGTACTCGGCCAGGCCTGAGCCTTTAATTTGTGATGCCAGTGTTAGTCCCCCACCAAACAGCAATAAGATCCCCCAGGGTACCTGCTGCGCCGCCTGCCAATCCATTAAGCGCGTATCACTTCCCCGCTTTGCCGGGAGCACAAATAATAATAACGCAGCGGCCATCGCAATCCCTGTGTCTGTGATGTCCAGACCAGTCCAGCTGGCTAGATAGGGACGGCTGATCCAGCTTACGGCAGCGAAAATAAACACCAGCAGGACATTTTTTTCGGCCAGGTTCATACGACCCAGTTCACCCAGTTGCTGGTTAAAAATCTGAGTCAGGTTGGTATCAGTGTTGGTCGTTTGTACTCTAAACGCAAAGCGCGTCAGCCATACCCAGCACAGCAATATCATGCCAAATGTGAAAGGGACCGCCATCACCATCCACTGTGCAAAGCCAATTTTAATCTGATAATTTTCCCACAGATAGGCAACCATAAGCGCGTTCGGTGCAGTGCCAATGATAGTGCCGACGCCGCCCAGGCTCGCGCTGTAGGCTATCGCCAGCAACAGAGCAATACCATAATTATTATCCTGGGATTGATTGTCTTTAAGCACATGGATCACCGACAAGGCAATCGGCAGCATCATTAATGTCGTTGCGGTATTGTTAATCCACATAGATAAAAAGCCACTTACCAGCATCATTGCGAGAATTTGGACTCTGGGGTTATTGCCACTGCGTAACATGGTATGTAAAGCAATACGTTTGTGTAGCTGCCATCTTTCCATGGCGATAGAGATCAAAAAGCCGCCCAGGAACAAAAAGATCAGCGGGTGCGCATACAAACTTGACGCAGACTTAATGTCATTGATCCCGGCCAGAGGGA
Organism: Pseudoalteromonas sp. DL2-H2.2; assembly: GCF_021532535.1. Lineage (NCBI taxonomy): Bacteria > Pseudomonadati > Pseudomonadota > Gammaproteobacteria > Alteromonadales > Pseudoalteromonadaceae > Pseudoalteromonas > Pseudoalteromonas sp. DL2-H2.2. Next base: position 81,759 of record NZ_JAKGBD010000001.1, on the reverse strand, counting down.
CCACCAGCAGAGGAACCAAAGAAGTAGCAGGTATGGGCACAACTTCGCTCACCCACCAAATTCCCAGCCAAAGAGCAAGTCCGGCTGTACGCCAGGCTTCTACACTCATCCCTTCGGGCGCGGTTGTTACGCACGTTAGTAACATAAAAGCAGGACCGAGCAGCAAACACAGTCTGTCGGTCCAGAGTTTTGATTTGTTCAAATTATCCATTACTTATTTTTTACCTGGATCTAACACTCGGTGCGTATTATGCCAGTAAAATAAGTACAGAGTATGGAAAATCTGACTACTGTGCCGTTATTGACAACGTCATGCCACTGGCACTTTGATAGCCTTTGATGCCTATATACCAGTTGCCCGCACTTGGCGTACTAAAGGTACAGGTTTCTGAGTTACCACTTTTATAGGGGCGGCAATCAAAACTGTTGTCTCCCACCTCAGCACCGTGTTTAACATAAAGGTCTCCATCCCCTACACCACCTGACAAAGTGACCGTTAACGACTGATAATCACTTCCCAACTGTTGCGAGAAGTTGACCCAACCCCCTTGTGCCACGGATAGGTCAGATTCAGTCCGGTTAATTGGCGTTGGCGTTGTTCCGCCTTGCTGATACTCGCCCACGAGGGTGACATTCTGAATCTCGTTCCAGGCTTCAACCAAGACATAGTAAGTGCCCTCATTAACCGTAGTAATGGTGCAGGTTTCAGCACTGCTGGAGTTTGTACTCTTGCAGTCATAGGTTTGCAGCGTTGGTTTCGAGCCGTATCTGACATACAGATCGGCATCACCTGAGCCGCCTGATGTTGTGAAAACCAAGTTGTTACTTCCGGCAGGTACATCGAGTGAGAAGTCATGCTGCGACTTGGCTACCCCGCTGATCCCCGTTCTTGGCACGCCATTTTGCAGCTTACCGGGGTCCGGCGGAGGCAAATCTCCCGCGTTTTTGCCCATTTCAGCCAAATAAGCGACCGCTAGTTTGGCAAACTTACTGGCATGTGTGGCATCAAAAGACGTATCGTTGCTGGTATGTATCTTGCGGTTTATCTCAGACATGCGAGATTCAAATGGCATAGACGCCGCAAACCCTTGCTGATACCAGGAAGCATGATCCGAACAGCCATAGCCACATTGATCATAACCGTAACTTAAATTAGGTAAGTAAGCGTCAAGGAGCTGCGACAAAAATTGATTTTGACCACTGTTGGTGTAGTCAGTCATCATAGTGATGTCCTGGGTGCTTCCGTTATTGCCAGTCATATCAAACTGCACCATACCTACCACATTTTTACCCTGAGACTTATAGTCCTGAGCAATGGCTTTTGACCCTCTGAGGCCGACTTCTTCTGCCGCAAAGCCCATGATCTGAATGGTTCGTTGCGGTTTGTAATCTGCCGCAACTAAGGCCTTTAGTGCCTCAGTCAGCACAGCAATACCCGACGCATTATCGTCCGCGCCCGGTGCTCTGCCAGCGCTTGGGCTTGACTGATTGATAGAGTCGAGATGCCCACCAATGACTACGATTTCATCGACATTTTCGGCCCCGTTAATGGTCACAACAACCGAAGATTGAGACCAGCTGTGGGTGTAATAATCAACGCTGATGTCACTGCGGGACTGTGCGATGCTCTGCCAGTTTTGTTTGATCCACTGAGCCGCGTCGACGCCACTTTGCTGGGTATAGTAGCGATTATGAAATGCAGTCAGGTTAGCCACTGTGCTATCCAGGCTGGTTGTACTGATTTCGTTGATCATGGCATTGGCCATAGCCGGGTTGTCTATGGTGTAGGTTTGTAGTGGCTGGTTATTTATTGCCAGGTTTAGCTGGGACAGATAGAGCTCAGCCTCACTTTTAGATGCATGCGCAACAAATCCACCGCAGCGGTGATACTGATCATGCATAAAATGACTTAACTCGCCATGCTCTGATTCATCTATCTGCGCTATGCTAATACCCGGTATTGCGCTCACCTGCGCATTAATATGCTTACCTGTTAATAAATTTTGTAACTGATAATGTTGCCCTGCCATCGTATCTATCGTGATCCAGGGTTTATCTGATTGCGCTGAAGCATTAGCAAATGCCACACCATGAGATAAAAAGATTAAGTTCGCAGCCACCAATAAGCCCGGCACACGAACGGGTCGTTGAGCTGTCATCGCAACACCCCTCTGTAAAGTGAATGAGAAAGAAAAAGGGAGCAGCTTGCTCCCTTATTCAAATGTTAATTGGCCTGGATATTTACAGTGACATCGCTTGCCGCAGTGTAACCACGTAAGTCGATGTGCCAGGTGCCCGCTTGTGGATTATCAAAGGTACAACTCTCCGAATTGCCATTACGATATGGACGACAATCGTATGTTGAGAGCGTCGATTCGCTGCCATATCTCACGTACAAATCAGCATCACCACTACCACCATTGATGGTAACGGTCAGGTTGGAGTAGCCAGCGGTCAGATCCTGGGTGAAGCGTGTCCATTGTCCGGAGCCAATCGAGACATTACTCTCTGTACGGTCAATCGGGGGCGTGCCGGTGCCACCTGAGCTGTAAGAGCCGGTTAGTGACACACCTGAAATGGCATTCCATGCTTCAACCATCACGTAATAAGTGCCTGCCTGAACGTTCGCAATGTTACAAGTTTCATTGCTGCTTGATGACGTACTCTTACAGTCAAAAGTTTGCAAAGACGGACGACTGCCGAATTTCACATACAGATCTGCATCGCCACTGCCACCTGTAGTCACAAATGACAAGTCTGAGGCATCTGCCGGCACTTCCAGGCGGAAGAAACTTTGCGCCTTTGATGCGCCGCTGATCTCGGTGCGAGCAACACCATTAGTGAGCAACTCATCCTGTGGTGGCTCAGTCGTGCCACACGAGCTGCCCGGGCTTAACTGCGAAGTTACGCCCACTACAGCCAAAGCGGCCTGCACATCTTCATGGTTGTAGCCTAAGTCACACGCAGCATCCATCACGCCGTTACCTGCTGTATCCCAGTCAGTATTTGCCGTCCAGTACAGCTGGTTTGCTTTCGCCATGACGATAAACGCTTTTTTAGTATCCCAGCCGGTTTTATTTGCCAGGGTATAAAAGGCTTTATTGAATACCCCCGAGCTATGATGCACATCCATGCTGGAAGTGTAATCCGACTGATGCCCAATTGAATTGCCGTCTTTGGTGGGGTCGTCCATGTAGCGCAGCGCGCCTGTCGCTTTGAAGATCTCCTCTCCCACCATCCAGTCGTTACTGCCTTTCATGTAAAACTCAGCCGCTTCACCTGCCATATCAGAAAATGCTTCATTCAGGCCGCCAGATTTATAGCGATAAACCAGCCCGGAATTCTGCTCGGTAAAACCATGGCTGACTTCGTGTGCCGATACATCCAGGCTAACAAGAGGATAAAAACGCGTTCCCCCATCACCAAACGTCATCGCACTACCATCCCAAAACGCATTTTCATAGCTATTGCCATAGTGAACGCGCATTTTCAGCTGAAAGCTCAGTGGCGCAGTGCCCAGCCAGTCGTTGTACATATTGAACACCACATTACCAAAGTAATGTGCGTCGTTAAGCGGCGAAAAGGCACCGTTAATTTCCTTGTGGGTATTTTCCGGGCAAGTGAAGCTGTACGCGGCACTGCCGCTGCTACCATGATTCAGGTTGATAGTTCTGACATTGGCATTGTTCATGGTGCAGGTATTGCCAGACTGAGCAACATCCAGATAGCCATAGTCAGTACCATACTCATAACGCCCTGTTTTCTGGTTGCCGCCGGGGCCGGTCGCATTCGCATGCTGGATATTATCGAATTCCAGCAACAGCTCACCGCTGTTCGCATCAATAATTTTGTACGGGCGTGCTGGCGATTTACCATAGGTGACATAAGTCACTTCATAGACCAATCTGGCAGTCGATTGCTCGTCAAGCCAAATCCCCAGGCGGCTAGTTTCGTTATGCCTGGCAAGTGCGACTTCTTCATCACCATGTTGCGTAGCAAATTGCGCTTCCAGTTTACGCTGCATTGCCTGCTTAGACAGTTTTGGTGTGACTGAACCCAGATCTGCCGCAATTTCATACACTGCGGCACCATGTGCTCGCTTCAGCGCACCGGCGTTGTCATATGTCAGGCTGACGGTGTCTCCAATCACAGGCAGACCCTTGTACATTTGCTGATAGCGCTTGGTAACCGCACCACTGGCATGTGGGTAGGACTTTATCTCGACCAGTGCGTTGTCTGCGCCCAAACCAATTAATTGTTCAGGCTGTGCCGACAACACAGCCGGTGCGGCTGATTCAAGCATTGTTGAAAGCGCATTGTGGGTATTTAAGAAGCGCTTTTGAGCGGCATTCGCGGTGCCCGACGCCAGTACCAATCCGGCAACAGTTGCCAAAGCTATTTTTGATAGTTTCACTTGATTTGCTCCATGATTACTTGTTGTTTTAGGTGCGAGTGAGAGATTGAAGCCCACCCACAATGCGCTCAATTCATGAACACGCAACATAGAGACTAGTGACAATGTTAAAAAAATAAACTTTCGTTAACTTTTTATTGTTTTTGATTTTACATGTGAGGCAAATTTAAAATTAGCTTTATTTACATTTAGTTGAATATAAGATCCAGACGATCGAGCGTGGTTCTCACACTCCCAATGTAAGGATTTTGTTACACTTAGAGTAATCTTAACGTTTTATGATTATCCTTATGAGTTGCCAAACCACAGTTGATATACTATAACAAAACATTACCTAAAGGTTATTGATAGCGCCAGCTTTCGTCACCACTCACACCTGCCATAAAATAATTAGATACGATTACCGCCTGCAGTTATTGCGCGCAAAAATTGCGTGCAAAAATCTCGTGCAATAATGGCTTTAGTGATCAATTGCCAACCGAGCGATGTTTCCTTCAGCTCAGACAAATTGCCGGGTTCAGTCTTGAGGCACAGCGACTTTTCTTCCCCCGCAGACTCAAGATGCAGTTCAACCTTTGCAAAGGCCAGATCATCATCACCGCGTTGTGCCTCAAAAGCCAGCTTCTGTATGGCTACGGTATCCACATCGGGATATTGCTGAACAATCGCATTGGCCATTGCCCATACGCCTTGTTCTTTTGAATTATCCATTGCCAGGCCAATGTCTTTACCGATCCCCTCGTCAATAGCAAACCCGACCGCAATACCGACAGGGCCCAGCGCTCCTGCCAGCATGGGACCTGCTGCACTGCCCCTGCCCTCATAGGTCACCTTTGGCAAAGCCTGATTTACAACGGGAGTGTGGGATACAGATGAACAGCCGCTCAACACAGTCAGTAAGATTGCATAGATAAGTTTTTTCATTTCAAATAGTAATACCAATTTCACTTAATACCTGTTCAATTTGACGGAGCAAATATGACGCTAACTGTGTTAAAAATTTCTTATTTAGAACCTTTACCTAAGGTATGAGTTCGCAAATTTTTGCCTGGTTATCGAACATGTTTTCTCGCCTCAAAATAGAACACTTAATTAAGCAAATTGGTATAAGGATAAAATACATTAGGTGCCGCACATTATAAGAGGTTGGGAATTGCTGCATAGCCAAACTTGATCTTTCAGCAAGGACATCCGCCGGGAGCATACATTTTAAATCGACGGATTAAATTCCTTCTCTCAGATAAATTGATAAAGCTAAATATGCGCCATATGGTTATCCCAGTGCACTGAGTATTGGTGTTTTACATCATATTTCCCTTTACGGATTATTAATTCCCCTTGCCCTGTACTGGCAATAAATCCTGCGTGCGTACTTGCGATAGCTGCACAGTCGGTTTGTTCAAAAATATCTGCCAAACTCAAAGAGTCACTATTCCAAATACTTACAATGCCGCCACGCGGAGAGGTGACAGCGAGCAAGTTATCTCGTTCATTTACAGCCAGGCTAGCGGTATACTGATTAAAATTCTGCCACACAGATTTACTAGCCTGAAGCGCTTCTAATGAACCTCCTTGCCTGTGCCTGTAAATCAGCGGATTGATCTGGTAGTCCGGACCCTGAAATTGGCAGCCGACAAACACATTGTCTAGTTTATCGACACATAAATGACGGATACTAAGCTGATGATGTGGCGGCATAGCTTGGGAAAGCAGCCTGCCTGAAGATGCATCTATATAGCTTAGATTGGGCTCCATAGTGCTCAGATTAAGCTTTATTCTGGGATTATTCGGATGCGTATGGATCCCACCATTCGCCACCACGAGTGTCTGACCATCACTCAGCAGCGCAAGCTGATGGGGGCCTACCCCACCACTTGAGAACTCGGTCACAGGCTGCCAGTTAACTGTTTCTCTGACAACTATCCTGCCATGGTATGCAGTAAGGCTCTGATCGAATTGATTTTCAGTCGTATATAGCAAGCTACCATCATGACTGAGCACACCGTGACCAAAAAAATGTCGATTTGGCTCAGCGATAATAGTCTTTACCACTGTGTGTAACTTGATATCTATCACCACCATCTCATTACCAGGGCGGCGGGCGAAGGCAACTAGATGACGTTGATCCGGCATAAAGACTAGATCATGAGCACGCTGGCCAATAGCAACCTGACCGATTAACTCGCCTTCACTGTCAAACCAGGCCACAAAATTCTGCCCCTGGCTGTCAGTAAAAGCATTGGCATACATCTCAGATGGTGCCTTTGAACATCCAGACATCATGGTGGTCGCTGAAAGCACTGACCCTAATAAAAGGAGCTGCTTGCAGAACTGACGACGATTCATAACTAATCCCCGTCGTTTGTATTGAAACCGGTTTGGATATCAGTTACCTGAACAAAGTCACTGGCCATTACACTGCGCAGTAGCTCAAGTTTTTCGATCAAAGTCTCGACTTGCACTCGCCCGCTTTCAGCTGCCACATGAATAGCCAGGCTCTTTCCTTCCAGTGGCTCAATTGCAGCGAATATAGCATTAAAGTGCTCATTAATTTGCAGTAACAAATTTTCCTGATCACTAACATCTACAAGATAATCATCTAACCCGTATTGTTCATCAGCATTAAACAGTGATTGTAGAGATGTAACGTTCGTTTTTATATTCCTGACACTCACATCAGCCCAGACACTTTCTCGTTCTTCAGGGGCACCCGGAATGCCTGCACCTAACACAGTTTTTAGTTTGTTATCTACTATTACCTCCAAATATTCAAACCATGCTGAGTAGAGCTTTTCCAAATTCTCATGGTTCTGTGCGAAGCTTGAGGTCTCGCCTTTAAAGCCAGTACCATAGTTGCTCTTCCACTGTTCAATAACTTCTCCAATATTCAACGCAAGGCTACCAGTCATTGCTTTAAGATATTCACACCTGCGCACCTGCTCTTCTCCTTCCAATAGAGTCTTGTTAGCTGTTTGGTCGTAAAGCTGGTACTCGAATGAGATTAAGCCAATACTCTGATGAGGTTTACTTTGAATAGACTGAGAAAAATCGGTGTCACTGTCTATGAGCGCTTCAACCGACTCACTTACCCTTGTCGGAGATAGAGGCCACACCTGAAGACGAGAGTAACGGAAAGACTCCCCTAAAGGACCAAACTTTGTTGCGCGTAATGTTTGAAAAGCATCATAACTTGCAAGCCATGCACTCTTTAGATTTTCTAAGTCACTTTCTGTGCGCTCTGGAAGCGAACAGAATTGAGTTACTTCATAGTCTAAGGTTGTAATTTGAGTCGCAAAAGCCTCATATCCAGGCAAAATCACATTATCAGTCAGGCTAGCCAGAACTCTCTTGTGTCCTTCTTCTTTGCTAAGTGAGCCAGGTTGAGGTTCAGAACTGTTACTGTCATTATCGGCATTTGTATTCCCGGCGTTGTCGCCGCTTGCGTTGTCGACATTAGTATTTCCGCTATCCGAATTAGTATTGTTGCTATCGTTGCTAACGTTACTCTGACTATTGCTGGTGGAGTCACTGGATCCGCCGCCACAGCCGCTTAAAGTGGTAACCAAAGCAATGAGTACTATGGCAAGTAGTTTCAATTTCATGTTCATTATGATTCTCTCTAAATCTGTTTTAAAAAGAAGATTAGAGCTTGTCGCTCATCTTTTGTTAACTTGGTAAATTGCAGCTTGTGCGGTTTGGCTTCACCGCCGTGCCAAAGTATCGCTTGCTCAATCGTTTCGGCCCTTCCATCATGCAAATACGCCTGTGTTCCCTGAACGCGTTTTTGTAATCCAAGTCCCCACAATGGTGGCGTGCGCCACTCTCTCCCATGTGCCAGGTTTTCTCTGCCTTTATCTGCCAACCCTGGTCCCATGTCATGCAGCGCGAGATCGGTGTAAGGCCAGATTTTCTGTCCAGCCAAGGCTTTCACAGGGTAATCCTGAGAAGTCACATAGAAAGGTGTATGACAACCATTACACTTGAGCTGATAAAATAGTGTTCTGCCATTTTGAGCACGCTTACTATTGAGATTGCGTGCTGGCGCAACTGCCACTGTTTGACTCATGTAAGTGGTGGGATCAAGCAATTTTTGAGGTAAGTCAAGCATATCGTCAGGTTCAACACTGGCAGCCTGTAAACATGCCTGTTGGTGGAGAAGACAGGTTTCCTCAGGAAATAGTGGGTTAGTTATTCCTATGTCGTTGACAAATGCGCCGGCAATCTGTTGTTCAAGCGTAGGATGTAATCCTTTAAAACCAAATCTGCCAATCTCCAGCTCATCATTTCGAACATTCTTCACCTTATTATATCGAGCACTGATCCCATCATTGTCTTTGTCGTGCGGATCTTCTTGCACTAACAAATCCTGTTTATCAATGGCATCGAGTAAGCCCATCCCATAAATCGCGGGTGTATACCGTGCAGATAAATGGCTTTTAGTGTCCGGATCTCCAAATGCTGGATTAAGTAATGTGTATATTGGCTTTCTTAGCGTGTAAGAGCCGCCATCTGCATAAGAGCCCTGTATAAACTCATAATCAACTCTGACTTGAGCTTCGCCACGAGGCTCCTTGTTAAGTTTATGATGAGACAGTCTGACAGAGAACGGTTGTAATTGACCACCATACCTTGGATCAACATTGCCATCATCTTGCAAAAACCGGAACAGCAATGCCCGACTTGCGATTTCTCCAGATTTGGGCATTGCTCCTCGCCCTCCATCGCTGTGACATGCTTTACAAGAGCGTGCATTATACAAAGGACCCAGTCCATCGCGGTCTGAGGTGATAGCAGGCGCTGCCACCCATGGATCACGGAAAAACGAAAACCCAATCCAAAACTCCATTTGTGCAGTCAGAGACTCATTACTCACTGGGTGCATAAATGTGCGCTTGGGCACTTTTCGCAATGTTCCATCTCCACCAGGTTTGAGCTCAGCATTAGAAAAAGCAGGCACATTATTTGCCAAAACCGGTAAAGTTAAAATGATGGCTAGGCTCGCCATTATTTTGTTCACACTTAATACTTTAAACATCACAATGACTCAAGAAAGGCTAACAGTGCCGCTCGCTGAGGCTTTTCCATTTTTAAGAAAGCCTTTTTAGCTGCCTCAGCTTCGCCGCCGTGCCATAAAATAGCTTCCTGGATTGTTGTAGCTCGGCCATCGTGTAAAAAGGTCGCTCGCTCAGTCACGACTTTTGCTAAACCAATCCCCCATAAGGCAGGCGTCTTCCATTCCGCTCCGCTCGCTTCACCTTCAGGTCTGTTATCAGCAAGTCCTTCACAGCGTTGAACGTAATAACATTGTGCTCCATCATCGCAAGCCTCACCTGAGCTGGTTTCACGACTTATCTGACAGCTGCCACCCATATCGTGTAACAGCAGATCGGTATAGGGATAGATCACAAGCCCTTCCAAAGCTGAAATATTGGTGCTTGTGTCTTTTAGCCCGACTAAGTCAACATCACCCAGCACACTGCCTTTTGCCTCTCCTGTTTTATGCCTTGGTACATGGCAACTGTGACACTTTGCCTGATAAAACGCAGCACGCCCAGTTAGCACATCAGCACGCCAGCTCTGCGTTGATTCGTTGTAGCCTCTACGCACTGGCACGGATAAAGTTCGGTTATAAAACTCTACTTGTGCCAAGTTGACAGTCGTAACATCAACGCCATTTTCGTGGCGATCCTGCTCTTTATCAGCCTGCGCCAGACAAGCTAATTGCTGTGAGGTGCAATTTTCCTCAGGTGTAACACTGGTCGTGACCCCCATATCACCTCGATAAGCGCCACTTATCTGTTGTAAAATTGAGCCCGTCACCGCTTTGTAACCAAACCGTGCAAGCTGCTTTTCACCGTTAATCGGATGTGTTGTATAAGCTGGCCGACCGGATATACCATCCTGATTAGCATCTTCAGGATCCGCATAAGCCAAAAGACTGGACTCAGGAATACTTTCCAATAAACCCGTGCCAAATACTGGAGGAGAAACACGAGCTGAGAACTGAACATCCTCCATAAACGGTCCATATGACAGGTCTTTTACTTTATAGATTGGATTTCGAAGCGTATATTCCTCACCATCGGCAAACTCGCCTTGGATAGTTTCATATTCTATCCAGCTATACGCTTCACCATAAGCAAGCCCCTCATCGAGGGCGCCATTATACTTAGCTCTGGCACCACCTTGTACACCATCGATGACACCAAAAACCTGGATCTGATCACCGTAAATGGGATCTAAGTTACCTTGACTATCCCCAACTCTCAAAAACATACTGACCATTGGCATATCCGGTGACTCGGGGACAACACCTCGACCATCCTGAATATGGCAGCCCTGACATGTCGCATTGTTGAACAAAGGTCCCTGACCATCATGATTGGTCCTGAAGAGATGGTCCCCGGTCTTGAATAGACCTTCAGATGCAATGTCAGCCTTTATCGCAGGTAACATTTGACTGTATGCGGTTTTGCCTACCTCAGGGGTTGTTGCACTATCAGCAGAACGGTGTTCATTAGGATCCGGTGTATCTATAAGTAATGGTGGTAACTCTTGATTAACCTGAAACGCAAAAGCATGGTTGCTTGTATCTGGCTGGCCGCCTTCTATGTCATCGTTGTCGCCTTCACCATCAGCTTCATTACTATCAGAGCCGCCATTATCATCTGAGTCAGTATTATCTGAATTGCTTGAGTCGGGAGTTTGGCCTGTATTATCTGTGCCTTGCTGGTAATTATTGGTATTAGTTTGGCTGGTGTCTGAACCTCCACCGCAGCCACTGATTATCAAAGAGAGAGTTAGTATCAATAATTGGTATTTCATTTCAGTGCCCCAATTCTGCACCACTAATGAGCAGAAACTGAAGAGGCTGCTTTTTCAGCAGCCTCTGGTATCATTAAATATCTTCGTCTGTGTCGCCAACCAAGCTGTCATCTGCGTTTAAACCTAAAGCATCAAGTGCCTTTTGGATCACTTCAGTCTGCTTAGCGAGTGCATCAACGGCGGCATAAACTTCAGCTTTGTGCTTATCCATCTGAATTTGCACATCAAAAGACGTACCTAGCTTAGCATTAGTATCTATAACTGAGATTGCGGTACTTGACTTTTCAAGTGCCACTCGCAACTCATTTGCCAGCTCTGCGTGACCTTCAGAAACCAATAAATCGTCAATACCAGCACCAAGTAATTGTTCACCATCAATACGCGTGTATTGGCCGAAGAAGTGATTTTCTACGCCCTTGGCGTTAAGTAAAATGTCGCGGTGTGTATTATCTGAGAAACAAGAGTGCTCATCTTCCTGGCTGTCTGTACGCACTGCTATACTCATGCGCTCTCCAGCCAACTCGCCGTAGCTCAAACGCCCCATACTTTCCAACATAGCAGTTAAGTTAGCAGTGGCATTCTCTTCTTTGATGTAATCTTCGTAGTGAAAACCCGAACCTGGAGTCCACGCATCTACAACTGATTGAAGATCATCTACCAGTAGCTCAGCAGCCGCTTTGAGGTAGGCTCCACGTCGAGTACAAATATCATTAGCCGCGCCGGCTTCACCAGAAGTACATGTACCTGTACCGACCAGGTCTCCTAAGCCTTGGGTATTCGCCGTCGTATAGTAGTCGGATACGGCTCTGTGACCCGCCGTATAGTCTCGCTCATGCGTATATGTGCCATCCTGATTCAAGTCTTGACCCCACAAAAGGAACTCTATAGCATGGTAGCCAGTGGACACATTAGCGCTTTCATCATTGATTTCAAACTGACTGCGAAGCAACTCTTTGGTAATGCTAGGGAAAGAAGCCGCATCAGCGATGATATTTCCACCTGGCTGATAAATAGGATCATCACCCCGAGCTTCGTTGTCTGCACCCATAGTGATGGTGTAGTCAATCATAGCTTCTGCAAGAGGCCATGCATTAATAGCGCCTTCAGGCCCTTGTTCATCCACTAACACAAACTCGTTTTGCTCATTTTTCGTCAGAGCGTCAATAGGCCCCTCGCGGAATCGATATACTTCGGACTGACCATATGGTTCACGCGCGTTTAACCAAGCCAGCTTAGCAGCCGTAAAGTTTTCCTGTGACGGCATTGCAACAAGCTTGTCTATCTTACTCTGTAATTCTTTCGCACGAATGAGTGAGTCAGCGTAAACTGCATATGCATGTCTCGCATTCGTTATTACAACATCCAAGGCGGTTACTTTATTTGCAACACCATCTTGACCGGCTTCACCTTGCTCTCCCTGAACACCTTGAGAACCCTGCAAACCTTGTTCGCCTTGAACCCCTTGTTGGCCCTGTGGTCCAATTGCGCCGTCATCACCATTACAGGCCGCGAGCACAGCAGCACATACCAGACTAAATGCCAGGCTCTTCATCTTTTTCGCTTTCACATCATCCCCCTTATGGGTGTTATATTATTTCTTTTAATGAAACAGTTGCATGCAACATATTAAACGATAATGATTGCCATTTGTAGTTTTATAAGTAATTAATAGATGGGTTTTATTGATTGAAATCAAACTGGGTGACTTTATTTGCGATCATATGAAGCAGTTTTAGTGAAAAGTTTAGGTAGCATAGCACCGAGGCAACCAAAGAAGGCTGCCTCGGTAACCAGATCTACCCAAGAGATAATGGAAATGAGAAGTCGTTGTTTAATTGTTTGTAACTGACTCGACTGATGCTTAGAATGTTTGTTTATATTTAAAAAACAATCGTTGCCCTTGTTGTGGCACTCGACCATCATAAACTCGGGGATCAAATGCGTGTGTTTGCTCGTCGAACAGGTTTTGGGCTTCTATTCTGAGCTGTTTGTTAGCCGCAAGATGCCAGGTTAGCGTACCTCCGATCAGCCAGTGTGACGCCTGTTCATAATGTTGGAAGTTTGGGTCGTCAGGAATGAGTGCGGGCAACACTTTGACCTGGGCGCGCCATACGCCATTGAGGCCCACCTGCCAGTGGCCAAACTGGTGATTCAGCTGCCATGAGCCAAAGCGTTTATAGCTGGCGCTGAATGGTTCATCAAAGTGCTGAGTATAATTAAACTTAAACCAGGTCGCGTCGCTTAGCTCAAAGGACGCACTGACTTCAAGTCCCTGCATGGTCGTTGCATAAACGTTGTTAAAGGTAAAGCGACTTTGCGCCATATCGACAGGCTCAAGTGTAATGAAATCATCCAGCTGGTTTTCAAACAACACCAGGTCCAGCTGCCAGCGAGTGTAGGCCATATTCCAGACCAGCTCGGTGGTTTTAATATTCTCGGATTTGAGCTGTGGATTCCCTCGCGTGATGTCATCATTAGAATTGAGCTCATTGCTGACCGGAATACGAAAAGACTCGCCATATTGCAGCTTAAATGCATGGTGTGGATCAAGTTGATAAATGGTGGCTACCCGGGGCGATAACTTGCTGTCTATATCGATAAATTCATCAAAACGCAGCCCGGTAAAAACCGTCAATTTTTCGTTCAGCGCGTATTTTAGCTGCACATATGTCGCATAGGAGTCAAAGTCTTGTTTCAGGCTATCGAACGCCGCGAATTCATCCAGGCCCCTGATGTCGCCAAGATAATACTGATCTTGTAAAATAATCTCCCCGCTGACAGGGTCAAAGTGTGATGTATAAGTCCCAGCTTTCGATTGCTCTTCCAGCGAATATTCGACGCCCCAGTGCAGGGTCAGATCTGCATTATACTGATAAGCCAGATCCCAGTTGAGGGTAAGATCTTCTGATTGCCACTTTGGTCCGTTAAAAAAGTCGTTCTGTAGTCCCAGCTCCTCAGCGGTGGCTATTAACCCGGCACTGTCAATCTCATGGCGAATAAAACTCAATGTTAAATCGCTGTCCAGTTTATCTGATAAGCTTGTTTGATGATTGAACCTTGCCCCAATATTGCGGCTGGTATGAAAGTTGTTCTCACTGTAACTGGATAAGTTCATAAACTCATCCAAAGTGGACTTGGTAAAATGGACTGAGCCACTGAATTCACCCCACCGGCCACCCAGCTCCACAAACAGGTTCGACTGCGGATCGCGTGAGCGCTGTTCAGTGTAGGCTTCCCCATCCGTTTTGTAGCCACTGATATTAGCGTGAAAACTGCGCTCTGCGTCTGGGCTATAACTATAGTTGAGAGACGCCTGACGACTCTTATGTAAACCAATTCCAACTTGTACCTGGTGTGAGGACTGGCGCGTGACAATATTCATAACGCCAAGAAAAGCGTTACTGCCATACAAGGCAGAGCCCGGACCACGAATAAATTCGACTTTTTCAACCACATCAACCGGAATAAAAGGCGCATATACCGATGCTTTACCAAAAGACGCATCGTTCAGCCTTTGTCCGTTTAGCATCACCAGAATATTACCATTATCCAGATACACCCCACGGGCGTGCTCTTTGGGTACACTGCCAACCCAATCTCCCCGGGTAGACTGAAAACCGGGCACAAAGTTCATCAACTCGTAGACATTGCGAATGCCGAGCAAAGTAATCTGCTGTTGAGAAAATGATGTCACGCTGGATGGGACAGACTGAGCCGTCTCTGAAGTTTTACTGGCAAGCTCTACCGTTACATCCATCAGCTCTTCAAACGTCAGTTCGAACAGCGCTTCCTGATGGGCGCACAGTGGCAGGCTGAGCAAAGTGATGCTCAAAGGTAGCAGGCTTTTCATCATATTCTTTCGCTCAACGACGCAACGACAGCTAAACACTTATACCAATTTCACTTAATACTTGTTCAATTTGAAGTAGCAAATATGGCGCTAACGGCGTTAAAAATTTCTCATTTAGAACAACTAAATAGCCAAATTTTCGCCTGGTTATCACCGATATTTTCTAGCCTCAAAATGGAACAATTAATTAAGCAAATTGGTATTATCTTATTAAACAAGACTCACATAGCGATTTTATATTTCAATTTTAATATTACGCAGGCAGGGACAGTTCGCAAGTTTTTTGCGACTTTTTAGTAAGTTAATGAGGAAAGTTAGTAATAAAGCGCGAGATAAGGTAATTAAATATGACCATTTACTGCATAAATAACAAAAATAGCGTAGTATTTTCATGTCGAGCAGTACATCAGCCGATGTACTGCCCGGTGCCTGTATCAGGCAGTCGCAAGTTTGCGCTTTTTGAAGTATTTGTACAGACCAATCAGAGAAGCCGCTATCCAGAACAGTTCAATGACAAAGCTTGCGAGGTTAAAGTTATAGCAAAGGCTGATAAGTAGTAAAATGGCACCACTGAGGTTCATTATATTGTACTTAATACCGTCGGGACTGACTTTGTCCAGTTGCAGTAAAAAGAACGCACCAACCACCAGGAAAGTACCTGTCATACCAATGATATCAAACACTATGTCTATCATGTTTTTGTCCATATAAAGTAGGCTCACCCAAACACGCTGGCCCGGATCCATGGGTAGGGTGATTTTCAGTCTTTGAAACAGCACAAACCTTACTATGATAGGACTTGAGGCTGGGGATAGACAGGATATTTGTCCGCTTGCGTAGGGCAAAGTAGTCGCTGAACCTATCAACTGACTACAGCAACACGCTGGAACTTATGGCCTAACTTAGTATTGCAAGCACAAAACCGATTAAACAAAACTGCACGGTATGATAGCCCGCATTAATAAGAAACAATTTAAGCGGCCGTTGTTCAAACAAGTAACTGGTACCCAGAGTGCTGGCAACAAAACAGACCCCAACAGCCAGACCCAGCAGCACACCATCCACTATGGCAGGACTTTTTCCCAATAGCGCAGCCATGAGCAGCGCAGCCAGCACAGACAAAAACATGGCTCCAGAGAAGATCAGTTTATGATCGGCGTTTTGGATATCCAGCTCCGTCAGCCCGGCTTCTTCAAGCCAGGATTTATGGAACAATAAAGGCGAGTACCATATTCCTCCCAAAGCAAAGGAGGAGATCGCCGCAATGACAACGGCGACCACATCTACATCAAACACAGTCACAGCACTTACCTCAATTATTTCACTAATCTCAATTTAGTTAATAACCTTTGGAAGAGCAAACCAGGCCTTGCATGGATTATTTAAGTACCGGGCGTTTCTGAAGTTTTCTTTGCAAGGTTCGCCGGTGCATGTTCAATTGTCTGGCGGTTTCAGAAATATTGCCTGCATTAGATTTCAGGGTTTGCTGGATATGCTCCCACTCCAGCCGCTCGGGAGACATAGTGTTATCAGCAGCAATATCCAGCGGCGTGTTAGTGCCCAGCAAGGTTTTGGCTATCAGCTGGGTGTCTGCAGGCTTCGTCAGGTATTCATCGGCGCCCAGTTTAATTGCCTCCACAGCCGTTGCAATGCTGGCAAACCCGGTCAGCAGTACAATTTTGCTATCCGGGACAATCTGGCGGATCAATGCAATATGCTGCAACCCGGAGCTGGCCGTTAGCTTCATATCCAGTAACACATAATCCGGCAAAAATGCCTGACACTGAGGTTGAATGTTCAGTTCATCATGGACACACAGACAATCAAAGCCCAGCTTACTCATTCTACGCGACAGCGTAGTGGCGAATGGCACATCATCCTCAATAATTAATAACTTCATAATTTATACAACCGGTAACGTCACCACAGATACAGCACCCTGGCTCTGATGATTAGATAAGTGTAAGGTGCCTTCGAGTCGCTCGATTGTAGCATGAGACAACAACAGTGCCATGCCCAGACCGGACGAGCTGTCGACCACCGACTTACCTATCAGTGCCAGCTTGTCCATATCAATGCCAGGCCCCAGGTCGCGGATCGACAAGGACCAGGTTTGCCGGCCTTGCGCTGCCCCCTCCTCAAACACTGTCACACTGACTTCCAGGCGCGATGCCGAGCACTTTTCATTGGCCTTGGCCGCATTCACAAACAGGTTAAATAGCGCCGGGACCAGCATAGGATCGCCACTGACCGAAAACGGCTGCGCCGGTAACTGGCAGGCAATTGTTTGTTCAGGGAACTGCAAAGTCATAAGCTCATGGAGCTGCTGCCAGAGCGTTTCAAACGCTTGCTTATTGACCTGAGCATGAGGTTTAAGTAACTCAGTCTGCGCCCTGAAACCATCCAGCTGGGTTTTGCACTGAGTAAGCGGTGCCTGCATCTCCTGCACGGCGGGGTGTTCGGGAAAGTCCTCATTTAACTCTTCTAACAGCAAACTCAGGTGCGCGATAGGAGTTGCCAGTTGGTGAGTCACTTGAGCGGCAGCGCTGCCTAGTGCCAGTACCTGCTCCTGTTGCAGTTGCTTTTCACGGCTCTTGGCCAGCGCCAGTTCGCGTTGCTGAATACGGCTTGCCAGATAGGTGACAATCGTTACCGTCACAATCACCATAAAAATAAAATTCACCAGCATGCCAAGCAAATGCTGACCCATGTGCATACCATGATGATGCATCGGCACTACCGTATACAAATAGCCATAGGCAGCCAGCGCAGCGCCAGAGATAAACACCACAAACCTTGGTGGCACCGTGACCGCGGCAATGATGCAAGGCAATAGCAATAAAGAGACAAATGCGTTGCTAGCGCCGCCAAGAAAAGACAGTAACACAGTCAAAAACAGAATATCGGCCACCAGCTGCATCACCATAGCCCTCGGTGACACATCACTGACTTTACGATAGGCATAAATGCTTGCCAACTGGAACAAGGACTCCAGTGCAATCACCGTAAAGATAGGCTGCTCTGGCAGGTTTTTGTCCAGAAACCACAAGGAAATAAGCACCAGTACCAGTTGCAGCACAATGGCGATGGAGCGCAGCAACAGTAACTGGCCAAGGGCAGAATTGGGAGAGAAGTTAATTAACATGTTTTTACGTTTTATACTTTAAAAATGTCGACACAGTAAGCATGCCGACCTGAAGTAAGGCTATCAGCCAGCGCGTCTGGATTGCCTGACAATGGCAAGCTGTCCGTCGATGTGGACATCGCGCTGCGGAAACGCCACCACAATGTCATGTTCAGCAAATAGTTCATCGAGGCGAAAACGCACTTTGCTACGGGCCTGCCTGAGACCACCCTCAACCGTCGAGTTTAGCCAAAAGTTAACCTCAAATATCAGTGCATTGTCGCCAAAGTCTTCAAATGTGACCTGGGGTTTGGGGTCTTTTAAAACCTCTGGCTGCTCCTCAGTTGCCTGCAAAATCAACGCGGCAACCTGTTTTGCTGGCGAGCCATACGCGACACCAACCCGTACCGAGGTGCGCATGAGTTTATCGACCAGCGTCCAGTTGGTCACTGTGTTTTCCAGCAGTTTACTGTTGGGGATCAACATATGCACCCCGTCCACCCGGCGCAGGCGGGTTGAGCGCGTATTGATTTTTTCAACTATGCCTTTGGTCCCTTCCACTTCGAGGAAATCTCCAATGCGAATGGGTTTCTCCCACATCAAAATCCAGCCGCTGATGAAGTTGTTGATAATATTCTGGGCACCAAAACCAAAGCCGATGGCGATTGCACCAGACAGAAATGCGAAGGCCGTGATGGGCACATTGATCACGTCTAATATGGTGATCACAGTGATGGCGATGGCTAGTACATAGCACAACCTTTGGACCAGATGCACCATATTGGGATCGGTATTGCCCGCTCTGAGCCGATTGGTCAGTTTGCCTACCAGATATCGGGTTAGCCAAATGCCGAGTAACAAGAGCAACGGCACGAGCAATAATTTACCTAGGGTAAACGTGCGCTCGGCATAGGTAAATAGGGGAAAATTTAATAATTCGATCAGTTTATCCAGGTAAATCAATACACACCTCTTAAGACTCTAGGGACTAAGTCATGCTTGCGTTCAATGAACACTTTGTTTTGGCTATTATTCGTACTTGAGCTTAAATTCCGGACAAGGCGTTCCCTGATGGAACAACAGCTGCCAACCCGACGTTCTGTGGCGCCAGATGGACATTCTGACTGAATAATTTAAATTAGAATAGGCATTTCGGCGATAAGCGGCATGATAGGTGATCTGTGCCAGGTTTTCTGCCAACATTTGACCCTGAAAGTCCTGATTATAAAACTGCGGGACTTTTTCACGGGGTAACCTGGCCAGCACATGAGACTTATTAAACAT
Organism: Pseudoalteromonas sp. DL2-H2.2; assembly: GCF_021532535.1. Lineage (NCBI taxonomy): Bacteria > Pseudomonadati > Pseudomonadota > Gammaproteobacteria > Alteromonadales > Pseudoalteromonadaceae > Pseudoalteromonas > Pseudoalteromonas sp. DL2-H2.2. Next base: position 62,262 of record NZ_JAKGBD010000001.1, on the reverse strand, counting down.
CAGCCCGTTAGCGGAAATCTCATAGAAGTCCTCATCCAACAGCTGAGCCAGCCGTTGCGGGCTTTCACGCACCGCAGGGTCCAATAGCTCACGCTCCAGGCTTATGAGTGTATCCAGCGTATCAAATTTAATTTTTTGCATTATAAACCAAACAATTAACGCCACCTATTCCTTTTAGTCTAGTCAATAAGCCAATTTCAACAAGGGATAATTGAGTGTATCACAACGCAGTTTGCGATATACTGTGCCTTAGCCTACTGGTCGGATTTGAATAAGAGATAAAATGAAGTACGCAAAAATAACCGGATGGGGAAAAGCCATTCCCCCCGCCTCTATCAGTAATGACGAACTAAGTAACATTGTAGATACCAATGACGAGTGGATCAGCACGCGAACCGGCATTAAGTCTCGCCGTGTTAGCCACGTCAGTACCGCAGAACTGGCTACTTATGCCAGTAAACAGGCGCTTGCCTGCGCCGGTCTGAAAGGCTCCGACATTGATTTGGTCTTGCTGGCCACCTGTACGCCTTCCACTATGGTTGCCAATACCGCATCTTTGGTACAAAAAAACATCGGTGCCATTGGCGCCGCGGCCTGTGATACGAACGCCGCTTGTTCAGGCTTTTTATACGCGCTGCAAAACGCCACTGCCCAGATCCAGGCGGGTATGATCAAGCGTGCCGTGGTCGTTGCGGCCGAACGTATGACTTGGTACGTCAACTGGGCCAAGCGCGACAGCGCGGTGCTTTTTGGTGATGGTGCCGGTGCAGTCATTTTGGAAGCAAGTGACGAGCCTTGTGGCTTGCTTGGTACCAAAACCGGGTGTGACAGTGAAGATCGGGGTATTTTACATATCTCAAATTACGGCACAGATCTGAGCCGTTATGAGCCAGCGGGCCCATCGGATCTTGCATTTGAAGGGCGTGAAATTTTTAAACGCGCCGTCACCGGAATGAGCGTTGCCTGTGATGATGTATTGGCGCAGGCGAATTTATCGCTGTCCGACATCGACGTACTGGTGCCCCACCAGGCAAACCTGCGGATCATTCAGGCAATCCAGAAAAAACTTGATATTGCGGATGACAAAGTCATGGTTAATATCGACAAGTACGGCAATACGTCAGCAGCCACCATTGCAATCGCCCTGTGCGAAGCGGTTGAGCAAGGGTTAATTAAACCTCACGCTAACATTATGTCTGCTGCGTTTGGTGCCGGCCTGACCTGGGCGGCCAGCTACATTAAATGGGGTGAGCGGGTAACGCCTGTGGCCCAGTGCGAAGAGACACTGCCTGCGTGTGAACAAACAGGTATGGAATTGATTGCCAGTGCCGTCAAGGCATGCCAACAGTAAAGGCCTCATTCCTTTACAAGGCCAGTTTAGCATTCGCGCTGAATTGGCCGCATCCACTCGACCCTTAATCCCCGCTAATGGTAAACTCTCGCTACTTTTTACCCGCTTACCAGCCCCTATCTGAACGATAAACATGCAGGCTGGAAGACAATAGCTCAAATAAGGGGAACCCGGTGTTTAAACCATATTCCGACATTGCCACTTTGGCACCACAGATCGTATGGCAATTCTTTGACCAAATCTGTGCCATTCCACACCCGTCAAAACACGAAGAAGCATTAGCCACCTTCATTGTTGACTGGGCAAAGTCTCAAAATCTGGCCGTACGCCGCGATGAAACAGGCAATGTCTTCATCAAAAAGCCCGCCACACCAGGCATGGAAAACCGCAAGCCCGTGGTGCTTCAGGCGCACATTGACATGGTGCCGCAGAAGAACGACGACACAGATCATGACTTTACCAAAGATCCGATCCGCCCTTATATCGACGGTGAATGGGTGACGGCACAGGGCACCACATTGGGTGCCGACAATGGTATGGGTATGGCCTCTTGCCTCGCGGTGCTGGCGTCCTCGGATCTCCCTCATGGCCCGCTGGAAGTGCTACTCACCGTCGATGAAGAAGCTGGTATGTCTGGCGCATTTGGCCTGCAAGCCGGCTGGCTGGAAGGTGAGATCTTGCTTAATACCGACTCCGAGCAGGAAGGTGAAATCTACATGGGCTGCGCTGGTGGCGTAGATGCCAGCATGACACTCAAATTGGAACGTCAGCGCATTGCCGAGGGTCATCAGCTGGTCGAAGTCAGTTTGAAAGGCCTCAAAGGCGGCCATTCGGGCGTTGATATCCATACCGGTCGCGGTAACGCCAATAAATTGCTGGCACGCGCGTTGAAATATCACCTCGCGGACGTGGATTTTAACCTGGTGGCCTTTAAAGGCGGCTCTCTGCGTAACGCCATTCCGCGTGAAGCTTACGCCACAGTTGCCATTGCGCCTGCTCAGCGTGCCCTGCTTGAGCAACGTTTGAGTGATTTCCAGGCCGTGTTGAGTAATGAGCTGGGTGCCATTGAAACCAACCTCGCGTTTGCTGTCACTGATACTGACAGTGCTTTTGATGCTATGTCGGCACAGGCTCAGGCCACTTTACTGGCTCTGCTTAATGCCTGCCCGAATGGCGTTGTGCGTATGAGTGATGATATTCAGGGTGTGGTAGAGACGTCTCTGAATCTGGGTGTGATCACCACTGAAGCCGATAAAGTAGAAGTACTTTGCCTGATCCGCTCTTTGATTGATTCGGGTCGGACCGATGTAGAGGGCACGCTGAGTTCACTGGCTGCGCTGGCAGGCGCCGAAATCGAGTTTTCTGGTGCCTACCCTGGCTGGAAACCCGATCCTGACTCGGCGTTGGTGCATATTTTCCGCGATATGTACGAGGGCATTTATGGTAACAAACCAGACATCATGGTGATCCACGCTGGACTGGAATGTGGCCTGTTTAAAGAGCCCTACCCTGACATGGACATGATCTCGTTCGGCCCAACGATCAAGTTCCCACACTCACCGGATGAGAAAGTGCACATTGAGTCAGTCGGTCTGTACTGGCAACAAATGCAGGCCTTACTGCAAAATATTCCTGAGCGTGATTAATATCATACTCAGAGTCAATCAGGCACCTCAGGGTGCCTGATTTTTATTGTGCCTGGATGCGAAAAGCTTACTCCTGACAAGAGATAGAAGCCTGTGTATCAGCAGCTGGCTGGATACTTATGTCACTGAAAGACAGGCTCATATTACCAGAGGCAGAAAGTTCAAATGGCATCACCATTTGGTCAAACGCTACCCCTTGTCTGGCAAAACATTGCAAATCAATCGTCAGCGTTTGCCACTGCTGTGCAGCCAAACCTTGCAGTTCAGCCGTGATATCGACATCAGAGCGGCAACTTCCCGGCTTATCCCCTTCGCTTTGGCAGTGCATGCCAACAAACGCTTTGTCTGCAACCGCATTGCCGCGCTTTATCGTCATACTGAGCACGCCCGCAGATGCCTGATAACGGGCTAAATCCTCTCTGAAGCCGTTGCCACTGACAAACTGCACACCCGCTGTCGGGCCTTGCCAGTCGACTCTGAAAGCATCTTCCTGGATAGCCTTATCTATGGTTCGAAAACTCAGACCGCCCAGTGCCATACTACTGGCGCTGACAGCAAGGTTTTGCTGACCCGAGAACAGTCGCATCTGCCACGGCTGCTGTGTTTTGCCATTGAATATCTCATACACGTCTGAGGTGCTGAGCGCAGTATCAACTTGCTCCGGCAAAGTGTTGCTCAGCACTGAAGGCTCGCCATAACTCAAACCAAACCCATAGGGCAGTAAAGGCGCATAATCTTTATCACCACGGTTAACCGGTTTGCTGGGATGTGCAGGCCAGGAAAATGACAAGCGACCGCTAAAGTCGTGCTGTATTTCACCCTTGGCGTTTCTCAGTAACACATCGGCAACGGCCTCACCCTGAGAACCCGGCAGCCAGGCTGCCACAAAGGCATCACTGGCATTGAGCTCTGGATTCACCCACATAGGTCTGCCACTGATAAACACCGACACCACAGGAATGCCTTGGGCCCTGAGTGACTTTAACAAGGCCAGGTCGCGTTTGTTGCCATGCTGATAAATCAGGGTTTCGCGGTCGCCATGCCCTTCGGCATAGGGCTCCTCACCAAATACCACAATGGCTACATCCGGTTTGGTGTCAAACTGGCCGTTTTCGCTTAGTTCAACCTCTCCTCCCGCCTGTTTTATCTGGCGTGCCAGCCCATCGTAAATTGACTGGCCACCTGGAAAATCGCTGTTCTGATTATTGGTGCCCTGCCAGGTAATAGTCCAGCCCCCCGATTGCTTACCAATGTTGTTCGCCGCATCACCGGCAATCAAAATGCGCTGATTGGGGGCCAGCGGCAACAGCTGCTGATTATTTTTAAGCAGAACCAGGGACTCCCGCACAGCCTGACGGGCAATGCCGCGATGTGCCTCGTGGCCAATTAACTGCGTATTGTTAGCATGCGGGCGATTTGCCGGGCTGGGTTTATCGAACAATCCTGCGCGGAATTTTACCCGCAGAATACGACTTACCGCATCGTCGATACGGGCCATGGGAATAACCCCCGCTTTGACCTGAGCAATGGTGTTTTCCAGCAAAGGTTTCCAGGCATCGGTCGGGACCATGTACACATCCAGACCTGCATTGACGGCCTGCGGACAATTGTCATTCTGGCAACCGGGGATCTGACCATGGCCATTCCAGTCACCAACCACAAAACCATCGAATCCCATTTTGTTTTTCAGCACGTCGGTCAGCAGGTAGCGATGGCCGTGGATCTTCTCACCCTGCCAGCTGTTGAATGATGCCATCACGGATTGTGCACCCGCCGTCAGACCGCCCACATAACCCTGAGCATGAATATCAAACAACGCTTGTTCAGCGTCGATATTATTGCCCTGATCGTCGCCTTTGACCGTGCCGCCATCGCCAAGGAAATGCTTCACGGTGCTTATCACCCGATCATTACCCAGGAAGTCCTCATCAGCATGACCCTGCAAGCCGTGTACTATGGCTGCGGCATAGGCTTTTACGATTTCGGGGTCTTCCGAATACCCTTCATAGGCACGACCCCAGCGGTCATCACGTACCGTGGCAACCGTCGGCGCAAAGACCCAGTCAATGCCCGTAGCCATCACTTCTTTCGCCGTTGCCTGGGCAATTTGTTCAATCAGTTCAGAATTATTCGCAGCCCCCAGGCCGATATTATGAGGAAATAAGGTGGCACCAATCACATTGTTGTGACCATGCACCGCATCGGTGCCCCACATAGTCGGAATGTTGATGCCATCCAGCGAGTCATCCACAGAGGCCTGATACATGGCCTCAGCAAGGTCAACCCAGTCTTTAACACTGGCATGTTTGTTATTGCCCGGAAATGCCCCGCCACCATTGAGATAAGAGCCGAATCCGTAACGGCGCATATCTTCCACTGTGATATCACGAATTTCGGGCTGGATCATCTGAGCCACCTTCTGCTCTAACGTCATCTTGCTAAGCAATGCCGCTACCTGACGCTCAATGTCGGGATCTTTGGCCACCTCAGACTGGATTGTGGGCCAGATATCAATCCCTTTTACCGTTGCCCCAGGTTCAGACTGGCTGCTACATGCGCTAAGCACAGCGACGGCCAACACACTCAGTGACATTTTAATTGTTTTTTTCTTCACTTTACTTCTCCGTGGATAGAAAAACAGGTCGGTGTCCCTTGAGGCCAAAGTAACCGATAAACACGTAACACACTGCCGGAAGTAAGAAAGACAGTTGCACACCAGAGATATCCGCCACCATACCCTGAAGTAGCGGCACGATGGCGCCACCCACAATGGCCAGGCACAATACACCTGCACCATGGCTGGCGCTGTCGCCCAGCTTCTCAATCGCAAGGCTAAAAATGGTGGGGAACATAATTGAATTAAACAAACCCACAGCAAGCACAGACCACATTGCCACTGGGCCTTCGGTTACAACGGCCAGAGACAACAAGACAATCACCATCAATGCGTTGAATGCCAGCACTTTGCCCGCCGCAATTTTTTGCATCACCAGTGCACCGACAAAACGTCCAACCATGGCGCCGCCCCAGTAATAGGCAATGAGTTGCGCGGCCTGCGCTTCGTTTAATCCGGCAATGCGCGGATCATGTAAAAAGTTCACCAGGAAGCTGCCAATGGCAACCTCAGCACCGACGTATAAGAAAATCGCCACAGCCCCCAGTTTGAGGTGTCTGTATTGCAGGGCTTTTTTCAACGAAGGCGCACCCTGCGGCTCGGCCCCCAATGCCGGCAGCCTGATAAAGGCAAAGACGATGGCCAACACGGCCAGTGCGCCTGCAATCATCAGATAAGGAAATTGCACCGCAGAGGCGTCGGCATGTGCCGGTTCGCTAGTGCCGGAGAAAATAAGCCAGGCACCAAAAAAGGGCGCAACGGTTGTCCCCAGAGAATTAAATGCCTGCGTCATTGTCAGCCGTGACGAGGCGGTTTTGGCCGGGCCCAGCGCACTGACAAACGGATTAGCAGAAACCTGTAACACGGTAATGCCCGAGGCCAGCACAAATAAGGCACCCAGAAACAAGCCATATACCCCAAGCTCTGCAGCCGGATAAAACAACAGGCAACCTACACTGGCCACACTCAGACCTGTGATAATGCCCTTTTTAAATCCAATCCTGCCCACCAATATGCCAGCCGGGATGGAGACGATAAAATAGGCGCCGAAAAAGCAAAACTGCACCAGCATGGCCTGGGTATAAGTTAAGGAAAAAGCCCCTTTCAGATAGGGAATTAGGATGTCGTTTAAGCAGGTAATAAAACCCCACATAAAAAACAACGTGGTCAGCGTGAATAAGGCAAATCTATGCCCGTTACCCGGCTGTGCCTCATGCTGGGTATCCAGCATCACAGATGAACTAGCCATAATGAATTTCCAATAAAAAATAGGACAAGCGGGCTCCGGCACCGCAATCGGCGGCGACCAGAGCTTACTCAGAATTAGTTAAACGTGTAGCGAAAGCCCAGCGCATAACGCGGCCCGTATTGGCGGGCAAACAGGAATTGACGTTCATAACGGCCAAAACCCTGCTCGGTTTCATCATTGAGGTTCACGCCTTCGAAGAATACCGTCAGCTGCTCGGTCATGTCGTAGTTAACGCTCATGTCCCACTGGCCAAAGGCCTTGGCAAACTGTGGCGGGTTATCCGAGGACCCCTGATCCTGCCCAACCCCTATCAAATACTCATCGCGCCAGGCGTAAGTCAGTTTTACCGACAGGCCATCGAGCTCATAAAACACCTGGAAGTTGGCAGAGTCGCTCAGTCCGGTCAGCGGAGTTTGCTGCTTAAGGCTGGCCACATCAAACTCCACATCCCCATTCACAAAGGTGGCGTTGACACCCACACCGAAGCCGGTCTCGCCAATCAAGTGCTGCACAGCAACCTCAATACCATCTACCGACTTGGTGTCCGGGGCATTAAACGGTCGGGTAAAGTCCCACACAATCAGCGGGTCTTCGGCGTTTGGTGTGATATACCCCTGCTCATTGAGTGTTGCGCCATTGGCCTGCATTTGTGCAAAAATGGCGTCATTGGTGGCCTGCTCGCCACGGCTTTCGATATCAGCAACCGCTTGTAACCATCTTGGCCCCTGATAAATATCGTGAAAACCGTCTACGGTGGTCGAATTCACCTGACTGCCGATGAAGTTTTTCACCGACTTATCAAAGTATCCAATAGCTGCATAGCTGCCCTCGCTGTAGTAGTACTCCAGGCTGAGGTCAAAGTTGGTCGACTCGAACGGTTGCAAGTTGGTATTACCTTCACTGGCATTGCGCGAACCTATTTTAGGGCTATTGGTAAGACTTCGGCCACCGACCAGGTCGCCAAGCGGCGCTCGGGAAATGGTTTTACCCCAGGACAGTCGGGCAACCAGCTCATCGGTAACATCCACGCGTATATCCACCATAGGTAACACCACGTCGTGCTCACCTTCAAGGGTAAAGAAGGCATCTCCATCAGGTACGTATTGGGTATGCCATTCACTGCCGCCTTTCCACCATACGGCCGTTGGCGTTGGCTGGAAAGTACTGCTGGTGACATCCGTTTGTTCGTAGCGGACACCGGCGTTTATCTGTACCGGATAGCTCGCAACCTCGAACTCCCAGAAGCTCGACAGATAGATACTGCTGGTTTCTTCTGTCACGCTGTCGCGCGACAGAGTGCCCATGTCGTGATATGCCGTAGTCGCAAAATAATCTTTGCCGCCGAGTAATTCATTGGTCAAAAAGGCTTCAGAGCGAGCGGCAACCTCATCAAAGTCAAAGGTGTAGTAATAATGTGGCTGCAGGGCACTGCCACCGCCGTCAAATGCATTTAAAAAATCACTGGTGTCATGTTGAGTAAACATGCCGTCGGGGAACAACTCCGGCCAGGCAGGATTAAACAAGAAGCCTCCAATCAAGCCACTCCAGGCGTTAGAGCCACTCATTTCTTGCTCTGTACGTGCCACACCAAACTTGATATTCACCAGTCCCCAACGGTCACTGAGGTTTTCCCATACGCCATCAAGCTGTAACTGCTCAACGGTCGCTTTACCGGGTGAATGTACAAACTGGCTAAAATGAGAGTCAATTTCACTGGCTGCCAGCTCGTTAGTGCCGTTTTTCCACAAAATCTCAGCATGGGGGATTTCGCCGCTGCGATAGTCATAGCGTTTGGTTGTTAACTGATCCGACCCAAGCACCAAAGTGCCTTCACTGCCAAGGCCAACGTCTGCGCCATTATCGGTTTCGCTTTGCGAATCGTGATAATCCAAAGTGAGGCTCAGCGCATCGCTGGCCTGCCACTGAACATTAAAGCCAATGGAGCGCTCTTTGACTTCGGTCGTCGAACGTGAGGCACTGAAAGAGCCATCGTTACCGCTGATATCGGTATAAACCACAGTGCCGTTTTCATCCAGCTCATAGCCATTAATGTTGCCACCGTAGTCGTTCCACATCCCCCATGAAATGCCATTTTTACCGGTTATGGATTTGGTCCCGGTATAGTCCAGGGTCATCACCAGGTCGTCACCGGGCGCATACTGAAAGACCACCTGACCATTGGTTCTTTCGCGCTGCAAATCGCTTATCTGATAATTCATATCCCGTGGGAAGAAGTAATCCCCAGCTGGCACCCCTTGCTCATTCAGCGGGCGATTGTCGATGACGTTACCGGCCTCCAGGTTGGTGGGTAAATCCACGTTCGCCTGCCAGCCCTGAATATTGGCACTTTGCTGCTGAAAGTCACGGCGATGGTGATTGATGTTAAAACCAAACCCGATGGTTTCATCCAAGAATGCATTGGAGTATAAAGCAGAGACCTCTGGTGTGATGTCGTCGCCTGCCACATTGGAGGAGTCGTGAATAGCCTTGGCAGAAAAGGACATTTTCTCGGCGCCACTGTCGAGCGGGCGCGCTGTGACGATATTCACAGTCGCACCTAATCCGCCTGTCGGATTGTCAGCACGTGCTGTTTTATAGACTTCGAGCGCCGAAACCCCATCAGATGACAGGTTTTCGAAGTTGTAAGAGCGGCTATTACCCGTTCCCGGCATTTGTCTGCCATTGAGCGTTACCAGATTAAAGTCGGGGCCGAAACCCCGTACGGTGATCTGACTGCCTTCACCATTGCTGCGACTCACTGCCACACCGGTAATACGCTGCAAAGACTCGGCCAGGTTGGTGTCGGGAAACTTACCCATTTCTTCTGCTGAAATCGCATCCACCACGCCAGACATATCCCGTTTGACGTTCATAGAGCGGATCAAACTGCCCTTGATCCCACGTACCTCGATAACCTCGGGCGTTTCTTCAGCAACCTGCGACGCAGCTTCCTCAGCTTGTACCATAGAAGTACCAAGTACCGCACCGATCAGAATCGCGACATGTGAGAGTTTATAATTTACTGTATTCATAATGACCTGCTTGAATAATTTTCGCTGTCTGGGCGTGGCAATGCCACGCCATCGGTTTGGTTTTATTGCGCGGCTACCATCACATTATCGAGCCGATATACAGCTCCTTCACCCTGCCCCCAAGCTGGGTAAATCATGATGATGTCAATGCCGCTGATATTCACCCCACCATCTTGCAGTGTCTGAAGTGGGAAAGTATAGGTCTGCCACTGGCCAACCTGAGGTGCCACCGCCTCCAGACTGTCGGTCAGATTAAGCTCCAGTGCAAAACTGGCATCCAGCGCTTCTATCTTAAACTTCCAGGGTGCACTGCTATCATTGGGCGCTGTAACCACCTTAAGATCAAACTGCACTGCGCCTTTTTCAAGATAAGCAGACGCATCCAGATAGTGGCCATCTTCAGCAAACAAGCCCATTACCGTATGCTCCCCGCCTACTTTAAATTCAGCCACGATGCCCTGAGTCATATCATCGTTTTCAAGTGTTGGCACAGAGCCGCCACAACAGTCCCACAGCGTCCATTTGGCTGCCACATCATCGGCAAATAACACTTCCCCGGCAAAATCATCGGCCTGATTCGGGTCGTAAATTTTCATGTTATCTATGCGATATACTGCGCCAGCCCCCTGGCCCCAGCTGGGAAAAACCATTAAGACGTCAATCGCACTGATGTCCAGACCAGCTGCAACCAACTCGGTTAGCTTAAACGTGTATGTTTGCCACTTGCCAACCTCAGGTACGGCTTGCTGGATACTGGTATCTAAAGTTAGCTCGGCTGCACTTTGCGCGCCCACCGATTCCGCTTTAAAAAACCAGGCTGCGCTGGCATCTTGTGGTGCACTGACCACCTTCATGTCAAACTCAATCACGCCGTTAGAGAGGATAGAAGACGCATCGAATGGCGCAGCTGTGACGCCTTCAGCCGTAATAAACTCTTGTCTGGAAATAAAGCCCATCACGGTTGCCACGTCACCGATTTTAAACTCTGCCACATTGCCATGGGCATTATCGTCTAGCTCAACCGAAGGTAAAGAACCACCACAGCAATCCCACATTGGCCAGGCTGGGTTTTCGCTCTCCTCAAACACTGTCAATGCGGTGGTTTTGCCTGGTGTCACAATCGCAACATCTGCGACACGATAAATTGCGCCTTCACCACTGCCCCACGCCGGGAAAATAAGCAATGCATCAATACTGCTGATGTCCAGCCCCTGCTCAGCCAATGTCTGAAGCGGGAACGTAAAGGTTTGCCATTGCCCAACCTCAGGGATGGCCCCTTCTGAGCTTTCAGACAAGGTCAGTTCAACCGCTTTTTCTCCGTTAGCGCTTTCTATTTTTAACATCCAGGGTGCGTCTGTATTTGCAGGCGCAGAAGTCACTTTCAAATCGAAACGCACAACTGAGGATTCAATCAACGAAGAGGCATCGAACGGGCTGGGGCTGCCTCCCGCGTCCGACGCCATCGGATCACGAGAGATAAACCCATTGACTGTGGGCTCACTGCCCACGCTGAGCTCGATGACAGTGCCAGCTGCGTCGTCTTCCACCAGCGCAGGTACGCTGCCACCACAACAGTCCCACGCAGGCCAGTCTTTATTGAGCTCACCGTCAAAGATTTGCAGGCTATCGCCTGAGGTTGCAGGCGGCGGGGGGCTGGGTGCTTTACCTTCAACCAGCGCATCCTCTAAAGAATCCCACCCGCTGCGGATAGTGTCGCAGCCTTTGCCGGTTTGCGGGTTTTGCTGACACTGATAGACCCGCACATAATCCACCTCAAACGTCTGTCCATTAGCAAAAGCGTCTGCATTTACGCCCGTCTCATTGACGGCTTCCGGCCAGTTTCCACCTACCGCAAGATTCAGGATCAGATAGAAATTTTGATCAAACGGCGCGCTGTCCCAGTGCGTTACCAACTCACCGCTGCCCTGATCATGATACTCGGCAAACCAGCCCCGATGTTTAAGGCTGAAGACATTGCCTTCACTGTCGTATAGAGGTTCGGACTGGCGTTGTGTTGCGTACAGGTAATCATCCACGTACCAGCGTATTTCTCCCTCTTGCCATTCCACCGCGTAGGTATGAAAGTCATCGGCCGGGTTAACACCACCCGGTAAGCTATGCGATTTACCAGAGTGAACGTTGTCAGGCCAATCCTTACCATAATGTAAGGTCCCGTAGACATGGGCCTCAGGCATACCATCCGCATCTTGTGCTTTGAGGTTCACCGCCTCAACGATGTCAATCTCGCCAGACTTGGGCCAGCCGCCATAGACTTCGTCCGTTGGCAGCATCCAAAATGCCGGCCAGCTGCCCTGCCCACTTGGCAGTTTCGCCCGCATTTCAAATCGACCATATTTGAAATCCGCTTTGTGCTTTGTAATAAGGCGCGCAGATGTATAGGGCTTTTCAGCATCTTCCGCAGCGCGAAGCGCAACTATTTTCAGTGTGCCATCGCTGACATACGAATTGACTGCATCATCGGTATAGCATTGACGCTCTTCATTGCCACCACCCTGGCAGTTCACTTCGTGCGTCCAGTTTTGGGGATTAATTTGTGACTCATCAAACTCGTCCTGCCAGACAAGCTGCCAGTCACTGACCGGCGCCGCGGGATCTGTTTTGCTCAGATCGGTGCGCGTTTTAGCATCGCCGCCACAGCCAGTTAAACCAGCCAATGTAAGCAGGACACTCACTGCGGTGAGGGATTTTGCAACTTTTATCATAATGTGTGTTCCAACTAATCGTTCCGATTGTTGCGCAGCACAGACGTGTTCTTTTCACAGTCTGGCACAAGGCCGCTGTTGTTGTTATGTGCGCGCTGCCATATAGGAATGCTGGCAAAGCGCACTGTCCGTACTACCGGGAATGAGCAGCGAACCAGATGACCGGTTCGGACTGCGCCTGAGACTATCCTGTAAAATTAACTGAAATGTTACAATGGAAACGCGCCATCACGGGCAACTGCTGCGACGCAAGAACGTGGGCCACAATAGTGCACGACAAGACGATACAAAAATAGGATGAAAGGTTAGCCTTTTGTTTTCCTTGGCTTTTGGAGGGTATCGGGTAAATACATATTGCACCAAAACTTGTAGTCGTTGCACCAGAAGAGGTAATACTTGTGGCTGCTGACTGATATTTCTTGTTTGTAGTAACGCGAACCAGCTAGCTCAATGTTTTCTTTTTGGCAACAAATTGCTGTAATGCCTGACTATAATTACGACTGACTTTGAGTTCCACCTGTCCTTTAAGCGTCACCAGGCTCTCGTTATTTCGCATAGGTTTAATCGCAGTGACATAACTTAAGTTAACTATGGTCGACTTGTGGATCCGGGCAAACAGGCTGTCATCCAGCAACGTCTGTAGTTTTTTCATGGTAATGCGCAGGACATGGGTTTCTGACTCAGTGTGCACGCACATGTAATCGCCGGCGGCATCAATCCAGCGGATTGTGCCCATAGGAACAAAGACCTGCTCATTATCACTGTTTTTAATGATCAACTCTCTGTCCTGCTTATCAGGCAATGGGCGGTCTGTTTCCAGCCAGGATTCTAGCTCAGTTACCGCGAGGCCGGAGGTTTGCGTGAGTGCCTGAAGTAATCGGTATTTTTCCTGCTCGGCCTGACGAGGCTGGCGGCGCTCCAGGATCCGGGTCACCGTTTTTTGTAACCGGCCGAGGTTTGCGGGTTTCAGGACATAATCAATCGCATTGAGCTCAAAGGCGTCTAATGCATAATCGCTGTAGGCACTGACAAATACCACCATAGGCAGTACATCCGCCTGTATAGCCTGCACCACTTCAATGCCATTAAGCCCGGGCAGTTGCAGATCCAGAAATAACACGTCGGGACACAACTCATGACATAAGCGGATCGCGTCATCGCCGTTTTCGGCCTGACCAATGACCTCGACTTGTGGGATCTTGGCCAGTCTCAGACTCAATCCCTCCAGCGCGAGAGGCTCATCATCAACAATGATGGCTGTCAGTGGCTTTGTCATAATTAGTCAACCTCGTACGGCAGCACTAAGGTAACCGTGTTTCCCCCGGCTGCGTTTTTATTCAAAGATATGGTGAAATTCCCGCTGTACATAACGTCGAGCCTGGATTTGGCATTGTTCAGCCCGATGCCAAACCCTTTTACTGCCATGCTATTATCGCCAGTCCCGCTGTCTGAAATTTCGATAACAAGTTGCTGTGCTCGCCGCTTTGCCGAGATGCTTATTTCTCCGCCCTGTTTACTGGGCTCAATGGCATACTTGATGGCATTTTCAACCACAGGCTGACACAACATATTCGGTACCAATGCCTTCAATGCATCGGGGTCGAGTGCATAGCGCACCGACAGGCGCGCACCAAAGCGCACTTTTTCGATAGCCAGATACAACTCAATCAGCCGCACTTCTTCTTGCAAAGAGATCCTGCTACCTTCGGTGGCCTCGAGCGAGTGGCGAAAAAAGTCACAGAGCTTGTCGAGCATTTCTGACGCCGCGTCATTGTCTTCTTTGAGGATCAAAGTTGAAATGGCATTCATGGTGTTAAACATGAAATGCGGGTTAAGCTGATAGCGCAGCATTTGTAACTGCGCGTCTTTTGCCTGTGTTTGGGCTCTGAGTAAACGCTCGTGCTCTTTTTGCAATCGACTGTTGTAAAGCATGATAAAAAATATCGACGTCCAGACAAACATGGTGGTCAGTGAAAACAACAACCAGCCGCCAAACTCCAGCATATTCCAGGCCTGGTCCCAGCGCTGGTCATGTACTATGACCTTGTAGCTGGCGAGCTTGATAATGTTATAAATCAGGCCCAGTAAAGCCGCAGAAAGAAAGCTAATAAAGAGTGTGCGCTGCAATGGCTGATGAATGATCCTGCGGATAAACAACCACTGTATAAGAGATAATGCAAAGCCACTGAGACTTTCGACGCCCAGATTGACTATCTGTCCGGTGAGATTAAAACCGGGCGAATCAAACTGAGGCTGAATGATTGCCAGAAACACCACAGCCGCATAACCAAGCCAACCGGCAATTTGTAAGCTCCAGAATTGCTTAGATAAATGAGGTAGTGCGGAAGACTCTGGCTCAAGCGGTGCCAGTTCAGCTTGTTGCGGTGTAAATACAGACAAAACAGTACTCAGAATAAGGCTCTATCCTGCGACACTCTAAAACTTTTTAAAAATTTAGCAAGCCAGCCTGTACGCTTTTCCCCGTTTAGAGACATTAAAAAAGGGCCATCACGGCCCTTTTATCTATTTAACAGCTTATGACGCATAGCGCTGTTCAAGGTAAGCAAAGGTGGCTCTTAAGCCAAGTCCTTCGCCACCAATCGGTCTGCCGGGTAAGGCACGTATGTTCCACGCCATCACATCAAAGTGCACCCAGGGCGTCTGCTCAGGCTCAACAAACTCCTTCAGATACAATGCGGCGGTGATTGAACCACCAAACGGGGTTGACCCACAGTTTGCCATATCGGCTACATCGCTCTTAAACAATGCCTTGTATTGATCGAACAAAGGCAATTGCCAGATGGGATCCTGAAGCGCATTACCTTGAGCAATCATCGCATTGGCGACTTCCTGATCGGTACTGTAGAAGCCTGGTAATTCTGTACCCAGCGCGATACGACACGCACCGGTCAATGTGGCGAAGTCAATCAGCAGATCAGGCTGCTCTGATTGTGCCTCTGCCAGCGCATCACACAATACCAGTCGACCCTCAGCGTCGGTGTTGTCGATTTCAACCGTTAAGCCTTTACGCGTTTGGATCACATCGCCTGGACGAAAAGCGTTACGCGAAACCGCATTCTCTACCGCAGGGATCAGGACACGCAAGCGTACAGGTAACTGAGCGGCCATGATCATTTGTGCCAGACCCAGCACATGCGCGGCCCCGCCCATGTCTTTTTTCATGTTACGCATGCCGGAAGCCGGTTTAAGATCCAAGCCACCTGAGTCGAAACACACGCCTTTACCAACCAAAGTCAGCTTAGGTGCATTTTCATCTCCCCAGCTGATATCCAGCAGGCGTGGCTTGTTTTCACTGGCTCTGCCCACCATGTGGATGGTTGGATAGTTATGCTCCAGCAATTCGTCACCGACGATTTGTGTAAAATGTGCCCCAAATTTGGCTGCCATTTCAGTGCAGATCTCTGCCATATGTTGCGGCATCATATCGGCGGCAGGCGTGTTGACTAAATCTCTGACCAGGTAAATGGCATCCGCCTGGTCCTGCAGCTTTTTCAACATAGCTTCGGACTCTATCGCCAGTTTTGCACTGGGCGCAGATACCTTCTTGTAAGCATCAAAAGTATAGGCACCAAGTAAGTAACCAAGCGCCGCCTGTTCTACAAACGCTTCATCACCTTGAAAAGAATAAATGCCTTGTGGCAGCTGGGCGGGCAGATCACCTGCCAGCCACATATCGTCCAGCGACTCAGCCAGACATAGCACGGCGCTGAGTTCGCCGCTCTGGATATCTGGGATCAACAGGGTTTTTTGTGCTTTATGCCTGGTAGCCAGCGTGATGTTTTTAGCTTGTGGCGCATTTTCCTCTAACCATTCGCTTAGCTGGCTTTCCTTTATAAAATGTACCGGTATTCCTTGTGATGAGTGAACAAGTAAATGACTCATACGTGCCTCTTGAATTACATAAACCTGACAAGAGAATACCAAGGTGGGAAGAATATTTCACTCACTGGATGAACAAAGCGGACTAATAAACGGGAATAAGCCCTAAGTTTCGCTTTAGTCGGTTGATTTATCTTTACTTTTTGGCTTTTTTCCAATCGAGAACGAACTAGGTAATACGTCGACTCCTAACCACTGACCCAGCTTAACAATGAGCGGAATGGTAATGGGCGCAAAAGGCAATAAAGCAAACACCCCGAGACCCAGCCCTTTTAAAATATCAAAAAACTGCTGATTTGCCGCCGCCAGCTCTTGCTTAGACACACCACCCTGAGGGTATCGCTTATAAATATCCAGCATCTCACGGGTTTCTTGCTTTTCCTGAGCCAACGCTATTTTCAATCCAACCAAAGCACGTCGAAGCCTGATTTGCTGACGCTTCTTGCTGATCCTTGCAACTCGAATGGGCGCTTTGTGCACTACTTTAATTAATCGCATTAACATACTTGGGAAATCTTAGTATTGCCAATACTAGCAGAAATAAAAACGAGACGTTAGCCTACATAAGTCTGACCAACAGTCCCTCACCAATTAGTCGAATACCCGCTTGGCGATAACAAGTGAGCGAATTAGATGAAGAATACAACAGTTCACATTTTAAACATTTCAACAAAAAAACCCGCTGGACTGCGCAATAATGACATTTTAGTGAACATATTTCATGCTAGCATGTACCTCAATAAACCCCAAAAAAGACTATTTTTTGTACCGCAAACAAAAAGTTATTGAAAAATTTGACCTAGTAAAATTCACTGCTACCTTTAAAGGTGCAGTGAACATATTTGCAATTATCTTTAATAACTAGTACACATTAAGTTAATACAAGATGTGCAACTTGTGTATATTGTAAGAAATGACAACATATAATAACTGGGGAAACAGGATGAAACTACAGACAAACGCGCTAAGTCGTGCGATTAAATTTGCGTTAGCGTCAACAGCAACAATGGGGTTGGCGGTAACCAGCGTACAGGCAGAAGAGGCCGATGCTGGTGCCGAAAACAAAAAAATAGAAAAAATCGCTGTGGTGGGCTCACGCGCAGCACCACGCTCGGTTGGTGACTCTCCCGTTCCTATTGATATTATCGGTGGAGACGAGATAAGCAAAGCGGGTGGCGACGACATGCTAGAATTGTTGAAAGGGTCTGTTCCCTCTCTCAACGTTCACGCCAACCCTATCAGTGACGCAGCCAGCCTGGTACGTCCAGCAAACCTGCGAGGCCTGCCTGCAGACTCTACTTTAATCTTACTCAACGGTAAACGCCGTCACCGCTCTTCCGTTATTGCCTTCCTGGGTGGTGGTATCAATGATGGTGCTCAGGGTCCGGATATTTCCGTAATCCCCAGCATTGCGCTCAAACAAGTGGAAGTACTGCGTGATGGTGCTGCGGCACAATATGGTTCAGACGCCATTGCCGGGGTACTGAACTTTGTACTTAAGGATGCCTCAGAAGGCGGCAGCGTTTCCGTCAAGCAAGGCCAATATTATGAAGGCGACGGCGACACAACAACCATCGAAGGTAACATAGGTCTGCCCTTTACAGACCAGGGTTTTGCTAACCTAAGCTTCCAATACAAAGAAGCCGATCCAACCAGCCGCAGTGTTCAACGCCCTGATGCGCAAGCATTTATAGATGCGGGTTTACAAGGTGTTAGAGACCCGGCTCAGGTCTGGGGTGCACCAGAAATCAAAGACGACATCACATTATTTGGTAATGTTGGTCTTGAACTGACCAACGATTCTCAGTTTTACATGTTTGGTAACTACTCTGAGCGCGATGTGAAGGGCGGGTTCTATTATCGTAATCCAACAACGCGTCCGGGTGTATACGGCGGTGTGGTCCGTAATGTCGACGGTGCCCCTGCACGACGTCACCTGACAGACGAAGCGCAACAAGCAGCCTGGGATGCAGCAAACCCAACGGTACTAGTCGGTTCATTGGATGGCTATGACCAACAGCTGAACTGCCCAGTGGTTGAAATCCAGGCCAATGGTCTGCCAGATCAAGCCGCATTAGATTCACTTGCAGCAGCCAACTGTTTTGCATTTAACAACATCCTGCCAGCAGGCTTTACGCCGTTCTTTGGCGGCAACATTACTGATACTTCTTTGACCATTGGTACCAAAGGGGAATTCACTGATGGCTTCCTCAAAGGCGCATACTACGATTTCAGTGGCTCGGTTGGCCGCAATGAATCCCGCTACTTTATAACTAACACGGTCAACGCGTCGTTGGGTCCGGACACGCCAATGGAGTTTAGCCCAGGTAAGTACATTCAGCTTGAGAAGAACTTTAACGCCGACTTCTCCAAAGGGTATGACTTTGATCTGGCCTACGATGTTAACGTCGCGGTTGGTTTTGAATGGCACGAAGAAACCTTTGAAGTGATCCCGGGTGATGAAGCCTCATTCATCGCGGGGCCATTAACGACACAAGGGTTTGGTATCGGTTCAAATGGTTTCCCTGGCTTCCAGCCTTCAGCTGGTGGGGAATTCTCGCGTCGTAACTACGCCGCTTATGTAGACATTGAAACGCCATTCACCGAAGAGTTTTTAATGGGTTGGGCACTGCGCTTCGAAGATTACGACTCATTTGGCTCAACCACCAATTACAAAGTAACCTGGCAATATCATGTTACTGAAGACATCGCGTTACGTGGCTCTGTTAGCTCGGGCTTCCGTGCTCCAACAGTCGGCCAGGCAAACGTGAGTAACGTGCAAACCAACCTGAGTAGTGGTGTATTGGTTGACTCGGCGCTGCTGCCACCTACTAACCCAGTTTCCCAGATCCTGGGCGGTACCGAGCTTCAGCCTGAAGAGTCGCAAAGTTACACGTTCGGTGGTGTTTATCAATCAGGTGACTGGTTCCTGACGATTGACTACTACAACATTCAAGTAGAAGATCGTCTGAGTCAATCGAATAAGATTGATTTGACCCAGGCACAAAAAGAAGCTTTGAAAGCGGATGGCGTACCTAACGTTGACAGCATCGCGCAGGTGTCGTTCTTTACCAATGACTTTGATACCACAACTCAGGGGGTTGACGTTGTAGCTAACTACTCTATGGACCTGCTAGGCGGCTTTGCAACTTTCAGTGCTGCTTATAACTGGAATGAAACTGAAGTTGACGAGTTCTCTGTCATCACAGGTGATTTCAAGGTAGCCCGTCTTGAGAAAGACTTGCCACAACACCGAGCAACCTATACCTGGACGCAACAATGGGAAGAGTTCTCAGGCTTCCTGCGCTACAACTACTATGGCGAATATCAGGGTGTACACGTCGACTATGATGCTACCGCTATCATGGCTGACCCAACGTTTACATTCGATGCCGAGTTGACTTACTTTGCAACTGAAAATATCAGCCTGACGGTCGGTGCTAACAACATCTTCGACCAGGATGCTGAGAAAGTGGTCGACTTCCTTGAAGATGGCAACACAGAGCTTACACCGTCAAACACCTGGGGCGGTATCTACTACGAAACGTCTCCATTTGGCATTAACGGTGGCTTCTACTATGTAAAAGCAACGTACACCTTTTAACGACTTACTGTAACCCAGAAACAAAGGGGGAAGTAGCTATAGCTATTTCCCCTTTTTATTTCTATCATGTATAAAAAACTATTTATAACCACATGTTACTGCTAGAAAGAGCCT
Organism: Pseudoalteromonas sp. DL2-H2.2; assembly: GCF_021532535.1. NCBI lineage: Bacteria > Pseudomonadati > Pseudomonadota > Gammaproteobacteria > Alteromonadales > Pseudoalteromonadaceae > Pseudoalteromonas > Pseudoalteromonas sp. DL2-H2.2. The sequence goes on along the minus strand of NZ_JAKGBD010000001.1, from coordinate 42,029 downwards.
CAGAGTTACTCGAAGAAAACCGGCTACGCGAAGCCGAGTTTATGTTCAAGCAAGTCCTTAAACAGAACCCAAAAAACGGCAAAGCCCTGTTTGGCCTTGGCAGGATCTGTATGCGCCTTGAACAGTATGACAACGCCATTTATTATCTCAAACGCGCCTGTGAGCATCTTCCTAAAATGCTCGATCCCCTCTATGCGCTGGCCGATGCGTTTGTCGCCGTTGGCTCTCCCGTTGATGCCAAAACCGTACTTGAATACACCCTCAGCGTTGCCAGGCATAATGCCCAGGCCCATTATCATTTAGGTCAGTTTTACCTCGACTACGGCTTTATTGATAACGCGCGCAATGTCTTTGAAGCTGGCCTTGCCTGCCCCCATTCTGGTATCACTGTGTTTATGATCCATGAATTGATCAAGCTCACCGAAGGCGACAAACTTAATGAGTATCTGGCGTTACTTGATACACTTGATGCCGACCTGGAAAATCCCAGGCTGCACATTGTTACTCATTATGCCAAAGCGAACGCCCACGAAAAGCTGGCAAATATAGACGCCGCTTTTAGTCATTATCAGCAGGCAAATTCTGCTCAGCATGCGCTTTGTGATTTCCACACCTCAGCCATGCAACCTTTCTTCGACTATTTAAAAACTAGCTTTAACGAAGCGTACTTTGCCAAGCCCGCAGACAAGGTCAAAGCCACCTTTACACCCGTGTTTATCGTTGGCCTGCCCCGCACAGGTTCGACCTTGCTGGAACAAATGCTGATCCAGCACTCTCAGGTAGGCTCTATGGGCGAAAGTACGGTCATTAGTGACGATATTGTGCCTTACCTGAGCATGCGCAACGAAGCGCCCTTTCCGGATTGCACCAAAACACTGAGTACCTCGATGCTCGACCATTGCCGTAACTTATACGTCGATGAAATAAAACGCCATCGAGTTGCAGAAGAAGCCGTGATCAACAAATTGCCTGCCAATTTCCAGAATATTGGCCTGATCTACAAAATGTTCCCGGATGCCCGTTTTATCCATATGACCCGGGACTTTATGCCAAATGCCTGGTCAGTGTATAGCAATCATTTTGCTGAAGATGAGCCCTACTTCTGCTCTTTGCAGGAATACCAGCTCTACAGCGACATGACAGACGATGTAATGGCACACTTTAAAGCCATGCTGCCACGTAATATCCATACAATGAGCTACGAAAAGCTCCTTGAGGAACCCGAGCGGGAGATCCGCAAGGCACTCAACTTTATGTACCAAAAATACGAGCCGGAGTGTATGGAGTTTTATAAGAGCCACAAAGTGGTATCTACCCTGAGCAAAGCACAGGTGCGTAAACCACTGAACACAGCCCCGCTGGTAAACTGGAAAAAATTTGAGGCGCAGATCACCAAAGAGCTGGCTTCGCCCGACTCACACTGACGGGGTCTGCCCGAACCGCTCGAACCAGGCCAGTAAGTCAGAAAACTGGTCGTGCCTTGCCGCACTGTGGGTTAACATATTGATGTGGTCATAATCATCCTGATGTCCATAGCGCCTGCCATACACAACGATTTTCTGAATGCCGGTGCCCGACTCAGCCATAAACTGCCTGATGTCTACCGGCTGTGCCAGTGCTTTGTCTTTGACGCCCGCAATGTGTAATATCGGAGGCAGTGCCTTGTCTTTTAATACCGCTGCGTAATCAAAGCCGTCATCGCTGTCTACCCAGGGTCGGCGTTTCGCCCACTGCACACTCTGGGCATGAGATTTACGCGTTTCATTATCAGAGCCCCATTTAAGCTGACGAGCAGGCAGGTAGCCATGCTTCCTCACCTGCCAGAATGCCAGCGTATACCAGATCACATTAGCCTTGAGCAGCTTTTCTGGGTGTCGATTATAAAGGCTTCTTTTAGTACCAAAGTAAACACAAGCACTGACATGCTCTATTTCGTTGGGAAACCTGGCAAAGACACTGTTTAGCAGCACCCCGCCCCATGAATGCGCAACCCAAAACTGAGGACGATTACCCGTTTTGGCCGTTATAAACTGCAAAATAGCGGGAATGTCCTCAACAATCGACTCCGTTTGTCCATGTGTATCTCCTTTACTGATGGCTGGTTTGCTGTCCCCTCTGCCACGTAAATCGGCCACAAAACATTGATAGCCCTGACTGGCCAAAAAAGGCGCTAACCCTTTATTGCTCTGGGTATAAAATATCTTGCCGTTTTCAACAGCCCCATGTATGAACAGCACAGCCGGACCTGATTGTTGCTCATGGTAAATATGGCGCAGGTGAAGCTGGTGGCCTTCACCAACCGGCACATAGAGAGAATTTTGCTTGATCATGTCAAAGTTTAGAGTCATTTTTTAAACTCATCGTACCAGCCAGTCATAGCCATCGCAAGCTTGTCCACCCCGTCAATAATGATAAAGGCACAGCGCAAAGCGAATAATTTAGATATAATGGCGTATCAATGAAGTAAGTAAATAGTCATCCGATGCATCCCAGAAACAAACACCTACAGGGCTATGACTTTGCCCAACTTTGTCAGGCAAACCCGGCCTTAAAGCAGCACTTACATAAAAACCCTCATGGCCATGACACCATAGACTTTAGCGATCGAAATGCAGTGGTGGCACTGAACCAGGCACTTCTTGCCAGCGACTATGGCGTGCAGTTCTGGCAACTGCCTGAGCCCTTTTTGTGCCCGCCAGTTCCCGGGCGCGCCGACTATATTCACGCCCTGGCGGACTTACTTGCCGAGGACAATCAGGGCGAAATCCCCACCGGCAAGCAGATCCGCTGTCTCGACATTGGAACCGGCGCCAACCTGATCTACCCGCTGATAGGTCAGGCTGAATATGGCTGGCAGTTTACCGGTTCAGATATTAATCCCATGGCTGTGTCCGTGGCGCAAACACTGGCAAAAGCCAACGGACTGGGGATCAAAATCAGGCAACAAAAGGATCAGCACGCCATTTTCAATGGCATCATAGGGGCAAAAGACAGTTATCACCTGACTATGTGTAATCCGCCGTTCCACGAAAGTGAAGAGGCTGCACAAGCCGGCACAGCACGAAAGTGGCGCAACCTGGGTAAATCACAACGACCCGAGAAGTTGAATTTTGGTGGTCATGCCCCGGAACTCTGGTGCCCGGGTGGTGAGCTGGCCTTCATTAAATCTATGATTGACGAAAGCCAGGACTTTGCAGAGCAGGTTGGCTGGTTTACCTCGCTGGTCTCTAAAAAAGATAACCTGCCCGCGTTGCAACAAGCCCTGCAAAAGATCAAACCGCGTGATATCAAAGTGATTGATATGCAACAAGGCCAAAAGACCAGCCGTTTTATCGCCTGGCGCTTTTAGCTCACAGGCAGAGTTCAGAGTTTATTGAGCTCTGCTTTATAGTGTTTTCTGCATACCGAAACATAGCGGTCGTTACCCCCAATTTCGACCTGCGCACCGTCTGCAATCGCACGCCCTGTCACGTCCAGCCTTAATACATGGTTGGCCTTGCGACCACAGTGACAAACCGTTTTCAGCTCAATCAGCTTGTCTGCCCAGGCAAGCAAATACTGTGCGCCTTCGAACAGCTCGCCGCGAAAATCGGTTCTGAGCCCGTAACACAGCACCGGGATCCCCAACAAATCGACCACATCGGTTAACTGCGAAACCTGCTGCTTGCTCAGAAACTGGCTCTCATCGACCAGAATACAATCCAGAGATTGCTTGTCATGGCACTGATTAATCAGACTTAACAAGTCTGTTGTGCTCTCATACGTATGCGCATCGGCTTCAAGCCCGATCCGCGATGCTACTTTGCCAACCCCGGCACGATCATCCAACGCAGCGGTGAGAATAAACGGGTTCATGCCCCGTTCGCGATAATTAAATGCAGATTGCAACAAAGTGGTAGATTTACCCGCATTCATTGCTGAATAATAAAAATATAATTGCGCCATGTGCTGATCAGCCGCTAAAAAAATTCGCGATAGTCTACCCAAACTAAGTCGAATAAGCCAGCCTAGTCAAATACCTGCCAGGGTGCCTGCGCGGGAAGTCTGCTACTGTCCTGAGCATCTCCCGGATAGCTTTGCCGGTTAATGTAAGCAATATAAATATGGTGCAGCTCAGTGGTACTTAAAGAAGACCACAAGGCCTGCGCGGTGGGAGCATGCAATGCTCTGAATTGTTTAGAAAATGTCAGATAACCGAAGCTGATGTCGAGCGGCGGATATACCGCTTTAAGCTGCCTGCGATAGGGAAACGCAGCAACCGCTTTACCATCTACCTGGCATAGCCCAAAGGTGCCGTGGACTTTGCCCTTAAGGACCAGCTCAAAGGCATCGCTCTGAGAGTCGGTATTCAGGATAGTGTATTTGTCGCTGCCTACCGATTCGGCCACCGAATATCCTCTTGGCACTGCCAAATTGATAGGGTAAACCTGCTCGGCAATGGCGTTTTGTAACGGGCTCATCCCCACCAGGCACGTACCCAGTCGACTAATAGAGCTCAGTGAATCGGGTGAACCATCCTCATTCAGCGGGTAAGCAAGAAAATCCTGGCGCGACGGCCGATAGCTGGCGATAACCGCATCCACCCGATTGCGTTTAATTTCATGCAGGCAGCGCTGCCAGGGTTTACGTACAAACTGAAACTGTACGTCGTCGACCTGAGTTTCGAGCTGCCTTAAAATTTCGATGGTTGCCCCGGGATTTTCCTGTGGCACATCCAGTCCGTTACCCAGGAAAAAAGGGGGGATATGTTTGTCTTCGTAACACAGTCTGACAGACACTTTTGCGGCCACCTGGCAGCAGGCCAGCAAAAACATCAAAGAGATAAGAGTAAATCGCATTAAAACAGACTTTTAGTCGGGCTTTATCTTATTATATAACTCACCCGAAGGCTTGGCTATGGCGGGCCGATATTAGTGGGTAATTTTTATCCCTTCATGGGCTAACAGCCAGGACTTTCTTGCCAACCCACCAGCGTAGCCCGTCAGCTTGCCGTTTGCACCAATAATACGATGACAAGGAACGATAATGCTGATTGGATTTCGACCATTGGCAGAGCCAACCGCCCTTACGGCCTTAGGATTATTGAGCATATTAGCCATCCAACCGTAGGTGTTCGTCTCACCAAACGGAATTTGACACAATAACTGCCACACCGCTTGCTGAAAAGGTGTCCCCTGCGTGTCCAGTGCCACATCAAAACTCGTCCGTTGTCCGTCAAAGTACTCCGTCAATTGCGCGCAGGCACTTTGCAGGTGTGAATTGCTCCCCTCTGGGTACTGAGATTTCGGCGCAAAACCCACATAACTTAGCCCTTTATCGCTTGCCTGTATGGTTATATCGCCAACTGGACTTGCCAAAACAGTTTGAATTTTCATAATTTACTCCTTTGCGTGGGTGTTTGTCTGTGCCAGTTGTTGCCATAAGTGAAAGGTCAGATAGCTTCTGAATGGGGCGCAGCCTGGTTCGTCTATCTGTCCTACCTTATCAATCGCTTTTTGCACGCCCAAATCCCCCCCCAGATAAATATCCGGTGCACTCAGGCCGCGCATTTTTGCGTAATCGACAGTCCATGGGCCTATGCCTTTGATTGCCAGCCAGGATTCTGGGGCGCAATCCGGCGCATCCACATAATGTTGTGCCAGTGCGATAATAGCCTGTTTACGACGCTCAGGCATTTTAAAAAAAGCCAGCTCAGATGCCGCTATCGCTGCGGGAGCGGGAAACTGATAGGTGCCATCTTGCAGTGGCTCACCCAGTGCTTCAACCAGCTGGATCATCAGGTTCTTAGCCGCCACCACGCTGATTTGCTGCCCCAGTATGGCACGTATGCCGGCCTCAAACGGTGTCCAGATCCCAGGTAACCTGAGCCCTTCTTGCAGCACTATCCCATCGCAATGCTGCTGTAGATGCGCATTGATAAACACAGCGTCGGCATCCAGGTCTAAAATGCGGCGAATATTACTCACCACCTGAGGCAAGCCTTTTAGATCATTCATTTCAATCAATACTCTGAAGCGGTTCTGCTCGCCCTCAAAGTACGCGCTAAAGCGCCCATGATACGCACCCAGCGTAAAATTACGACCGTAACTGCTGTTGTCTAACCATTCCAGTCCCCTGACCAGGCGGTGTGCTAGAAATTCCCTAAGCAGTTGCCAGTTGTAGGGCGGGCGAAACGCCATCATCAACTCAATCTGGCGATTGGCCTCAGCCCCGCGCCGTAAACTGGATGGCGTTATCTGATATAGTCGGCTGAATGCGTCGTTAAAACGGCGCTGGGAGTTAAACCCACAGGCATAGGCAACCTCAGTTACCGGCAAGGCCGTTTGCTGCAACAATTGCTTGGCCAGATCGCACTGTTTAAACAAAGCATATTGTTTAGGCGCTATGCCGTAATACTGCTGAAATAGTTTTCCCAGATAACGTGCCGTGATCCCCAGTTTGTCGGCCAGCTGCTCAACACTTGCACCGCTTAGGAAGCCATTGTCTATCATGCGCTTTGCCCGAACCGCCGTGGTTTGCGTGCCCATCCAGGCATAGCTGCCCGGTGCGCTATCTGGCCGACAACGAATACAGGGCCTGAAACCAGCCTGAGCGGCTGTATGCCCGTGCTGATAATAAACTACGTTGTGTTCTTTTGCCGCCGGTGCAGGGCAAATTGGACGACAGTAAATACCTGTGCTTTTCACCGCCACATAAAATAACCCATCAAACCGCGCATCTCTGCTTTTTCGTGCCTTTTCGCAAACTTCTGAGGAAAACATACTTTACTCTTGTGTGTGACCCGAACCCAGTATAAACCAAACAGGCCCGGATACTGGCCATATTCGGAACCCAATACACAGTGTTCAGCTGATGTCACAGCCATTATGCGTTTATTAGCGCTCAATTTATAGTGATGACCGGATTCAATATCATATCTTGGCCTCACTTGAACGTAAGATCAGAACCGCAGCTCCCCTATTGCATCTGATTGCTATTTAAAGTCCAAAAACTGAACTGAAATGAGAATAATAATCACTTGTTAATATGTTGATTTATATGGATTTTTTATTGACACATAAAATTAAATACGTACACTGGCGTCAATTTAGAAAGAATTGAGGTGACACTTATGCAAGGCAAGCAACAGGTAATTGATGCATTTAACGCACTACTGGCCAATGAGCTGGCAGCAATTGATCAGTACTTTATTCACTCCCGCATGTATGACGACTGGGGGCTGAACAAACTTTATGAGCGTCTTAACCACGAAATGGAAGAAGAAACCACACACGCTGATTGGCTCATCAAGCGTATCTTGTTCCTTGAAGGTGTCCCTAACATGACTAAACGCCGCGACCTGCTCATCGGCAGCGATGTTAAGTCGATGATGGAAAACGACCTTAAGCTGGAGCTGGAAGTGGTTGAAAGCGTTAAGCACGCAATCAAAATCTGCGAACAAGAACAGGACTACCAATCCCGTGCGGTACTGGAAAAACTGCTGTTTGATACCGAAGAAGACCATGTTTACTGGTTGGAACAGCAAATCGGCTTGATCGATAAAATCGGCATCCAAAACTATCTGCAATCTCAGTTGGCATAAGGGATCATTATGAAAGGCGATAAAGCTGTTATAAGTGCACTGAACACAGTTCTGGCAAACGAGTTGGTGGGTATTAACCAATACTTTCTGCACGCCCGTATGTTTAAGGATTTTGGTTTTACAATGCTTGACAAAGCAGACTATAAAACGTCTATCCAGAAAATGAAAAATGCTGACCGCCTGATTGAGCGCATTCTGTTTCTGGAAGGCCTGCCTAACTTGCAGGACCTGGGCAGACTCAAGATTGGTGAAAACAGCGAGGAAATGATTGCTGCCAATATGGCATTCGAACAGGCATCTTTGGGTGATCTGGTAGACGCCATTGCTTTGTGTGAAGAAAAGCAGGACTATATCAGTCGCGAAGCACTGGACAATATTCTCAACGAGCAAGAAGAACAAATTGACTGGCTGGAAACTCAGCAACACCTTATTAAGGTGACTGGCATCGAAAACTATTTGCAGACTCAGATGTGATACTAAAAAAGGGCTGAAAAGCCCTTTTTTTGAGAATGTGTATTTAATGAAGTGAGGGGTTAAGCAACCTGCTCTGTGACATCAACGATGTCGATAAGCTTTTCATTCAGTATTTTCTTCGCACAGTTACAGCACTTACCGCACTGTGAACCTACACCCAGCTGTTTGCTCAGATCACGCATAGACCTTGCGCCATCATCAATCGATTCGGCGATTTTTTTATCCGTTACACCGTGGCAAATGCAGATATACATAACTGAAAACCATTCTCAATAACCTTAACTGCGGATAAGTTTAATCTAAACAAAAATGGTTATCAACAACAAAAACAGAAATAATGAGAATAATTCGTAGTTGCATTGCTTGGGCTTTTCTAACACCTTTTAGTTCAATGGCTTAGGCTTTTGCCCCGGTTAGCTATTTTTTACCTAAAAATTAGCCATTGGGTACATTTTTTCCAAATCTAGTTCAGAGCGGCTTATAAATTGATATAATTAGCGTAATCTGAGCAATGCATGCCTCAGCAGCTATGACTGCACAAAGCGTCAAAGGACTGTTCTCTGTTGTGCGCCTGGGAACGTGAGAATGAACTACTGGCTACAAGCAGCATTATTGTCTTTATTATTAATGTGCCATCATCTGGTGGTTGCAGATCCCTATTATGCAAATCAAATCAGCCGTCTCTCAACACAGGAAGGACTTTCTCAGTCAAGCGTAACTGGCCTGGTGCAAGATAAGCAGGGGTATATCTGGATAGCCACCCATCAGGGCCTAAACCGTTACGACGGCAATCAGTTCAGTCCATTTGAGGGCCAGTCACTGCTTTTAGGCAGCGACATCGTGCTGATCAAGCTACTGGAGGACAACCAGCTCTTTATCTCAACCGCACAGTCAGGTGCCTTTTTACTCAACACCCACACTTTTGCGCTAGAGAAGTTATTTGACCAGGGTGGACGCCAGGGCATAGCCCCAGACGCCGCAGTCAATGCAGTCGCTCAGTTCAAGAACAATTACGTGATTGCGATTGAAAATGTGTTATACACCGTCAATGCAAAAACGCTCGCTTCTAAACGCCTTGCCACCCTCCCCCGTATGGCTAATGTCCGAACCTTGCAGGTATGGCATGATACTTTGCTCATCGGCACTGAGTCAGGGCTGTTTCAGCTTGAAAACGACCAGGTTTTCCCACTTAACCATTTAGGCCCTGTAAGTCGGTCTGTGCTCAACAATAATGTGAAAATGCTAAAGCAAGACTCAGCTCTGGGGCTGCTTGTCGGGACAGTAGAAGGACTGTTTGTTATCCCAAATGATGACATTGAGCTACACAGCGAGCAAGCCTACCTACTGGTTCCAAAACTCAATATTTGGGCACATGAACGCGGCCCTTATGGAGAATACCTGGCCACAGATACTGGGTTGTACCTGCTTGATCGCCGTGACCACAGTGCTACCGCACTTATCTCGTTTACCGAAAGTCGTTACTTAACGCCGCAAAATACCATTCCCGTTATGTTGTTAGATAAACATGCAAATCTGTGGCTTGGGTCAAATAATAATGGCGTATTTGTCTGGCCAACTTCTGCGTATCGGTTCAAGCTGCTCGCTTCTCAGAATAATAACTTCAACAATAATATCTGGGCAGTACATCAAAGCGACGACGGTACTCTGTGGCTTGGCAGCGATGACGGACTTCACCGCTTTTCTGCAGGCCAACAACCGACACTGCAACAAAGTTACTTTCGCGACCCAAATCATAAACCGGCTTACGGCAGTCATGCCGTCTATCGCATCTATAGCTCGCCTTACCTGGCCGACAATATCCTGCTGCTCGATACCAGAGCCGGGTTGCAGCAATTTGATACCTCGACCGGGCAAACTTCACCTATTAAAGCCTCTAACACAGAGGTGCCCATGACGGGTGACGACCATCTGGTCGGGTCGTTAATGTTGGATCAACGCACCCTGTTGTTTCACACCCTTCATCATATTTTCCTGTACGACCTTGCTTTACAATCAATGACCAGACTGACTGAACTGGAAGCGCAGCTTGATGATTTGCAAAGCTTGTTATTTTTGCCTTCCAGACCAGAAAAACCTGATGAGCTGCTACTGAGCACCGCCACAGCCCTGCTCAGTTACGACCGGCGCAACCACCAGCTCACACCCGTGTGGCAAGCCGAGCAAGCGCCTGACAGTGCCTACCCACTCGTTAATGACTGGATGCAGGACTCACAGGGAAGGCTCTGGCTGGCAACCAACACCATAGGATTGATTGCGCTTGAAACAAGTAACTTGCAACGCATCATACACATCACCGAAAACCAGGGGCTAGCAACCAACACTTTGTACCAACTGGAGCGCGATCTACACAATAAGCTTTGGATCAGCAGCCAAAATGGGCTCTATGCACTAGATTTGGACACGTTGCACCTCGACCATTTTGACCATCGCAATGGTCTGATCACCAACGAGTTTAACCTGGGGGCAAGTCGGGTATTGCATTCGGGCGAGATACTTTTTGGCACGCCCAATGGCGCAGTGAAGTTTAACCCCAGTGCCTTTACGCTGCCACCTGAGCGCAACCCCCTCGCGTTTTCTAATCTACAACTGATGTCAAGGTCTGTGCTGGCATCCCCGGCGCAATTACGCGAAGGAACCTTGCAGTTAGAATATGACGATATGGGATTTCGCTTTGAGTTCAGCCAGTTCAATATTTTCAATGAACGGCGTAACTTTGTTCATGCACGCCTGTCTGGACCAAGTTCCGTTGAAATCAAGCATGTCCGTAACAACTATCTGTTTTTTAATACGTTAAAACCCGGAAACTATACCCTCACATTATCAGAGCTCATACCCGGCAGTCATGAAAAACGTGCCCAGAGCGAGCTGCATTTTGAAGTTAAACATGCCTGGTGGAATACCCCACTTGCCATGCTCAGTTATGCATTGTTTGCCTGTGCTGTGCTGCACTTTATTTATCGTAAGCACCAGAGTAAACAACTCGCGCTACGCCAGACCTACGAGCAGCTGGCGCATGCCAAAGCCCAAACCGATCTGGCACTGAAAAAAACACAAAGTGGATTGTGGAGTATGGAGATCCCGACTCAGCAAATCACCCTGCTAGGCAATACTCAGGATGTCAGCCATAGTAAGCAACTCAGCCTTGCCGCTTTTTTTGATAAAGTGCATCCACAAGATCAGGAAATGGTCAGGCATCAGTGGGCACGCTTTTTAGCCTCGCCCGACAGCCAGCTTTCTATTACTTACCGTATTCATTCCAAACAACGTGGTTGGCTCTGGTATCATGATATTGCCAAAGTCAGCGAGTGGGATGCTCAAGGAGAGCCGCTCAGAGCATCCGGTATCTACAGCAATGTAACAGAGCAAAAAGCCAATCAGCTGAATGCCGCCATGTTTTCTCAGGCCTTATCTCAAATTCAGGACTGGTTACTCATTTTAGACAGCAACCTGCAACTGTTGTCTGTCAATCAAAGTCTTGCAGCCGCTTTAGGGCTGGACAGTAAAGCCCCTCAACAGCAGCTGACTAAACTAAAAAAGCATCTGGGGCGACAACAGCTGACTCAGTTGCTTGGTGCACTAAGACAGATCCAGCCTAAAGAGAATATTAAGCAGGAAATCGATATCACTTTTGATGCACAGCGACAGAGCACGGTCCAGCTGAGCATCAATGCCGTTGCAGATGAACAAGGCGACATCGAGTTTCTGGTGATTGTCGGCTCGGATCTGTCGCAACAAAAACAGGCACAAAGTGAGCTGCGTTACCTCGCCAACTTCGATGCTCTGACCGACTTACCCAACCGCAACCTGATGCTTCAGCACATTGAATTCGCAATTTATAACGCATCAAAGCATAACGCGGGGTGCGCATTGTTATTTATCGATCTCGATAAATTTAAACCCATCAATGATGCTTACGGCCACTATGCAGGCGACCAGCTGCTGATCGCCGTGACCCAGCGGATCAGCAGTGTGCTCAGTGAGCACTGCATTTTGGGCCGACAAAGTGGTGATGAATTTATTGTGCTGGTAAAAACCTTTGCAGACATCGCCCAAGTCACCGAGCTGGTGCAGCACATGATCGATACTCTGTGCGCTAAATACGAAGTGGATGGTATTTCGATGAGTATTTCGGCGAGCGTTGGGGTGGCCATTTATCCTTTTGACGCACAAACGGCCGAAGCACTCTTACGCAACGCCGATATCGCTATGCTAAGCGCAAAGCAAAGCGGCAGAAACAGCTTCAAGTTCTTTACCAGTGAGATGAACGCACACCTGAGCAGAAAACTCAGTCTCGAAACGGCACTCAAAGAAGCGGTTGCAGATAATCAGTTCTACAATCACTATCAACCGATTGTGAATACCACAAATCATACGCTCACTGGCGTTGAGCTGCTGATGCGCTGGCAACTGGGGTCAACCGCAATATCACCGGCTGAATTCATTCCTATCGCAGAGGAAGTTGGCTTAATTGAACAAATGACGACACAAGCACTGCGTCATGCACTTGAGGAGCTGGCACCGTTTTTCCGCCAGCAGGCATCGTTTTATTTGTCGCTGAACCTCTCCCCACAGCACATTATGCACGACAACCTTGCCACTTCATTAAACACCATTGTGGCAGAGTTTGGGCTGAGTAATCACCAGCTCAAGCTAGAGATCACCGAAAACAGTTTTCTGGCAGACAGGCACAAAGCCGGAAGAACTCTGGCCGAGCTCAAGAAATTTGGCTTTACCCTGCTGCTAGACGATTTTGGCACCGGATATTCGTCGCTCACTTACCTGAGCCAGTTCCCCATCGATATTATCAAAATCGACCAGAGCTTTATTCGTACTTTAGAAACCCATCCGCATAACCGCTCAATCGTGAAGACCATTTATATGCTGGCACAAAACCTCCATATGGCGTGTATCGCCGAAGGCGTAGAAACCGCACAGCAAGTAAGCTTCCTTCGGGATTTGGGCTGTGAGTATATGCAGGGGTATTATTTTTCCAAGCCCTTAAGCGCAAGCGGGCTGCTTGAACAATACCCGCCGGATGTCGCCGAAGTCGGCTAACGATTTTGCCATCGGTTCAGACACTGGTAGAGCGCATCCGGCTCTATGGGTTTGGAAACAAAATCATCCATCCCCACTTGCAGACACTTCACTTTATCCTCGTTAAAGGCGTTGGCTGTAATAGCAACAATATGCGGCGCGCCGTATAAATTGGGGTTTTGCCTGATCCGGCGCGTACAATCAAAGCCATCCATATTTGGCATCTGACAATCCATCAGGATCAATGGGAATCCGGCCCCTTCCAAAATCGCCAGCGCATCCAGGCCATCATTGGCTTTGGTAAGACTGCATCCGGTATGTTCCATCAGTTTGGCTGCTACAATTTGGTTGATTGGATTGTCTTCAACCAGCAGTACGTTCACACCGCGCAAGTCTGGTGCGCTGATCTGCTGCTTTTCATCAATCTGTGCCTCACCCACCGGGGCTGGAATGACCACAGTGAAAGTGCTGCCTTTACCCCAGGCACTGTCCAGATGAATGGAGCCGCCCATGGCTTCTGCCAGGCGCTTACAGATAGTCAACCCAAGTCCGGTGCCGCCGTATTTACGGGTTGTCGATACATCTGCCTGTATAAACTCACCAAACAACAGCTTTTGCTTCTCCTTCGCAATACCAACGCCAGTATCTGCTATGGCAATGTGCAGGGCTTCATCAACATAACTGGCAGTCAGCTTAATGCTGCCCTGTTCGGTAAACTTGCCGGCATTACTCAGCAGGTTGTTGATGATTTGCGTGGCTCTAAGTTCATCCAGTTTGAGATAGCTTGGCACCGCATCACTCACCTCATAACTGAATGTCACCCCGGCTTTGACGCCGGTTTTACAAAACGAGGTAGTCAACAAACGTAACATTTTACGGCACTCAACATCGTGCCGGTCTAGCTCCAGTGCGCCCGCCTCTATTTTCGAGTAATCGAGAATATCATTGAGGATCAACAACAGATTATGCGCCGACTGGTAGATTACCTGCAACGACTCAGCAACTGACGAGTCATGGGTTTGACGCTGCATATCTGCGGTCATACCAATAATGCCGTTGAGTGGAGTGCGAATTTCATGGCTCATATTGGCCAAAAACAAACTCTTTGCCGAGCTGGCTTTGTTGGCCCTGTCCAGCGCGTCAATCAGCTCTTCCGTTTTCTCCTGCACTTGCGTTTCTAACTGAGCATTAAAATTCTTCAGCTGGGCGTTAAGGGACTGGTTTTCCTGATTCGCCTTTTGCAACTTTTTAAAACTCATGGACAGCTTAAATGCCAGCTGAGTGAACTGCTGTTGCAGCGTGATCACTTCAAGAAACGTGGCTTCCTCGCGAGGTGACAAATCGTCATTACGACTGGCGGGGTCGAAACCATTCAGTCGGGTGCTCAAATCATGCATGGGATTGATCAGCATGCGGGTCAGCTTGCTAACCAGTACACTGCTCAGAGCAATAATGAATAAGGCGAGGAAAAAAGACTGTCCCCAGGCAGAGGCAACCGCCATATTCACGTACTTACGCTCAATCAAACTGATAACCTGCCAGCTAAACTCCTCTGAGCGCACACTACGCCGGTAAAACACTTCTTCTGTTTTGCCGATATACAAATTCTGATTGTCGTTTGTCAGCGCATTCAGTGTGTCATTATCCAATGCATCCAGGGTATTAAAGTCAGACTTCAGTGAGCTAAAGACCACTTTATTGTCGCTATCGAGGATCATCAGGTGCCCCATATGCGATAAGACGCGGGGAATAAACTGCTCAAATGTATTAAAAAATACCGACCCTTCAACAATACCGGCAAAGTCCCCGGTGTTGTAAATCGGTGCTGAAATGGCCACAATCGAGTCATCACCAAACCCTCTGCCTCTGAAAATACCCGACACAAAGCCATTAGGATAATAAGGTGCCTGGATAAAATACTGACGATCGGATACGGCCGGCACTTCGCCCGCTAAACTGGTCCTCAATGTATCGGGATAAAAGTGGCTGACCAGACCGCTTGCATCTGCAGTAATCGCGGTGCGGATATTCGGGTATGATTCAACCAGGCGGGTGATCGTCTGCCGAGGGTCCAGTCCGGCTTCAATATTGTGGGCCGCATCCGCCAGCGCCCGGCGATGATTACCTAAAAAGCCATCTATGCGCTGTGCGGTTGTGTTGGCCACATCACTTAGCTGTGCCCGCACCTCAAACTCAATTCGTTCGTAGTGGCTGTTAGTCAGCATAATGGTTGTCACCAGCACCACCAGAATAATGAGGTGACTGATCATGTAATTGAGGATGCGATAGAGCGGTTTGGCCTGCCACAGCTGTTTAAACAAGAACAGCGACAGCAGGTCAACAATGACCAGACAAATGGCGGCATTGATGAAGTATTTGGCCAGAGCCGTCATTATCACCAGCAGATTGAGATCCAGCGCAAACTTACCAAACAGGAAGAGTAGCGGGATCCCGAACAGTATCCAAAACGCCAGCCCCCTCATAAACAAAGGCTTATTGGGCCTGACACAAAATATCTGCAACCAGGCTATTTCTAACAAAAACACCATCGAGGGCCAGCAATGGCCCCAGCGGTAAAATATGAAGGCTGCGCCTATGGCAACACACAGCAAGGCATAGCGCCACCCCAGCGACATCAGCGCCAGGATAACAAACAGCTGCCCCAGCAGAAATTCGGAACTATCCAGGAACCATAATGGCAGCAGGTTAGCAAAACCGCCTAATAACCCCAGCACAACCGCAATTGCTACCTTAGGTAATGCTATTATTTTCCCGAACAATACTCAGGCTCCTCTTGTTTCCAACACCCACAGAAATCGAACGCAGCAGGCATACGGTTACGTTCTGGTGCGCCAGCCAGCGATGCAGGCGTTTACCCGCACCACACAAACCTATGTTGCCTGAGTCTCACTGACTGGTGATTTTTATTTTATTAATACTGTTAAAAAGTAAAGGAAAAACTGAGTTTTGCCAAGTTTAGTGATCAGGACAATCGTGGCTTTCTATCTGTAATACACATTGTTTGACCGCATAGTTCTTCATCAAAGCGCGCTCAACCTCCAGGCGACATGCCTCATCATGCATTTCAATCGTGCAATGGTGTTTAAGCACTATGTGCGCACCCACCGTTAACTGATTGTCCAGATTAGTCACCGTAACATTATGCACACTCTCAACATGCTCCGTCGAGAGGATCAATCGCTCCAGCTTATCGACCGCTGGCAACAACTGCGACTTTTCTGTCAAGCCCTTAATACAGGTATAAATAACCTTAATACCCGTGAACAAAACAAACACGGAAATCAGCATGCTCGATATAATATCGATAACTTCCCAGTTGGTAAGGTGGATCAGTACGCCTGCCACAAAGGTAGAAATGGTAGAAAGTAAGTCAAAAAAGGAATGCAGAAAAACAGCGTACACATTAATGCTGTCTTTACGCCCTTTATACAACACCCAGGCCGACGCCCCGTGAAACAAGAACCCAACGGCCGCAATGCTGGACATTGCAAAGGCGTTCACATTGAGGTCATGACCATCGCCGTGATGCCCAAGCCGCTCGCCACCTTCAAGCAAAATGATGGCGGCGATAGATAAATACAGTAATCCATTGAACAGCCCGCCGGTATACTCGGCTTTTTTGTATCCGTCGTTATAGGTTTTCGCTAACTTGATTGCAACTGCCGAAGCTATCAAGGCAATGAGCAAAGAGCTGTTGTGTACAAATAAATGTCCGGCATCGGCCAGAACCGCCAGCGAGTTCGCGTAATACGCACCAACTACCTGAATGATCATAAAGGTACAGGTGAGTGCAAGTGCGATTAGAAGTCGATTACGAGACGCTTGGTGTGTTGTCAGATCGGTCATTCGAGCAGTTTAATGCCTTATAAAATACAGCTGGGGAAATGATAAAGAGTCGCAATTGTACCCTGATTTCAACGACTGCGCATCAAAAATGTCAGCTGTAACCAACAAATCAGGCGCTTAGTCGTTTATTGTGCTCTCCATAACTTAAAACACCCTGCTCAAATATTCGCACCTGCTCATGGCTAAACTGACATCGGGTATACCTGAGAATATCCAAAGACACTTCGCTTACTTTACAGCAATCGGGTGGCCGGGTTGGGCTAAACTCGGCATCATCGGGGAACACCACAATCCAGCGCACCCCAAATGGCGTATTTAAAATACCAGCCAGCGTTGCAGCACGTTGCGCCGCGGCTGTCAGAGGGTTTGCCAGATAATGGGTTTTATTTTTATGCCGACAGGGCCAGACCTGGCTATCCGTTTCAATGGCTATCAAGCCGCTTTGTTCAGCTACCACGACAACAAACACCCCGAACGGCGACAACACCACACAATCCACTGACAGCGCGTCAAGCTGATTGGGGTATAAATGCCGGCTAATAATGGTGTAATTTTTCGCATCCAGCGACGTGGCTAGGCTCTGATACACCTGCCATTTAAGCCTGTCAGCTTCGGCTTTATCGACATCGCGTTTACGCACCAACAGATAACGGCCAAGTGTCCACACCAGGTAAGCCACAAAGCACAGAGCAATCAGGTTGAGCGCACTAAACTCTGACCCGGTAAGCGATGTAACTTCAGCCTCGGCCAGCTCACTTGTTTGTTGCTCGGGTGCAGCACTGAGCAAATACCTCTGCGCGTCTTTACCCGCTGTGTTGTCTGTGGTCGCCGCCGCGCTTGCCATGCTAGCGCCGACAATCAATAAGCAAACCAAAATCCATCTAATCATGCCCTCACCTTCTTTAGCGTTGAGCCAGTGCGTTGAGTGTCCACGCCTCCAAAATACCATCACTACTTAAGGTCAGAAGCGTATGTCTGTCCGCTGCATACATGTCCACAATGGTTGCGCCATCGTGAACAAAACTGATTTGCCAAGTACCCAGCTCTTCACCATTTTGCGTATTCCAGATACTTAAATGCGATTTAGATGAAGACGTTGCAAGCAACTCACTACCTTTTATAAACAAGGCTTTGCGAAACACTTTAAAACGCGACATATACTGCAACTCGCTTATGCTCTGTCCGTCGGTCAGTGATGTCACCACCTGTTCGTTCAACGCATCCGAGGCAAATAAGGCTGAAAAATCGTCGCGTACAGCCACACTGGTCACCCGATGATCAAACTCTTTCATAAAAATAGGCTCAGCTGAGCCAAATTTCCACAATGCCAGTTTGCCGTCCTGCGCACCGGTAACAAACAGCTCGCCTTTGTCATCCCAAAAGACATGCTGAACAGGCCGCGAATGTGGCGCAAAACGGTTATTAATCTGAGTATGCAAATCGGCCATGTTAATTGTGCCATCTGCCATGGCAACAATGGCTTTGTCATTTTTCGGGGAAATGGCCATGGCCGTGATCACCGCGCCCGGTGTAACGCCGCCAAATGCGACTTTCGTCATCAGCTTACCTTTACTCAGTGACCAAAACGCCAGCTCTGTTTCGCTGGCAATCACCAACATCTGCAAGTCTTCGGACAGCGCGATATCTCGTACAAATTCGGGGGTCTTGTCCTGGGGCACGGTAAATTCAACTTGTTGATCAGCGACATTCCAGACCTGGATTTGTTTTTGATTATCAAAGGTGACAAGCTTAGTGCCATCTTTTGAAAAATGGCCCATCACAATACCACTGTCATTCAGCCTGCCGATGTTGCCCTTACTGAGCTGGATCTCGTCATTACAAGCACCCAATATCATTACAAACAACAGGACCAGCCATCCCCTAAACCACATAACTCTACTCATGACACCACTAAAACCGCCATTATACGTGTATTCACTGAGAGTAAAAGTACACCTCTGTGTTCGCCCAGCCAGGAGGTTATCCAATTGTGGCGTCGGCTTCTATTACATCTCAATAACACGCGACCTGGCTAGTCGCAGCAAAAACCACACCAGCCTTTATTGCTGATTTAGTAAGGTGCTGATCTGCCAAAACTCTATAAACCCGTCACTGCTCAGCGTTAGTAGCTGACCTTGCGAATCGGTATACATATCCATAATGGTGGCATCGCGACTCAGGGCCTTGATATAAAAAGCGCCAATTTCCTGACCATTTTGTGCATCCCATAACGTCCACCAGGCTTTGGATGAGCCCGTGGCCAGATAGCGTTGATCAGCACTAAAGGCAGCGGCTCTAAACCACCTGAAACGCTCCGGGTAACGCAGAGTCACATCATAGTCAGCGTCTGAATAAACTGAAAAAATACGCTGCTCATTCAGTGCGTCGGATGCAAACATACTGGCTTCATCGGGGCTTTGAGCCACACTGGTAATGCGCCTGTCGAATGTAAACCGCCGTTTGGTCGTCAGGGTGTGCGCATCGTACAACAGTATTTGACCGTCGTGCGCTGCGCTGATCACATTCTGACCTTGGGCGCTCATCGCGATATGCATGACTGTACTGTCGTGGGCCTTTGCTTTTTTAACTAACTGATTATTCAGGTCAAGCAAGTTAATGGTGCCATCGTTTAAGCCAACCAATAATAAATATGGCCGGTTGTATAAGCGCAATGTCGATATTTTGGCAAGCTCAGAGGTGGGATGTACGGAAACAGTCCCCAATTGCTTACCCTGCTCGATATCCCACACTTCAACCGATGTGCGATAACCAATCGCCAGCTGCCTGTTGTCTTCACTCAGACTAAACGCCAGGATTTTGCCTTTGGTATTGCGCGACTGTGTGATTGGGTCGGCCTTGGTAAATATCAGGTCGGCTGTGGCAACATCGAAAACGGCGAGCTTATCGCCCGGGTTGTGCAGCACAACATAACGGCCATCAGCCGAAAACTGACCCGCTACAGCACTGTGCCCAAGGTTTATGAGTTGAGTGTCGTTCTTCTCATGCGCGGTATCACAACCGCTCAAACTAAACACCGTCAGCAAACCTAGGCTAACTAACAGATGTGTTGCAAATTGCGCCATCTGAAACACCTCCCGTCTTTCGTGTAATCGGCTGTAATGTACAAATATCACTCAACCGTATACCTTTTGACCTGCCTGCCGTGAACTGGTTCATCTGGCAGCGTCTCTTATTTCCCCTGGCAGCGCAGTCAGCTGCCAGTCTTTTGATCAGGCGCTATACTTGGTTTAAGGTGTCTGTTCAGGAGGTTCTTATGCCCAGTCCACCAAGACGTTCAGCCAAAGGCCATGTTTCTGATCATGGCTCAGCACTAAATAAGGCGCTCAGCCCAGACAAGCGCAGGCAATTTGCCCAAAAAGCCAATCAGGCCTATGAAAAAAAACACCCTGAGGAAACCAATATAAAGAAGGAGATAGCCAAAAACAAGGCAGAGCGGGAAGCCAAGTCGGTTGTCTATAAACTCGAATTGGTGCTGTTTTTTATTGTATTAGGTGCCATCCTTTTTAGAGTTGTATTCATGGATTGATAAGTCGGTCATGCCACCGGCGTGACATGACCGCGATCTTTAATACCAATTTGCTTAATTAAGTGTTCTACTTTGAGGCGAGAAAATATGTTCGATAACCAGGCAAAAATTTTGTTATTTAGTTGTTCTAAATGAGAAATTTTTAACACAGTTAGCGTCATATTTGCTCCGTCAAATTGAGCAGGTATTAAGTGAAATTGGTACTACCTTCCAGCAGCTGATAAAAGCGACTGGATACACCATTGGTCCAGCCAAAGCCTTGCTGCACCAGATACTCACCGCCGCCAGCGCGCACACCGGGCGCAACTACATTGTACTTTTCAAGCAAACAACCGTGCTGCTCAAAATCGCGCTCCAGCATCGCCAGCCAACGTCTGGCAACACTGGTTGCAAGCTGTCGATAGCCGTAGTTCAGCAGCCCTTTGACCGCAAACCATTGCAGTGGTGCCCAGCCATTTGGGCTATCCCATTGTTGATCCGTCTCGGTCAGCGTGGTCACAAGCCCGCCCGCCTTTAGAAAGTCTTGCTCCAGTCGCAGCGCCATGGCTTCAGCTTGCAGTTGGCTGGCCAGGCCCAAGAACATGGGCACAACCCCGGCCAGCGACATCACCTGGCTACGCGTTTGCAATGCGGTATGATAGTCCATAAACCAGCCCTGCTCTTTATCCCACAAATAAGCCTGGATAAGGCGCTTTCGCTGCTGAGCCAGTTGCAGGAAATGGGCGCTTTGCTGCGCCTGACCGAGCGCGGCATAACACTCGCTGAGCTGCCACTCCAGCTGATGTAACAACGCATTGAGGTCGATTGGGATACGTTGCACCGTATTGATACTGCACAGTTGCGCAGGGTCATCCAGCCAGCGGCTGCTGAAATCCCAGCCCGACTCACAGGCCGCGCGAATGTTACGATAAAACGCAGCACGATGCTCCCGCTCCAGTAAATCCGCAGCTTCAATGTCCTCTTTATAAGATTCAGGTCGTGGCTGCGCGCTGTCATCCCAAAAGCGGTTCATCACACCGCCGCAGGGCATGCGCACTACCCGCCTGCTTTCGCTCAGCTCGCCGCCCAGTTTGTCACTGTCTGCCATCCAAAAAGCATGCTCAGTTTGTAACGCTTCGGTTACTTTTTGCAGCCAGGTTTGATCCTGATAATGCGTTTGCCACAGCAAAGACACCATTAACGCTGTCACCGGCGGCTGCGAGCGACTGGTATAATAACTGCGATTGCCATTGGGTACATGACCAATGCGCGCTATCAGGCTGACAAAATTATCGAGCATATTCGACACTTGCTCGGTACGACCGGCATCCAACAACCCCAGCGCGGTAAAATAACTGTCCCAGTAGTAAATCTCATTAAAGCGACCGCCGGGGACCGTATAGCTCGCTGGTAAATCCAGCAGTGACGAGGCATTGCCAGCCTGTGGCGCGCGCTCAAGACGCGACCATAACTGGCTGATGTAATCTTTCACCGACGTCGCATTCAGCGCCGCCAGTTCAGGTTGCGGCGCAAACTCAAAGTGCTGTGCAACAAAAGCCGCCAGATCTTCGGGCATCTCGCGCTCGTACTGCGCGCAGGCCTGCTCCCAGCTGACTTTTGGAATGGCATCGGCAAAGTGTTTGCTATCGGAAAAAATGGCCTGCATTTGCACCGCTTTAAACAAGTTTGACTGTTCAAACTGCATCGAGAACTCCTAGAGTGCGCAAGCGCTGGCCTGTGCCTGAGCGCGTCGCTTAAACAAAAATAACGTAATGGCAATGCCGAACATGGGGATCAGAGACAGATAAAACGCCTGCTGGCCGCCAATGTATTCGAATACAAACCCGGTGATCAGCGAACCTGTGGTGCCGCCCAGGGCTGAGAAAACCACAATCAGGCCAGTCATTGGGGCATGCAGGCGCTCGGCCAGGCTGCTGAGCATCACTGAGTTAATCACCGGGTAAATGGGCGCCATCAGCAGGCCAACCAAAGGCATCAGGTAGGCAGCAAGCGGCGCGTCAAACAGGCTATTCACCGCACGTGGTTCAAGGTTTTCTGTCATGGGTAAGGTCAGCAGTACCAGGGCCGCCATACCAACCAGACATACATTCAGTAGGCTATACCAGTGAACACGCTTGAGTAACTGGCCTGCCAGCAGGCGACCCACCGCCAGACTGGCAGCAAAAATACTGGTTAGCTGAACTGCAATATCCACCGGCAAATTCAAAACCTGGTTGTTGAATGTCGGCAGCCAGGTCCCGACCCCCTGCTCAATCAGCACGTATAAAAAGGCCGATAAGATAAACACCAGCACCAGAGGTTGATAGGCCAGCTTCAGCATGCCAACAAACTCGTCTTTCAGCGGCAGCTCTTTACTGTGTTGCGGCTTTTTCATAGGAGCACTGATCACCAATAAGGCAGTAACCAGCGTCAGCGCCCCAAGCAGGTAGTAAACATTCAGCCAGGACAAAGAGTCGGCCTGCTCACCGATAAACGCCGCAAAGATCCAGTAGCCGCTGAGCACCCCAACCATAAACAAGCCTTCAATGGTGTTGAGCAAGCTCGAATGTCCCTTTGCATCTTCTGTGACTTGCCCTATCAGCGCGTACACTGTCACCTTGACGATGGCAAAGGCACAGCCAACACTGGCAAACAAGGCTTTTAATGCCCAGAAAGCGCCCAGCACAGGTGTGAGCAAACACATGAAGGCGACCAAAAATAGCGCGCCAAGCAGCGCTAACCGATAACCGATACGCGGAATAAACGAGGCAACAAGGAAAGACACAATGGCAATCGGTATGTCTTTAAAGCCTTCCAGGCTGGCAGCCTGAGCTTTTGACACGTCAAAGGTGTTGATCGCCTGCAATATCACAGTGCCGACACTGTTGAGCAAAATCGCAAACAAAAAGTAGCAGGCCGCCATGGCCAGCACGACTCTGGTGTGCTTCATAAGGGTACTCTGTAACCATTCAATAACAGTCAGTCTAGCCGCGACAATTTACTTTTGCAATCGTTTGCAATTCTAAAATTGAAAATTTGCACGAATTGTTTACAGACTCAGATGCAACAAGAAGAAGGCACATATTGTCTTTGTGGTGTTGATCACTCTGTGCAGCTTAGCTCGACTGGCGCTTGATCAGTTCCACATCCAGCTGTGTAGGCTGTGGCTTATCGCCCTGTAACTGCGCCAGTAACTTGTCGACCAGTACTTGCCCGGCCAGGCGGGTATTTTGTTTGATAGTAGTCAGCGACGGCGAACTGATATCCGCCATTGCAATATCATCAAAACCAACAATGCGCACATCATTGGGAATGCTGACGTAACGCTCTTTGAGTGCTTTCATCGCGCCCAGGGCAACCATATCACTGCAGGCAAAAATGCCATCAAAGCTCAGGCCCTCACTCAGCAGCGTCTGGTTAATAACCTCGTATGCGGCCTGGCTGGTTATGTCGATTTTCAGTAGCGAGGCCGTTGCATCAGGCGTTTTATCTACCTGATCGCAAAAACCACGATAACGCTCAGCCAGCTCGGCGTGCGCCGGGTCGCCCATAAACAACAGTCGACGTGCGCCCTGGTCCAGCAAATGCTGAGTGGCCATACAACCAGCCTGGTAGTTATCGCTACCAACAATGGGATAATCCCCTTCGGTTTTAGGGTCGCCCCATACCACCAAAGGCGTACCAGCACTGGCCGAACGCTCAATACGAGCCTGCTGTTTACCCTGACCGACCACAATTACCCCATCAGCACGGCGGCCATCAATAAAGTATCCGTGCCAGTCATCACCAGCCATATAAGAATTGGACAGCAGCAGCTCATAGCCCTGTCGGTTCACCGCCAGGTTAATGTCACTCACCACTTTAAGTAAGAACGGGTCATCAATTGATTGCTCCGTCTCGGCGTCGAAGTTGATCAGCACCGCAATAACATTGGTTTTTTGTAACCTGAGACGGCTGGCCGCAGCATTAAGGCTAAAGTTGTGCTTTTTCGCCAGTGCCTGCAACTTATTGCGGGTTTCTTCTTTGATCAGCGGATTGTTATTCAATGCCCTTGATGCGGTAGACGTCGACACGCCTGCCAATTTTGCCAAGTCCGCGAGTTTCATTTTTTTTGACTGCATCTTTACCGCACCACCAAAGAACTATTGTAACAAATTGAATATATTAATTTTAAAGACAGTATTAATGCCTGTACACAGCATTATAGCGCAGCGTTTACTCACCTGTCTTACCTTTTCTGAACGCATTTAAGCACTCATCGGTCCAGTGTCTAGTTTGCCAAAGCATGTCAAAAAAGTTGCAAACACCCTATTGCAAACGTTTGCATAAAGTTCTATTTTAAAATGACGCCGCGTGCAACCTTTGCTCTTTTGTGTTTTAACACGCCCAACTGAGCCTAAACCGGCGGCGCATAACAATAGCAATGAGCACAGCCAAAGCTGTGCAGACACTGACAACACATATGACAACCAAGGGGGCAGTTCCTGTGAACCTAGGCAACAAATACTCTTTAATCGCATCCGCGGTGGCAACAGCCATAACCGTATCGGGCGCTGCACAGGCGCAGCAACAAGCCACAAAGCAAGACAAAAAAGTCGAAACCATCATTGTATCTGGTACTCCCGGTGGTGCCGGTATTCGTAAGCTGGACGCCAGTTTTGCAGTCACGAACGTCGATGCCGTACAAATTGAGCGCCTGGCGCCAAAAAGCACGGCGGATCTGCTTAAATCAGTCCCTGGGATCTGGGTTGAGAGCTCAGGCGGTGAGTCTGGCGCTAATGTATTTGTACGCGGCTTTCCCGGCGGTGGTGATGCCCCATTTTTGACCGTCAGCCTGCAAGGTTCACCTATCTACCCGGCCCCGACTTTGTCCTTCCTGGAAAACTCGTCTATTTTCCGACTTGATGAAACCATAGCGCGCATGGAAGGCCTGCGTGGCGGACCAAACCCGGTTGTTTCAAACGGCCAGCCTGGCCTGACAACCAACTTCCACCTCAAGCGTGGCTCAGAAGATACCGAAGGCACAGTAAAATACACCACCTCTGACTACGGCTTACAGCGTATTGACGGCGTACTCAGTGGTGAACTCAGCGATGATCTCTACTACATGATTGGTGGCTATGCAAAACGCTCTTCGGGGATCCGTGATGCGGGTTTTACCTCAGAAAAAGGCCATCAGTTCACCATTAACCTGACTAAAGAATTCGACAATGGCGAGTTCAATGTCTACACCCGTCAAACCGACGACACCGGCGCCTGGTACTTGCCAACTCCGCTCAATGTTGAGGGCGTAGATGCCGGCTTTACCCAGCTGGGCACTCTGAACCGCCAGGCCGTCATTCATGTTGCCGGTCAGGACATGGAGATTGACCTGGGTGAAGGTCGCGGCTGGAAGGGCCATGTTTCGGGTGGTAGTCTGAAACTTGAGCTGGCCAATGGCTGGCAACTGATTGACCGCTTTAGCCTGACAAACGGCGACGCAAACACCTACGGCCTGGTGCCTGACGGTGCAGCAACAAAGCTCGCCAGCGTGGCCGATGACGGTAGCAGCGCAACAGGTGCTGTGACTGGCACTGTGTACGACGGCGATACCTGGGTACAAAACTATGGCCGCTGGGTTGTACTTAAAGACATTGAGGCATTCACTAATGATTTAGCCATCAGCAAAGCGTTCTCATCAGTGAACAGCGCCTTTGGTATTTACACGGCAACCACTTCAGCAAAAGACTGGTGGAGCCTGGGCAACTCTGCTTATCACGTACTTACCGCAGGCGGCGAAGCACTCACTGGCATTGAATGTAACAGCAGCGCAGACGGTTGTGGTTTTAATTACGACATTAACAGCACGGGTGACGCAACCACAGTGGCGTTTTACACCACCCATAGCTATCAGGCTACCGACGCGCTCACGCTGGACTTAGGCCTGCGCAGCGAAAAGCACGAAGTAGACTACTCGGTTGATGAAGGGCTGGACGGCACCATAGATAAGTTTGTTACTTATGATGAGCGTAAAACCTCCTGGACCCTGGGCGGTGACTTCAAACTGGATGACCAAAGCGGTGTGTTCGCGCGTATGAACAAAGGCTACAAAATGCCTTACTTCGACGATTTTCGCGACAACTACGGTGCCTATCAGGGTGGCGAGCGTCTGATCAAAGAAGTCACTCAAGCCGAGATTGGCTATAAATATATGGGCGAAAGCAGCGATGTATTCGCGACCTTATTCGCCAATGAAGTACAAGGCGACACGTTTGTGCGCAAACCAGGTGATCCCGCTGAGATCCTGACCAACGAAGCCATGGGTATTGAAGTCGATTATAACTTCAACCACAGCTCTGGTTTTAGTGTCAACATGAATGCCACCTGGCAGAAAACCGAAATCACTGAAAGTCCGAACAATGTTGGCAACGAAGCCCAGCGTCAGCCTGGCTGGCAGCTGCGCGTAACGCCAAGCTACGAATTTGAGCTGGGTGATATGTTTGCCACTGTTTACGGAACTATCTCAGCTGTGGACGACCGCTTTGGTAACAACGAAAACACTGTGGTACTGGATGGCTACGAGAAGTTCGATCTGGGCTTTACGCTGGAACCAACGGAGCAGGTAAAACTCATGGTATCGGTAGATAACCTGACCGATGAGCAGGGTATCACTGAGGGCGACCCACGTAATGCCGACGCACCAAATGGCCGTTACATTATGCCGCGCAGTGTTAAGCTCAGCGTAAGCTACAGTTTTTAAACTTCTCGTTTAAAAACTATACAGCCCAGGCACTATGCTTGGGCTTTTTCGTTTTTATCACTAAACTCATTGATACAATAATATGATGACTCTTTGCACTGTTTTACTGACAAATGGGGGAAATATCATGAATATTGAAGACGTCCGACACGGCGAATGGGTTGAATATCATAAACATCCTGTCGAGGTGCTTAGCATAGATAAACAGCACAACATGGTGACAATTTACGATGCGCGTTCGCAAAGTAAGGTAGATGTGCACATTGACGAGCTGAAAGATGACCCTCAGTGTCACTGCGACTCATATTTGTATTTTTGAGGTATTTGGTCGAGTGTTGTTAAAGCGCATCCAGTAAAAGGCCGTCTGACAGCCGCCTTTTACTGGATCTTGTGAGCGTGGTTTTTTAACTTAAAATGCTTTCAAATACCTGCTGACGCTGAACTTGAGCATCATTAAGATAAAGGTCTGCACTGGCTACGTCA
The DNA here is from genome assembly GCF_021532535.1 of Pseudoalteromonas sp. DL2-H2.2. Taxonomy (NCBI): domain Bacteria; kingdom Pseudomonadati; phylum Pseudomonadota; class Gammaproteobacteria; order Alteromonadales; family Pseudoalteromonadaceae; genus Pseudoalteromonas; species Pseudoalteromonas sp. DL2-H2.2. The sequence continues at coordinate 14,303 of NZ_JAKGBD010000001.1, read as the reverse complement.
TTGTTATAAGCCAGGGTAAACAGACCGGCTGCCTTTGCCGCTGTCACACCTGAAAAGCTATCCTCTATGGCCACGGCTTGATCCGGCGAAATTCCTAACACGTCGAGCGCATGCAGATATATTGCAGGGTTCGGTTTGCCATGCTGAACCATATCCCTTGAAAAAAACTGCTCAATATGCGCATCAATCTTTAACTCTTGAATAGCCTGACTGACAATTTGAGCATCTGAGTTTGATACAACACATTGCCGAATACCTCGCTTTGAAAGCGCCTCGACCCACTCAATATTGAGGTCGAGATGCGGTGAATCAGATAAGTTTTGCAATGCATAGTCAATGGTATATTGATACCACTCAGAGTAGCGCTCTGTCCGGGTAAACCCCGCTTGTTCACACAAAGCGGAAAATACTGACACCCCTTCCAGACCGGGAGCCAGCTCAAAGCCGTCATCCAGTTTAAGCCCAATTCGTTCATTCGCCGCTAAAATAGCCTGATAGTGCATCGACTCACTGTCAATCAAAGTACCATCTAAGTCCCACAGTACAACTTTTATCATTGGCTTCCTCCCAGTGAAGAATCATTGATTTGTTTATTCTCAAAATGCATAAACAGCAAGTGCGATACACTCGACAGTACAATCAGAGCGATACCAACAAGCCCTAAAACAGACTGAGTTTGATTAAGAAAGAAGTACCCTAAAATACTTGAAAACAGGATCTGTGCGTATTCCAGCGGCATCAACTTTGATAAGTCGCTTTTGTTAAACGCAAAAAACCTGGCTGCCAGTTTGGTGATCAGCAGCGCGCCATAAACCATAATCAATAACCAGCTCCCCGTATCTAGCGGAGTCCAGACAAAATACATGACCGGCAGCAAAAGCAATGCTGAGTACAAGGGCCCAAATACCATTTGAGGTATCACTTTTTCCGCATTGCCAATGCGTTTCAGGTTCACGTTGTAAATCACTAAGGCTGTAACAGCACATAAAGAGAACGCCAACCCTGTTAAGGGGCTTTCACTATTGCCAACCTCATTGAGCAACTTAGGTGAAAGCATCAACAGTACCCCAGCTAGATTTAAAACAATTGCCCCATAAACATAGTGCTTAGGTTTTTCTTTGAAGATATAGACAGATAACACCGATGTGATCAGAGGAACAAAAAAGTTGATTGCGGTTACTTCAGCCAGGCTCAGATACTGCAAAGCATAAAAAAGGCACACGGTTGAGCTAACGCCAAGCGCGCCCCGAAACACATGCAAAGACATATTGGTTGGCCGGATATTTTCCCATTGCCCTTTTGAAAACAATGCAATAGCGGCAATCGCCGCCATTGCATTAACCAAAAAAACGACCTGAAATGGACTCACTGACTTGCCCAGGATCCCACCCAGTAGCAACATAAGGCTAAGAATAAATGAGTCAGATAAAATCCAACATACTGCCGACTTTTGATTTCTATCCATAAACTCGCTCTTTAAAAACCCCAACACTGCAGATATAGTCGACGAAATTTATGTACCCCGTAAACTCTACCACTTGAAAGCCCAAGCTGGTCAGTTGCTCGCCCTGCTCATAGTGTGGTGCGGTACTCACCAACGACTCTAACTGCTCAATATCTATCTCGTTTGCAATTGCATGAGCGACCAGCCTACCCTGGGCTTCAGCAACCGGTGGAGACCCGCCCCAAACTGCCGGACAACCAATGAACCAAAGGTTACGCACTTGCTTACTGGCAATATTGGCAACCAGCCCCTCATCGAACGACACGTCGTCGATCACAGGCAGTGACATCTCATAGCCCGTACAAAAAATAATTGCATCGAACGACTGGCTATCACCATTCGAAAAGCACAATGTGCTTTCTTGCACATCAATGATTTCATCTACAATGTGGATCAAACCACGATGGTATTTGCCAATAATGTCAGAGTTAACGGTAATCCTAGCCTTGGTAAAGTCTAGTGTTTGCGGCGCACCAATTTTGATCACTGCCTCACCATACAAGTTATCTACTAACTGAGACGCATAGTCTTCGTGCTTAGCACGGACAGTCTGAATATATTCATCGATCGGCAAGCCCTGGAACGACTTTGGCACAACCCAAGTATCTCCTCTGACACTGACAGTCGTTGAAGCCGCAACTTCTGACACCATATTTGCGTAATCACCGCCTGTATTACCCAACCCAACGATCAGCACATGCTTATCAGAGAATCGTTCAAAGTCATCAATGTCACTTGAATGGTAAACTTCTCCCCGATATGAGTCTAAACCAGGTAACTCGGGCACATAAGGTTTGTGGTACAAGCCTCCGGCATAGATAACATGCTCGACATCAAGAGACAAAGAGTCAGTACCGGTCTCTCCTTTATCACTTCCGGTTTTTACAACTTCAACCGAAAAGCCATCATCACAACGCTTACACTGACTGACTCTTGTATTGAAAAATGTCAATGAATCTAATTGGTACTTATTATATAAGTCTTCAATAAGACTCGCATACTCATGATAGGTATAGTGGTTTTTGCGATCTGTGGTGCTCGCATCCAATAACGTGAGATTCGGTGCCGTGTTCTGTATCAGTCCTTTATAACAAGCCATGTGCCTGTCCAGCGACCAGATGCCACCGAAGCTACCAGCCTGCTCAATAATTACAGGACGGATCCCTGCTTTCAATAGACTAATGGCCGTGGCTATACCAGATGTGCCGCCGCCAATAACCAAGGCTTCAATCCCTGTGGCGTTTCCACTGGCTGAACACATTTCCTGCAAATCAGCAAACTGTTTGGTTAAGTTCATGCCAATCCCCCTAACCAGGTTTTCATTTTTCCTTGCAGTTCATGCCAAGAACTAGCTGATTGCACAGCGCGTTCACGCACTTCGGGCGACGCTTGGATAGCTTCTTGCAATTTTGCATGCCAACTTTCAACCGAGTTTTGCGCTACAAAACCATTTTCTCCATCTTTAATCATCCAGCATATATGATCACCCATATGTACAACAGGCTTACCGCAGGACAAGTATTCACTGGTCGCAATTGGAGAGCAATCATTTACCGGCATAACACAAACATCAGCGGCCCGAACATACTCGCCGACCATTTCAAGGTCTTGCCGGCCAATACACTCAACATTTGAATGCTTCTCAAACTCCTCCCGGCAAGGGCCGTCGCCAACCAATAGTAACTTCCAGCCGGCAGGCAGTGCCTGTGCCACAATATTGAGTCCTCGATACCACTTTCCTAGTTTGCCCGCAAAAAGTACCGTAGGCTGGCTAAATTGAATAGACGAGCCACCTGGATAAAACACCTTATCATCATAGCCATTTGGTAATACGATACTCGATTTAACATTATGATCCTGTTGTAGATACCAATCTTTTATCGTGTCGCTTTGAAAGATGCAATAAGGCGTATGGCCAATAGCACGCTGTAATGCTTCTTTCATCAGCTCATAGCCTAGGTCTTTACCAAACTCACACTCATAATATTCCAGATACCAATCACAACAGTCGAAAATACACTTAGCAAAATGCTCATCGGAGACGATTAATGCCGATATCGGATTGTCGAAGAAAATAAAATCCGGTTGTGTTTCCTTGACCAGTCTGTTGAGTTCAGCCTTTGCTTCCTCAATGCTTGCCAAATCGGTGAGCTGGCTGTGCTTAAACCAACCTATCTCAAGATCCTCGATATCAGCGAAGAAAAACTTTTCTCGTTGCGGGAACCCTTCAAGGTAACTGGGATGCAATACAGAAAAACTGGCTGTGTATACATGCTCTGATAATTTAAGAATCTTCATGTTATGCAAACTCCTTGTTTGAAGGAGCGAGAGATGACCAAGCTTTTCTTTCAATTGCATCGCACAAAGCCAGCGAATTTCTGGCTTCGTAAATACTGGTGATAGACTCGGCGCTTTCGCCATTGATTAAGTGGATAAATTCTTTCAACTGCTGAGTCAAAGAATCGGAGTATGAATTGTTGGCACTGACACCCGTTACATTATCAATGCCACTGCGCTTTGGTTTAAATACGAAGCTGCGACGCAACAAGTCAATGTGTAAGAAACCATCTTTTCCTTCAGCTTCGATTTGCCGCACCTGTGGACCAGGCAAGCGGCCACAGCAGATTTCTACTTCACTACCTTGCAAGCTTTGATAGGTCGCAGAAACAAAGTCAGGCCTGGTACCATCAATGGATGTTGCACTGATCTGTAACTCGTTTTTTGGCATCATTTCCAGCTGATTTGCTATTAGATCAATGTCATGTATCATCAAATCAAATACCACCGAGTTATCACGTAAACGCATGCTTGAAGGATTTAAACGGCTCACTCTGACACTATCCCAAGAATGTGCCTTGAGCGTATTTAATATTGAAATAAATGCGGTGTTGAATCGCTCTGGATGACTGACGGCGATTTTACAACGATGTTTCACAGAGAGCTCTATGAGTTGCTCTGCTTCTTCAAGCTTTGTACATGCAGGCTTTTCAATCAAGCAATGAACGTTTTTTTCCAGCATCGATTTTGCATATTTATAGTGCAAACTTGTAGGGCAGGAAATAATAGCTGAGTCAAAAACCCCTTTTGAAGAGTAATCCATGACAACGTCAAAGTCTCTGATATAGATTTTGCGAAATTCTTCCTCAATATTTAGGTCATCAAAGTCAACAACATCATATATTGCAATTAAATTACAACCTGACTCTTTGACAACAGTGCTTAGGTGTTTGGCTCCCATATTACCAACACCAATTATAATAACATTGAGTCGGTTATTAATATATCTCTCTTCAAATTGAGTAATCATTTAAAACTCCATTTACTTGTTCGCATATATAGCGAACCTGCTCATCAGTTAAATATGGGTGCATTGGTAGGCTGAATGTTGAAGATGATAGAAACTCGGTATTACTCAAGTCACCTTTTTCGAAATCTATATACGGTGGCTGAAGGTGTAGAGCTAGTCCATAATACACTTGAACTGGTATACCAGTTTGAGAAATACGGCTAACAATATCATCACGACAAGCCACTAATTTTGCAGTATCGTTAATCCCGGTATTAAGCCGTACTGTAAACTGAGCCCAACTGGATTGTGACCAATTTGCAATATTCTGACATACCAATTTATCAGACAGCATCGAGTGATAAAGCCTGGCAACCTGCTCTCTTCTAGTCAGCTCTTGCGCAAAAATTGATAATTTAGCGAGCAAAACCCCCGCCTGGATTGTGTCTAGTCTCGAGCACACACCTATTTCGTTATAGATATACCGACTCTCACCCTGACCATGGTTACGAAGTGAAACTATCCTGTTCAATAGCACTTCATCATTTGTTAAAAGCGCACCGCCATCACCATAGCAGCCTAATGGTTTGGCGGGATAAAAAGACGTCGTGGACACATCAGCGATAGTGACAGAAGATCGGTCCTTATATGTGGAACCAAAGCTCTGCGCCGCATCTGAGATATAAAAAATGCCACACTCGTCGCATATTCTTCTGATCTCATCGTAATCACATGGGTTGCCAAAAATATCGACAGAAATGACTCCTCTCACGTCTTTATGCAATTTTAAATATGACTCTAGAGCACTTGGACACAGATTAAACCCATTTTTATCTACATCAATAAATACCGGAACGCCACCAGCGAGAACAATTGCTTCGGCTGTTGCTGTAAAAGTATAAGATGGACATATAACTTTATCACCTTTATTTAGGTCTAGTGCCATCAAAGAAATTACCAGAGCATCTGTGCCACTTCCACATGATGCTGAGAACTGAGAGCCAGAAAATTCACAAAGAGACCTTTCAAGCTCTTTTACATATTCACCACCAATAAAATCTAAACGTTCTATAGTATTTAGTACATTACGTGTAACAGCTTCAGAAATAGCTTTTCTTTGCTCACCAAGATCTATAAATTTTATACCAGTCATAATCACTCCTTGCTTTAGGTACAAGCAGATTAAACACGATCAAAACTATACTTTCAAGTTAAATTAAAAGAACATAGAAAACCAATCCTGAAAAACAAAATAACGAAAATATAAAACAATAAAAACCCATAAAACACTTGATTAAAAAGCAATAAAAATTTGGAAAAACACTTAAAAAACAAGCCGGTAATAATGATGAAAAAAGCACATCAAACTCAATACAAATTAAGATATTGAGTAAAAATCAATAAATTACTACGACAATCCGTACCTGGCGCACTGTCAAAAAGCTTAACCTAGGCTTTTTGGTAATCAGACTGACATGATTGTGTAAAGAAACATCCAAATGACGCTGGATTAACTATGATGGAAAGGTGATTTTAACAATGTCAATAATAGAGACGATGGTCACGGCCAGGGATCAGTAGCACTAATTAAGACGACCCTTATAACCTGGCGATAAGGTCCTGAGAAAAAAGGCCCACCAAAGAGCAGGCCTTTTGTTTTGTTGAATAAGGTCCAAGATTTCTATTAAGGCTAAGGCAACCTAACGATATTCAATCATCCATTTTGCGTTGTCGTTACTTGCCTCACCATGGCGGTTGAGATGTAGCTGCTGTGTGCTGGTTTCCAGCCAGACGTATTGCCCCCAACGAATGCTTTTGATATTCCAGACGCCACCCTGATCGACTAACTCAAATCCTGCATCCTTCGCTGAATTACTTAATTTCACGTCACCACTAAAAGAGTTGCTGTAATCAAGAAATAGCTCTGCGTTGTGACGGCTGCGAAAATACACTTGCTGATCTTTGCCCGTTACACTCAAAAACTCCACCGGCTGTCCGTCACTGGCTTTTAGCTTTGCGTTGTTTTCAAGCCCGGACTCGCTCGACACTGTAAGCCCAGTCTCGGCACTTTTCAGGATCATGGCCTGAGACGAATCGGCAGGTAACTCGGGAGCCGTCCAGCCGTCAGGCGCAGTTTTCCAAAGTGGCGATTTCCATTTCCAATTGTATGGCATGTCCATCAGCGGATCGTTGACGTCTTCATAGCCCTCTACGGCCTCTACATTATAAAGACACTGACGACGTTCTTCATCTAACTGCGCAACGCGCTCAAGTTGACTCACTGTGCCCACATTCAGCTCAGCCATACATTGTTCAAGGGGTTTACCTTTGCCTGATTCACCCGGTGCAAGCACATAGGTGTGGTCACGACGACTTTCATCGTCATACCACTGACGCATCGCCGTTTCGTCAAATGATAACCAGGCATCGACCAGCATCTGAGCTTGCGTACGTGCATAGCTTTCTCGCTGCTCAACCGGCATTGCCATAGTGCGGATAAACGCCGCCCAAAGATCTTTACTGGCTTCCAGCGCCACCAGTGCCACGGGTTTCATATTGCTAGGGCGATAGCCATCCAAACCGGCGTCACGACGTGTACCTGGGTGCCAGATCACATCGCCACTTTCATAACTGATGGCATCGCCGGTTGCATGCGTGTGCTGCTCTGCGCCTTCAGAGCATAGATAGGCTTTTACCTGCCACACTTTTTCGTAGTTGTCTTCGGGCAGGCGCACGGTATGCTCCGGGCTGAATGAATCCTGGAATAAATGTACAGCACGACCAAACAGGAAGTAGTTATGGTCAACCTCTACCGCACTGGCATAACCACCGCCATCCCAGACCTTGATCTGCTTGTTTTTTGCCATAGCGGCATTCACAAAGTGATCAATAAAACGCGCCTGTCCGCGCTTAGCCGCATCGACGCCACCAGCGCCGCCCACGTCGTCATAACGGCGCATAAAATGATCTTGTTGCAGATCGGCTGGCTCCTGAGCCACTGCGTTAAAACAATTCGGACCGGTCGGGTCAATACTGGCATTGGTAACGTTAAACCCGGCAATATCGACCCAACGCTCACCGACAATGGCGGCAAAAATCGCATCGTATTCTGAGTAGTAAGTGTTGTCGTTGCGACGATTGGCAAGAATTTTTGCGACTTCCGTTTGTGCGATGTTCAGCTCTGTTGATTTCGCCAGGCCCTGCTCCCAGCTCAGACGCGGATCGTTCACATCTTCCACTTTAGTGTCTTGAGCCAGCAACTCAAGCGCTGAGGTTCTGGTGAGCCATTCGTGGCCTATGGGCATCACGCCGCCGCCACCGAGCTGGGTAAATGCGCCGACTTGAGCACTTGCTGCAACTGCAACAATACAAGCAAGATGTTTTAACTTCATAATTACTCCTTAACTAATTTTGCCCACACATTGTCACACAATTGAAATATGAAATCTTTAATAAAACATAAAAAATTCATCAAAATCACATCGGTTAGAATATTAAGTGAGCAAAAAAGCCGTTTGAGTATATAAATCCATCTAAAAATGCGTTTTTGAGATATACGAGGAGGAAAGCTCTGGCCCTGGCGACCCGATAAGGCAATGCAATTTCGCAAAGAGAAATGTTAACAGTTTTCTTGGGGTAAAAAGGGTCACGTTCGCCCTTTCCACCCACATTATTTACCTGACCGACACAGTGCCCGTTCAGCGTAAGTCTGCAGGCGTCGGGTAATCCGGATGCTCAACGTCTCTGTGTGACCAGACAGCAGGGATTGGTGGCTCCCACTTTTCTTCGATCAGGTTCACCAAAGTGGCCAGCTCGTATTTCGGTTCGCCATAAAAAGCCTGCCAATCGGCAGGTACGTCTTTAGGGTCAGCCCTTTTGATGACATGCGCCATCCATTGCTTTCTGAGCTCGGCCCATTGCGCGCTTTGCTTGCCACTTTCAGCTATCCCCTCAATTGGCCGCAATTCGATGTAGATCGTTCGCCTGACGCCTTCGCTTCTTTTTGGCTCAGAGCTGTGCAGTATCATCATATCCTGCACCAGAATATCGCCCGCCTTGGCGCTTTGCTGAACAACACCGGGAATTTGCCAGCCATGCTCACTGGATAGCGTGTAGATATCTAAAATTTTGTGCTGGGAGTCAGGAATATACCTTAAACAGCCATCATCTAGATCAGCATCATCCAGATACACGCCCACATTCAGGTACGGGTAGTTTCTTGGGTGTGGTGCGCCATGATGCCAGGCAATGTGCGGATGAGGGTGCTGATATTTGTACACCAGATCAAGCTGCATAGGCACACAGCCAAGGCCCACCATGCTTTCGCATATTGCCATCATAGTGGGGCTGGCGAGCAGATCTAACACCAATTCAGGGTCGTCAAACAAGAGGTCATTGTAACGAAACAGCCTGGGCTCTCCCGATTCATTCGACAAGTGGTACTGATTGCGCACCGCACCATCTGCCAGCTCTTGTTTTGCCGATGCTTCTAATCTGACCGACAATTCTCTGAGGCGCTGTAACAATTCTTGCGACAACGCTTGTTCAAAGCGCACAAAACCATTTTGCTCGTAAAAGCTCAACTTTTGTTTTTCTATAGTAGACATAACCAAACCCTCTGTCCTTATATATCCAATCACTTAGCTTTGCTCATTCTCTCTAAAATAGCAATTACGCGCGGTTACGCCAAAGCCTTACTTTTCTATTCGAGCGATGTATTGAGTGCACTTTGTACATGAATAGCGGTGGTATCATAAAGGGGAATATCAACATCGGCGTCGCCAATAAGTAAGGCGATTTCAGTACAACCCAGAATAACCGCCTCAGCCCCCGACTCCTGCAGCGCTTTGATGATACGTATGTAATCCTGCCGCGCGCTGTCAGTTACCTTTCCAAGGCAAAGTTCCTGATAAATCACATCATGCACACGTTGCTGGCAAGACTCCGCTGGTACACACACTTCCAAGCCAAACTGGTCCGCCAGACGAGTGCGATAGAAAGCCTCTTGCATGGTGAAACGTGTCCCCAGTAGTCCCACCTTGCTGATCCCGTCTCGCACCAGGGCCTGCCCGGTTGCATCCGCAATATGCAAAAGTGGGATCTCTATCGCCTGGCGTACTTGCTCTGCAACCTTGTGCATCGTGTTGGTACAGATCAGAACAAAGTCTGCCCCTGCCGCTTCAACAGACTGAGCCGCGCGCGCCAAAAGTGTGGCGGCCCCTTGCCAGTCTCCCTCTCGTTGCTGCGCTTCAACTTCAGCAAAATCAACACTGACTAATACGATTTTTGCCGAGTGCAGCCCGCCCATTGCGGCTTTTACTCCCTCGTTCAGCAAACTGTAGTAGCTTAAGGTTGACTCCCAGCTCATGCCGCCTATCAATCCGATGGTTTTCATTGTGTTCCCCTGTTGTATTCGTGCTTACCACACCAGACTCTCACAGCGGGTGGTTAAAGTGCAGCTTTTTGTTACTCCAAATAGTCTATCCATCGATAAGCCGGCAAGTATCTCCCTGTCATCATTTCGTTATTGTACCCGTTTAGATTGACCTTGATTGCTTCCATACTCAATTTGCCAGAGCCCACGGAGCTCTGGCCACACTAACTAAAAGGATAAAACAATGAAATGTGCTACCAAGAGTCTGCTGACATTGTCGGTGATATTTGCCCTAACCGCCTGTGATGGCGACAATGGGAAAGACGGACAAGCGGGAACGAATGGTAAAGATGGCAATCACGGTAGTGCCGGGCAAACTGGCAGCAAAGGCACTGACGGTGTCAACGGGCTGACTAGTCTGCTAAACCAGCTCACCTTACCTATGGGCAATGAGCACTGCTATTTTGGTGGCATTGCGCTGCAATCGGGTATTGATAGCAACAGTGATGGCAAACTAAACGAACCTGAAGTCAACCAAACCAATTATGTATGCCAGCCTTCGCCTGTGACAAGCCAGGGCGCTGTGCTACCTTATACAGCCATGCGCAGCGACCTGCAAAATGGGGATATTGCGGGAAGCACCTTTGAAGTACGCAATGGTGGTTATGGCTCTGACATGGTTGCTCACCCTACCAACAATACGCAATTCTATGCGCTCACCGATCGTGGCCCCAATGCCACCTACACAGGCGATTACGGTAAAGGAAAGAAGTTTCCGACTCCAGACTACACGCCCCGTATCGGCTTATTTGAACTACAAAACAATGGCCAGATAGTTAAACTAAAAGAAATTCTGCTCAAACGTCCCGACGGCACGCCCATCACAGGCTTACCCAATCGCTCAGGACTCGGAGGAACCGGCGAAACCCCATACGACGCCAACGGCGCCCCCATTTTGGTTGATAACACGCAACCTTATGATCCCGAGGATAACCCGCTCAAACTCGACGACTACGGGCTGGACGGTGAAGGTCTGGTTGCCTTAAAAGATGGTACTTTTTGGATCAGTGATGAATATGGCCCACATATTGTTCATTATGATGCCAATGGTGTTGAACTATCACGTATCAATGCATTTACAGGAGATGACCGGGTCGAACTACACCTGCCCGCTGAGTTTGCCAACCGTCGTGCAAACCGCGGCATGGAAGGCCTGGCCATTACACCGGATGAGAAAACCCTGGTCGGTGTTATGCAATCTACTTTGTATAACCCGTCTAAAACCGTTAAAAATTTGGACATAGTTCGTATTGTAACAATTAACTTGGAAACCAAAGCCGTTGGGCAATATTTGTATAAACAGGAAAAACCCCAAAACTCTAACTCAGGGGTAGTCGCCCTGTCTGCGACTGAGTTTCTGGTGATTGAGCGCGATGGCGCCTTTTACAACACCACACCAGATGCCATGAAACGTATTTATAAAATCGACCTGAGCGGCGCCACTAACCTGGAAGAGGTCGCTTCGTCAGGACAACTGACACAGGATGAAGAGCGGGGTTTATTGCTCCAAGATAAGACCCTCGAGGAAGTTGTACTGGAACAAGGCTGGGACGCTTTAAATACCGCAGGCATAGTACCTGTAAGCAAGTCAATGGTGCTGGATTTGGTTGAACAAGTGAGCTATCCGCATGATAAACTCGAAGGTATGTGGCTGATTGACCACACCAGGCTTGGCGTACTCAACGATGACGATTTCGCCACCTGGTCTACCAATGGCACACTGGAGCAGAAATATCTGGATGCAGGAAAAACACAAGTGGACGGCAATCGTCTTTACTTGTTTGAGGGGTTAATACTCAACAAGTGATAGACAAACTGAACCCAACAATCAACTGTTGGGTTCAGACCTTTATGCTGTCACTGTTGATCTACCAGCGGGCATGTCATTACAGGCTGTTCAGCGCCTGGATCAGCCTGTCGATATCTGCACGACTCACGCCCAGATGCGTTACCAGACGCATTCCCTGATAGCCCGGCGTGATCTGGATCCCCTGCTCAATCAAGTCTTTAGCAACCTTATGAATATCAACTTGATTTGCTACATCAACATAAACCAGGTTGGTCTGTACCGGATAAGCCGAGGTATCGAACCCTGGTAGTTCGTTCAGTCGCTCGGCCAGATAACGGGCATTATCGTGATCTTCTCGTAAGCGTTCGACGTTATTTTCCAGCGCATACCTGCCTGCCGCTGCCAATATGCCCGCCTGGCGCATACCACCCCCCAACATTTTTCTTAATCTGCGGGCCTTGCTGATTAACGCTTCGCTACCCAGTAACAAAGATCCAATCGGTGCCCCCAACCCTTTAGACAAGCAAATGGTCATAGAATCGAAATGCTGTGCAATGGCCCGGATGTCGACCTCCAGTGCCACTGCAGCGTTATATACCCGGGCACCGTCAAGATGTAGCTGCAGCTTGTGTTGGCAGCAAAACGCGCGTGCCTGAGCCAGGTAATCCAGACTCAACACTTTGCCGCCAATGGTGTTTTCCAGGCTTAGCAATTTAGTGCGGGCAAAGTGAAAGTCATCGGGTTTGATATAGGTTGCCAGTTTTTGCAGATCCAGGCTGCCATCGGGCTCGTTTTCTACTGGCTGAGGTTGAACCGAACCCAGTACCGCCGCACCGCCGGCTTCATAGCGATAGTTATGGGCGCTTTGTCCGCACAAGTACTCATCGCCACGCTCACAGTGGGCCAATATTGCCAGTAAGTTAGCTTGTGTGCCTGAGCTGACAAACACTGCCGCCTCAAACCCATGGCGCTGTGCCGCAAACTGTTCCAACTGATTGACCGTAGGGTCGTCACCATAGACATCATCGCCAACCTCTGCCTCAACCATAGCCTGAAGCATGGGTTTACACGGTTTGGTTACGGTATCGGATCTGAAATCTATCATGGTTGTTTTTCCTTTTACGGCAATAAATTAAAGCGCCAGTAGAAAACATTTTTCACTTTTATACAAGTCTCATACGCTGGCCGGTTTTACTCACCGGCATAGCGCTTTTCAACTCGCCATGGTGGATTAAGGCGATTTTCGCCCGCCCAGTATAGCTTGATCTTATTCCCGGATGGGTCGGCTACTATGGCTTCACGCCACAAATAAGGCTCGTCGGTTGGGGCCTGTAACAAAGTGATGCCACGAGACTCTATCATTGCAATCCACTGCTCCAGCGCCTCATGTTCAAAATAAATGGTGGTGTTATGCAGGAGCTCGTCCTCAGACAATAACAGCGAGAAGGTTGCATCGCCATGCGGGCACACAAAACGCGCATAATGGGGCGTTTCCACAATTTGCGTAAAGCCCAGCTTAAGATAAAACTCAACCGCTTCGTCCATATCATTCACGCTCAAAGTTACCTGATTTAAGTTCATATTCCTCTCCTTTGTGGTTGTCACAACACTATGTTGCGCTGAAAGAAAAGCAAAGATAAAACCTCAATATAACTTTAGGTCAATATATTTTTTGAAATTATACTTTATGAAGATATTCCCGGTACGGCACTTTGCAGCCGGTGAGTCTTACGCCATCCCGGCCTCCGAGCCCCTTTCATCCCGGCCTCCGAGCCCCTTGTCATCCCGGCCTCCGAGCCGGGAACCATCCAAAAGACAACTTAATTACCGCAGATAAAAAACGGGTGTTCAGGCTATAAGATCAAGTTGCTCACCGCGCAGCCGGTGAGCAGATCCCGTGTCGAGCACGGGATGACCCAAGTGGGGCTAGGCAAGTCAGTGTCTAAAACACGCTGCCCATCAAAATTTGTTGTATACAGTGCTATTGACCCTGTTGTGCCTGACTCAATTCGATGCACCATCTCGAGTTCCTAACCACTGTCGCCCGCCCTGCGAGCCCCTTGTCATCCCGGCCTCCGAGCCGGGAAGCATCCAAAAGACAACTTAATTACCGCAGATAAAAAGCGGGTTTTCAGACTATGAGGTCAAGTTGCTCACCGTGTCGCCGGTGAGCAGATCCCGTGTCGAGCACGGGATGACCCAAGTGGGGCTAGGCAAGTCAGTGTCTAAAACACGCTGCCCATCAAAATTTGTTGTATACAGTGCTATTGACCCTGTTGTGCCTGACTCA